>JAZPYQ010000041.1:0-38061 GCA_045544235.1 Agathobacter sp. | reverse complement strand
TCCTCTTTATTTTTTTGTGTTTATGCATTAAAATAGGGTAAGGTATTTATGCAAAACGCAAATATGGGGGACAAGGAGAACATAATTATGATTTCCAATCAGATATTACAAAATACAATCGATGGACTTAAAAATATCACAAAAACAGATTTGTGTGTAATTGATGTAGAAGGTAAAGTGCTTGCATCTACATCACAGGATGCAGACAAGTTTTCTAGTGCTGCACAAAATTTTGCTGCTTCACCGGCGGATAGCCAGGTGGTTGGAGGATGCCAGTTCTTTAAGGTATTTGATGAGCACCAGTTAGAATATATCCTTTTAGCGTACGGTGATAGTGATGACGCATATATGATTGGTAAAATCGCAAGCTTCCAGATTCAGAATCTCCTGGTAGCTTACAAAGAACGTTTTGATAAGGATAACTTTATCAAGAACCTTCTTTTGGACAATCTCCTTTTGGTAGATATCTATAACCGTGCAAAAAAACTGCACATCGAAACAGAAGTAAAACGTGTCGTATTTATCGTAGAGACAAATCGCGACAAAGATGGAAACGAATTAGAGAAAATCCGTGGCCTTTTCGGTGGAAAGTCAAAAGATTTTGTCACAGCAGTTGATGAAAAGAATATTATCGTTGTCAAAGAATTGACTGAAAACGAAACATATGAAGACTTAGGCAAAACAGCAGAAGTCATCATCAACCTTTTCCGTGGGGATGCGGACAACAATGTACACGTTGCCTATGGTACGATTGTAAATGAATTAAAAGAAGTTTCACGTTCTTATAAAGAAGCACGTATGGCACTTGATGTTGGAAAAATTTTCTTCGAAGAAAAAGATGTCATTGCATACTCACAGCTTGGAATTGGACGTTTGATTTATCAGCTTCCTATTCCACTTTGTAAGATGTTTATCAAAGAGATTTTTGACGGAAAATCACCAGATGATTTTGACGAAGAAATTCTCACAACTATTAACAAATTCTTTGAAAACAGCCTGAATGTATCTGAAACATCTAGACAGTTATACATTCATCGTAATACATTGGTATATCGTCTTGACAAACTTCAGAAGAGTACAGGACTGGACCTTCGTGTATTCGAGGATGCTATTACATTTAGAATCGCACTTATGGTAGTTAAGTACATGAAATATATGGAGTCACTTGATTACTAGAATGAACGTAAGCGAACTAAGAAATAGGAGATAGTAAATGATTAAACTAGAACATGTCAGCAAGTCTTATTCTGCAGGGATACCTGCGCTGAACGATGTTAATCTAGAGATTGAAGACGGTGAATTTGTATTCATCGTAGGTGACAGTGGATCAGGTAAATCTACCATGATTAAGTTACTGTTAAAAGAACTAGAACCATCTGAAGGAACCATTCATATTGATGGTAAAAATTTAGGAAAAATCCGTAGAAGACAGGTGCCAAAATTCCGTCGTAATATTGGTGTTGTTTTCCAGGACTTCCGTTTACTGAAAGATAGAAACGTATACGAAAATATTGCCTTTGCACAGAAGGTAATAGGCGAATCCACAAAGAACATTAAGAAAAAAGTACCAGCCATGTTATCAGTGGTAGGTCTTGCAGCTAAGTATCGTTCCAATCCAAGAGAATTATCTGGTGGGGAACAGCAGCGTGTAGCTATTGCCAGAGCCCTCATCAATGAACCAAGTATTTTGTTGGCGGACGAGCCTACAGGAAACTTGGACAATAATAACGCATGGGAAATCATGAAATTACTAGAAGAAATTAATAGCCGTGGAACTACAGTTATCGTAGTAACTCACAACATGGAAATCGTAAAAGTCATGAAAAAACGTGTAATCACTGTGCAGAAAGGTGTTATCGTAAGCGATAGCAAACAGGGTGGTGAAGCGTATGAAGATTAATACTTTACTTTATTCCATTCAGCAAGGCTTAAAAAACATCGGAAGAAATAAGATGTTTTCCATTGCTTCCATTGCCACTATGGCAGCATGTATTTTTATGTTTGGTATTTTTTATATTTTAGTATACAACGTAAATGCTATGGTGCAGGCGGCAGAAGAGAGCGTAGCGATTACCGTTTTCTTTGACGAAGGTATCTCAGATAGTCGAATTCAGGCTATTGGAGAAGAAATCCAAAAACGTACTGAAGTAAGAGAAATTGTATTTGTATCTGCAGAAGAAGCCTGGGAAAGTTTCAAAACAGATTATTTTGCAGGTAATGAAGAATTTGCAGAAGGCTTTTCAGAAAACCCACTTGCAAATTCTGCAAACTTTGAAATTTACCTAAAAGACGTATCCCAGCAATCAGGTCTGGTAACATACCTGCAAGGGATTGACGGTGTACGAGATGTAAACCAATCCCAAAAAGTAGCAGAAACTCTTACAGAGTTTAACAAGATTCTAAGTCTTGTGTCCGGTGGTATTATTTTAATTTTGCTCTGTGTAGCAATATTCCTTATCAATAACACCATTGCAGTAGGTATTTCTGTTCGTAAAGAAGAAATTAGTATCATGAAATTAATTGGTGCTACGGACTTTTTGGTACGTTCACCATTTATTGTAGAAGGTGTCGTAATTGGTCTGGTAGGAGCATCTCTTCCACTTATCCTGCTTTATGTTTTGTACAACAATATTGCAGGTCATGTAGCAAATCAGTATTCTATGATTGGCTCATTACTGGAATTTGTTTCACCATCCACCCTTTTCCAAGGTCTTATTCCAATTGCTTTAGCGCTTGGAGTAGGTATTGGTTTCTTGGGTAGTGTATGGACTATTCGAAAACATTTGAAAGTGTAAAAGTGTATAAAAGGCGTAGCAGTTGCTACGTCTTTTTTGCTGTTTTATGGTGTTGGGGGAGTTCTGTGGACGTAATTGGTGTGATTTTGAGGTGCTTTTTGATGGGCGTGGGCGGAATGGTTGTGTTTTTTAGCTCTACCGCCCACGAAGAAGACGCTAAGTGTTAAAATGCTGGTCCTTTTGGGAACTTATTTTTGTGCTTGGGCGGTAATGCACTCTATGGGGTATCTTCCGCCCATGAAAATGAAAAACGCGGGTGGCAAACCGGTTGTCTTACCGCTTCACCGCCCACGAGGCATAATAAAACGCTATATAGTTAAAAAAACGGGCGGTGAACGGTCGAAATTCACTTTTTCCGCCCAAATGCTTAGCAAAGTAGTTTTCAAACAAATGCTTCTAACAAGTTCCTACTATGTATCTCAGCCATTACCATAAATTAGAAATTATCTCTGTTATGAGAAATAAAAAGCTACCAAGTTTTCTATGTAAGAAATGTCTAAAGGTTCATCATGGCTTTCAAATGTCATGATTAAATTTACAGTTGGTAAAATGCCATTAGAGGAATATAAGTCGATTTTTTGACAAACATTTTTCCGATAAGTCGGATTATCCATAAGTCCAAAATGTTCCCAATAAAAGAGTTTGCCAGTTTTCGGATGTTTGATAGTGAAATCTGGATAAAGGTATGTATCCCCAAGTTGTAATTGACATTCATAACGAAAAGGAATTCTGTGTTCTGATAAAATCATATCAATTAATACTTCGGATTTAGAACGAACGAGGTGTCCTGATTTTGTTTTAAAATTAAGATTCTCTAAGTGCGTTTCATTTTTGATATAAGGAGCGTTCATCCAGTCGACTAAATCCTGTTCATTCGGGAATCTTACATCAGATAAGAGTCTTTGATATTCAGATGATTTGTTTAATAGTTGGTCGACATTTTTACAATGAGAGGCATAATGATTTAAATATAAATCAATCCCTCGCTTTTCCTCTTCTAAATCTTTGTTCTGACATATTAGAAACTTTTTATATGCGCATTTCTTTGCGTAAGCTTCCTCTTTTTTAGGTATAGGGATTTGTTTGTGATTATCAAACAGATACCATTTATAATTTTTCCCGTTTTTAGAACAGAAAAAATTACCACTTGGTAAAGAAAAAATGGTTTTATTATTTGCCTGCATTTTCTTGTTGATGCGCTCGCGTTCAGCGAGTACTCTTTCGTAAAACGTTGTAACATCTCCTTTGCTCTAATATTTTAAATGCATAACAAAAAAAGAAAAAAGATATATACATTAGAACATAAATATAAGTCAAATACAAGGGGCAACTTTATATGGAAAAATAGATAAAAATGAAGTATAATTAGCTCACTTGGTGAATAATAACGCATTAAGAAAATAAATTAGGTATTAAAGAAGGTAGCAAAATGAATCAAAACGATAATAATATGAATAATTACAATACACCACAGCCACAATTTGATCCAAACACAGAGTGGATGAATATTCAGGTGCCAAAAAAGGAAGGTATCTTTAAGAGGTTCGGTTTCTTGTTTGGATTTTTGGCAAGCACACTTTGTTTTGTGTTGATTGGTGCCATTATATTGGGTGGATTGAAACTGACAGGACAGGTGTTGGTAATCGGGGAAGCCGGAGCATCTTCTGTAGATGGTAGCGCATTTTTAGACGATGAAACCGTAGAAAAATTAGATGAACTTTATCAATATATGAGCATCTACTATTATGAAGATTATACAGAGGAGCAGCTGGATGAAGCTCTTTATAAAGGATTGTTAGAAGGTTTAAATGATCCATATTCTGTGTATTATACAGCAGAAGAATATGAAGAGATGATGGTAGATACTACAGGTACCTACTATGGAATCGGTGCAGGTGTAAGTCAGGATTTGAGAACTATGGAAGTTACCATTACAAAGGTATACCGTGGCACACCAGCAGAAGAAGCAGGGCTTAAAAATGGAGATATGATTCTCTATGTAGAAGATATTGCGGCAACATCGGTAGAAGTATCCGAATTGGTACAGCATATTCGTGGTGAAGAAGGTACTACTGTGCATATTACCATTTATCGCCCATCTACTGGTGAGACATTGGAATTTGATGTGGAAAGAAGATATGTAGAACTTCCAAGTATTGAAGGCGAAATGCTTGATAATGGCATTGCATACATTCAGATTACAGAGTTCCAGACAAATACAGATGAACAGTTTGAGGCAATGGTAGAAGACTTGCAGGAGCAGGGAGCGAAGGGCTTGATTATTGACGTACGTGCAAACCCTGGTGGACTTTTATCATCGGTGGTAAATTTAACAGACTACATTTTGCCAGAAGGTTTGATTGTATATGTGGAAGATTCCTTTGGAAATAGAGATGATTACAATTCAGGCTCTAGCTATGTGGATTTGCCTATCGTAGTTTTGATTGATGAAAATAGTGCAAGTGCATCCGAAATTTTTGCAGGTGCATTAAAAGATTACGAATATGCCACACTTGTAGGTAAGACTACTTATGGCAAAGGTATCGTACAGAATATCTTCCCACTTCCAGATGGAGATGCGGTAAAGATTACCACAGCAAAATATTTTACACCAAACGGCAACTACATTCATGAAATCGGTATAGAACCAGACGTAGAAGTAGATTATGAATATACAGGTCCAGATGATGGTGTTTATGACAAACAGTATGACAGCCAGTTCTTAAAAGCGGTGGAAGTCATGAACGAAATGCTGGCGGAGTAAAAGGGCGAGAGTCCTGTGAAAACAGGAAATCAAAATAAATTTTGAAAGAGGTCTTAAATGGTCGAACTCGACAATTTTAAAACACAATTAAACACATATAGAGCTCCATTGCAAGAAGTAAAAGGGGCTCTTGATTTAGTAAATAAAGAGCAAAAAATTCAGGAATTAGAACGAGAGATGGAGGCGCCAGATTTTTGGAATGACCCTGCTGTTTCCCAGAAAAAGATGCAGGAACTAAAAAGCATGAAAGACGATGTGGGAACTTACGCCACATTGGAACGTGGCTTTGAAGATATCGAAACCATGATTGAAATGGGATATGAAGAAAATGACGCATCTTTGATTCCAGAAATACAGGAAATGCTGGATGATTTTGTGGAAACATATGAAGCCATTCGTATGAAGACTTTGCTCTCAGGAGAATACGATAAAAATAATGCCATCGTTTCTCTTCATGCGGGAGCAGGTGGAACCGAGTCTTGTGACTGGGCATCTATGCTATTTCGTATGTATTCCAGATGGGCGGACAAAAAAGGATTTTCCCTTACTGTACTTGATTCACTGGATGGCGAAGAAGCGGGAATTAAATCGATTACATTTGAAGTAAATGGAGAAAATGCGTACGGATATCTTAAATCCGAAAAAGGTGTACATCGCTTAGTGCGTATTTCCCCATTTAATGCGGCAGGTAAAAGACAGACATCTTTTGTGTCTTGTGATGTTATGCCTGACATTGAAGAGGACATTGATATTGAAGTAAAAGACGAAGACATTCGTATTGATACTTATCGTTCCAGCGGTGCAGGTGGACAGCATATCAACAAAACGTCATCGGCTATCCGTATTACCCACTACCCAACAGGTATTGTAGTACAGTGTCAGAATGAACGTTCTCAGTTCCAGAACAAAGATAAGGCTATGCAGATGTTAAAGGCAAAACTTTATCTTTTGAAACAGGAAGAGCAGATGGCAAAGGCTGCTGGTATTCGTGGTGAAGTCACAGAGATTGGCTGGGGCAACCAGATTCGTTCCTATGTTATGCAGCCATATACCATGGTAAAGGACCGTCGTACTGGCGTAGAAAGTGGAAATGTAGACAACGTGATGGATGGAGATATTGATTTGTTTATCAACGGATATCTCAAGTGGCTTAGTCTAGGATGCCCAGAGAATATGGCGAGTGACGATGAGTAGAAGCAGATGTGTAAAAAGAAGGATAATATGGAGAAAAGCATATGAAAGATTTCCGAATTGTCAGTGATGTGTTGGAGCTAACCACATGGGATTTTGTCAAAATATTAGTTATCCTTCTGGTGATTTCAGCAATAGGAATTGGGATTATGACAGTGTATAATAAAATCAAGACCACAATGAGAAAAATAAGGCGAGTAGAGAATGTGATTACTACTGCCATGCCACTTGTGGAGGCAATAAAGGAACGAGGTGAAGTCATGGAAGAACCACCCAAATCCGTTTCCTCTATGACGCGTATCATGGAGCCACAGATTATGAGAGACTTTCCGGAATTTTCATGGGAAGAATTTAAACACAAAGCTGAGAATATGCTGACCTCTGCGTTTTTGGCCATCACTGCAAATGATGTAACACGTTTGATGGATGCCTCGGAGGATGTGAAAAAGCAAGTGGCAAATATCATCGAATCCAACCGACTTAGCGGTGTGGCAGAATCTTATTCCAATATTCGGATTCATCAGACGGAAATTGCCAATTACGAAAAGAAAAATGGGAAATATATTATTACTATACAAAGTGCAGTGGGATATATGTATTCCAAAATGCAGGACGGGAAACTTATCGATGGTGATTTGAAATACAACACCCAGACGAAGTACAACGTAGAACTGATTTATATTCAAAACACAGATGGAACCACGGGAAATGCAATTGGACTTACTTGTCCACAATGTGGAGCTCCGATTCCAACGATAGGCGTAAAGCGCTGTGAATATTGTGGCGGTGGTGTTGAGAATATTAATATCAGAGTTTGGTCTCTTCACAAATTTTACGAAGTGGACTATAATTAATTTTAACAACGTGACAGGAAAGAAGACGACAGAATATGTCGTCCTTACACATTATATTTAGGAGGAAAGATAAATGGGACTTATTAAAGCAGCAGAACAGGCAATCAAAGTTGGCTTAGGCGATCAGTGGCTCGAGGTCTTTGAACCAGTAGATATGGGTGACCAGACAGTATTTACATATGGTGTAAAAACTCGTCAGGGACAGAATACCAAAGGAACAGACAATGTAGTTTCAAATGGTTCTATGATTCGCGTATATGACAATCAGCTTATGATGTTAGTAGACGGTGGCAAGGTAGTAGACTACACTGCAGAACCAGGTTATTACACAGTTAACAACTCATCTTCCCCATCTATGTTCGGTGGAAAATTCTTTGAATCTTTGGGAGATTCTTTCAAGGATGCTTGGGAACGTGTGAAGTTCGGTGGGGAAACTCCAAGAGAACAGAGGGTATACTACATTAACCTTCAGGAAATCAAAGGTATCAAATTTGGCACACGTCAGCCAATCAATTACTTTGATACATTTTACAATGCAGAACTCTTTATCCGTGCACATGGTACATATTCTATTAAAATTGTAAATCCATTACAGTTTTATGCGGAAGCAATTCCAAGAAATAAAGACCATGTAGAAATTACAGAGATTAATGAACAGTACATTTCTGAATTCTTACAGGCATTACAGGCATCTATCAACCAGATGTCAGCAGACGGCACACGTATTTCTCATGTAACAAGCAAGGCCCTTGAACTTGGAAAATACATGGCATCTGTTTTAGACGAAGAATGGAACAAGATGCGTGGTATGGAAATTCAGTCTGTAGGTATTGCAAGCGTATCTTATGATGAGAAATCACAGGAACTCATCAACTTAAGAAACGAAGGTGCTATGCTCTCAGATCCAGACGTACAGAGAGGTTATATGGTAGGACATATGGCTCGTGGTATGGAAGCAGCAGGCTCAAATGAAGGTGGCGCAATGAATGCGTTCCTTGGTATGGGCATGGGTATGAACATGAACGGCAACGTGTTAGGTCAGATGCCTTCAAGCAATGGCGCACAGCAGGCACAGGGAGCAGCAGTTGTAGGTGCAGCACAGGCAAATACATGGACATGTGAATGCGGTACAGCAAACACAGGCAAGTTCTGTCAGGAATGTGGCAAACCAGCACCAGCTCCAGCAAATACATGGACATGCGAATGTGGTCATACGAATACAGGCAAATTCTGTAGCGAGTGTGGAAAGCCAGCACCAGCGGGTGAATGGACTTGTGCATGTGGTACCGTAAACACTGGAAAATTCTGTTCAGAATGTGGTAAACCACGTGCGTAAAAAAGAATAATTACTCCGTCATTGGCGGAAAATAAAGGCGGGTTTTTGACCCGCCTTAAGTTATACAAAACATAACAAAAAGTACTAAGAAAAGGGGTTGTTTTTACAACCCCTTTATGTTATTATCTTCCACATGGAGACAGATGTCTTTGTGTGACGCACAGAAAATGCACTAAAAATAAGGTGTAAATTTTGGTGAAGTCACATATTTAGAAAGGAAGTACAAAAGAAATGCAGGATAAGACAAACTACTACGTCCTAAAAGAAAAGGCCGTTCCAGAAGTGCTTTTAAAAGTAGTAGAGGCAAAGCGATTATTTGATTCGGGCAAAGCTGCATCTGTACAGGATGCTACTGATGCTGTAGGGATTAGCCGTAGCTCGTTTTATAAATATAAGGACGACATTTTTCCATTTCATGACAATGAAAAAGGAAAAACCATTACCCTTGTTATTCAGTTGGATGATGAGCCAGGGCTTTTGTCCAATATTTTACGCGCGATTGATAAATTCAAAACGAATATTTTAACCATTCATCAATCAGTACCTATCAACGGTATTGCTACTCTTACCTTAAGTATTGACGTGTACAACGCAGCAGATCAGGTAGATGAAATGGTAGCAGCCATTGAGCGAGTAGATGGCGTGCATTACGCAAAAATTATAGCTAGGGAGTAAGAAATATGAAGATTGCAATCATGGGATATGGCACCATCGGATCTGGTGTGGCAGAAGTATTAAAAGTAAATAAGGATTTGCTCACAGAACGTGCAGGTGAACCAATTGAAATAAAATATATTTTGGACTTAAGAGATTTTCCAGGAGATGAAAATGAAGATAAACTGGTGAAGGATTATCAGATTATCGTGGATGATCCAGAAGTAGGTATTGTAGTAGAAGCCATGGGTGGAGTAGAACCAGCTTATACATTTGTAAAAGCTATGCTTTTAGCAGGAAAACAGGTGGCTACATCCAACAAAAATCTTGTGGCAGAAAAAGGTGCAGAGCTCATTGCTATCGCCAGAGAACGTGACTTGAATTTCATGTTTGGAGCAAGTGTAGGTGGCGGTATTCCGATTATTCGTCCATTGAATAAGTGTCTCACCGCAGATGAAATCGAAGAAATTACTGGTATCTTAAACGGTACTACAAACTATATGCTTACCCGTATGGCAAACGAAGGTGTAAGTTTTGATGAAGTGTTAAAAGATGCTCAGGCAAAGGGTTATGCAGAAGCAGACCCAACAGCAGACGTGGAAGGTTTTGACCCATGTCGTAAGATTGCCATCCTCACCTCATTGGTATGTGGTCAGCAGGTAGATTATCAGGATATCTATACAGAAGGTATTACAAAAATCACATCCGAGGATTTCGCTTACGCAGAAAAGATGGATTGTTCTATCAAACTTCTTGCATCAAGTAAGCATGCGGGGAATACATATAGATGTATGGTAGCCCCATTTATGCTTTCAAAGAGTCATCCTCTTTGCAATGTAAATGATGTGTTTAATGGTGTCTTTGTTCACGGAAATATGCTGGGCGATGCTATGTTTTATGGCAGTGGCGCAGGCAAACTTCCAACCGCCAGTGCAGTGGTTGCAGACGTAGTAGACATGGTAAAACATGTAAATAAAAACATCTACATCGAATGGGCTCCAGAAAAGATTGAGTTAGTTGATTACAAAGAAAATGAAAATCGTTTCTTTGTACGTACCACTTCTGACAAAGCAACAATAGAAACTGTCTTTGGTGAGGTTGCGTATGTGGCAGGAGCTTGTGATGCAGATGCAGTGGTTCCTGGTGAAATCGCTTTCACAACATCTCTTATGACAGAGGCAGTGTTTGCTGAAAAAGCAGAGAAGATTGATGTGGTAGGTCGCATTAGACTGGGATAAAAGGAGTTTGATTATGAAATATCTCGTAATCCTTGGCGACGGCATGGCTGATCGCCCTATTTCAGAATTAGATAATAAAACACCATTGGAATATGCAAAGACTCCAACTATGGATGCTCTTGCAAAAAAAGGCGAGCTTGGGCTTGTACACACCATTCCAGAAGGAATGAAGCCAGGTAGTGATACAGCGAATCTTTCTGTGCTTGGTTATGACCCACAGAAGTTCTATTCAGGTCGCTCTCCATTGGAGGCTCTTAGTATTGGTGTGCCAATGAAAGATACAGATGTAGCACTTCGTTGCAACATTGTTACACTTTCAGAGGAAGAAGATGCATATGAAAAACGTCATATGATTGACCATAGTGCAGATGAGATTAGCACAGAAGATGCAGCTATTTTGCTCGATGCAGTAAAAGCAGAACTTGAAACAGAAATGATGCAGTTTTATGTGGGAACCAGCTATCGTCATTGTCTCATTTGGGACCATGGAAAAGTAGTTGAATTGGCACAGCCTCATGATATTTTGGGACAGTGCATAGAAAGCTACCTTCCTTCTCATGTGGGAATGTCTCATGTAGCGGGTATTGAACGAGAGGAAGAATGTCTCGAGACAGAAACATCAAAAGAGACACAGAAGTGCGATGAAAAGGCAGAAATATCAAGCAGCAACTTCCCTACAGACAACATCACTGCTGGAGATATCCGCGATTTAACACCAGAACAGAAAGAAGAATTAAGAGGCTATGGATTACTCTACAAGATGATGAAAAAGAGTTATGATATTTTAGTTGATCATCCAATTAATGTAGAACGTAAAGCAAAAGGATTGCATCCAGCCAACTCATGTTGGTTCTGGGGAGCAGGTACAAAACCAGCACTTTCTTCTTTTGAAGAAAAAACTGGAAAAACCGGCGCCATGATTTCAGCAGTAGATTTACTGAAAGGTATTGCAGTAGGCGCTTCTATGAAAGTCATCGAAGTAGAAGGTGCCAATGGCGGTCTTCATACAAATTATGAAGGCAAGGCACAGGCTGCTATCGATGCGTTGCTTGGAACAGAAGAAATGGAGCCACATGACTTTGTATATGTTCACCTCGAAGGTCCAGACGAAATGGGACATCAGGGAAGTGTAGAGAAAAAAGTGCAGGCAATCGAGTGGTTAGATGAACGTGTTATCAAACCAATCGTAGATGGACTTAATGCAGCAGGGGAAGACTTCCGTATGCTCATCTTACCAGATCACCCAACTCCTATCTGCATCCGCACACATTCATCAGAACCAGTACCATATGTTCTCTATGACTCTACAAAAGAGCAGCAGAACACATGGAACTACAACGAAAAAGAAGCAGAGGTTTCAGGAAATTACGTGGCAGAAGGTCACACTATCATTGATAAATTATTTGAAAAATAAATCTTAAAATGGCACAAGTGGAAACTTGTGCCATTTTTGCGTAAACAAGGATACCATTTCTTTTGATTAAATGCTATAATAAACACAATACAAATCGAAACATAATGAGGGGGTACAATTATGGGGAAATATATTATGGCATTGGATGCTGGAACCACCAGCAACCGCTGTATTTTATTTGACGAAGCAGGCAATATCTGCTCCATGGCACAGAAGGAATTTCGACAGATTTTCCCAAATCCAGGTTGGGTAGAACATGATGCCAATGAAATTTGGTCTACACAGCTGGGGGTTGCTGTAGAGGCTATGAGCATGATCAATGCAAAATCAAAAGATATCGCTGCAATCGGTATTACAAACCAAAGAGAAACAGCCATCGTTTGGAACAAAGAAACTGGAGAGCCAGTTTATAATGCCATCGTTTGGCAGTGTCGCCGTACATCAGACATGGCGGATGCATTAAAGGCAAAAGGCTTGGAAGAAAAATATCGCGAGAAAACAGGTTTAATTATAGATGCATATTTTTCAGCCACAAAGATTAAATGGATTTTGGATAATGTGGAAGGTGCCAGAGAATTAGCTGACGAAGGTAAGCTTTTATTTGGTACGGTAGAGACATGGCTTATCTGGAAGCTGACAAAAGGAAAGGTGCATGTAACCGACTATTCCAACGCCAGCAGAACCATGCTTTTCAATATCAACACATTGGAATGGGATGATGAAATCTTAGAGGAATTAGACATTCCAAAGAGCATGCTTCCTACACCTGTACCATCTAGTCAGGTTTATGGATATGCACATCCAGCATTTTTAGGTGGAGAAATTCCTATCGCAGGTGCGGCAGGTGACCAGCAGGCAGCCCTTTTTGGACAGACTTGTTTCAACGAAGGCGAAGCAAAAAATACATACGGTACAGGTTGTTTCCTTCTGATGAACACAGGGGAAAAACCAGTATTTTCAGACAATGGATTGGTAACGACCATTGCTTGGGGATTGGATGGAAAAGTAAATTATGCGTTGGAAGGTTCTATCTTTGTAGCAGGAGCTTCTATACAGTGGCTTCGTGATGGAATGCGTATGATTGACTCTGCATCCGACTCTGAATATATGGCAACTAAAGTAAAGAACACCCATGGATGCTATGTAGTGCCAGCATTTACAGGACTTGGTGCTCCACACTGGGATCAGTATGCGAGAGGTACTATTGTAGGTATTACCAGAGGAACTACAAAGAATCATATTATCCGTGCAACATTGGAATCTATCGCTCTTCAGGTATGTGATGTTATTGATGCCATGAAAGCAGATGCAGGCATTGAAGTAAGAGCCTTAAAGGTAGACGGTGGTGCCAGTGCCAATAACTTCTTAATGCAGTTCCAGGCAGATATGATTGATGCTCCAGTAAACAGACCAGCATGTGTAGAAAGTACCGCCATTGGTGCTGCATATTTGGCAGGTCTTGCAGTAGGATACTGGGCTAGCAAAGAAGATGTAATTAAAAACCAGCAGTTAGACAGAGTGTTCACTCCATCTATGGATTCCGAGGAGAGAAACAAAAAGCGCAAGGGCTGGAACAAAGCCGTAAAATATGCATACGGTTGGGCAAAGGATGACGATGAAGAATAATAATCGAGATTCGTCAATACAAGTCCGGCTGCAATATGCAAGATTTGTGAGTATAAAGTCTGGATTAAAGAAGATAGTAGAAACGAGCAGGGATGTAATAGCATCTCTGCTCTTTCCTCCTAGATGCCCAGTCTGTGATGGCATCTTAGAACCAGAAGAAATACAAAAAGGAATCCATTCTATTTGCGAAAGCAAACTCTATCCCGTAACGGGGTCTGTGTGTATGCACTGTGGTAAGCCACTTGTAATGAAGGGGCAGCCGGTGCAGAAAAACTATAAAAACACCCAGCAAAAAGAAATAAAAAATGAATATTTTGAATTTGGTGACTCGCTAGAATTTTGCCATGACTGCACCCGTTTGCTTCAGGTTCGAACAAGGTCGGCTATTGGTCAAAACCATGTCTCTTGTTTGCATCAGAGTAGAAGTGAATCTGTTCTTGGGCGAAGCAATGTTATAGGATCGCACATCACTCAAGCAAAATCTCTATATATTTATCGTGGTGTCATAAAGCACACCATGTACAAATTCAAATATAGCAACAAGCGAGAATATGCCCGCTTTTTCGCACAGCAGGCAGTAGAGCATCTCGGTTGGTGGCTTGGCGCAGATGTTATCATCCCTGTCCCAATGTATGAACCTAAAAGAAAAGCCCGCGGATACAATCAGGCAGAGAGTTTTGCAGAAGAACTGTCCAAGTTGACAGGCATTCCTGTAGACAAGAAAATTATAAAAAGAGTCAAGGATACCACCCCACAGAAGGAGTTAAATCCTATTGAAAGAAAAAATAATCTTAAAAATGCTTTTCAGACGCAACAAAATAGTGTACAATATAGCCACGCTTTGATTGTAGATGATATCTACACAACAGGAAGTACGGCAGAAGCCGTAGCGAAGGAATTGATAAAAACAGGGGTACGCCAGGTGTATGTGTTGACCGTATGCATTGGCGGAGATATGTAGGAGGTACACTCGTGAACGTAATGAATTGTAAAAACTGTAAGAGACTTTTCAACCAGCTTTCTAACGAAAAGATCTGTCCAGATTGTCAGCACAAATTGGAAGAAAAATTCCAGGAAGTAAAGGAATATCTGAAAGAGAATCCTATGGCAACTATGGAAGTATTATCAAAAGAATGTGATGTTACTGTTAAACAGATTAAAGAATGGGTTCGTGAAGAACGTCTCACATTTACAGAAGGTTCTTGTGATGGTATTGAATGTGAACAGTGCGGAGCAATGATTCGTACAGGTAGATTTTGTGATAAATGTAAGATGGAGATTCAGAACAATCTTCGTAGTGCAATTTACAAACCAAAAGAAGAACCAAAGAAAAAAGAACGCGAACGTGATCGTATGCGTTTCTTACAGAACTTATAAAATTCAAGGGATGTCGCAAATTTGTGACATCCTTTTTTATTTGCACGAAAATGCCTTGGGGGATATGTATCTACAGTGCATAACATTAAGATAAATGCCCATTTTTTCTTTCAATTTATGCAGTAATGTGCTATAATCAAAAATAATGCATAATTGTGTCTAGATGAAGGAGTCATTATGGTAAACGAAGAACGTGTAAAGAGTCTTTACAAGCTCGCTTTATATGAAAAAACCGAAGAAAAAGAACATCGACAGACCGGGCGTTTCTATCGAAGCGACTATATCGGAAAAGAGATGATTGTTAGCATATTTACAGGAACCATTGCATATGTATTGATGGCACTGCTTTGGGTTATGACAGATATCGAAGAGATTCTACGTCAGGTAAACTCGCTGGAAATTATCAATACGGTGATTATTATGATTGCTATATATGTAGGATTTATGGCCGTATATTTGTTTGCCACATTTTTAGTATATCTTTTCCGTTATACAAGAAGCAGAAAGAGACTTGAGACATACAAAGAAAATTTAAAAGCAGTGAATCAGATTTACGAAAGAGAAGAAAAACTCAAACTGTAGGAGGCATTATGACAAAATTATTTGAGATAAAAGACCAGATTTTTAAATTCTGTGGAGAATATGAGACATACTTAAAATACGTATACAAATTTGTGATAGCATTGGCACTCTTCTGTTTGATTAACGGAACCATCGGATTTATGGGACGCATTAGCTCTTTCCCAGTATCCCTTTTGCTAGCATTGGTGTGCAGTATCCTTCCGCAGGGGATGACCATATTATTTGCAGCAGTGCTTGTAGTGTTGAATCTTTATGTGCTGTCTATGGAAGTGGCAATCACAGCCCTGATGATTTTCGTGGTTATCTTCTTTTTGTATTTTAGATTTGCACCAAAGGACGGAATCCTGGTAGCGCTTACACCTATTTGTTTTGCACTCCGTATCCCATTTGTGCTTCCTATCGCAACAGGACTTCTTAGAAATGCTTACTCTGTAGCATCTGTAGCCTGCGGTACTATCGCATACTATTTTGTAGATGGTGTATATCAGAACGTAACCGCATTAAAAGCTACTGCAGCAGGTGGAGAAGCAACAGCAAAGATGACTATTACAGCAGGACAGCTTCTTTCAAACAAAGAAATGTACTTGGTGGTAGGCGTATTTGTTTTCTCTGCAGTAGCAGTAAACGTAATCAAAAAATTGGCTATCGACCATTCATGGAAGATTGCGGTAGGTTCAGGTGTATTACTTCAGACAGCAGCACTTATTGCAGGCTACTTAATTTTTGATATTGACGGAAAATACGTTGGACTTATCATTGGCAATATCGTAGCAGCAGTACTTGGATTGGTTATTGAATTCTTGTTTATGGACTTGGATTATTCCAGAACAGAACGTGTACAGTTTGAAGACGACGAATATTATTACTACGTAAAAGCAGTACCAAAGAGAATGGTATCTGGTAGTAGCAAGAGCGTGACACAGTTTGATGGATTTTCAGCATTTGGCAAAAAGAAAGAAAAATCAACTGGAGAAAAAATCACTCGTAAAGACATCGCACAGGAATTAGACATCGACGAAGAATTATTAAAATAAAACATAAGGCATAAAAGCAGAAAGGAGAGAGAACATGGAAAATATTAGAGAAATGCTTGGATTTTTCCAAGACAAAATGTCCAATGTATTGGGAATGGCAAACCTTACCATTACTTTGGTAGACATCATCGAAATCCTGATTATCTCTTTCCTGTTCTATCACATTTTACTGTGGATCAAATCCACCAGAGCATGGAACCTGTTTAAGGGTATCATGGTCATTCTCATTTTCGTACTTATTGCGGCATTGTTCCAGATGAGTACCATTCTCTGGATTGCAGAGAATACCTTCAATGTAGGCTTAATCGCACTGGTAGTTATTTTCCAGCCAGAACTTCGTAAAGCCTTGGAAAACCTTGGGGACAAAAACTTGCTCAACAACATTTTCCAGATTAACAAACCAGCGGCTTTAAAGATATCAGACCACACCATTGATGAACTGATTAAAGCTGTGTATGCCATGGGAAAAGTAAAGACAGGTGCCCTCATTGTTATCGAAGATGAGATTTCATTGAACGAATATGTAAGAACTGGTATTGATGTGGACGCACTGGTATCCAGTCAGCTCCTTATCAATATCTTTGAAAAAAATACTCCGCTCCATGACGGTGCGGTTATCATGAGAGGAGACAGAATCATCTCAGCGACCTGTTATCTCCCATTGTCTGACAGCCTTAGCCTTAGCAAGGAATTGGGCACCAGACATCGTGCAGCAGTAGGTATCAGTGAAGTGAGCGACTCTTTGACCATTATTGTTTCCGAAGAAACAGGAAATGTATCCGTAGCATTACGTGGTCAGGTATACAGAAATATCGACGCTGACTTCCTTAGAGAAAAACTTCAGTACTTGCAGAAGCGTGGACAGGAAGTAACTCGTATGGAATTATTGAAGAGGAGGTTTAAGAATGAAAAATAATGTTCTGAAAACCTTATCCAAGAACTTAGGCTTTAAAATCCTAGCAGTTATCTTTGCATTTACATTATGGCTTATTGTTTATAATATTGAGGACCCTACCAAGACCAAGACCCTCACCATAAACGTAACTGTAGAGAACAAAGAAGCACTAGATGAAATGGGCAAATACTACGAAGTGGTAGACGGAACAAACAGAGTATCCTTCTCTGTAACAGCAGCTCGTAGTATTTTGGATAAACTAGATGAATCCGACTTTGTGGCTGTGGCAGATATGTCCCAGATGACAATAGAAGAAGATGGAATAACAGGAAAGGTACCAATTGAGATTACATGTACAGCAAATGTAAACTCCAATTCGGTAAAACTTAGTTCTACCAGCAAGTCCATGAGAGTTACATTGGAAGACCTGATGACAAAACAGTTTGTAGTAGTGGCAAATGCCACAGGTACTGTAGCAGATGGGTATGCATTGGGCGCTGTAGAAGTAACAGCACCAAACGTGCTTATGGTATCTGGTCCAAAGACCATCGTACAGCAGATAGACGCAGTAGTGGCTACCATCGATGTAACAGGTATTACAGACCCTTATACCACATATCGTGTAACACCTATTCTCTTTGATAGAAATGGAAAAGAGATAGACGCTACCAGACTTACCCTTAGTGATACCACAGTAAACGTATCTGCTGAGATTTTGAATACAAAAGCAGTAAATGTTTCGGTAACTCCTACTGGAACACCAGCAAGTGGATATATGGTAACATCCATAACTAGCAACCCAGCAACCATCCTGTTGAAGGGTGACAAATCCATTTTAAATGGCATTAGCTCAATTGAGATTCCAGCAGAGCTTATCTCTGTAAATGGTGCTACAGCAGATGTAACAGCTACCATTGATGTATCGGAATTTATCCCAGAGGGAGTGCAGCTGGTGAATGCAGAAGATGCAAACATAGAGATTACCGTAGAGATTGGAAAGATAAAGACAAAATCCTTTAGTGTGAACACAGAAGATATCGTCGTAACAGGTCTTAAGAACGGTGCTACTTTAGAATTTGCACTTAGTAGTGTGGCTGTATCCGTATCTGGTTTGG
The DNA here is from genome assembly GCA_045544235.1 of Agathobacter sp. Taxonomy (GTDB): domain Bacteria; phylum Bacillota; class Clostridia; order Lachnospirales; family Lachnospiraceae; genus Roseburia. The sequence continues at coordinate 19,186 of JAZPYQ010000041.1, read as the reverse complement.
AAACAGATATAAACTCCCTTTCCAATGCAGATATCCCAGCCAGCCTGGATGTAACAGATTTGGCTCCAGGAACCCATGATGTAGAACTGGTACTGGATTTGGATGAGACCAAATACACATATGAAACAGTAAAAGTAACTGTGACGATTTCAGAAGAAAATAGCACAGAAGAATAAAGGCGGGCAAGGGAGCTGGCGCGCAAAATAAAAGAAATGCTCTCGGAAAGAAGGAATAAGAATATGGCAAGATTATTTGGAACAGACGGCGTACGCGGAGTAGCCGGAACAGAACTTACAATTGAACTTGCGATGAAACTGGGCCAGGCAGGCGCATTTGTACTGACCAAAAACACATCTCATAAGCCAACCATTATCGTAGGATGCGACACTCGTATTTCAGGTGGAATGCTGGCAAACGCACTTATGGCAGGCATCTGCTCTGTAGGTGCAAACGCAGTGTATGTAGGAGTATTACCTACACCAGCAGTAGCGTATCTTACCAGACTTCATAAAGTAGATGCAGGTGTAGTAATTTCTGCATCCCACAACCCTATGGAATTTAACGGTATCAAATTCTTCAACGGAGAAGGCTACAAGCTCTCTGATGAATTAGAAGACGAAATCCAGGCACATATTGAAAACAACATGGAAGACATCGACTTCCCTATCGGTTCTGGAATCGGAAAAATTGATTACAGATTTGATATGAAAGACGAGTATATCGAATACGAAAAACGCTGTGTACCAGTTGACCTTAAAGGAATGAAGATTGTTATCGACTGTGCAGAAGGCGCAAACCATTACACAGCAGTAAAAACTTTGACAGATCTTGGTGCAGACTTGGTAGCTATTCATACAGAGCCAGACGGAACCAATATCAATGCAAACTGTGGCTCTACTCACATGGAAGAACTTCAGGCTCGAGTAGTAGCAGAAAAAGCACAGATAGGTATCGCCTTTGACGGTGATGCAGACCGTATGCTTGCTGTAGATGAAAATGGTAAGATGGTAGACGGCGACCAAATTATGCTCATCTGCGCAAAACATATGATGGAGCAGAAAAAGTTAAAGAAAAATACCTTAGTAGTAACAGTAATGACAAATCTTGGGCTTACACTTGCTGCAAAGGAAATGGGACTAAAACTAGAAACCACCAAGGTAGGTGACCGTTATGTATTAGAAAACATGATGGAAAATGGTTACAACATCGGTGGAGAACAGTCAGGTCATGTTATCTTCTTGGATGATAATACCACAGGTGATGGCCTTCTTAGTGCCCTTCACCTCTTAGAGGTAATGGTAGATACGGGAAAACCACTTTCTGAACTTGCGGGTATCATGGAAGTACTTCCACAGGCGCTTGTAAATGCGAAAGTACCAAACCATAAGAAATACAGCTACATGGAATATCCACGTATCGCAAAAGCGATTGAAGAGTTGGAAGCAAAATTCGCTGGAGAAGGCAGAGTGCTTATCCGTCCTTCTGGTACAGAACCACTGGTGCGTGTCATGATTGAAGGAAAAGATCAGAAAGTCATTGAAGAAGAAGCGCACAAGCTTGCTGACATGATTATGAAGATTATGATTTAAGTTGAAAAGTAAGTAGTATTGGGGGAATAGAAGTGGTAACACAGAAAGTAAAAATCACAAATCCAACAGGTTTGGATGTAAAGCCTGCGGGGGGCCTTTGCAGAGAGGCTATGAAATTCAAATGTAAAGTGACATATGGATACGGCGGAGGAAACACCGCCAATGCCAAAAGCGTGCTTAGCGTACTAGGCTCTAGTGTAAAATCTGGAGAAGAAATCGAACTGGTATGTGAAGGCGAAGATGAAGCAGACGCTATGGCACATATTGTGGCATACATTGAGAATGGATTAGAAGATTAATCAAAAGAGAAATATAGTAGTAAGGAGTAATTTTGGAATGTTGAACTTTAAAAGATACAAAAGAGTGCCTGTGGTAGATTATCCACAGCGTCAGTGGCCAAACAAAGAAATAGAGAAAGCACCTATCTGGTGTTCTGTTGACCTACGTGATGGTAATCAGGCCCTTATTGAACCTATGACCGTAGAGGAAAAAGTAGAGATGTTCCAGCTCCTAGTAAAGCTTGGATTTAAAGAAATCGAAATCGGTTTCCCAGCAGCATCTCAGATTGAATTTGACTTCCTTCGTAAGCTGGTAGCAGAAAATATGATACCAGACTACATGAAGGTGCAGGTGCTTTGTCAGTGTAGACAGGAACTTATTGACAGAACCTTTGAAGCGATTCAGGGAATTCCAAATGTTATCTTCCATATTTACAATTCCACATCTACTCTTCAAAGAGATGTGGTATTCCACAAAGATATGCCAGAGATTATCGAAATCGCCAAAGCTGGTACTCGTATGGTAAAGGAAGGCATGAAGACATATGATGGAAACTTAACTTTGGAATATTCACCAGAGAGCTTTACAGGTACAGAATTAGACTTCGCTCTTGAAATCTGTACAGCAGTGCAGAAAGAATGGAATCATGCAAATGAAAATCCAATCATTTTCAACTTGCCTGCAACTGTAGAAATGAATACTCCAAACGTGTATGCTGACCAGATTGAATGGATGAATACCCACTTTGAAGATAGAGAAAATGTAATCCTTTCTGTACACCCACACAATGACAGAGGAACTGGCGTGGCAGCTACAGAGCTTGCCATTTTGGCAGGAGCTGACCGAGTAGAAGGTACTCTTTTCGGTAACGGCGAACGTACAGGTAACGTAGATATCTTAAACTTAGCTTATAATATGTTCTCTCAGGGCATTAACCCAGAGTTGAACCTTGAAAATGTAAATGAAATTATCGACGTATATGAACGCTGCTGTAAGATGCAGGTAGGTATGCGCCATCCATATGCTGGTAAGCTTGTATTTACGGCATTCTCTGGTTCACACCAGGATGCTATCAATAAGGGTGAGCAGGCGTTAAAAGAACGCGGTAGCGAGATTTGGGAAGTACCATACCTCCCTATCGATCCAGCAGACGTAGGAAGAGAATACGAACCAGTTGTACGTATCAACAGCCAGTCTGGTAAAGGTGGCGTAGCCTTTGTTATGAACACCGTATACGGATACAAATTACCAAAGGCGATGCATCGCGAATTTGCAGATGTTATCCAGCTTATTTCTGAAACAGAAGGTGGCGAGGTAGCACCAGCACGTATTATGGATGCCTTTAGAGCAGAATACTTAAAAGTAAAGACACCATACGAATTTGTCAGTGCAAAAGTGGAAGATGATCATGCAGATGAAGAAACCAGAGTTACACTGGTATTTAAATACAACGAAAGAGAAATCATCTCTGAGGGTAGAGGTAGTGGTCCTATCGATGCGGTACAGATGGCTATCAAGAAGGGCGTAGGTGCAGCAGATATCACTATCTTGGATTACGATGAACATGCCCTTAGCGAAGGTTCTCATGCGAAGGCAGCAGCTTATATTCAGATGAAAGACAATAAGACAGGTAGAGTCACATTTGGTGTAGGTGTAAGTAGCAATATTACGAGAGCATGTATCAGAGGTGTGTTCTCAGCGCTGAATCGTCTTGCACGATAGAAGATGAATACATATTTGCCTCATGGCAAAATAGAAAGAATCACCTGTGGTTGACATAAGCAAGTCAATCACTTGGAGGATACGATGAAAAAGCAACTTGCAAAATTTATGAGTACGATAGTGCTTCTCATAAAAGGGGTACTGTATCTGAGTTTGATGTCAGTGTTTATGTTATTCTTTTCACTGAATGAATCAAACTTTGCCATACTGGTACCATCACGAACCATGGCAGTTATTATGCTTACCTTTGTGTTTGTGCTTTTTATGATGACACATATCTATGGACAATTTGATATAGGGCGAAGAAAAAGCAAGCCAATTATCTATTCTGTATTTTTAGCGACTGCAATTACAGACGTGGTAACCTATGGCATGTTGCTTATCATGAAAACCATCACTCCAGATACCATTCCATTTCAGTGGATAGATGTAGCCATTTTGATTGGAGTTATGATAGTACAGCTACTTCTAGTAGTTATGTTTGCTTATGGTGGCAATGAGTTTTTCTTCTTTATTATTCCACCAGAAAAATGTGTGATTATTACCCGAAAAGAATCGGATTTGGAAAAGATTTCTATCGGTGTGCAAAAATACCAAAAGCAGTTTCGCGTAATTAAAGTGGTGGATTATAGACGTAGGGATTTGGAAAGAATTCTTAAACATATGGATACAGCAATCCTTTATGACCTGCCATTACAAGTAAGAGATGATTTGGTAAATTTCTGTTATGAGCATATGATAAATATCTACTTAAATCCAGAGATACCGGATGTAGTAGAGAACCTATCAGAACATTATCTCTTTGATGATGTGTCCATGCTTCATACAGAGGTACAGGGACTTACCTATGAGCAGAGATTTGTAAAGAGAACCTTTGATATCGTTTTTTCATCTTTAGCACTTGTTTTCTTGATGCCACTGTTTGCGGTTATCGCAGTGCTTATTAAGCTTGATGATGGAGGAAAAGTATTTTTCCTTCAGCAAAGAGCTACCCGAGATGGAAAAATCTTTAGGGTTGTAAAATTTAGAACTATGAAAGAAAATGTAGAGAATGTCTCTGCAAAAGAAGGAGATGACCGTATTACAAAGATTGGTCATGTTCTTCGTAAATACAGGTTGGACGAGCTACCACAGATCTTTAATATCTTCATGGGAGATATGAGTTTTGTAGGACCTAGACCAGAAATGCTGGAAAATGTATATAGCTATACAGAAGAACTTCCAGAATTCCAATACAGACTTCGTGTAAAAGCGGGACTTACTGGTTTGGCACAGGTGGTAGGAAAGTACAATACTTCTCCAAAGGACAAGCTTATTCTGGATATGATGTATATCGAAAGATACAGCATTTGGAGAGATATTAAACTTATTTTCCAAACCTTGATTGTGCTTTTGAAAAAGGATAGTACAGAAGGGTTTAAGAAGAGAAGTACATTTGTGTACGAGGTGGAAGAAACACCTGAAGAATATCGGATATAGAGGAAATGCGATATGAAAAAAGTCGTGGTCATAAGTGGAACGAACCACTATGAAGAACGCATGCGAAGCATTATAGAAGAATATCAAAAAGAGCATGAGGTAGTGTATTTGACCTCAGACTTTAACCATACAACAAAACGGCGATACGAGACAGAATTGCCATACGCGCAGCAATTGCGCGTTATGGCTTATCAGAAGAATCTTTCTGTGTCTCGTATTTTGTCACATATAGAGTTCTCTGTGAAAACATACGCAAGACTGTGCAAAATCAAGCCAGATATCATCTATGTAGAGATACCATTCAATACGTTGGCTACTGCAACAGCCTGGTATAAGAGATTTCATAAGTGCGAACTGATTATGGATATCTTTGATATGTGGCCAGAATCGCTTCCTATGAAAAGTCAGAATCCTCTTTTTCAATTCGTATGTAATATATGGAGAGGCTTTCGCAATCACAATTTAAAGCATGCAGATCATGTGTATACAGAATGTAATTATTACCAAGAACTCATTCAAGGACAAGGTTGTAACATTTCTATGGAGACCAAGTACTTGACGAGAAAGAAAGTGGATGTGGACATACAGGCAAAATGGGATGAAGAATTCGTTCATATTTGCTATGTGGGTCATATTAATAATATTATTGATATTCCATTTATCACAGAGTTCTTAGGAAAAATTAATGAGAAAAAAAGAGTATGTTTTCACCTTATCGGAAACGGTGAAAGCAGAATGCAGCTTATAGATAGTTTGGAAGGAAGAGGTATAAAAGTCATCACCTATGGTGTGGTATATGACGTATATCGCTTACAGGAAATTCTAAACGAATGTAGTTTTGGAATAAATTTCTTGCGAGAGGGATTGGCAATTGGACTTACCATGAAGTCTGTAACTTATTTTAGAGCAGGAATGCCACTTCTCAATGCTGTGGATGGTGATACTTGGAAGTTCGTAGAAGAACATCAGGTAGGATATAACATTCCACGAGAAGATATGGATACAGTGGTTGAAAAGGTTCTTGAGATGGATCAAGATAAATTGATGCAGATGAAGAAAAGGGCTCGAAAAATTTTTGAAGAACAATTCGCAGAGGAATAAGATTTATGTATCGTACAGAGAAAACTGCCATACTTATGGCTACATATAATGGCGAAAACTTCATACGAGATCAGATTGATTCCATCTTGGCTCAGACAGATAAAGACTGGATGCTTTACATCCATGATGATGGCTCTAAGGATAAAACAAGTTCCATTATCAAGCAGTATGGGAGACAGTATCCTGAAAGCATTCAGATAATTGAGGGTGAGCCAACAGGTGGTGCAAAAGAAAATTTCTTTTACCTCATGAATCAAGTAGAGGCGCCTTATTATATGTTTGCGGATCAAGATGATGTGTGGCGTATGGAAAAGGTGCAGCTTACTAAAGCAGAGATGCTTAAAATGGAAAGTAAGGATAGCAAAGATATGCCATGCTTGGTGTTTACAGAGCTTAAGGTAGTAAACAGCAGCTTAGGTGTCTTGGCAGATAGCATGAGTGAATATCAAGGACTGGACTGCCAGAAGCTTACATTCAACCGTGCGCTTATCCAGAATGTAGTAACTGGATGCACCATGATGGTAAACAAAAGTCTTAGAGATAAGATGATAGATGTAGAAGATTATAAGGATATTCTGATGCATGACTGGTGGGCGTTTTTGGTGGCTACCAGATTTGGAAAGGTGTCTTTCCTGGCATTTCAAACCATACAATATCGCCAGCACGCCAATAATGGTGTGGGTGCAAGAGATGCAAAATCTCCACTCTATTTGATGAAGCGTATGTTGCAAGGGGATGCAATAAAGGAATCTCTTGTAAATACCAGAAAGCAGGCGGCTAAGTTCGTGAAAGAATATGGCGAAGTAGAAGATTCTTTGGCGAATCAGTATGCAACGTTGGGTGAGAAAGAAAGAAAAGAGAGACTACAGTTTTATAAAGAGAATGATGTAAAAAAATCTACGTTTGCAAGAAATGTAGGTTTGTGGATATGGGGATAAGATGGTTAAAAAGTTATTTGCAGAAAAAGAAATTAGATATTTTGCAATCATAACAATGCTAATTGGTGTTGTTATGTCTTTTTTAATATCTCCATGGCAGGTGCCAGATGAAGCGACGCATTTACAGTTGATTAGTTATTATATCCAAAATGATGATTTTGCGGGCAAGATTACGCAAAGCTTGGGGATGGATCAGGGACGAGTAGAATGGATAGAAACTGAAGCGACAAATATAGAGCAATGGATTTCTGCAATGACAAAGAGTCCAGACTATAGCATGTCAGAAATGTTACCTAATGGATTTACGCTAGGAGCTCTAAAATATATTCCTGCGATTATTGGAATGATGCTTGCCATAGTATTGCACTTACCAGCGTTTTGGGTAATGCAGTTTGGAGAATTTTTTTCGTTGATTGCATATGTGCTCATTTGTAGTTGGGCATTAAAGGTGTGTCCATTTAAGAAGAATATCATGGCAATATTTATGTTGTCGCCAATGATGATGCAACAGGCGGGAAGTTTTACGCATGATGCACTTGTAATACCTCTTGTGTTTTGGATTATTTGTTATGTATTACATTTGCGATATACAAAAGAGGATATTGTCTTAAAAGATATTGTGATGTTACTGGTAGCATGGCTTCTTGTAACATATTTAAAGGTTCCATATGTGGTAATTATCTTATTTGGACTTATGCTTCCACTTAAGAAATTTCATGTGAGAATTGGAAAACTTGAAATAGAAGAAAACTTTATAAAAAAATATAGGTGGATAGCATTAGCTATAATATTAGTTATTATGGCAGCAGGATTGTATATCCTAAGAGATAATAGATGGATTCAGATTTTATATGGCGTAGTAGTAGAATGGCCTAGAACCATATATCTATTATACAGCACTGCAAGAACTTTCGTAGGACATCTGGTAGTTTCTTCGGTAGGAAACTTTGGATGGCTTAAGGCTCCAGTATCAGATGCATTTGGAATACTGTTTTTTATAGTACTATTTGCCATCACTATACTGGGAACAGATGGTTCAAAGAAACGAATGACCAAATACGATAGATGCATCGCATGGATAACATTTATTGCACTTACATTACTTACTCTATTTTCGATGATTAATCATACGATTATGATTACCTTGTTTGGAAGTGAAAGTGCACCAGATACTTATAATATAAGAACGGCATTGTATCAAATTCCATATATTGGTGGATTGCAGGGAAGATATTTTATGCCATTTCTGTCATTGTTCTTTATGCAGTTTGGCAGCTTAGAAATCATAGATAAAGAAAAAACAAAAATGGTTTGGAATTTGTTTGTAGCAGTTACATATGTATATGTGGCGTATGTTTTGTTAAATAGATTCTGGATAGGATAAGATGATCGAGAGAATACGTAAAGATTATAAGAAGATAATTAAATATTTGATTGTTGCAATCGTAGTATTCCATGCAGCATCTTCTGTGTTTGGTTTTATGAATTCGGTATTAGATGCTAGAATTCGTAGTTATCATGTGAATGAAGCTGTAATTGAAAGTGTACCTGCTACGGGAATATATGAAAAAGAATTTCTTTGTGTAGGAAGCATCATGGATTCTATTCAGGTGGAAGCAACTACGACAGAAGGAACACAGGGGACAATTTTTTATCAGATATTAGATCAAAAAGGAAATGTAGTTCTTGAAAATATAGAAGACGTTTGGTCTATGTGTGACGAAAGAGGCGGACTTTTTATTGATGTATCCGAACGTGGTTTGATTCAAGGCGAGAGATATGTTGTAAGGGTAGATTTTCAAAAAGCAGAAAATTTAAATGTAACGCTTGGCTCAAGTCAGCTTTCAATTCGACAGTATTTTGAGTTTGCTTATAGAACACAATATATGATTGCAATTGTGGGTTTGTTTTTAGCTGGTATTGTGTGGTTATATTTTATTTATAAAAAAGGGCTTACAGCAAAGATGTTTCTTATTACATCACTTGTTGTGGGTACATTTATCGTATTTATCATGCCGCCTGTAAGTAGAGATGATGAGTATCGTCATTTTCTTCGTTCTTATACTGGGGCAGTTGATTATGCAACGATAGAACTTAAAGTCCCTACAGGAACAGAGTCTGGTATCATGGGGGCAACGGGAGAACAGTATATTGCGACTGTACCATACGAAATAAACGAACTTCGCCTCATGGATTATGAGGAGAATTATAATGGTTATGGGTATGTTCAAGAAAAAAATGGACAGTTCTGTATAGAAAAATTCATAGCTACATTGAAAGCTGAACACACAGGTGAGATGTATGGTGTATCTGCCACTGCTACTGCGACTAGAGGCGATGTGTATTACTGGCCTCAGATTATGGCAATGAAAGTGGCTGCTGTGTTTGAAACAAATGATTTGCTGATGTTTTATGTAGCTCGATTTGGTCAGCTACTTGTATGCGTGCTAATGGAAGCGTTGGCAATATATATTGCACCTAAAGCAAAAGAAATGATTTGGCTCATGGCCTTTATACCGAACTCGTTATTGCTTAAATCTTCTTGTAACTGTGATGGTTTACTTATATCAGAGATGATTTTGTTAGTAGCGATAGTCGTATGGATGAAAGAAGAAAAGATAGACTTTATATCGAAAAAAGGGGCAATAGGACTATTAGCGTACTTAGTTCTTACATACAATATCACACTAATGAAAGTGCCATATATTATAGCTTGTGTGGGCTTGTTGGTATATCTAACAAAAGATAATTTCAAGAAGACAATAGAGATTGTTAAAGAGAATAAGAAGACTGCAAAGGTAGTAGCTATAATTATAGCATTACTTGCCGTTGTAGTTCTTATTTTTAAAGGTCAGGAAATTATTGTAGGAATTATATTAAAATTCTTACCTGAAGAACATTTTTATTATATCTTAGGACATCCGGGATACATTGTTCAGTTGTTTGGATATAAAACATTTGAAATGATATTAAACCTTTATGTGGGTATGAAAGGTAACAACTGGTTAAACTATCCAGTGTTGGTTGTTCTCTTGCTTATGCTTATGCAAAAAAGACAACCAATTATTAAGAGGGCATGGTTTGCAGTCCTGTTTGGTGGAATGATAGTTCTTATCGTATTGGTAGGATATATTATGACTCCGGCAGATTATGGAGTGATATGGGGTATTACATATCGTTACCTACTGCCATTTATGATGATAGGTGCATTGTGTTTGCCTGCGGGTAATGAAAAAACGGAAGTAATAGCACAAAAATGTGTGCCATTATTATTATTTGAAACAACCATTGTAACTATGATTTCATGGTTAGTTTGGGGGACTATTTAATGAATATTTTGCGAAGAATTCAGTACAGCAGAATAGGTAGAGTGATTTTTAAGAAGGGGCCTTTGCTAGAAGCAGCAAGGGCTTCTCGTCGTGTTGTGATGGCGGTTGTAGATGAGATTCAGGAGCGTCGAAATAAGAACGAAAAGCTCATGGAAGTCATGCGAACAAATTTTGAAGGCTATACTTTCCAAATGCCAGAGACAGATGAAGTAATAGATATCATTGTGCCTATTTATAATGGATATGAATATCTCGTAAAGTTGTTCGAAGATTTAAGAAAAACAAATATGAAGACACGTATCATTTTGGTAGATGACAAGAGTCCAGATGAACGTGTACATAAGCTTGAAAGAGAATATGCTGCGAAGTATGACAATGTAGTTTTAATCGAAAGTGAAGAAAACTATGGCTTTGTTATGAGTGTTAACCGAGGACTCGAAATTGCACAGGGACACGTAGCATTAGTAAATACAGATACAGAGCTTCCTAGCGGATGGTTGGAAAGACTTATGTATCCAATTCTGTTTGAAAAAAAGGTTGCTACGACTACTCCATACACAAATAGTGGTACGATTTTTAGCTTTCCAAATATGAATGCGAATAACGTGATTTATCGTGGCCTTGATGTAGAAACCATTGATAGCTATTTCCGTCAGGTAAAGCCAAGATATGCTTCTGCACCTACAGGTGTGGGATTCTGTATGGGTATGAATAAAGCTGCAATAAAGGAAATCGGATTCTTAGATTATGAAGCTTATGACAGAGGTTATGCAGAAGAAAATGACTGGTGTCAGAAAGCGATTAAGAAGGGTTACCGAAATGTACAGGTAGAAAATCTATTTGTATATCATAAACATGGTGGCAGCTTCTTAAGCGATGAAAAGAAAAAATTAATCGAAACACATTTGGAAACATTAAAGAGTCGTTTCCCTAATTATGATGGACAAGTAACAAGCTTTGTTATCTCAGATCCAAATAAGAGTGTTCGAAATCTTATGCAGATGATCATCGACATGCATGAGAGAAAATCTATTCTATGCTTTGATCACAGTTTATCGGGTGGTGCTAGTAGCTATCTGGAGAAAAAGAAACGTCAGTGTTTCCAGCAGGATATGTGTACTACTACAATACGATATGAATATGTGAAGAGAAAGTTTTATATGGACTTTGAGAATGGCGATGTAAAGCTATTTTACGAGTTTAAGAATTTTGAAGACTTATTGGAAGCTGGAAAATGGCTTCATTTTGATGAAATCTGGATTAATGAATTGGTAACCTATCCTAAGCTTTGGGATTGTATGAATACCATTACCCAGATAAAAGAGCAGCAGCAAGGGAAACTCATTATGCTCATGCATGATTATTTTTCAATTTGTCCTACTGTAAACTTAATGACAGAAGATTATCACTATTGTGATATGCCAGGTGGAGAAAAATGTCAGGCATGTTATAGTAGCAAAAATTACAAAGACGAATATGCTTGTGCATCGCAGGCTGAATGGGTAGAGAAGTGGAAAGAATTTCTCCAGAAATGTGATGAAGTTCGCTCTTTCTCAGAAGATACTCTGGCACGTGCAAAGAAATGTTTTGGAGAAGAACTTCCACATACACTTGTGCCACATGAAGTAAATTATATGGTACCTATCCATAAAGAACATACACTTAGCGATACCATTACAATAGGTCTTCTTGGAACGCTTATCCATCACAAGGGTAGTGATCTCGTAGAAGCTATGCTTCAAGAAATCGAAGAAAAGAATTTAAATGTTCGAATTGTGCTTATTGGTAAAGTGATGGGAACCAGCATTGGCAATCATAAGAATTTTAAAGAGACAGGGGAATATCATATGGGCGATATTCCACGGTTGGTATATGAAAATGATATCGATATATTTATGATGGCGTCTATTTGGCCAGAGACATTTTCATACACCACTTCAGAGGTAATGCAGATGGGACTTCCAGTTGCATCCTTTGATTTAGGCGCTCCTGCAGAACGTATAAAAAAATACGAAAAAGGTCTTATTTTGTCAGAACGAAATGCAGCAGTGGTATTGGATGAAATCGTAGATTTTGTTCAGAACAAGCTGGATGTGAAGAAACACATCCTTCCAAAGAAAAAAGTAATTTATATAGCAGAGTATATTTCGTTCTCATCTAGATATCGTTTGGAACATATGTATGAAGAACTTCTGTATATGGGTGTGACTGGAGAGATGTGGGAAACTGCAAATCTTCCAAAGAATAGAGATTGGAGCGATGTGGATGCAGTAGTGGTTTATCGTTGTAGAGATATGGAACCTCTCACAAGCTTGATTGAAGAAATTAAGAGCCACAACATCCCTATCATCTATGATACAGATGATTATATCTTTGAGTATGAAGATATTAAAGATTTGCCATTTATGAAAGACGAGGAATACAAAGATTTTGATGTGTACTCAAAAGGCATGTATGACTGCATGGCGAAATGTGATGCATTTACAGTATCTACAAACAATATGAAACTCGCCGTAGAAAAGAGTTTCCCTGGAAAGAAAGTGTTTGTAAATCGAAATGTAGCGAGTGCCAAAATGCTGATATGCTCACTACTTGCATATGAGACACGAAAGATTCACAAAGATAAAGTGATCTTAGGATATTTTAGTGGTTCAAATACCCATAGTAGAGATTTTGAACTTATCGCAGATACACTAGCATCTGTTATGAAACAGAGAGAAAATGTGTATCTAAAGATAGTGGGATGCTTAGAACTTCCAGAATGTTTTGATGGAGTAGAAGATAGAATCATTCGAGAAGGATTCATGGATTGGACAGAGCTTCCTGCATCTATCGCAGAATGCGATATCAACCTCATGCCATTAGAAGATACATTTTTCCACAGATGTAAATCTGAAAATAAGTGGATGGAAGCAGCGCTTGTAAAAGTACCTACGATAGGTAGCTTTAACGATGAGCTAGATGGCGCTACTTCAAATGGTGAGAATGTATTCTTGTGTAAAGATGCAAAAGAATGGGAAGAGAAGTTGCTATGTCTTATCGATGATGCAGATTTGAGAAACGATATGGCGGAGAAAGCTTTCCAATATGTGATGGAAAATAAAAACACATTGGTCGAAAATAAAGACTTATTATCATTTGTGATTTCATAAAAAGATACGGCAAATGAGAAAGGAGAGGATTATGTCTAAGAAGAGTAATCTCAGAGCAATTAGAAGACTTCAAGATAAAGAATATGATTATTTCTGTTGGATTGAGGAAAACGAATGCAAGAGAGAAATTTCTTTGCAGCATAAGCCTCTTTTTTCGATGGTATTGTTTGAAGATGATGCAACAGAAAATCAAAGAAAAAGATGCCTAGATTCTATAAAAAAACAAGACTACGAGAATATAGATCAGGTAGTAGTAAGTAGTGAAAAAATCATATGGAATGAAATTCTGTGCCAAGTGAAGGGCGAGTATATAATGTTCCTTTCTATGAAAGATTGGATTGCTCCAAAGGCGATAAAAGAAATGGCGAAGGCCATTGAAAAGAACCCAAAAGCAGAATGGATTTACAGTGATGAGGATACATATAGAGAAAGTGACAACAAACGTGTAAGTCCAAAGTTTAAGCCAGAGTGGTCTTATGATACATTCCTTTCGTTTTTCTATACTGGAAATCTAGCAGTGTATAAATCTTCAGTTTGTAAGCTGATTGCAGACTGGGAGTCGGATTATAATAGACATTGGAATTATGACTTTGCGTTACGATTTTTAGAGGTTTGTAATCAGGAAGAAATCAAACACATTTCAAAAGTCTTGTGTCATACATCTGATTCAAGGGAAGATGTACAGAAAGAATATCTAAAAGAAATAAAAGAAGCATTTATCATGAGACAGGGATTAGATGCTTTTGTAGAATTAGAAGAACGAACAAACGAATATCGTATTGTGTATAAAGCGACTGGAAAAGTAAGCATTATCATTCCTTCCAAGGACAATATGGACATGCTCCTTGCGGGGATTAATTCTTTACAGGAAAATACGGATTATACAGATTATGAAATTATCGTAGTCGATAATGGAAGTAAGCCAGAGAATAAAGAGTGTCTAGAAAAAGCATTGCTAGAAAAAGAAATTCAGTATGTATATGAGCCTATGGAATTTAATTTTTCAAGGATGTGTAATCTAGGTGCAAGTAGATCGAGTGGAGAATATCTTCTTTTCTTAAACGATGATATTGAATGTGTTGATGGAAAATGGCTAGAACGTATGGTGGGACAGGCTGCGCAACCAGGCGCGGGAGCAGTGGGGGCGAAACTTTTATATTCACAAAATAATAGAATACAGCACATAGGCGTAGTAAACCTAAATATGGGGCCATCACATATTCTAACTAAGCAGGAAGATGTTGGGGTTTTGGCTGAAGGAAGAAATTGTCTAGATTATAATTTTGAAGCTGTCACAGCAGCATGCCTTATTGTAAAAAGAAGTGTATACGAGATGATAAATGGTTTTGATGAAGGTCTGCCAGTATCATATAACGATGTGGATTTTTGTTATCGTTTAAGAGAGCAGAGACTAAGAAATGTGGTGCGTGCAGATGCGGTGTTGATTCATCATGAATCTATCAGCAGAGGACTTGATGTAGTAAATGATGAGAAGATGCTTAGACTCTCGAAAGAGAGAGCATATTTGTATAAGGCACATCCATGGATATTAGAAAAGGGGGATGTTTCCTATAGCGAAAACTATTCCATGGATCAGACGGATTTCGCACTAAGAACACCACAAAACATGAATGTTTGTAACGCGCGAATTCGTCAAAAACTATATGCTAATAAGCCATTTCATGTTATAATAGATAGAATGGTAAAAGACCAAGATTTACAGATTACTGGGTGGTATTGGTTTCGTTCAGATGACCATACAAACCTGAGTGATGTATATCTGGTTTTTCGAAATGAAGAAACTAAAAAAGAAATCTGGTATGAAGTCTATCGACAGGTGCGTGAGGACGTAACAGAAGTTATGGGAAACCAAGCGGTGTACTGTGGATTTGTGTGTAAGATACCAGAAGAAGATATTAAAGAGTTATGCGGTTTAAAGATAGGTCTGTGTGTAAAAATGTATGACCTAAAATTAAATCTTGTCACTTGGACAGATGTGACCGTGTAGGGATGGAGAGAGAATGAGCAAGAAAAGTATATTTAAAGGCGGAGTAATTGCATTATTTGTTGCTTTTATAGGTTATGTAGCAGTTTTTTTTGAACCAACGCAAGTAGATACTGTTAATTACATGATACGCTTAGTTGCTTCGGTTATTCTTTTAGCAATTTTATTTGTAGTAGTAAAGAAATTTGAGTTTTTTGTAGAATTTCCTACCGAGATATGGAGAAGCAGAGGTGTGTTGTTCCAGTTTGCAAAAAATGATTTCAAAACTAGATTTGCGGGATCTTATTTAGGTATATTCTGGGCATTTATTCAACCGGTTGTAACAGTGCTCGTATATTGGTTTGTTTTTGAGAAAGGTTTGAAATCTGGAGCTGTACTAGATGTTCCGTTTGTCTTATGGTTGATTGCAGGTATCATACCATGGTTCTTCTTCAATGATGCGCTAAATGCAGGGACAAATGCATTGTTGGAATATCAATACTTAGTGAAAAAGGTTGTGTTTCAGATTAGTGTTTTGCCATTAGTAAAAGTGATATCAAACTTTTTTGTTCATATAGCATTCGTTGTGTTTGCAATAATTTTGTTTGCGTTATATGGATATTTCCCAGATGTGTATTACCTGCAGATTATTTATTACAGTGTATGTACGTTTGCATTGGTTTTAGGTCTTTCTTATGCTACATCAGCTTTGGTTGGTTTTTTTAGAGATTTATCGCAAATTATAGGAATTGTTTTACAAGTTGGTATATGGATGACGCCAATTATGTGGAATATGGAAACAATGGATATTCCAGAAGCCTTAAAGCTAATTTTAAAAGCAAATCCAATGTATTATATTGTGAGTGGATATAGAGATGCTTTTATAAATAAAATTTGGTTTTGGGAACGTATGGGACAAACAGTCTATTTTTGGATAATAAGTATTATTTTATTAGGCGGTGGAATGATTATCTTCAAACGATTAAAGCCACATTTGGCAGATGTTCTATAAGGAATAATGGAGGATTCTTTTATGAAATACGATTTTGACTTAGATTTAGTTCACAACAATTCTCTTACATGGATTATGGATCAAGTAAAGACGGGAACGACCGTTTTGGAATTTGGTCCTGCTACAGGTAGATTAACGAAGTACTTGAAAGAGGATATGGGATGTAAGGTCTATTTGGTGGAAATAGATGAGGACGCGGGCAAACAGGCTTTAGAATATGGCGTTGATTTAGTAGTGGGTGATGCAGAGAAATATGAATGGCTCGAAAAATATAAAGATATTAGGTTTGACCATATTATATTTGCAGATGTATTAGAGCATTTAAGAGATCCAGAAGCATTATTAGTGCAAGCAAAGAGATTGTTAAAGGTGGATGGTTCTATTCTTTTATCTGTGCCAAATTTGGCCCATAATTCTGTGCTGATTAATCTTTTAAATAATCGATTTGAATATACATCTGTAGGATTATTGGATAATACGCATATTCATATGTTTACCAAAGAATCATTAGAAAATATGTTGTCCAGAGCAGGATTGTTTATTGAACAAAGATATGCCACGTATTGTAAGGTGGGTACGAATGAAATTGTGAATTCTGTAGAAGACGTAAAAGGAATTGATAAATCATATTGGCTTACAAGGGAGTATGGAGAAGTATATCAATTTGTTTATGCAGTTCGTAAGAGTGAGGAATATGTACAAAACGAAGTAAACAATCTAGTGAGTCAGAATAGAAATTACTATGCTCAAGTTTTTTATAATCTAGAAGATGTAAAAGAGGAATTATCAGAAAGAAAGTATTTTGTGAGCAGACCAGATCAGGTCGTTTTTAATTTAGATATTGAGGAACTTGGAAAAGTATTTCGTTTTGATCCGTTAAATAAAGAATGTTTTGTAAAGATTCATGTTGAAGGAGCGGAGTGCATAAATCATAATGCATGTATTCGGAGAGATGAGTACTATCTTTTTGACACAGAAGATCCGGTTGTGGAATATAAGGTTATGAATGACAACACTGTTGGAGTTGTCTTACGAGTTGAATATATATCAATGGATTCGAAAGAAGTAGCAGCTTTTTCTAAAGCTTTCTTGGAAGCAGATATGAAAGAGAATGAGTTAATCAC
This sequence comes from Agathobacter sp., assembly GCA_045544235.1. GTDB lineage: Bacteria > Bacillota > Clostridia > Lachnospirales > Lachnospiraceae > Roseburia. The sequence goes on along the minus strand of JAZPYQ010000041.1, from coordinate 1,477 downwards.
GCAGCAAAATGAGCTAATTATGCAGCAGCAAAATGAGTTGGTGCAAATGAGGGAAGCAAATGATGCACTAAGAACTCATAGTATGAAATTAGAAGAACATAGAGACCATTTGGAAGGCGTGGTGCAGGAATTAAGTGCGAGAATTTCTCAAGCAGAAGCTAGTTGTGCAGAAAAAGAAGCAACACTAGAAAATATATATAAATCAAAAAAATGGCGATTAATTAATATATTTGGAAGAAAATAAGATGGATAAAATAATTCAAATAAAAGATGTAACAAAAATATATAAAATGTATGACAAGCCAAGCGATCGCTTGAAAGAAACATTTCACATTGGAAATTGCGTATATGGAAAAGAATTTTATGCATTAGATTCTGTTTCATTTGATATATACCGAGGAGAAACTGTTGGTATAGTGGGGAGAAATGGTTCTGGGAAGTCAACCATTTTGAAAATATTGACGGGAGTATTGAATGCAACAAGTGGTGAAGCAAAGGTAGACGGGAAAATATCTGCATTACTGGAATTAGGCGCTGGATTCAATATGGAATATACTGGCCGTGAAAATATCTATTTAAATGCGACCATAATGGGTATAAGTAGAGACGAGATTGAGAAAAAAATTCCTGAAATATTAGAATTTGCAGACATAGGGGAACATATTGAACAACCTGTAAAAACATATTCTAGTGGCATGTTCGTTCGTTTGGCATTTGCAGTTGCAATTAATGTAGATCCAGAAATATTAATCGTAGATGAAGCGCTTGCAGTAGGTGATACTCGATTTCAGTTAAAATGCATGAATAAATTTACAGAGTTCATGAAGGCTGGAAAAACGGTTTTGTTTGTAAGTCATGATATAAATCAAATTAAACGTTTTTGTACAAGAAGTATTTGGTTAAATGCCGGAAAATTAATTATGGATGGTCCAACAAATGAGGTAACGGATCGATACATGGATTTTCTGAGAAGTGAGAAGACATTTGAAGACTTTATGGAAAGTAAAGCAAAAGCGATAGAGTCTAAGAATGAGGTGGCTAAGCAGCTTCTTGATAACATCGATATTGCAAAGATGGATACAATTACGTTGCTAAATGCAAACGGAAATGAGATAGAAAATGTTACTCACGGAGAGAATGTGCAATTAAAAATTGGGTATTTTGTATCGGATACGAGTATAGAGACCCCGGTTTTGGGAATTGCAATAAGAAGTATTGATAATGAATATATATGTGGATTGAACACATTGTTGGACAAAGTAACTATCCCTTGGGAGAAAGGATATAATGAAATAATCTTGGACTACCAATGTTTCAATTTAGTGGGGGGAGAGTATTATTTTGATGCTGCTCTCTTTGATAGTACTGCGACAGTTAGTATAGATTATGTATCGAAGATACGTTCTTTTATCGTTGACATGGATTATAAGTCGGATCGTAGCCATGTCGTTCTGTGAGCCAAGGAGGTGGTCATTTG
>JAZPYQ010000040.1:0-23871 GCA_045544235.1 Agathobacter sp. | reverse complement strand
TTTACACGCGGACATACTAGCAGATGGTAAAAGCGTGCAAAGACACAAAACTTAAGCCAGAAGGGAGTTTCAAGAAAATTTACGCATTTCTCTTAATGTTGTGCACTGCAGATGCATATACTCCGAGGCATTCTTCAAAGTATAAGAAAAGGGATGCCACAAATCTGTATTTTGCGACATCCCCTTTTCATGATCATTATTATATACAAGGATTACCATTTTTTCTCTTTGCGCATGTATCTGCATCCGGGCAACCAATACAAGTTACACCCTTTTTCTTTTCTTTTTTCATGTAGAAGAGGGCACCTCCAAGCAAAAGCGCTAAGATTAAAATAATAATAAAATCTGTCATAAGAATTTCTCCTATTTTGCTGTAGCGTTATTTTTCTTTGCTACCAGCATCATAATCACTGCAAAACAAATCACAGCAATAAATCCACCTAAGAAACCAGCCCCAAGAGCACCTGTTGTAATAAGTGTACCAATCTGGTATACGAAAAATGCGATTGTATAACCTGTTGCAAACTGAAGTGCTACACCACCCCAGAACCATTTTGCATCTCCCATTTCGGAATTCATAGCACCAAGTGCTGCAAAACATGGAGGTGTGAAAAGGTTAAACATCAAATATGCCAAAGCTGCTACCTTTGTAAGTCCCATTGTCATAGCAACTTCATTAGAACCGCCCATAAGCGCAAGTTCTTCTGTATCAATAAAGTTTGTAAGTGCATAACATACTGCTAATGTACCTACTACGTTTTCTTTTGCAATAAAACCTGTGATTGCTGCTGCAGCTAACTGCCATGCTGCAATACCACATACTGGTACCAAAAGGATGGATACAGGTGAAGCGATTGTTGCAAGGATAGAAGTCTGTTCCATACCTTCTTCTACCAACTGGAGGCTCCAGTTGAAAGACTGCATAATCTGTACCACTGTATTACATACAAGAATTACAGTACCAGCTTTTTTGATATATGATTTTCCTCGAGCAAACATAGAAGATACTGCTCTCTTTAAGCTTGGAAGCTTGTATTCTGGAAGTTCCATGATAAAGAAAGAAGTTCTGTATTTGATTCCTGAAACTTTGTTTACAAGAAGCGCCCCTACAAACACAAGGAAAATACCTACAAAGTACATAAGAGTTCCTACCCAAGAAGCATCCCCAAAGAATGCGCCTGCAAACAATGCAATAACTGGAAGTTTTGCTCCACATGGCATAAATGGTGCAAGCATAGCTGTTACACGACGTTCTCTTTCATTGTGAATAGTACGACATGCCATAATACCTGGAATTGCACATCCCGTACCTACTACCATAGGAATTACGGATTTACCAGAAAGACCTACCTTTTTAAAGATTGGGTCAAGCACTACTGTTGCGCGAGCCATATATCCACAATCTTCTAATAAAGCAATAAGGAAGTACATAACCATAACAAGTGGAAGGAAACCTACTACGGCACCTACACCACCAATAATACCGTCAATCAGAAGGGCATATAAAAATGGATTTGCACCTTCTATCATACTACCTGCCCAACCCTGGAAAGTTTCAATCCAGCCTACCAAAATATCAGCAAGTGCTGGTCCAAGTGTAGACTGCGATACATCAAATACCACAAACATCACTGCTGCGAACACAAGCAACCCAATAATTGGATGTGTAAGAATATTGTCGATGGTATCCTGGAAATTGCGGTCCTTTGTATATACTTTTCTTTTTTCTACTTCTCTTACAATTTCGTTTACGAATTTATATCGTTCAATATCTGCTGTTTTTGCAGATTCTCTATCTGTTACGTCTGCATATGACTGTGTAAATGGTGCAGTCTGACCTTTTCCTTTTACACATACCGCAGCATCAATAATCTGATGCAAACCTTCATGTGTAGAAACTGTTGAAATTGTATTGATTACAGGACATCCTAATTTGTCCGACAAAATCGATACATTGATTTCAGTTTCTTTTTTCATATTTATGTCCGCTTTGTTTAAAGCTACAACCACAGGTACACCAAGTTCTAATAACTGTGTTGTAAAGAATAAACTACGGCTTAAGTTTGTCGCATCCACGATATTGATAATTACATCTGGATGTTCATTAATTATGTAATCTCTTGTTACACTTTCTTCTGCTGTAAAAGGTGACATAGAATACGCACCCGGAAGGTCAACTGCGATGAGTTCTTCTCCCTCATGATAGTGCTTCTTTATAGGGCTTTCTTTTTTATCTACGGTAACACCTGCCCAGTTACCTACACGCTCTGTTCTTCCTGTGAGCGCATTGTACATTGTGGTCTTACCACTGTTTGGATTTCCTGCAAATGCAATTCTCATCTTTTCTCTCCTTTAGACAGTAATAGCTCCTGCCAAATGTTTATCAATATTGTATCTACCATCTTTGATGGAAACGATACAGCTGTTTCTTTTTCTAGATATTATGGTGATTGGTTCTCCACTATAACATCCCAAAGTAAAAAGAAAACTATCTAATTCATCATCATGTGTTAATATATCTTTTATAATATATTCTGTTCCTACTGTTGCTTCTAATAATGTCATAAAAGCCTCCTTTGTGCAAAAAAACAATTAGTCTTGACTAACTGCATTTGTATTCTACTCCACTAACCGCAGTATGTCAAGACTAACTCTGTCAAAAATTTCCATATTTTAAAATTTATTTTTGTGCAACTTCATCACTTATTTGCTCTGTTCCAAGGTCTGTTCCCAAAGAGTTTGTTCTGGCCAGCCCTCTGTATCAAAAGCATCTCTAATACAGTCACATAAGAACTCTAACTTCTCATATCTTCCTTGTGAACCTGAAAATGCCCAGTCCGCTTCCACCATGGCATATTCCATGATTCTAGCTCTATCTTCTGTGGCAAAAGTTCTAGAATATATATCTATAAAATAGCTTTCATACCCATCGTTATAGATATCATCTGGCAGGTTCAATCTTGTCTCAGGGTAAACAAATCCCGCAGGATTAAACTCACTCCATGCTTCCTCAGAATATAATGCATCTTCTCTTATGCTAGCATCAAATGCCAATTTATTATCTATCACATGCATGATTTCATGATGAAGCGTCTGTTCCATAGAACCTGGTGTGGTAATATCCACCACAATAACTGTTTTTCCAGCTTGTTCCTCTGCCAGCCCCACGTAGGAAGTAAATCCATTTACATATTCCTCTGGCAAATCTTTCATGGTAAATGCTCCACCTAGATGAATTTCCAATTCTTTTTGATTTCCGTACAATAGCTGCCCCATAAATCCCGCAGGATATTTTCCCAACGCGGCTTCTACAGAATCCAATGCAGCAGAAATATAAGTTTCATCCATTTCACAGGCAACATAATAATCAAAATATTCTCCATCTATTTGATCGCCTACTATAATTTCCACATTGTAAGTTTCTGAAATTTCCTCTGCTCTGTCTAGAAGTTCTTGTGACACTTCTGAACTCGTTTGCTGGTTTCCATCATATGCAGAAGTTAACGTCAAGCCCTCACCTGCAACAGGAATTGACATATCCCAAAATAGCAAGCGATCCTGTCCTGTGACATCCGTTACCAAAAGAAAATATCCACCATCCGCCTCTGACCAGATTGGCTCATAAGTCATAATTGCCACATCTGTTCCCAGCTTGCATTGAGATAGGAAGCTTCCATCTAATCCATAAACGCTTATGGTTGTTGCACCGTCTTCATCATAAGAAGTCTCCATAAGTCTTCCCGGATTAGCCAAAAGTGTAACGATACCACTACCTTCATTCGAGGTAAACACATTTGGTCGTTGGGTTTTTCCTAGATAATAAGTCCCCCACTCATCCATTGCTCCAGCAAACCAAATTCCATCATTGTATTCCACACCTTGAAATGCGCCATCAAACGGAATCGTCATTGCTTCGCCAGTAGATAAATCTATTACACCTTCCTCATTCAACTGCGTATTCTTGTTCGTATATGTAACAGATATTGTATCTCCACATTTAATAGATGCAAACAACATAGTTGCATCCTCGAAAAGAGTATGTTGATATCCTTCTTCTATGTCATGTACCTGGACACCGTCTTGCACAAAACAGAAAACATCTGTGGCATCTGGACTTACATATATTCCACAATACTCTGTGCCTGTTTCATATTCTTTAATTATTTGAAACTCTTCATCTAGCACATAAACCTTTCCAGCGCCCCAGTCTGATACTGCTATCTTTTCTCCGCAAATCTGCAAACTTGGAAGGTCCATCTGTGAAAAAGGTTTTTCTTGTAGCACTTCACCCGTCTGGAGACTAATCAAACTAATTTGAAAACCTGTTTCGCCATCGGCGTTCTGTCCATATCCCCACAACAATAAATTTCCTTGATAAAAACCAATTTCCTGCTGAACGCCACTCTCTACTCTCTCATTATAGATATAATAAACAACACTGTCGTCATCTGTTTTTTCTGCCATTTCCAATATGGCAGACTTTTGTTGAATCACATTCTCTATTTCTGTATTTTGAGTCTCTGTATTTTGCTCCTTCCCAGAATTATTCACTTCATTATTTTGACATGCTGTAAGTGTAAGCAATAGAAACATCATTCCACACAAGATTATTTTCTTATTGTTTTTCATTTCACTTACCTCCGTTATTTGATATAATTATTATAACATATTACAAGCATGGAGCAACGAAATGAGTAGCAAAGAATATTACATTCGAAAAATAAATTTCACACAGCCTTGCGAACACATTTTTTCTTCTGAAGAGTACTATGAGATTCTTCTCATCTCAAAAGGAAGCTGTCAGTTTGCATTTGACAGGAGATTTGTCTTTAGAAACTTTGGAAAAGAAATTCTTTGTTAGCAGACATCATCTTTGCCGAGAATTTAAAAAACTAACTGGACAGACCATTCATTCTTATATTGTTAAGTCTCGTTTGGATTTATGTAAAAAATTTATCGAAACGGGAAAACCCATTAAAGAAGTATATGAACTAGGCGGCTTCGGAAGCTACAATCACTTCTTCCGAGCTTTTAAAAATGAATATGGTATGACGCCAAAAGAATATTATGAAAGCCTGATTTAGCCAAGTAAGCGGATAAAAATTAAGCAGGTGCAGAGCACCGTAACCCGAGCTTACTTGGCTAAATACACCTCATATACCTACTCAAGCAAATCCTCTACCCCACACCCTAAGGCTCGTGCGAGGCTTACTACCACATTAACTTGAGCTTTATTAATATCATTCTGTCTTTGTTCATAGAGCTGAATCATGCGAAGTTTGACCCCAGACGCCTCGCTTAACTCCTGTTGCGTAAATCCTCTTGCTTTTCTTATTGTTTGTAGTTTCGTCTTCCTCTGTATCTTATATCGTTCTATAATAATATCCGCATTTTCCACGAATTTGCTTTCATCTGCTTCATGCAAAATATACATATCGCACACCTTAGATAAAGGAAGTCCATCACATACAATATCTTCAAATCGTTTTCCACGTATCCATTGATAATATGCCAATATCCAACCCGCCCAATATTCTCTTCCGTATTCATCTGATAATATAGGCTCTGGAAAATCTGTTGTCCCATTTGTGCTACGAATGACAGCCTGTGCCAATTCTACACCTGACATTCCTGTTACATATTTTGGATTTCCTGATTCAAACCTGCTAGCAATGCCAGAAGATATGAAAAGTCCAAAAAACTCATCTAATTCATATCCACAATTATTCACCGCATAATCAACCATATCCCCTAGGTTTTTCATCGCATCATCCAAATATTCTTCGTTGTAAGCGTGCATCATCGTCTTTCCACCTGCCTCTCACAATATCCAAAACGTATATTGTATCTTCTAAATCTTCAACTTTTTTATCCTTGCGAAACAATTCTCGAGCTTGTGTGTCACGTGCCATTTTCTTCGGATAATAAATCTCCTTATCTACAATCTCTGCGTCTATATACTTCAACATATCAAACGCTTTTTCCGTTCGTAGAACAACCTGTTCTCCCAAATTTCCATACAACATTGCACGTTCCAATTTCTTTAAAGTAAGCGTGTTATTCAAAAATGCATTAGCATAAGAGAAATAAGAATCGTCCGCGCGATAACCACACACAATATCATAATCTTTATAATCAACAGAGAAGTTCTCTAATATATATTCTTTTGCTTGAACGGTAATATCTTCACGAAGGCGAAAACTACGATTTTCCAGTAGCACTGCCAGCCAATTTAGTATATGATATTCCCCATTGTTTAGATTTAAAATAGACAAATCTGACACGTCTAACTCATATTTATTTGCAAAACCATTACCCTGTTCTGTACATGCCCATTCTCTAGCTAATCCGATATCCTTTGTACAATAAAATCCCAAGCCATAATCATTCTTCGGATTACCTACGCCCCAGATAGGTTTTTCTATAATTTGTGTTGATCCGTGATATATTATCGTTTTATTATCCATCCAGTTTCCTTTCTATCGCTATAGCGATACTTTTATTTATTATATCGTTATGGCGATAGTTTTGTCAATGAAATATAACTGTTAAGACACAAAAAGACAGCAATGTAAGTAAACTTACTCGCTGCCTTTTCATGTCTTCACTTGTCTAAACAGTTATTATATATTTTTTACTACTTCATATGCTCTGGTAATGGCATCTCTTAAGTTACCAACTTTTTCTCCATCACCAATCAAATGATAATGTGTATTTGCTGCCTTAAGCATTTCTTCGATAGTAGAATCTACATGATATCCATTTGCAAATACAAGAGTATCTGCATCTGCAATTACATGCTCAGCTCCATTCTGTTCATAAGTAATGGTATCTTCAGTAACAGCTGTCACTTTTGCACCACATTCGATATGTACACCCTTTGCCATCATTCTCTGAACGAGTACGCTTCGTCCAGAACCAGATTCATTCATGAGGATTTCTGGCGCCATTTCAAGAACAGTGATGTCACGGTTACGTACAAATCTATCGTTTACAAGTGGAGCTAAGTATTCTGCAAATTCACCTTCCAACATTTCTTTTGTCACTGGTGTATTGAGACGAATGTCTACGCCCATTGCTTCGATACGATGTGCAAAGAACTGAACCACTTTGGTAAGTTCCTGTTTTCCTATTGGTACGCAGGCTACATGTAAAGCGCCACCAAGTTCTGCTGTTGCTTCACAAAGAACTACATGGTGCCCACGTTTCTTTGCTACGAAAGCAGCTTCCATACCTGCTGGGCCACCACCGATAACAAGCACATTTTTCTTTACTTCTGCTTCGGTTAAAGTATCTTCGTTTTCTAATTCGAAAGATGGGTTAATGGTACATGAGATACGTTTTCCAAACATGATACCATTTAAGCAACGTCCACATCCGATACATGGTCGAACTTCGATTTCTCTGCCTTCGTATACCTTATTTGCAAATTCTGGTTCACAAAGGTTTGCACGACCAATATAACATGCATCCGCTAATTCATTTGCGATAATTTCATCCGCTACCCATGTGCATGAGCTGCATGGATTTCCACACCATCACCACCTGCCTGCTTCACGCGGTAAGCAGCCACACCGAACTGGCGAATGATTACTTTTAATTCTTCTTTTGTCACAGCTCTTGGTGCTGCCTTTGCATAATAAGGACCTACGTTAGAAGGTGCAATAAGCTGTGGTGTACCTGGCATTGGAAATGCCATGTATGCTGGATAAGCTCTTCTGTTACATATCCTTTGTCTGCAAGGTTTGTAGAAATAGGTGGCATAAAAATTCTATTTTTGATTTCAGTCTTTCCTACTTTAGAGGGGCTGAAATAAGTGTTCATATTTATTCATTACAATTCTCCTTTTAAAAATGGGCTGTCACTCGGACAGCCCATCTGATTCAAGCCACTTGGGCTTATATTATTTCTTAGATCTGGTTCGCTGCGTTATATCCGCCACGGATTGCAGAAGCAATATCTGCTGTTCTTTCTCCAGCACAGTCACCAGCATAGTAAACTGGTACATTTACGCCTTCTACATCAAATTCGTTCTTCTTAGAACCTACAGCCATGATGATAGTATCGCAGTCGATAGCTACTTCTTTACCTTCAGCGTCTGTTACATTTACTGTTTTGCCACCATTTGTAATGCTGTTAACTTTTGTATTTACATACTGTTTTACATCATGAGCAGCGAAGTCTTCCATCATGTATGGAAGTACTGTAGCAGATTCCTGAGCAGCAATCTTATCTGTCATTTCAATAATAGAAACTGCATTGCCTTTGTTTGCTACGTATTCTGCTGTTTCAGCACCTACAAGACCACCACCGATTACTACGCAGTGTCCGTTTACTTCTGCTTTTTCAGCAAGAACATCCCATGAAGATACTACTGTTGGAGCGTCAGCACCTTCGATTGGTAATGTGATATCATGAGCACCTACTGCTACGATAACTGCATCTGCTGCATTCATGATTTCTTTTGTAGCTTCTGCATTTAAGTGAATTTCTACATCCATGCTTGGAAGAATAGCTTCATAGTATTCTGTTGCACGAAGGATATCAGCTTTACGAGGTGGTACTGCAGCGATGTTAATCTGTCCACCGATTGCTTCTTCTTTTTCATATACATCTACATGATGTCCACGGATAGCTGCTACTCTAGCTGCTTCAAGACCAGCTATACCAGCACCAACGATAACTACGTTCTTCTTAGCATCTGCTGGTTTGATAGAAATAGTAGCTTCATCACCATTTTCTGCATTAAGCACACATGAAATATAACGACGGTTAGAGATAGCATCTACACAACCTTTGTTACATGTGAGACATTCACGGATTGGTTCATCATTTGCAACTTTATTTGCGATATCTGGATCACAGCAAAGTGAACGTCCGTAAGCGATGATATCTGCGTCACCGTTTGCAAGGATTTCTTCACCATTTGCTACTGTAAGTACACGACCTACTGTTGCTACTGGAATAGAAACTGCTTCTTTTACTTTGATACATGTTGGAAGTGTCCAGTTATCAGCCTGTGTTCCCATTGGAGGGATTGTGTCAGCCATATTTCCTGTATGGTTTGCCTGAGCAACCTGAATCATCTGTACGCCAGCTGCTTCAAGTCTCTTAGCAAATTCGATACCTTCTGCTTCTACTAAACCACCTTTACCACGAAGGCTTCCGTCTTCGTTTTCTGTTACGATTGGTAATTTGTATTCAATCATAAGTCCTGGTGCTGCTTCTTTAATAGCTTCTACTACTTCAAGAGCATAACGGATACGGTTTTCGAATTCTCCGCCGTATTCATCTGTTCTGTGGTTTAAGATAGTAGAGCAAAGAGAACCAAGTAAACGGTCACCATGTACTTCAATTGCATCGATACCTGCTTCTTTTGCAAGACGAGCAGAGTTTGCAATAGCTGCTTTAATCTGATTTAACTGTTCAACAGTAGCTTCTGATACGAAGTGCTGCATATCATGATGAAGTTTTGCATAAGCTTCTTTTGTTACTTTTTCAGCTTCTTCCATTTTTGCTCCGAATGCTGCCATATCGCCAGCTTCTTTGAGCTTCATAGCTTCCTGTCTAAGAGCTCCTGCCATACCAATCATACGACCTACACCCGGTACGTCATATTCTGGATGGAAAATCTGTAATGCAACCTTTGCATCATATTTATGTAATGTATCTGCCAATGCTTTGAATGCTGGAATCTGAGAATCATCAAAAAGCTTTGGAGTAGGGCTTGCTGTACGAACTGGAGCTACGTCTCCGATTACGATGTAGCTTACGCCGCCTTTTGCAAGTCTTTCATAGAAAGCTAAGCTTCTTGGTCCGATTGAACCATCACGTTCTTCATATCCTGTTGTAAGTGGTGGGAACATGATACGGTTTTTAAGTGTAAGGTTGCCAACTTGAATTGGCTGTAATAATAAAGAATCTTTACCCATGGTTTTATCCTCCTCTTAGATAAAAAATTTATACGTTACTGATTGTTAAAATTTTATCATTCTCACCCGTCTATGTCTATAATATGTCAATTTATGATAGTTTCGCATCAATAAAAAAGAGTTGGGATTTTTCTCCCAACTCTTTCATTACTATTCATTTTATCTCTGTCCTTTATCGTAAGGAATACCTTCTGCTTTTGGAGCGGCAGAATGTTTTGATGTAAATGCCAATACAATAAGTGAAACAATGTAAGGTAACATGTTATATACGCCACTTGGAATGTTTAAGTTTGCGAGGAAATCAATTCCGAAGTAAACGTTTGACAATGCACGGAAGAAACCAAAAATAATGGCTGCTAATGCAATGTTCTGTGGTTTCCACTTACCGAAAATCATAACTGCTAATGCAAGAAAACCAAAACCAGCTACACCGTATTCGAATTTCCACTCAGATACACCAGTGGTTACATACATGATACCACCCAAACCACCAAGTACACCGGAAATAAGCACACCTGCCCAACGCATTTTGTATACGTTGATACCTACAGAGTCTGCTGCCTGTGGATGTTCACCACACGCCATAAGACGAAGACCAAACTTTGTCTTATATAAGATCACATAAGAAGCAACCAATGCGATAAGTGCCACTACGATGAACCAGCTAAATTCGAATCCACCGATATTAACAACAAATGCTTTCTTTTCATCAATGTACTGCACAATAGATGAATGGTTATCTGGATCATTGATTGTATTAATTGATTTAACAATAACTGTTGCAGCTGCTGTACCAAGCATGTTCATAGCGGTACCAATGATAGTCTGATCTGCTTTGAAATGAATTGCCGCAACTGCCAGCAATACAGAATATAAAAGACCGCAAATAATAGCTGCAAGTAAAGTTAAAACTATAATCATGATAGTTGAAGTTCCGTCTGGCATAAAGCTCATCATAAGAGCTCCACCCATAGCACCCATAACCATGATGCCTTCCAAACCTAAATTGATTACACCAGAATGTTCCGCAAAACATCCACCCAAAGCTACCAACATAAGGATGCAGGCAAATAAAATTGTATACTGAACTAATAATAACATTATTTATTGCCTCCTTCCTTATTATCTTCTGGCTCTGCGTTTGCATTTGCCAATGCTTTTTTCTCATCTGATTTTGCCAATACAGTATTCATAGCCATCTTTAAGAATCCTACAAATCCGCAAAGATAAATGATAATTGATGCAATCAAATCAGAAATCTGTGAACAGTAGATGGACAAGTCAACGTGGGAACCACCATCACTAATATGTTGAATAAAGAAGGATGAAAATACGGTTCCGATAGGACTAAGTCCTCCGAGGAATGCTGCAGCAATACCGTTAAAGCCCATTCCTGGAACAGATGAAATAGTTACCTGCCACTGTTCAATATCTGTTAAATATAGGAATGATGCTGCAATACCAGCCAAAGCTCCACTGATAGCTAAAGAAACAATGATATTTCTCTTTTCTGCCATACCAGCGTATTTTGCAGCGTTTTTATTGTAACCTGTTGCTTTTAACTCATAACCAAATTTTGTTTTTTCCATAACAACCCATACAACAATTGCAAAAACAATTGCTAATGGAATTGCAATACTTACATATTTGTTGTTTGAGAAAATAGTTTCTAATCCCATAGTTGGAAGAAGTGCTGCTTTTCCTTTTGCTTTCAATGTGTAAGTATAAGCACTAGAAGGGTCTTTTGCTCCTGATAAAATCATATTTGTAAGATAAAGGCCTATCCAGTTTAGCATGATTCCGGAAATAACTTCATTTACATTAAAATATGCCTTAAGCAATCCACTAATTGCACCCCAAACAGCACCTACTACTGCTGCCAGTAACATACATGGTAACCAGCTCCATCCAAGAACAAGAGCTGCATAAAGGGAAGCACATACACCTACTACATACTGTCCTGCCGCACCGATATTAAATAAACCTACTTTATAAGAGAACAATACTGACAACGAACACATAATAAGTGGTGCTGTTTTTACCAATGTGGTACCCATGTGCTTCATCTGAATATTTGGTCTGCTATAATCCAAGAAGTTTTTGGCTACAGCGATAATCGCCTCACCAGCACCACTAGGTTCAATTGCCAATAATACCAAATAGCCAATGAACATACCTAATATGATACAAATAATTGAGGTAAGTAAAGATTGTACTACGGAATTCTTTAATATCTTTTTCATTACTTAACCTCCTCTCTCTTCGCACCAGCCATATAAAGACCTAATTCTTCCTGTGTGGTTGTCTTAGGATCAAATTCTCCTACGATTTCGCCTTCATACATAACAAGAATTCTGTCTGGCACGTCCATTACTTCATCTAATTCTAGAGATACCAAAAGCACTGCCTTTCCAGCATCTCTCTGTGCTACCAACTGTTTATGGATATATTCGATAGCACCTACGTCCAAACCACGAGTTGGCTGAACGGCAACCAATACTTCTGGGTTTTTATCAATTTCTCTGGCAATAATTGCTTTCTGCTGATTTCCACCAGACATACTACGTGAAATAGTAATTGCACCCTGTCCAGAACGAACATCATACTGCTCAATAAGACGTTCTGCATTTTTACGAATATTCTTTCTCTTTAAGAAACCAAGTTTATTTGTAAACTCTGGCTCAAAATATCTCTGAAGCACTAAGTTATCTTCCAAAGAATAATCCAATACAAGACCATGCTTGTGTCTGTCTTCTGGGATATGACTCATACCAGAGGTATTTCTTTCACGGATAGATGCTTTTGTAATATCCTTTCCACACATTTCAATTTTTCCTGAAACAAGTGGCTCTAATCCTGTAAGACCATGAACAAACTCTGTCTGACCATTTCCATCGATACCAGCGATACATACGATTTCACCAGCACGCACCTGGAAAGATACATTTTTAACAGCATTGTTCTTATGCACTTTTGAAGCTACAGTAACGTTTTCTACATTTAAAAGAACGTCACCCAATTCTTTTTCTTTCTTTTCTACATGGAAGTTTACATCACGTCCAACCATCATAGAAGACAGCTCTGCAATGGTAGTATTTGCAGTTTCTACTGTACCGATATATTTACCTTTTCGAATAACTGTACAACGGTCTGCTACTTCCATAATTTCTGCAAGCTTGTGAGAAATAAATAAAATGCTCTTTCCTTCTGCAGCAAGATTTTTCATAATCTGCATCAACTCAGAAATTTCCTGAGGTGTAAGCACTGCAGTTGGTTCGTCGAAAATTAAGATTTCATTATCTCGATAAAGCATTTTTAAAATTTCTGTACGCTGCTGCATACCTACTGTTATATCTTCAATAATGGCGTCTGGATTTACATGCAAGCCATATTTTTCCGACAATTCCATTACTTTTTTTCTTGCCTTTGCTTTTTCCAAAAATCCGTTCTTGGTTGGTTCCACTCCCAAGATAATATTATCTAAAACAGAAAAGCATTCTACCAGCTTAAAGTGCTGATGTACCATACCAATTCCCAATGCGTTTGCATCATTAGGGTCTTTAATTTTTACTTCTTTTCCGTCTTTTTTTATGATACCTTCCTCTGGTTGATATAAACCAAACAGTACACTCATAAGTGTAGATTTACCTGCACCATTTTCTCCTAACAATGCATGAATTTCACCCTTCTTTAACTGAAGTGTAATATTGTCATTGGCTATAATTCCAGGGAATTTTTTGGTAATATTAAGCATTTCTATTGCATAAGCCTGTTCCAAAATCCGTCCCTCACTCTCTTTTCATTTTCACTTACTTAAGGTTTTTAAAAAAAGGGCAGACATGTTTGTCTGCCCTAAATTTTGTTAGCACTTAATTATTTTAAGTTACCACGCCACTGAACAGTAATGTGTTCTACTTCTGGTTCAGCACTAATATCGTTAGATACTTCGATTGTTCCATCATACATAGCAGCTACAAGTGCTTTGTAATCATCCTGTGTGAATCCATCACCCCACTGAGTTGTATCCATTGGAAGCTGTACATAGTTAAGTTCTGGATCTGTTCCTGAAACTAAACCTAATGTAGCAATCTTGCCAGCATAATTATCCCAGTTACCATTAACAAGTACATCTGTAAGTGTGTCATATGTTGTTGGGTAGAGACCCTTCATAGCAGAAGTAACTGTAAGTCCTTCGCCATAGTTGCCATCGATGTTTGCAGACTGGTCTGTATCTACACCGATAACTTTTCCATTTACGCCTTCTTTTGTAGCAGCTTCAGCAGCAGATGTGAAAATACCACCACCACAAGCAAATACGATTTCTGTTCCGCCTGCATACCATGTATCCATAGCAGCTGTGATATCAGCATCACCAAAGAACTGGTTACCATAAGCATACTGAACGTTTGCTTCTACACCAAGTTCTGCAGCTGCAGCATCAACACCCTGAACGAAACCGTAACCAAAACGCATAACTGCAGGAACTGCCATACCGCCTAAGAAACCTAATTCTCTGTAACCAAGTTTAACAGCTGCATATCCTGCCATGTATCCAGAAAGTTCTTCCTGGTAAATTGCACAGTATACATTGTCCATGTAAACATAATCTTCTAAGTTCCAGTTGTCTGGATTGTAGTCATATGTTTCACCTGCATTTGCAACTGCAGCTTCAAGAAGGTCACCCTTAGCAACGTCTAATGCGATGAATTTAACATCTGGGTATTCTTCTGAAACTTCTGCGATAGTTCCACCAAATGCATAACCTGGCATAACGATTACATTGAATCCTTCGTCAATTGCTTTTTCTACAGAAGCTACACGGTCAGCTGTAGAGTCGTCTGCTGGTTTGAAGTACTTGAAGTCAAATCCGTGTTCTTCACAGAATGCTTTACAAGCTTCATAAGTTGTCTGGTTGAAAGACTGGTCTGTGATATCGCCGTAGTCTGTAATCATAGCTACTGCATATTCTTCACCAGTTGCATTTCCACCTTCTGTGCCTGCGTTACTTCCGCCGCCACAGCCTACTAAACATGTTGCTAACATTGCAACTGTCAGTAATAATGAAAGTAATTTTTTCATTTTAATTTCCCTCCTTAAGTAAAATGAATAGTTATAATTTATTTTATCACAAGTATGGAGCTTTTGTCTCCCATATCTTGTGAAAAAACCTTGTTAAATAATTCTAGTATCCGCCATCAGAATCCTGATTCTTTACAATCTTTACGATACGACTGGTTCCAAGTCTAGTTGCACCGAGAGAAATAAATTTCTCTGCGTCATCCATAGAGGAAATTCCTCCTGCTGCCTTAATCTTTACATTTGGTCCTACATGTTTTGCAAAAAGCTCTACATCTGCAAAGGTAGCACCTGCTGTTGAAAAGCCAGTAGATGTCTTGATGAAATCTGCACCTGACTTAGTCACAATTTCACACATCTTTATCTTTTCTTCATCTGTTAAAAGACAGGTTTCAATGATTACTTTTAAAATCTTATCGCCGCATGCTTCTTTGATTGCTTTGATTTCATTTAAAACATAATCATATTCTTTTGCCTTTAACATGCCTACATTGATAACCATATCAATTTCATCTGCACCATTTGCTAAGGCATCCTTTGTCTCAAATACCTTTGTAGCTGTGGTATAGTTACCATTTGGAAAACCAATAACTGTACACACTTTACATCTATCACCCATATATTCCTTTGCCTGCTTTACGTAACAGGTTGGAATACATACAGATGCTGTTTCATATTTCATACCATCATCACAGATTGCTTTGATTTCGTCCCATGTAGCAGTCTGCAGTAATAATGTATGATCTACAATAGCCAGAATATCTTTCTGATTCATATCCTTCTCCTCCGACACAATTCAATGTTATTATTTTACTTTTTAGAAGAAATAATATAAAGGACACATGTCCTTTTATCTATGTTAAATAGCAATTATTTTCCCAACTGCATCTTTCATTTCCAAATACTGTTTTTTAGAGATAGTTATATTATTTCCTCTTCTTCCAATCAATCCTTCTTCTTCTAATTTTTTCACAGATCGATTAATTGTTTTTACACACAATCCCGTTTCTTCTGCCAGCTCCTGTCGTGTGCTTGAAGTTTCATACATTTCATTTACATTTGCTTCCTCATACTTTTGTATGAGTAAAAGCTCCAATCGTTCTGCCCCTTCCAGAAAAAGGAAAATTCGACCTTGTCTAGCTTCTCGATTTAAATAGGTTGCCACTGCTTTTGCCTCTTTTTTCAACGCAGTCACATCCGTCTCCAACCATTTTTTAAACTTTCCTACCGGTATAGTTATCATAATACATGGAGTAATGGTCTTTAAGGTTGTTTTGTAAGCATCTAAATCCATGACAACTTCCATTCCCCCCATGGCATAGGTTCCTTCAAAGGTCATATAATCATATGCAACTCCCAAAACTCGATAGTCCGTTGCTTTGATTTGCCCCTTTGCAATAATATATACCTTATCCACGAGCTCATTTTCTCTTACGAAAACATGCCCCTTTTCCATGTATTCTATTTTAAAGGAGTCCATAAGCCAAACTGGTGCAGTATGAAAATAATATTCCAACTGTTCTTTTTTCTCATTTTCCAGCTCATCCCAAAATGGCAGAACCTGATGTAGATACTTATGTTCCACCTCGCATCCTCCTTTGTATTACTTACATCCAGATATCTTTTTTGAAACTGGTTCCATCTGTATTATTCTGCACATTAAAAACATCTAAAATCGTGGCAGCGATATCAGCAAATGTACTTCTTGTTCCCAAATTTGCTCCTGCCTGAATATGTTTTCCATACACTAGCAATGGTATATATTCTCTAGTATGATCGGTTCCTGTAAATCCCGGATCACAGCCGTGGTCAGCTGTAATCATCAATACATCTTCCTCTCTCATACCCTCTATAAAAGTAGCCAGCTGTTTATCAAATACAGTTGCAGCCTTTGCATATCCGTCTACGTCACGACGATGTCCGTAAGTCATATCAAAATCAACCAGATTTACAAAACAAAGACCTTCAAACTCTTCTTTTAATGTTTCAATGGTCTTTTCCATTCCATCCTCATTATTCTTAATTCGAGTAGATTTTTGAATACCCTTTCCTGCAAAAATATCATATATTTTGCCAATTCCTCTGGTCTCATATCCTACCTCTATCAATGCATCCAACATTGTTGCCTTTGGTGGCAGCAAAGAATAATCATGACGATTGCTGGTTCTGCTGAAGTTGCCTGGTTCTCCAATAAAAGGTCTTGCTATAACACGACCTACGCCAAACTCTCCAACTAACAATTCTCTTGCGATTTCGCAGTAACGATATAGTTCCTCTACAGGCACAATGTCCTCATGTGCTGCAATCTGAAAAACAGAATCTGCAGAAGTATATACGATTAACGCTCCTGTTTTTACATGCTCTTCTCCATACTCTGCAATAACTGTTGTTCCAGAATAAGGTTTGTTGCAAAGTGTCTTTCTGCCTGTTCTTTTCTCGAACTCTTCAATCACTTCCTGTGGAAAACCATCTGGGAAGGTAGGAAGTGGTTTTGGCGAAACCATGCCTGCGATTTCCCAATGTCCAATTGTAGTGTCTTTTCCTTTTGATTTTTCCTGCAAGCGAGCATATGCGGCGATAGGTCTTTCCTCTTCCTCACCAACTTCTACTCCGTCAATATTAAATAACCCCATCTTTTTCATAAGTGGTGTGTGATATTTTTCGGATTTCACAATACTAGCTAGTGTGTTCGCCCCTACATCTCCAAATTCTGCAGCGTCCGGTTCATATCCGATTCCAAAACTATCTAATACGATAAGAAATAGTCTTTTATTCATACCCATCTCCTAAATCTCTTTATTCTGCTGCTTCAAGTGCAATTTTCATCATAGCAGTAAATGCATTCTGTCTTTCATCTGAGCTTGTCTCCTGGTGTGTAACAAGAGAATCAGAAATTGTCAAAAGACATGCTGCCTTTTTGCCTAATACCTTTGCATTGTGGAAGAGTGCAAAACTTTCCATTTCTACACAGTTTGCACCATGCTGTTCTGGGTAACGAGTGAAACTTCCACGATTTGCATCCTGATAAAATACATCACTAGAATGAATTCTTGTTTCCTTGCAAGGAATACCTAATTTTTCTGCAGCAGCAAGAATTCTTTCATTTGTTTCTTTTGATGGATACATTACATCATCTTCGCATCCATTCTGTGTCTTTGCATAGTTTGATTCGCTGTATGCGCTTTCTGCTAATACAACATCATACAAATCCAAATCCTCAGTATAAGAACCTGCAGAACCTACACGAATAATTGTTTCTACTCCATACATTGAAAACAATTCAAAGGAATAAATTCCGATACTTGGCATTCCCATACCACTTGCCATAACGGAAACTTCTTTTCCGTTATATGTTCCTGTATAACCCAATACATTTCTTACTGAAGTAACCAACTTTGGATTTTCCAAAAAATTCTCTGCGATAAACTTCGCTCTTAAAGGATCTCCTGGCATAAGTACTGTTTTTGCAAATGCTCCATTTTCTGCGCCATTATGTGGTGTTGCCATACTCTTTCCTCCTTAACCTTTTACGGACAAATTGCTCATTTGTCTTCGTTATTTTATATATTATATCCCTTATACCTCTCTTATACTAGGACAAATGTCTCTTTTTCTTCTTCTCATTTTCCACAAAAATACAAGTCCATTTTTATGCAAAAAGCGGGATGCCACAAAAAATAATTTGCGACATCCCGTCTTTTGTCTTATTTACGGCCACAGCACTGTTTGTATTTTTTGCCAGAACCACATGGACATGGGTCGTTTGGATATACTTTGTCGTTTGCGCGTTTCTTTGGTGCTGCTTTTGCTGAATCATCTTTGTTTGTTCCAGTTACTTTTGCAACCTGTTCACGCTCTACCTTCTGTTCTACTTTTACGTGGAAAAGAAGTTTTACGGTATCTTCCTGAATAGCAGCTGTCATATCATCAAACATATCAAAACCTGCCATCTTGTATTCTACAAGTGGGTCACGCTGTCCATATGCCTGAAGGCCAATACCCTGACGAAGCTGATCCATATCGTCGATGTGATCCATCCACTTACGGTCAATAACTTTAAGCAGGATAACTCGTTCAAGTTCGCGGAACTGTTCTGGTTCTGGGAACTCTGTCTCTTTCACTTCATAGAGACGAACTGCTTGTTCTTTTAAGTATTGTTTTAATTCTTTTTCATTATTGATAGATGCAATATCATCTTTGCGAATCTTCTTAAGAGGTATGATTGGTAATAGTAATTCGTTTAACTCACGTAAATCCCATTCCTCTTTTGGAATTTCATTGGAAATGCAAATGTCTACTGCTTTCTCTACCTGATCCTGAATCATCTTAAAGATAACATCACGCATGTTTTCGCCATTTAATACACGAAGACGTTCTGCATAAATAATTTCTCTCTGGTCATTATTTACCTGGTCATACTCTAAGAGATTCTTTCTGATACCAAAGTTGTTACCTTCAATCTTCTGCTGTGCTTTTTCGATTGCAGATGTAAGCATACCATGCTGAATTTCTTCGTTTTCAGGCACACCCAATGTAGTAAACACATCCATAAGACGATCTGAACCGAAAAGTCTCATCAAATCATCTTCCAAAGAAATGTAGAATTTGGATTCACCTGGGTCACCTTGACGACCAGAACGTCCACGGAGCTGGTTATCAATACGTCTAGATTCATGACGTTCTGTACCGATAATCTTTAATCCGCCAGCTGCCTTTGCTTCGTCATCAAGTTTAATATCTGTACCACGACCAGCCATGTTTGTAGCGATTGTTACCGCACCTGCAACACCTGCCTGTGCTACGATTTCCGCTTCCATTTCATGGAATTTCGCATTTAATACTGTATGAGGAATACCCTCTTTCTTTAACAATCTACTTACAAGTTCTGAAGTCTCAATGGTAATCGTACCAACAAGAACTGGCTGACCAATTGCATGAGATTTCTTTACTTCCTGTACGACTGCCCAGAATTTTTCTTTCTGTGTTTTGTAAACTGCATCTTCATGATCGATACGAGCTACAGGGCGATTTGTAGGAATCTCAATTACATCCATGCCGTAGATATCACGAAATTCTTTCTCTTCTGTAAGAGCTGTACCTGTCATACCAGCTTTTTTCTCAAATTTATTAAAGAAGTTCTGGAAGGTAATAGTAGCAAGTGTTTTGCTTTCACGTTTTACTTTTACATGTTCCTTCGCTTCAATTGCCTGATGTAAAACATCTGAATCACAACGACCTGGCATAATACGTCCAGTAAATTCGTCTACGATCATTACCTGATCATCTTTTACAACATAATCCTGATCCTTGAACATTAAGTTGTGTGCACGAAGAGCAAGGATAATGTTGTGCTGAATTTCTAAGTTTTCTGGATCTGCAAGGTTTTCGATATGGAAGAACTGTTCTACTTTTTCCACACCACGTTCTGTTAAGTTAACTACCTTGTCTTTTTCATTTACAACGAAGTCACCTGTTTCTTCCTGTTCAATACCCATGATGGCATCCATCTTTGAGTATGCTTCTACGTCTTCTCCTCGCTGTAACTGTCTTGCCAACATATCGCAGGCTTCATACAATTTGGTAGACTTTCCACTCTGACCTGAAATAATAAGTGGAGTTCTAGCCTCATCAATAAGAACAGAGTCTACTTCGTCGACAATCGCATAATGAAGATTGCGAAGAACTAACTGTTCCTTATAGATAACCATGTTGTCTCTCAAATAATCGAAACCTAATTCATTATTTGTAACATAGGTAATATCACATTTGTATGCTTCACGGCGTTCGTCATTGTTCATGCTATTTAAAACAACACCTACTTTAAGGCCTAAAAACTCATGAACCTGCCCCATCCACTCTGCATCTCGTTTTGCAAGGTAATCGTTTACAGTAACGATATGTACCCCTTTTCCTTCTAATGCATTTAAGTATGCTGGGAGTGTAGATACTAAAGTTTTACCTTCACCAGTTCTCATTTCTGCAATACGTCCCTGATGAAGAACAATACCACCAATAATCTGTACACGATAATGTTCCATGCCAAGCACACGACGTGCAGCTTCACGAACTGTTGCATATGCTTCTGGCAAAATATCATCTAATGTTTCACCTTCAGATAATCTATTCTGAAATTCTTTTGTCTTTGCTTTTAATTCCGCATCTGAAAGAGCCATCATAGAATCTCTTAAAGATTCTACTTTATCAACGATTGGATAAATTCTTTTTAATTCTCTTTCACTGTGGGTTCCAAAGATTTTTTCAATAATACCCATTTTTAACTCCTTTTTGTCTCTAATTACACAAAATCTCATGATATTGTACCACTTCGCAAGGCTTTTCTCAACAAAAAGAGGTAAACGTTTTGTGAATTTTTTATTAACACTCCGCAGAAACTCATTGAAAAATACGAAAAGGCAATATATAATACATCTGTTATTACAATTGCAAAGGAGAATCTTATTATGTCATACGTATATAAAACAAAGGGCACTTGCTCTTCTTTAATCGAATTAGAATTAGATGGCAATATCGTACACAACGTAAAATTCACAGGTGGATGCCATGGAAATTTACAGGCTATTCCAAAACTTGTAGAAGGTCTTACTGTAGAAGAAGTTGAAAAACGCATCGGCGGAATCCGTTGTGGTATGAAAAACACTTCTTGTGGTGATCAGCTTGCAAAAGCTTGTCGTGAAGCATACGAAGCACAGAATGCATAATGTATGATTTTTCAGAGAACTGTCAATTGGCAGTTCTCTTTTTTTATTTCACTCATAAACTTTTTAAGAAGTATTTTAAGGAGTTTATTCTATGAGTAGCATTGCAGGTTTTTTTCAACCTAATACCATTTATTCGAAAGAAAATGAATTTTGTATCAAAACAATCCACGACATGTCCAAAGCATTGATTCATCGAGGTCCTGATGAACAATCTTATCATTATTTTCCCCACGGAGCTTTTAATCAAAATTTTCTGTCAGCAGGATACATACCTGGCACCTTTCATCATCAAATTCAACCTATTACTCGAACATATAAAGACAACACCTACACCATGCTACTGGACGGTTTTATTTCCAATCCAGAAGACGTGGCAATGGACTTAGAAACTCGTGGTATTTCCACAAGAAAAATGTCTCTGGGTGAAGTATTACTTTTTTCTTTTTTTGTAAATGGCACCGATTTTGTCAAGCAACTTCGAGGCGCTTTTGCCATGGCGATTTATGATGAGAATCAGAAAACCCTCTACCTGTTTCGAGATGCACTAGGACTTCGTCCTCTCTTTTATAGTCATAAGAATCACACTCTTATCTTTGCCTCTGAAATAAAGGCACTACTTCAATATCCAGGAGTGACCCCTGTTGTAACCAAAGATGGATTAACGGAACTCTTTAGTCTTGGTCCTGCCCGTCGTCCGGGAAGTGCTATTTTTCCCAACATCTCTGAGGTAAAACCGGGACACTTTATTACCTTTGGTAAGGATATTTTTTTAGAGGAAGCCTATCATCTTTTTGAAATAAAAGAACACACTGATAGCTATGAAGATACACTGGATCGCATAAAAGAATTACTGGATCAATCCATGGAAAATTTAACACCTTCCATCATGCCTCGCAGTTGTTTTCTATCTGGTGGGCTGGATTCATCCATAGTAGCTGCCAAACTTACCCAGTCAGAGGAAAGCCCATTATCCACCTACTCTCTGGAATTCGATAATAGCAAGCAACATTTCAAAGCAAATGCTTTCCAGCCTTCACTAGATGCTCCTTTCGTTCAGGAAATGTCTACTTACTTAGGCACGAAACATACCATATACAACTGTGACAACGATACTCAGTTTAAATATTTAAAGCGTTCAGTAGTGGCTCATGATTTACCAACCATGGCAGACGTGGATTCCTCATATATGTATTTCTGCGACAAGGTAAGTGCTCGACATAAAATTGTATTTACAGGGGAATGTGCCGACGAGATTTTCTGTGGATATCCTTGGTATCACAAGGAAGAGGATCCTAAAACGTTTCCTTGGTCTATGGACTTGTCCCCAAGACAAGTTTTATTACGAGATGATTTTCTTTCCTCCATATCTCTTGGAGAGTGCACACAAAATGCATACCTTGACACTTGCAAAGAGATAGGTCTAAATGGCGAAAATACACCTAAAGAATTTTTACATCGCAAAACCTTTTACCTAACTATCCGTTATTTCATGCAAACTTTAGTAAACCGTGGAGATCGTGCTGCAGCAATCCATAGCATGGATGCTCGCGTTCCTTTTGCGCATCAAGATCTAACAGAATACCTATTCAATGTTCCATTTGAAATGAAAGCAAAAAATGGTGAGCGCAAACACTTGCTTCGTGAGTACGCCAAGGGTCTTCTTCCTGAGGACATTCGCCTTCGCAAAAAGAGCCCTTATCCAAAGACCTACGATCCTGGCTACGAGGCCATGGTTAACAACGAGCTCTTAAACCAGCTCCGTAAACCTGATTGTCCTCTCCTGGCTTTCGTAGACCGCCAAAAAGCAGAGACCTTCTGTCGCCAAACCAAAGACCTAGGACACCCTTGGTACGGCCAACTTATGGCTGGCCCACAGCTCTCTGCCCACTACCTCCAAATCCTCTACTGGCTCGAGACCTACAACATCCAACTATCCCTCTAACCCACTGGGGCTGTCGCATCCACGATGGCCCCTTATTTAGTTGTTCTTTTTAGCAAACGAGTGCTCTATACTACTTCGTCGTTAATATAGAAAAATGTTCGTATTTCCAGCAAAAGAGCTCTCTGATGTTGTCTATTATTTATGTCTTTCAAAGGTTCGAGCAATCCGCGACAGTATGTTCGTGGGTGTCTAAAACACATTC
>JAZPYQ010000039.1:0-10942 GCA_045544235.1 Agathobacter sp. | reverse complement strand
TGCTCTATACTACTTCGTCGTTAATATAGAAAAATGTTCGTATTTCCAGCAAAAGAGCTCTCTGATGTTGTCTATTATTTATGTCTTTCAAAGGTTCGAGCAATCCGCGACAGTATGTTCGTGGGTGTCTAAAACACATTCGAAGACTTTTGTCAGTTTCTCTTACGCGGGCAAACGACATAAATAAATCATGCTACGTGCATATTGTCTGAGACGCAGCTCTTGCGTCGAGTTTATGCACGCAGCATGAAATCAAAATTTATGGAGTGCCCGCTTAGAGAAACTCGAAAGTCAGAGAGTGTTTTAACACCACGGACATACTGCGTGGATTGTCGAACACTTGAAAGACACAAAAACATCCATCAGAGAGCCTTTTGGGAAATATGACATTTTTCTATAAACCACTCCGCCGTAGTATAGAGCATTCGTTTGTTTAAAATAATAAAAAATAAAGGGACTATCGTTTTGCGATAGCCCCTTGGGTTCGTTTAAAGGATGCAACTGTCAAAGATGAATAACTCAAATTTGTCTTTTGCTTTTTCGTATTCTTCTACACTTTTGATGGTGTAGGCTACGGATAAGCCACCGAGTAATTTGCATGTACGACGAGAAATGTTGTGTGCATGCAGGTGGTTGTAGGCAATGAAGTCTGGTCTGGTGAGGAAGTTGAATGGCATATATGGAAGAATCATAAATAAGAACTTCCCTTTATATGTTTCATTGCGGAAGAATTCTTCACACAACTGTCCTCTTAAGACATCAGGTCTGTTTTTACGGTACCAAAGAAGTGCCAGTGGATGGAAACTTTCGATACAGTAAATACCTTTGTAATCTTTTAATACTTCGTTTGCTAATTGACAAACTCTGGTTTGTGCGCGATCTAATTTGAATTCTAATATGAATGGAACTTTTCCATCTACAACTTCTAAGAATTGTTCAAAGGTTGGGATGGTTTCGTTGGAACCTGCGAGCTTCATTTGTTGAAGTTCTTCTAATGTATAATCCCAAACTTTTCCATCTGTACCGCACATTCTTTTTAATGTGGCATCGTGGAATACCACCAATTTGTCATCTTTGCTTAATTGAACATCAAGTTCGATGCCGTAACCTGCATCAACGGCTTTTTTAAAAGCCGCTAATGAGTTTTCAGGAGCATCAGAGTCGTTATCGAAGAGACCTCTATGTGCATAATGTCTGTCATAGAAAGGTGTACGATCGGCTCTATTAATCATTCGTGGTGCTACCATAAATATATAAAGTACAATAAGCACCAGAAGTACAATAAGCACGGTTATTAATACGTCCATAATAGGACCCCCTCATTTGTTAAAAATAGTATTAGTCGTCAACGTCTAAGTTTTCTAAAGCGCTTTTCTTTTTGGCTGGTTTAGAATCGCCATGCTTAACCTGAGACATTGTAATGATAGCAAGGATACAGAATACTACAGAATAAGGGAATAATGTTCTGTAACCAACGTTTTCTAATAACCATCCAGAAAGGATAGGTGTGATAACCTGCGCTGTCATAGAGAAAGTATAGTACAAACCAGTATATTTTCCTACATCACCAGCTGAAGCAATTTCTACTACCATTGGATAAGAGTTTACGCCGATAGCAGCCCATGCAAAACCGATGATACAGAAGAATACAACCATTACTGGATGATATTCATTAAATAAACTTGCTGCAAAGAAACATCCACCTAATAATGCAACACCGATAATGATGGTTTTTTTACGGCCGATGTTACTAGCAATGGAACCAATTGGAATGTAACTGATAATTGCAGCAACTGTTGCTACTAATAAACAGTCAGCGTATCCGCCGCCTTCTAAGCCCCAAACCTGCACAGCATAACGTGAGAATGCTGTGGTAACTGCGTTGTAAGCGATAAACCAGAATGCTACAGATGCAAGGATGAAGCAAAGGCTTCGGAATACATCTTTAGGAAGCTTTTGACCTGCATGTTCATTTACAGGCTCATCATCATCTACAAGACCTTCAGCGAGTTCAAGTTCTTCTCTTTCTTTACGAAGTTTATTTTCTTTAATAGTAAGGAAGAGAAGAATTACACTTACAGCCATTACTACGCCTACAGACATAAATAATGGGAAGTAGTTAGGCTTGTCTCCTTTGCCAACTAAAACTTTAATCATAATAAGTGTATATACACCACCAATTGCACCCATCAAGTTGATAACTGCATTTGCTTTACTACGAAGTGGCTTTGGAGTTAAGTCTGGCATCAAAGCAACTGCAGGTGAACGATAAGTTCCCATACTGATAAGTACAAAGAATAATCCACCAACGAATAAAACAATGTTTACTGTATTATCCGCAATTGGAAGGATAACTAAAAGTGTACATGCAAGTGCTGTACCGATTAAAATAAAAGGCATACGCTTTCCGAGTTTGGTGTTTACCTTATCAGAAAGGGAACCAAAGATTGGGAGCAGGAACAATGCTAAGATGTTGTCTGCTGCCATGATTGCACCTGTGATAGTTTCACCCATACCAAAGGTGTTTTTCAAGATAAGTGGTACTACGTTGTCATACATCTGCCAGAATGCGCTGATGGACATGAAGGCTAAACCAATGAGTACCGTTCTTTTGTAATTCAGTTTCATTTCACTTCTCCTTATTTAAGTTATAATATAAAAACATTATACATGATTTCTATAGAAAAAGGAATTGTTAGATATGTAAATTTTCTTTTACACAAATTGGGAAAAGTGTCTTGATTTTGAGGGCTGAAAATGGTAATATATCATTTGCTGATGCATATACTAGTGCAGAGGTAAAAAAACATACGCGGATGTGGCGGAACTGGCAGACGCGCCAGATTTAGGTTCTGGTGTCCCCGACGTGCAGGTTCGATTCCTGTCATCCGCATCTTACTTAGAAAAGGAAGCTTGTAAGGGCTTTCTTTTTTATTGTCTTCCATTGACTTATTGTGAAAAGAGGGGTAAAATATGTGTATATAATTATGTTTAATTGTGCAAATTGCGCATACAATTTAGTAGCGTACAATTTACATGAAACAAAAGAGGTTTGGGAGGTTACAAATGGGAAAGAAAATTGGTGCTAAAATAATGGTAATGATGATACTGATGACAATTATGTATCTCGTTACATCTTTTGCAAGTGGTTTTGCGCAGGAACAGGCTTTGGGTGGCATGACTCGTGTGTATAACAAGTGGGTTCAGCTGGAAAGAGCAGAGACAAGATTGGTAAAGGCTACAGACAACTGTACTTTCTATGCAAATATGGTAGTTCACTACGATATGCCAGCAGCACAGGAATCTATTGCAGGCTTGATTCCAACTGAGATTGAAACGACGCAGGCTATTTTTAAAGAAATGCATGCAATTGTTGATGCTTTGGAACCAAATGATTTAGAAGGTAGTAAAATTACAAAAGCTGACGTAAAAGCTGCATTGGAAACTTATGAAGCAGCTACTGCTGTAGTACAGGAACAGGCAGCCACAGTTGGTCAGTTGTATTTGGCAGGTGACCCAGGTTATGTAGAAGCAAACAATGGTGCTACAAAAAATATTGAGGCATTAACAGAAGCGGAAACAAACTTCGTTAATTTAGTAACAAAAGCAGCAGACGGCTTAATGAAACAGAAACAAGCAAATGTTGCAAGCTATTCATCTATTTCGGATACTATGTTCTTCGTGTTTATTGGTGCAGCAGTTGTTATGATTATTTACATTAATAAAACAGTTGCAAATCCTGCAAAGAATGCTAGTGGACATTTAAATCAGATTATTCAGAAGATTGATAATAATGAGGGTGACTTAACAGAACGTATTCAGGTTAAGACAAAGGACGAAGTAGGTCAGCTTGTTACTGGTGTAAACGGATTTATTGAACAGCTTCAGGGTATTATGGTTAAGATTCGAGATGAATCTACTCATATGAATGAGCTTGTAAACAATATTACAAATGGTATTAACGATTCCAATGAAAGTGCAAGTAGTATTTCTGCTACAATGGAACAGCTTTCAGCTAGTATGGAAGAAGTAGCTGCTACATTGGACGAAATTACAACAGGTGTTCAGGATATTCTCAATTCAGCAAATGACATGAGCAACATGGCTGAAACAGGAAAAGAATATGTAGGTGGAATTAAAGACCGTGCAATCAACGTTCGTAGTGAAGCAGAGACCAGTAAAGAAACTACTACCGAAATGATGGGTGGTATTCGTGAACTCTTAGAAGTTGCGATTGAAAATAGCCGTAGCGTAGAACAAATTAATGAACTCACAAATGATATTTTAGGTATTTCTAATCAGACAAACCTCCTTGCTTTAAATGCTTCTATTGAAGCTGCAAGAGCTGGTGATGCTGGTAGAGGTTTTGCTGTAGTAGCAGACGAAATTCGTGACTTGGCAGAACGTTCAAAAGATACTGCAAACAACATTCAGGCTATTAGTGGTATGGTTACTAGCGCAGTAGAAGATCTTGCTAAGAATGCAAATGATATGATTGCATTTATTGATGAAACTGTACTTACAGACTATGACAAGTTCGTAGGAATGGCAAATACATATCATGAAGATGCTGATCACATGGATGAAATCTTACAGAACTTCAATATTAGTGCACAGAAACTTACTGATACTATGGCTCAGATGGCAGAAGGCATAGACGGTATCAACATTGCAGTAGATGAAAGTGCACAGGGAGTTACATCTGCAGCACAGAGTACAGGTGCATTAGTAGAAGCGTTAGTTTCTATTAAAGGGGAAGCAGACATAAACCGAGAAATTTCAGAAGGACTTCAGGACGAAGTAGGCAGATTCAAAAATATTTAGTAGCTATCAAGAAGAATGAGAAAAATAAAACAGGTCGTGCAAGTTTACTTGTAACGACCTGTTTTTGTTTTTTGAAATTCGGCGCTTAGCCGAAAAGCGAGAAGGAGCAACTTGTTGCGGATTCGAGCTATTCTTCTTGATAGCATGTTGGCGACTAGCCAAAGAGCGAGCGTTATAGTTGCGAAGCAACGGAGAAGAACACGAAGTGTTCGAACGCGAGCTTACATGGCTTAGCTTTTTGAGCGCGTCTTCTTGATAGCATATCTGGCGACTAGCCAAAGAGCGAGCGCCTTACTTCACTAATAGAGGTGGCTGACAAAGTAGCTGAAAGGTTATATCTGCCATTTCGTCTACGCTGCGTGAAAAGTCTGAATGATACCAAGAAAATAAAAGTCCTATAAATGCACTAACATAAAACGAAAGTATTTCGACATCAAAGTTATTCCAATCTGCTTGGATAAATTTTTGCATACCAAAATCCATTCGGCAACAGCAAAGAGTGCCTCTTGTCGATAAAAGAGGTCCTAAGTGATTTTTATCTAGTATACCCAATATAATGCTGTTTTCTTTCCAAAATCTAAAGAATGAAGTTAAATTCTCCTTCGCATCTTCGGAATTGACAAAGTGACTACATTCATAAAGATATTGGTCAATTAACGAGTAAAGTACGTCGTCTTTGCAATCGAAAAGTCTGTAAAAAATATTGCGACTTAAACTAGCTTCACTACATAAATCTGTAATTGTAATGTCTGTATATAGTTTATCTTGCATAGAATGGAACAAGACATCTTGAAAACGTTTTTGTTGAGTTGTTGTTTTTTCGGTTGTGCATTGACGATACATAATTACCTCCTTTTTCTCATAGTACAAAATCCGACATATTTTGTCAATTTGTATAAAATAGGAGAGATAATTTTTAGCGAAAAAAAACAAAAACGGACTTTTGTTTCTAGTGTTGAGGTGGAATCTTTAGTATACTTAGCCTATCTTATTATGATTAAATTTAGGAGGAAAAGTTATGGGAAAATCTAAAGCCCCAGTTGCAAAACTGAACACAATGCATCACATCGGTTATGGTGCTGGTGACGCCGGTGGTGTAGTAATGCTTATGCTTATTAGTTACTTGGAACGTTTTTCACGTAACGTTTTAGGCGTAAACCCTGCTATTTACGCAGGTATCTTAATCGTATGGAATGTATGGGATGCTATCAACGATCCACTCGTTGGTACTTTCATGGACGTAATGTTCACAAAAGCGAAGAACAAACAGAACAAATTCCGTCCTTGGATTCTTCGTTCTATTCCAATCTTGGCAGTTGGTTTAATTTCAGTATTCTCATTGCCAAACTTATTTGATGGTTTATTATGTATCGTTGTTCTCTTCATTTCTAAGATAGTATTCGAACTTGGTTATACAGTTATGAACATCGGTATGGGTTCATTACTTGGTGTAATGGCTACAAATGACGCAGAACGTGCATCATTATCATCTGCTCGTGGATTTGGTTCTACAGTAGGTGGTGCTATCGGTGCAATGGCTCTTCCAGTAGTTTTAGGTTCATTAGGTGAAACTCCATTCGGTTTCGCTGCTACAGCTGTAGTTGCTGCAGTATTAGGATGTGTTCTTGTATTCATCCACTATGCATTCACAGTTGAACGTAACGTGGAAGCTCAGAACGCTGTTAAGACAGAAGCAGAAAAAGAAGCTGAAAAGGTTAAAGTTACAGATATCCTTAATGTATTTAAGGTTAACCGTCCTTACTTAGCTCTTTGCGTTCACTCTATCTGTATCTGTTTCGTACAGGGTATTGCACAGGGTGCTGCTACATATATGTACTCTGACGTTTTAGGAGACCTTAAATTACAGGCAATTGGCTCTGTTATCTCTATGCCAGTTATGTTTGGTGGTTTAATTATTGCTCCAATCTTGGCTAAGAAAATTGACCTTGTTAAGATTATCCGTACATTTATTTTAGTAGGATGTATCTTACTTGGCACATGTTTCATTTATGCTATAACAGCTCCAACATTGATTCCTATTCTCTTCATTGTATGGCAGGGTCTTGGTACTGGTTTGGTTACATTATCAGTACAGTTACAATGGGGTCTTGTTGGTGAATCTATCGACTACAACGAATACCTTACAGGAAAACGTTCAGAAGGTGCTATTTACGGTACATTCTCACTTACTCGTCGTGTAGGTCAGACATTATCTGGTTCATTAGCAGTACTTATGTTAACATGGTTTGGTTATCAGGCAGGTGCTGGTACAGCACAGCCTGCTTCAGCAATCTTCGGTATTAAAGCAATGGTTATCTTGATTCCAGCTATCATTGCTATGGGATCTTGGGCATCATTCAAGTTCATTTGGAACATTGATGACAAAGAACGTGCTAAAGTTGCTGCTTGGAAAGCTGAAAGAGCTGCAAAAGCTGAACAGGAATAATTTTACATCCTTAGCAAAGAAATAAATGATAAATGCGTAACAGATTTTATCTGTTACGCATTTTTTATTGGAAATAGATGATAAACAAAAAAGCAGCTTCCTTTCGGAAACTGCTTAGTGGGCTTAAGTGGACTCGAACCACCGACCTCACGCTTATCAGGCGTGCGCTCTAACCGGCTGAGCTATAAGCCCGTTTGTTTTCACAACATTGATATATTATCCCACTTTTGGGGCTTAGTCAAGTCCTTTTTTGAAATTCATGTGGATGGTATAAACTTGGACTGCTATAAGATTTTAGAAGACCATTCATCTTTATGTAAATCGAATTGTGCATTAATCCAATCTACAATTTCACGTTTTCCATCTTCAGAAAAAGGAGCTGTTGTATCTATTTTTAAACTATCATCCGTTAGGTCAAAAATATATGGGCCTGGCCATACCCATGCATGAAAGATTGGTTCTCCGTCTTCTGGTTTTTCCATTTTAATTAAGAAGCGTAGTGGTTTCATCCAACCAGTGTAGGATGTTTTTTTATAATAATTTAGATTTAATACTTCGTCATAAGTAAGCATATTGTGTTCCTCATTTCTGTTCTTCAATGCCTTTTATTATATCAAGTTTGACTGACCTTCTGCAATAAGGTTTCGATATTCCTTTGGAGAGATGCCGAATTCCTTTTTGAATGCACGATAAAAGGTAGAATAGTCTCTAAAGCCAACTTTTTCACTAAGCTCATCTAGATTGTGTTCTTTTAGCATCATGCTTTTGGCTGCAATAAGACGACGTTGGGTTACGTAGTGGTAAAAACTAACATGCAATTTCTTTTGAAACGTTTGGCCGATGGTACTTTCACTTACATAAAAGCGTTGTGCAATGTCTGCTAAGGTAATTTTATCATCAAGATGCGATTCGATATAAGAAACAACGTCATCTAAGATCTCTGGTTTTTCACTTTTCAAAAGTTGTTTCTCGGAGTCTGCAAAAGCACGAATGCATGCTACGAGTAGTTGCATCGTGTTGCCACACAAAGAAACTTGCCAACAGGATTTCTTTTCATGAGCTTCTTTTAATCCTTGCTGGAAGTAATTGCCGATATATTCATATGGGGTACCAGTAGTACGAAGAAGAAATATCTGTTCTTTAAACTGTTGTGTATAAGAAGGAAGAATAAGGCTGGTTGCTTCTATAAACTCATTGCTTACCCAAAGAGCAATTCTTTTATAAGGTTCGGCTAGCTCCGATGGAAATAATGGCTTATGTCCGATTCCGGGAGGAATGATGATAACATCACCGCGTTGTAACAAATAACGCTTCGTGCCTGCCAGATACTGAGTGCCACTGTTGCTAAGCACATAGATAATCTCATAGAAACTATGGCTATGCAGATTTACAGGGATGTCTCCAAGACTGATGTCCATATGTGTATCCACGTACCTAGAGCTCATTTCTAACTCCTGATAAATGTCAGAAAAATCAATGCCGCTTTCTAGGATTTCTTTTTGTGCATCTAACGGATTGATTTCGAAAAGATTGGATAAAAGTTTGACTTGGTCTATTTTCACAAATTCGCCTCCATTGCTTTAGTAAATATAAATAAATTATAAATTAAGTTTGAGAGATTTGCAATGTTTTTGACGCTATACGCAATTTGTTTTGCAAGTTTTTTCTTGTATGATTAAGTTATCATATAATGATTGTAAAATTCAAAGGAAAAGGAGAGAAACAATTATGTCAAAAGAAAAGACAAAATCAGGCTTAACCTTTAAACACAAATTTGGTTATGCCCTTGGTGATGCTGGTGGATGTATGACATTTGCTATTATGGGTAGTACATTTACATTGTACTGTACAAATGCATTAGGATTAAATACAACACTTCTTGCAACACTTTTACTTATTTGGAACACATGGGATTTCATTAATGACCCACTTATGGGTGCTTTGATGGATAAAGCATTTGCGAAGAAAAAGAACCCAAAAGGAAAATTCCGTCCATGGTTACTTCGTGCGGCACCTATGGTATCTGTTGGTTTTATTGCACTTTGGTCAGTGCCTCAGTTCTTTGATGGTGTAGCTCTAGTTGCAATGCTTTTCGTACTTAAAATCTTATACGAAGGTGCATACACAATGTTTAACATCCCTATGGGATCTTTACTTGCAGCAATGGCTGATACAGATCAGGAACGTGCATCATTATCATCTGCACGTGGTTTCGGTTCTATGATTGGTAACATGATTCCAGTTATTTTAATGCCACTTATTATTACAGCATTTGGTGGAGAGAATAACCCAACTGGTTATGCGATTGGTTCTGTAGTTTGTGCTGTTGGTGGTTTAATTATGATGTTAGGTCACTATGCTCTTACAGAAGAACGTAACAATGTGGAAAATCCAGAAGGTCAGGATGAAAACATTAAGATTACAGATATCTTAAACGTAGTAAAAGTAAATCGTCCATTCGTTGCACTTTGTATGCATGGTTTATGTATCTGTACCATGCAGTATGTAGGCAGCACATTATCAAACTACATGTTTACTGTAGTTTATGGAGATTTAACATTAGCAAGTATGGGTTCTGTTCTTTCTATGCCACTTATGTTCATCACATTAATTGGTGGTCCTATTCTTGCAAAGAAATTTGGACTCGAAAAAATGATTCGTGTATGCTTATTAGCAGGTTCTGTTATTTATTTAATCCTCTTTGGATTACATATGACAATGGATGTAAATCCATACGTACATATCATTATGAATGCACTTGGTATGGGTGCTGCCAGCGTATCTATTTACATGCAGTGGGGTCTTGTTGGTGAAGCAATCGACTACAATGAGATGGTTACAGGAAAACGTACGGAAGGTTCTATCTATGGTACATTCAACCTTTCACGTCGTGTTGGTCAGACTGTAGGTAACTCATTTGCAGTATTTATGCTTGGTGTTATCGGTTACAATGCTGCACTTCCAGTACAGGCAGCTGGTACTGTAATGGGAATTAAAATTATGTGTGTAGCAATCCCTGGTATCTTTATTCTTGGTTCATGGGCTGCATTCAAGTTTGTATGGAACATGACACCAGAAACCCGTGCAAAATTAGCTGAATACAAAGCTTCTAAAAAAGCACAGCAGTAATTATAAATGTTGATTTTAGTAGGTGGTAGGTTGGAAAATCTACCACCTATTTTGTTATTAGGAGGGGAAAACTATGGATATGCGTACAAGAATTTTACCAAAAATGTTAAATTCCGAAGTACAGGAATATTTAAAAAGAAATGATATCATTATTGTTCCAGTAGGAACTGTAGAAATGCATGGAGGCTTTCCATTAGATAGTGAAACCGTAATTAGCGAAGCGTATGCACTCAAGATGGCTGAAGCATGTGATGGGCTTGTGCTTACAGGTCTTCCATATTTTTATGCAGGAGCAACAGCTTCTGGTAGAGGTACTGTTCAAGTTTCTATCCGTCAGGGTATTGATTATTTGGGCGCAGTTGCTAGAAGTTTGCTTAGACTCGGTTTCAAACGCCAGGTATATATCAGTTTCCATGGACCAGCACATATGACAATCTGTCCAATGGTGCGTGACTTTTATGATGAAACTGGTGTACCTATTTTATACATGGATTGTATGATTCATATGAATAAATGTAGAGATTTGTTTACAGATATGTCAGC
>JAZPYQ010000038.1:0-61873 GCA_045544235.1 Agathobacter sp. | reverse complement strand
AACTTAGATACATTATTACATCCACAGTTCGACGCTGCTGCTCTTAAAGCTGCAACTCCACTTGGAAAAGGTCTTGGTGCTTCACCAGGTGCTGCTTGTGGTAAAGTTGTATTTACAGCTGACGACGCAGTTGCTTGGGCTGAAAGAGGAGAAAAAGTCGTATTAGTACGTCTTGAAACATCTCCAGAAGATATCACAGGTATGAAAGCTGCTCAGGGTATCTTAACAGTTCGTGGTGGTATGACATCACATGCTGCTGTAGTAGCTCGTGGTATGGGTACATGTTGTGTTTCTGGTTGTGGCGACATCAACATGGATGAAGAAAACAAGAAATTTACATTGGCTGGCCAGACATTTACAGAAGGTTCAGAAATCTCTATCGATGGTACAACAGGTAACATCTATGCTGGAATTATTCCAACAGTAGATGCTGTTATCGCTGGTGAATTCGGACGTATCATGGCTTGGGCTGATAAATTCCGTACATTAAAAGTACGTACAAATGCTGATACACCAGCTGACGCTCGTAAAGCTCGTGAACTTGGTGCTGAAGGTATTGGTCTTTGCCGTACAGAGCATATGTTCTTCGAAGAAGATCGTATCGCTGCATTCCGTGAAATGATTTGTTCTGATACAGCAGAAGAAAGAGAAGTAGCTCTTGAAAAAATCCTTCCATATCAGCAGGGAGACTTCGAAGGATTATTCGAAGCACTTGAAGGTAACCCAGTTACAATTCGTTTCTTGGATCCACCTTTACATGAATTCGTTCCAACGGAAGAAGCTGACATTCAGAAACTTGCTGATGCTCAGGGCAAATCTGTAGACGAAATCAAAGCTATTATTACATCATTACACGAATTCAACCCAATGATGGGACATCGTGGTCTTCGTCTTGCAGTAACATATCCAGAAATTGCTAAGATGCAGACAAAAGCTGTTATCCGTGCAGCTATCAACGTACAGAAAGCACATGCTGACTGGAAAGTAGTTCCAGAAATCATGATTCCACTTTCATGTGATGCTAAAGAATTAAAATATGTAAGAGATATCGTTATCGCTACAGCAAACGCTGAAATCGAAGCAGCTGGTGCTGACCTTCACTACGAAGTAGGTACTATGATGGAAATCCCACGTGCTTGCTTAACAGCTGATGAAATTGCTGCTCAGGCAGATTTCTTCTGTTTTGGTACAAACGATTTAACACAGATGACATATGGTTTCTCTCGTGACGATGCTGGTAAATTCTTAGATGCTTACTATGATACAAAGATCTTTGAAAACGATCCATTTGCAAAACTTGACCAGACAGGTGTTGGTAAGTTAATGGAAACAGCTATCAAACTTGGTAAACCAGTTAATGGTAACCTTCACGTAGGTATCTGTGGCGAACACGGTGGAGATCCTACATCAGTAGAATTCTGCCACAAGATTGGTCTTGATTATGTATCATGTTCACCATTCCGTGTACCAATCGCTAGACTTGCTGCTGCTCAGGCCGCAATCAATAATAAGTAGGCTATCCTTGATATAACGGTTGCTGAAACATAAGTAAACAATCAAATCTCTTGCTCAAACCGCAATGGTTAGGGCAGGAGATTTTTTTATACATAAGAGGTTGTATTTTTGTAAAAGGTGTGCAATAATAGTATCACATAAGATACTTTTATAGAAGGAGTATGTATATGAATAATGTGGATTATATTGTTAGCACAGAAAATGTTAATTTTTTAATTGAAAAAGATTCAAAACGAATTACGGATGATATTGTTGATCAATTAATTGAATATCGTAAACAGCTCAAATTAACACAGAAGGATATTGCGGATGCGACTGGTATGAAAAGAGCCAATATAGCAAGAATAGAGTTAAAGAGAAATGAAGCATCGTTAGATAGTCTCGTACGATATGCTAGAAGTATGGAACTAGACTTGTCTGTGGAATTAGTAGGCATGCAGGAGAGTACGGTAAGAGAAAAAATGCAGTATGGAAATGTATATGAAGAGATTAAGAAACTTCGCCCACAAGATACATTACAGTTATTATTAGAGGCTAAAACAGAAGATGAGAAAACTTTCTATGAATTGATAGGTGATTTCCTTCTTCAGGTAAAGCAACGAGAAGTTGTTGAAAGGAAGTTGTTTTAGTGAAGAAATATATTATTATAGCGGGTGTAAATGGTGCAGGGAAATCAACACTCTATCAGATGTATGATGAATTTGAGGGTATGCCAAGAGTAAATGTTGATGAATTAGTGAGGGAGATTGGAGATTGGAAAAATGTTCGAGATGTTTTTGCTGCGGGGAAAATGGCAGTAAAAAACATATCTAAATATTTAGAGGATGGTGTTACTTTTAATCAAGAAACTACATTGTGCGGAAATTCAATAATTAGAAATATCTTGAAAGCAAAAGAAAAAGGTTATTTTATTGAGTTACATTATGTAGGAGTTGAATCTGCTGAAATTGCAAAAGAGAGAGTAAAATATCGTGTTGAACAAGGTGGACATGGAATTCCGGAAAACGATATTGAGAGAAGGTATGTAGAAACATTTATACAGCTTAATCGGATTATTAAGGATTGTGATTTGGTTGCGTTGTATGATAATTCTGAGAAGTTTAGACGATTTGCGATATATAAGTCGGGAAATATAGTTAGATTATCGCAAAATGTACCGAAGTGGTTTTCAAAAATAGATGTATAAGAAAGAAAGGTCGCTAGAAATTTAGCGACCTTTTCTAATGCAACAAATCATAACATTATTCCTACATAATGGTAAGTCTGGTTGATTGTAAAATAGGATAGGTATAGATATAATGTAATCAAACATAACAAAGGTGGGGAAAAAGATGATTAGTGATAACTTATATTCTTTAAGAAAATTACATCAGTTGACGCAAGAAGAAGTGTCTGAGCGTGTAGGCGTTAGTAGACAAGCTCTTGCAAAATGGGAAAGTGGAGAAACCATGCCAGATATAGAAAAATGTGTGTTGCTGGCAGAACTTTATAATGTAACACTAGATGATTTAGTGAATTATACGAAAGATGAAATGGGGCTTAATGTACCACCAAAGGGTAAGCATGTATTTGGTGTAGTGACAGTTGGAGATAAAGGACAGATTGTGATACCACACAAAGCAAGGAAGATTTTCCAGGTTCAGAGTGGAGATAGATTTATTGTTCTTGGGGATGAATATCAAGGGATAGCGCTGATCAAGGAATCAAACTTTCTAAATATGATAAACGTAGTAAAGAAAGAAGGCGAACAATATGAGTAAGATAGCATTCTTTTGTATTCCAGCACATGGTCATACAAATCCAACATTAGAAGTGGTAAAAGAACTCATTCATCAGGGACATGAAGTAAGATATTATTCTTATGAATGTATGAAAGAAAAGATAGAGTCCACAGGCGCGGAATATATTTCTTGTGATGATTATGATTTTGAGCAAAAACTGACTCCGGCAGATGGAAAACGCATTGCAGAAGATATGTCTTTTGCAATTGAAATTTTAGTGAATTCAACGCTTGCGATGGATGTTGCTCTTTTGGAGCAGATAAAACAGTGGAAGCCTGATTGTATCGTAGCAGATTCCATGGCACTATGGGGAAAACTTATAGCAAAAAAACTTAATATTTCATTTGTTTCTTCTACCACAACTTTCGCGTTTAATAAAGATTCTGCAAAAGTGATGCAGGGTAGTCTAAAAGATTTGTTCAAAATCTTAATTCAAATGGGAAAAGCTCAAAAGCACATCAAGAGATTACAAGAAAACGGTTATGATATAAAAAATGTAATCGAGATTATTCAAAATGATAATGATACGAATACGATTGTGTATACGTCTCCAGAGTTTCAACCATATTCCGATACATTTTCTGATAAATATGTATTTGTTGGTCCGTCTATTCGTCCGAAAAACGATGCGTTTGAAAAGACAAGAGAGAAGCTTGTCTATATCTCGATGGGAACAGTAAACAATGATATGACGATCTTTTACAAGAACTGTATAGATGCACTTAAAGATAGTGATTATCAAGTGGTACTCTCTATTGGTAGTCAAGTAGATATCAAGCAATTAGAAGAATATGTAACAAAATCAGAGAGTAAGGCACAGTTTTATGTGTTACCTTATGTGGATCAGATTGCAGTGCTTGAGAAAGCAGATGCATTCCTTACGCATTGTGGTATGAATAGTGTAAGTGAAGCGTTGTATTCTAAGGTGCCACTTGTAATGTATCCGCAAACGAATGAACAAAAAGGTGTTGCATTTCGTGTAAATGAGCTTGGGGCAGGAATGTATTTAAGTGGTGATTCTATATCAGATATTCAAATGGCGGTTAAAGAACTCTTGCAGCAATCAGAGTACAAAGAACAAGCAACCGTGATAAGCGATAGTTTTTCAAAATGTGGAGGAAGTAAGGCTGCAGTAGAAAAGATACTTGCCGTTTGTTCTTGATATCCAATTCCAATTTCGAACTGTTAAATGATAAGGTGCAATAAGTAATCCTTATCACATTCAGTTGTGACACTATGCCAATACATAGTTCTAACAGAGTTGCTATAGAAAAGAGGTATCTTATACCTGCGATTGCGCTCCGTGTATTGTCGCGTAGGGGCAAGACGCTACGCGCGTTGCAAGGCTCAATCTGCAGTAGAATGTCTGCGAGCAGATTGACCGAAGGTCAAGATGCTATGCACTTTTTTTATTATTTTTTCCATAATTGGCTTAGAGATTCTGGCATTGCTCCAGCTATTAATTTTGAAATATTATCATAAGAAGAGTCATCGTGATGTTCAAAATAATATTTAAAGTAGTCCATGCCACCTTTTAAATAAATATAGATTTCAGCTTCAACTTGTTCTGATAATTTACTATCAGATTCCCCTTTGGATAATTCCTCAACATAAAATTCATATAAAGCATCAAAAATTATTTTTGAATACTCTGGTGAGGATGCATCTTTCATCGTTTTCTTAAATAATCCTCTGTTGGCAAGAGTATCACCTATTGTTTTTCTAATTAGGTCTGTCCAAGAGGATTCTTGTGAGTTGTTTAGGATTCGTTCTCTTAAATTTTGCTTATATATCCATTTAAATAAATCATATTTATCTGTGAAGTGATAATAAAAAGTCTCTCTAGAAATATTTGATTGTTTACATATATCTTTCACAGTTATTTTGTCAGGACTTTTCATATTAAGTAATGTTAAAAAACCATCCGCAATAATTTCTTTTGTTTCAAACATATTATTTTTTCTCCAAAAAGTTTACACACTTGAGTGGAAGTGTAAGTGTATTGTTAATTAATTATCAATTACAATTATATCATAAGTATGTTGAGGAAACACAAATTTTTTGTGTGAATATTAATTTACAAGGAGAAGAAACTATGAACAAAAAGTATGAAAAACTGTTTGAGCGCATTAACATTAACGGTATGGACTTGAAAAACCGTATTGCAATGGCTCCAATGGGAACCTTTACAGAAAATGAAGATGGTACAATGAGTGAAAAGGCTCTTCGCTATTATGAAGAACGTGCAAAGGGCGGTGCAGGTCTTATCATTTCTGAAATTCAGTGGGTATCTAATAAAAACGAAGCATGGTTAAAAAATCAAACATCTTGTGATACTAACTTACAGACAAAGAGCTGGTATTATCTTGCAGAAAGAGTGCATGCACATGGGGCAAAACTCTGTATTCAGTTAAGTCTTGGTTTAGGTAAGAATGCATTTATTTATGGAGACGAAGATAGCGAAATTAAATCATCTACAGATGTGCCAATGTTTTATAGACCAGATAAAAAATGTACTCCAATGACAAGAGAAGAAATCAAAGAAGCAGTAGAGTGCTTTAGACGTGCTGCAAGACGCGTGGTATATGCAGAAGCAGATGCAATTGAGATTCATGCACATGTTGGATATTTATTAGACCAGTTCTTAAGTAGTCAGTGGAATACACGTACAGATGAATATGGTGGCTCTTTTGAAAATCGTATGCGTTTTATCACTGAAATTTATGAAGCAATTCGTAGTGAAGTAGGTCCAAACTTCCCAATCTTTGTTCGCATGGCTTTAGACCATATGTATGAAGGTGGTCGTACAGCAGAAGAAGGTATTAAAATTGCAAAATACTTAGAGTCTATTGGTGTAGATGCTTTAGATATCGACCTTGGTGCTTATGAACATAGAAAATGGATTTTCCCTACTCATTTTGCAGGTGTAGGCTCTATGATTGAAGCTGCGGCTATGGTGAAAAAAGAAGTAAATATCCCTGTTCTTAATGCAGGTAATCATACTCCAGATACAGCTGTAGATGCACTTGAAAATGGAAAAGCAGATGTGATTCTCATGGGACGTCCTTTAATTGCCGATCCAGAAATTCCTAATAAGGTTTTCGAAGATAGATTGGAAGATATCCGCCCATGCCTTTTCTGTAACCAGTGCTCAGGACGTAGCTGGAATGGTCTTTATGTACGTTGTGCAACAAATGCACAGGCTACAGCAGAAGGTCAGTTTGATTTAGTTAAGACTGATAATCCTAAGAATGTCGTAGTAGTAGGCGGTGGTCCTGGTGGTATGGAAGCTGCTAGAGTTGCTGCAGAAAAAGGCCACAATGTAACACTTTATGAAAAAGCACCTGTATTAGGTGGTCAGTTGATTCCTGCATCGGCTCCATCATTTAAGTTCCGTATTGGTGCTTTCATGAAATATCAAATTACACAATTAGAAAAGACAGGTGTTAAGGTATGTCTGAGTACATGTATTGATGAAAACTCACCTGAATTGGAAAATGCTGATGCAATTATTGTTGCAGCAGGAGCTTCTCCATTTATGCCACCTATCAAAGGTATTGATGGTGCGAATGTTGTTGAAGTAACAGAATCACATGCAAAACCAGAACTTGTAAAAGGCAATCGTATCGTTATTGCTGGTGGTGGACTTTCTGGTTGTGATGCTGGTATTGAACTTGCAATGGAAGGCAAAGAAGTAACTGTTATTGAAATGCAGAATGTTATTGCTCCAGATGTAACTAAGATTGATAACAGAAACTGGTTGTTAGATACAATGGAAAAATATAATGTTAAAGCTATGCCTGGACATAAGATATCTGAAATTACAGAAAATGGTGTAGTTGTAACAGATGCTGATGGCAATGTTAAAACAATTGAAGCAGATACTGTTATTTCTGCATTTGGTATGAGACCAAACTCAGATGTTGTAAATAGAATTTGCAACAAATACAACTCAATTGTATCGGTTGTAGGCGATTGTCAGAAAATCCGTGCTATCGAAGGTGCTGTACGCGGCGGCTTCTTTGCAGGATGGTCTATTAAATAGTAATTAAAGTTTTCCTAACCTATAAAGAAGTAATCTAAAAAGAACGGTCACACTAATGGATTTCCTGTTGGTGTGGCTGTTTCTTTATTTTGTAAAATGGTTGATATGTGGCTTTTATATTAGAAGGTTTGATATAGAATAGGTAAAGTGATAAAATATAGGTATAAATATGAGGTTTTAGTCGGGAGGGAATACATATGTTAGTATTTTTTGAAGGTATAGTGATGTGTTTTATTCTGCTAATGTATTGTGTGGTAGGAATAAGAAATGGAGCAGTTGGTTTAGTATGTCTTTATGAAAAAGATGTACAGGAACGTGTTGTTGAATTGGGATTGGTGACAAAAGAGCAAATCAAGAAGCAGTTCCTTGTTTCATCAATTGTTTTATTTATTCCATTGTTCACACTAGTTCCTTATATGGTATATGGAGTGAATGGTGTT
The DNA here is from genome assembly GCA_045544235.1 of Agathobacter sp. Taxonomy (GTDB): domain Bacteria; phylum Bacillota; class Clostridia; order Lachnospirales; family Lachnospiraceae; genus Roseburia. The sequence goes on along the minus strand of JAZPYQ010000038.1, from coordinate 54,092 downwards.
ACTGATTTTACAGAAGGATTTATCCAAATGACTATTATACTGGTTATTATGGGGCTATTTGACAGATTCTTTATTGACTGGTATTGGGTAGGACATACACAGGCGTGGCTTATACCGGGAACGGAAGATTTGAAACCATATATTCCAGTAAAAGTGTTGATTAGAAAGTGGATTGGAACATTGGTGGTATATCCGCTGATTGCTTTCCTGATGGCAAAAATTGCGGCACTTATTGTATAACAGAAGCTTTTGATATTTATTTCTTAGATTTTATTATGTTAAGCATATCTTTATAAGCGATTCCATTTATAGCGAGTATCCTATTTTGCATAATAGCAAAACTTGCAAACATACAAATAACTCCAAATATACAGTCTTTTGCGGTTATCATATTATTTGAAGATAAATAGTAGATAGCAAATACTGAAACGATTAACATTAAATATGCGGTAATCATACCAGGGGTATAAAATTTTTCTGCTTTCGATAGTTTGACACCCATAGTGTGTACAAATCCTTCAAATATTCCTAGGAAAATAGGAATAAGTGTTAAAAAGATTGTCGAATCAAAAATGTAAGGAATAATATGAATCGCTAGAAGTAAAATGATAACTGGAATATGCGACAGCTCCTTGGCATCTTCGCTGAATTTTTTACCAATCATTCCTTCCATAATGTTTGCGAATCCACCGGGAAACCTATTTTCTTCCCACTCGTGTAGTGTGAATAGAAATACATATACAACAAGGATTTTTTGCGTAATTGATGGAACTGAGTTGAAAATAGCTACTATTGTTACAAATGCAAACATCATAATAGTTAATAGTTCAAGATTGTATTTTATAAGAAATCTTTTCATAATGGGGTGTCCTTTCTTGTGATTGCTTTACACGTGTTGTATAATATTATAGCAACAGATGAAATATACATCAATTTACAGATTAGACGGATGTGTTAAGTGATAAGGAGCGTAGATGAAAAAACAGCCAGAAATAACAGAAGCAACAAGGAAAGATTTTATTTATGCTTTTTGTGAGTATTACAAAGAAAGACCGATTGAGAAAATTACGGTAAAGGAAATATCAGAAAAAGCAGGATATAGCAGAGTAACATTCTATAATTATTTTAAAGACCCATATGATTTGTTAAATCAAATTGAAGAAGAATTTGTTTCGAATTTAACAACAGCAATCAGCGACAATATAGAACAAGATAAAGTATTAGATAATTTTCTTTATACTTTCAATACACTTATAAATGAAAATGAAATGTATAGTCAAATTTTATTAAATAATTCTAATAATTTATCGTTCACGAAACGTTTGCAAGATATTGTTATTCCCTTAGCGTTAAAAAGCTTTAAAATAGCACCAGATAATAAGAGTGCCACTTATGCATTCGAGTTCTACGTTGCTGGTGTTATTTCTATGATAGCGAGTTGGATGAAAAATCAAAGAGATATATCAATAGAAGAACTAGGTGGTATTATAAAAGGGATACTAAAAGATGGATTGTTAGTACAGTTAAGGTAGAGAAAGTCTAATTTAGCGATACAGTTGGAAATTTCAGTTTGAGTCAGGATACATTTACTAAGTTAATGTGAAAAACATGAGATAAAATGGAATGATTCTAGCTGTATATACTTATCAAAAATTAACTTTGAAATTTAATTTCATTACTCACCTGTGTACCACTGCGACACAGGCTGCAATCAATAACAAATAGTGAGTTCAAATTCAGAGGCTCCATATCAATCAGAAATGGTTGATATGGAGATTTTTTGTGTGAAGTTTGATATGAGATAATCAAAGTGGTAGAATGTAAGCATAAAAGTGCAGTTTACGGAGGAGAAAATATATATGATAGTGTTTTTTGAAGGAATTGTGATGTGTTTTATACTGCTAATCTATTGTGTGGTAGGCATTAGAAATGGTGCAGTTGGTTTGGTATGTCTTTATGAAAATGATGTTCAGGAACGTGTTGTTGAATTGGGATTAGTTACAAAAGAGCAAATCAAAAAGCAGTTTATTGTTTCATCAATTGTTTTATTTATTCCATTGTTCACGCTGGTTCCATATATGGTATATGGAGTAAATGGTGTTACGGATTTTACAGAAGGATTTATTCAGATGACCATTATATTGGTTATTATGGGATTGTTTGACAGATTCTTTATTGACTGGTACTGGGTAGGACGAACAAAGGCGTGGCTCATACCGGGAACGGAAGATTTGAAACCATATATTCCAGTAAAAGTGTTGGTTAGAAAGTGGATAGGAACTTTTGTGGTATATCCGTTAATCGCTTTGTTGATGGCAAAAATTATGACATTTATGATGTAGATGGAAAGAATCCAGAATTATTGGTTTATAAAAAAAGATAAATTTTAGTTTTCAAAGTTCCCCTCTTAACTAGAAACAGTTGAGATGGGAACTTTTTTTGTTATATACATTGACAACTGTCTATGTGTATGTTATTCTAAATACATAGATAATTGTCAATGTGAGGTAAGAGAATGAATACAGTAGATATAGCAGTTATATGTAAAGCGCTTGGTGATAGTAACCGTTTGCAAATAGTTCAAATGTTATCTGGTGGAGAAAAGTGTGGTTGTAAATTGTTGGAAGCATTTGATATTACACAACCAACGCTATCACATCATATGAAGATTTTGTGTGATTGTGGGCTTGTAAATGATAGAAAAGAAGGAAAATGGCATCATTATTCTATAAATGGTAAGGTGTGGAAAGAATTTAATGATTTTATAAGTTTAGTTGGAAAGGTAGAATAATCATGGAAGAAAAAGCAAAGAAAATTATTGAAGCGTGTTTAAAAGAAAGTAGCAAAAATCCAATAGAGATTTTTTATAATATCGCTCAAATGGATTTTGTTAGAATTCACGGGCCAGAGCATCATGTATTAGATGGAGCTGCACTTTTAACTGTATTTTATAATGCAGGTGGTGAGATTGATTTGCAGAATAGTTTGAATGAGCTTATGAAAAGAGGATTACAAATGCCAGGTGCTACTTGTGGTATGTGGGGTGTATGTGGAGCGGTAAGTTCTATGGGAGCAGCGCTATCGATTATTGATGGAACAGGTCCATTAAGTTCAGATGCCTCATGGGGAAAGCATATGGAGTTTACATCCAAGGCGTTATGTAGTTTATCACAAGTGGGTGGGCCAAGATGCTGTAAGAGAGATGCTTTTTTGAGTTTCCAGAATGTAATCCAATATATAAATGAGAATTATGATGTAGAGTTGCTAAGCGATAAAATCGAATGTTGTTTTAGCGAGAAAAACGAGCAATGCATAAAAGAAAAATGTCCATTTTATAAAAAGGGCAAGAAAAAAGTAGCATTCATATGTGTACATAATTCATGCCGTAGCCAGATAGCAGAAGCATTGGGAAAACATTTAGCATCCGATGTTTTTGAAAGCTATTCAGCAGGAACAGAAACAAAGCCCAAAATCAATCAGGACGCAGTTCGTATTATGAAGGAACTATATGGAATTGATATGGAACAGACACAGTATTCAAAACTGATTTCTGATATTCCAAATCCAGATGTTGCTATTTCTATGGGATGTAATGTTGGGTGTCCTTTTATTGGTAGAACGTTTGACGATAATTGGGGATTGGAAGATCCTACTGGAAAGTCAGATGAAGAGTTCAAGATAATTATTCAAGAAATTGAAAATAAGATTTTACAGTTAAAGAATGATTTGAATGTTATGAAGGAAGAGTAATACAGGAGATATGATGCCGGATGATTATAAGTCTGAGATTTCGATTCCAGTAAATATAGTAATTCTTAAATGTTTTATCTCTCTTGCTTTCGGGCAAGGGAGATTTTTTGTTATGTAAGTAGAAAAAGAAGAACGACTATGATATGATTTTATCAGATTAGTGTGATTCCAAAAGAGGAGTAAGATAGATGATAAATTATTATCTGATAATGGCCATAGTGGCATGTATAAACCTTGTGCTGTTGATTTTTCAATTTGAGTCAAAGAAGGTAAATTACTATTTTATGCTATTACTGCTGTTTATGGCAGTGGCGAATGGAGGATATCTGGCAATTGCCATATCCACAAGTGTCAATGAAGCTATTTTGGCAAATAAAATCTGTTATATAGGTGGGTGTTTCATTCCACCTATCACTTTATTATTGTTATGTGCTATTGCAAATTATAAGGTGCCTTCCTGGGTGCGAATTGGTATGTATGTATACAGCTTTATGGTGTATGGAATGGTGCTTACTATAGGCTGGAATGATTTTTATTATGAAACAGTGAGCTTGGAGAAATTCAAAGATGCAACGGTATTAGGACATACCTATGGACCAGGGCATGTGTTTTTCTATGTGATTCTGTATGGTTATATGTTGGCTCAGGTGGTGATTCTAGCATACAGTATTGTAAAGAAAAAAGCGGTTTCTCATAAAAATCTGTGGGCATTGTTGTTGATGGTTGTAGTTAATATCCTATGTTTTATTGCAGGTAGAATAATTAACCCAGCCATTGAGGTATTGCCATTATCCTATGCTATTTCAGGTTGGATATGTTTATACATGTGTCGTAGAGCAACCATATATAATATCGAGGATAATATAGTAACGTCCGCTAGTGAACAGGAGATATATGGTTATCTTATGTTTGATAGTCGATTAAATTATTTGGGCTGTAATGATATTGCAGCAAAGATTTTTCCAGACATTACGTTGTGTACGGTGGACCGTCCAATGAAAAAGATATCTACATTAGAAATAGTTTCTAATTGGTTAAATAGCTATGTGGAAAAAGCAGAAGAAACTTTTAGTTATGAAGCAAGCGGAAAACATTATGAATGTCGTATCGAGCGTATTCGTCATCATAATAAATCCTGTGGGTATATGCTGGAATTGAGAGAAGATACTGACCGATGGAGATATATGGAGCTTCTTGCTACCCACAATGCAGAGCTTGAAGAGTTTCAGGTAACATTGGAGAAGAAAGTAGAAGAACAAACCGAAGAGATAAGAATGCAACAGCAAAAGTTGAAAAAACTCTTTGAACAGACAGTTACAGCTCTAAGTGAAGCAGTAGATGCAAAGGACCGATATACTAGTGGTCATTCGAAACGAGTGGCAAAGTATGCCCGAATGATTGCAGAAAGAATGGGTAAAAGTAAGGAAGAACAGGATGAAATTTATCGAGCTGGCCTGTTACATGATATAGGAAAAATCAGAGTTTCAGCAGAAATTATTAACAAACCAGGTAAGTTAACGGATGAAGAATACAATATCATAAAGATTCATCCAGTAACTGGATATCATATTTTAAGAGGCATTTCTGATGATAATTACATAGCAATGGCGGCAAAGTATCATCATGAGAGATATGATGGAAATGGTTATCCGAATGGTCTTGTGGGAGAAAATATCCCAGAAGTAGCGCGAATTATGGGTGTTGCAGATGCCTATGATGCAATGGCATCCAACCGTAGCTATCGAGAGGCGTTGCCACAGGAAGTAGTACGTGCTGAAATCGAGAAGGGAATGGGAACACAGTTTGATCCTCGTATTGCACAGATTATGTTGGAGATGATGGACGAGGATAAAGCCTATACCATGAAACAGACAGATTCTATGCAGCGTAGAATTTTGACTGTGGATGATCAGATGATAAATAACGAAATAATTGCGAAAATTATGAAGGATGAACCAATGTATCATCTGACACCAGCTACTAGTGGGCGGGAGGCATTAGAACTTTTGAAAAATCAAGAATTTGATTTGGTATTGTTAGATGTAAATATGCCAGAAATGGACGGATTGGAAACATTGGAGAAAATCCGTGAAAAATATCCTACTCCAGTGGTGTTGATGACCGGTGATACAACTTTAGATGTTCTCACTACCTCTGCAGAATATGGATGTGATGATTATATTATAAAACCATTAATACCGCTCTTTGTAAAAGAAATTGTACATAATATGACAGAGCGAACGAAGATGGGAAATGATTAAGGTGAGTTGCCATGAATTATCAAGAAATACTCGATAGATTTAAATATGAAGATGAAACAGAAATAAAGAAACGTATTGTTTCTACAACTAATTCAAACTATAGAGAAAATCGTGATATCATCAATCAAATTATTCTCTGGAAAATGAATAGGATGCCACACTTTGACGATGAAGTGATTGATTTAATATACAGTTTAAGTGATATTGATTCACCTAAGAGCGCTGTGGAGAATGTGAAAACCTATGTGGTTGTTAAAAAACTTTTAGAAACAAAAGGAATGAAACTACCAATGGCAAGTACAGTGTTACATTTCTATTTTCCACATATATATCCGATTATTGATCAAAGAGCTTATCGTGAATTATATGGTGTCGAATATCCACAATCTACAAAGATAGATGCTATGGTGGATATATATGTAAAATACATAGAAGATACATACAAATATCAGATAGAAAATTGTCCTGAGATTTCATATGAAAAGATTGATAAGATATTGTATCAATTAGATAAAGAGAAGGGAAATAAGGTTGTATATTAGGTAAATAAAAGAGAGAAGAGACTCAGATGAATAAAATATATTTGAATGATTTGTACTAAAACCACAATAATGATAAAATAAAAGAGATAATTCTATGAAAGGAAATGCAGATATGTCAGACAATCAGAGATGGCAGCTTGAGTTGGAAGAGTATATCCGTCAAGGAGAACCAGATCAAATTGAAAAAAGCGAAGCTTGGCAGACGGCTATCGGCTTACAGGCGGTAGATGGTTTGAAGACGTCTGCATACCTGTTGGATACTGCGAAAGATCATATTGAAGGAAAAATCAATATAGATGAAGTGCAGAATAGAATTTTTTCATATTATGAAGAACGTACGGAACGTTCGGAGATAGAAGATGAAACAAAAGAGGCAGACATAGTATCTGCTAGAATTGCAAAGCTTCTTGGTGAAAAGACGTTTCAGTTTTCACCAGCAGAATGGTTGTCGGTTCATCGCCGTTTGTTTGAAGGTGTATTTGAACATGCTGGACAGATTAGAACCTACAATATTACAAAAAAAGAATGGGTTTTAAATGGTGAAACTGTCATTTATGCATCTTGGAATAGTATTAAGGATACTTTGGATTATGATTTTTCCACAGAGAAGGCATTTTCATATGAAGGATTATCTATAGCAGAAGCCATAAAGCATTTTGCAAAGTTTGCTTCTGATATTTGGCAGATTCATCCATTCTATGAAGGTAACACAAGAGCAACTGCAGTATTTATGATTAAATACATGAAATCCTTTGGTTTTGAGGTTAATAATGATGCGTTTGAAAATCATTCATGGTATTTTAGAAATGCATTAGTTAGAGCAAATTTTAATGATATAAAAAATGGAGTGCATGCTACAACCAAGTATTTAGAGGAATTCTTTAGTAATTTATTGCTGGGAACAGAGTATGAGCTAAAGAATAGATATATGCATGTAGATTTCCAAAGTGCAAAAAATGAAATCTCAAAGTGCAAAAATTGCACTTTGGTAGAATTAGAGATTTTAAAAATTATTTCTAATAACCCCAATATAACTCTAAAAGAGGTTGCTGAGGAGCTGAATAAGTCAGAGAGAACTGTAAAGACAAGATTATTGGAATTACAAGAAAAAGGCTATGTTCGCAGAGTAAATGGTAAACGCTACGGTAAGTGGGAAGTCCTAATTAATTCATAATAGAAAGCATTTCAGTATAAAACTGAGATGCTTTTTCTTTTCCTTCTCAACATTTCTCCAAACCTTTCCGATATAAATATATAAGACAAACGGATTTGTCTTAAAAACTAGGAAAGGAGTCCGACATATGAAGATTCAAAACAGTAGTATTAGCATGTCCTCTAGCCACAGCTATAGTTCTTTTAGCCAAGTGGAATCCGTGCACATAGAGGGGCGTGCGGCAAGTTTAGAAGGTGTGATTCTAAATTTGTCAAAAGCAGCGGAAAATGGTAGTCTCACAGAGGCCATCGAAGACCACAAAAAGCAGCAGGAAGAAGCTGCAAAGAAACAACAAGAAGCAGCTATGAAAAGAATGCTGCAGCCTTTGAAAACAAACCAAGCAAATGGACACATAGGGCCATCAGACGAGTATGATTTAGAATTGGAGCTTTTGCGCCAGATGCTTGCGATATTGAACAAAGGCAGATATCTTGACAAACTTCCAGCGAAAAATCTAAATCCAAATGGAGTGTTAGACCTTAGAAGTAATGCGAAACCATTGCCACATTCACAGACCAGTGGTACAGCGGTTCAGACGAATCCTGCTCCAGTTATGGGCACCACAGGTGCTGGTACGGTTTACAAAAGGATCACGGCTACTTCTGGTAGTTTCAGCGAGTATGAAAGCACCACCTTCGCATCAAAAGGACTGGTTCAAACGGCCGATGGCAGAAGTATTGAATTTGATGTAAGTTTTGGTATGTCACATGCCTGCGAGATGGAGTTTAATTCATTAGAAATTTCACAGTATGTAGTGACGGATCCTCTTATTATCAATTTGGATACTGATATGCCAAGCATTTCTGAGCAGAAATTCTTCTTTGACTTAGATACAGATGGAAAAGAAGATGAGATTTCCCATTTAGGAAAAGGTAGTGGTTTCCTAGCGTTGGATAAAAACGATGACGGCATCATCAATGATGGAAACGAGCTTTTTGGAACCAAAAGTGGAGATGGATTCAAAGACTTGGCTGCATACAATGATGACGGAAATCTTTGGATTGATGAAAATGATGAGATTTTCCATAAACTGAAAGTTTGGATGAAGGATGAAGAAGGAAATGACATTCTTCTTAGCTTAAAAGATGCAGATGTAGGCGCTATCTATTTGGGAAATGCTAGCACGGAGCATACACTAAGAGGCGTGGACCATCAGGTGAATGGAATCTTACGAAAAACAGGTGTCTTTTTAAAGGAAAGCACAGGAGCGGTTGGAACCGTAAATCATGTTGATTTAGCAGTATAGTATAGAAAAGAAAAGTTACAAAAATCCTAGTTGGTTTTTGTAGCTTTTTTTTATATAATAAAAGGTAGTATCAAATAAAAAAATTAGACCATTATGGAGCAAATGATATGCTATACAATGCCCAAGAACAGATATTACAAATCCAAGATGAAAAAATTCGATACATCACCTTCGGAAAAGGGAATAAGCCGCTTGTTATGATACAGGGACTTAATACACGAAGTATCGAAGGTGCAGCAGTGTCACTTGCGTATATGTATCGTATCTTTGCAAAAGACTATAAGATATATTTGTTTGACCGCAGGGAATATATAAGAGAGGGTATTACAGTAAGAGAATTAGCGACAGATGTTGCGAAAGCTATGGATGCCCTGAACATTATAAATGCGGATGTGCTTGGCGTGTCGCAAGGGGGAATGATTGCGCAGTATCTGGCGATAGACAGACCGGATTTGGTAAATAAATTGGTACTTGCGGTAACATTGTCTAGAAATAATGACACCGTGGAAAATGTCATCAAAGAATGGGTAGAAATGACAGAGCAAGGTGATTTTAAGAGCCTGGTTTTGGATATGGCAGAAAAAATGTATTCAGAAAAGTATATAAGACGTTATCAGCTTTTTATGCCACTTTTAACGATTCTGCAAAAGCCAAAAGATGCTGAGTGTTTTATTACACTAGCAAAAGCCTGTCTTACTTGTGAGGCTTACGATGAGCTTGAAAAAATTAAATGTCCAGTACTCGTGATAGGTGGTATGCAGGATAAGATTGTAGAAGGGGCGTCTTCCATAGACATTGCAGAAAAACTAAAATGCGAAATTCATATGTACGATGATTTGGGCCATGCTGCCTATGAGGAGGCTGTGGACTTTAACCAAAGAGTATATGATTTTTTAAAGAGATAGAGGAATTAAATATGGTCGTTAGAAAAGTGTTAAATATTGAAGATGTTATAACAAAGCATATGGACGTACGAAGAGCCTTAGAGCGCTGTGGTGTTCCAACGATTGAGCATGCCAGTTCAGCCATGGCAGCACTTATGATGATTGAAAATGCGATTGAGGAAGGAAAACCATATCATGCAATTGTATCGGATATGTATTTTCCTATGAATCCAGGAGGGGTAGAGGAACAGTCAGGGATGTATATTATTGAAGAGTTGAAAAACAGAGGGATTGATGTGCCAATTATCGTGTGTTCTTCTGCACGCATGGTGATTCCGGAGATTGTTGGTTGCATTCATTATAGTCCTAGAAATGATTTGGACGCAGATATGCGAGAGATGATAGAAATCATTAGAAATATGTAGAGGGCGAAAGATATGAATATAAATTTAAAATCAGAATATTTAAAGCGAATTCGAGCGGTAGATCCAATGCTTACCTCTTATAATATCGAGATGACAGAGGTTACAGGAGGAACATTCTGGAAACCATATACACCAAAGCAGTTGGCTGGGAAATCGAGATTTATGAGTCTAAGTCTTGGTGGTATGATGCAGTACAATGAACCAATTGATTTGTATGATGAGAGACTTAGAAAGATGGCGAAAGGGATTCCGTCTGTATGGGTTCGTGTAAGTGGAAGTTGGGCCACAAAGACATACTACGATTTTTCGGGAGAAAAAGATGTGGCTTGTCCAAAAGGATATGAAAATGTTCTAACCAAAGAACAGTGGATTGGTGTTTTGGATTATGTAAAAGATATGGATGGAAAATTACTCATATCTCTTGCAAACTGTCCGGGAAATCATAGCCGAGAGGAGTTGTGGAATTCAGAGCAGGCGAAGCTTATCATCGAATTTAGTAAAGCGTATGGCGTGCCAGTTTCTGCAATTGAGTTTGTAAATGAGCCAAACTATATCGATATTACAGGCTATCCAAAGGGATATACCGTAGAAGATTATGGTAGAGATTTTGATTTCTTTGCAAAATGGCTTAGAGAAAATTATCCAGAAATATTAATTGTAGGGCCTTCTTCTGCAACAAATGAAAAAGGAATCCATCCTATGACAGAAGTTCCAGGAGGATTGTTAAGAATTATTCCTACCAGAGAAATGTTAGCGGCTAGTAAGGAAAAACCAGATATATTTAGTTATCACTATTACAATGGAGTATCAGAACGTGCTGCATTTGGTGGAAAATGTTATCCATTTAAGAAGGCTTGTTCCGAAGATTATTTAAGTGTAGCAGAATTAGCATGTAAATACTATGTGAAAATGAGTCAGGATGTGACGAGTAATGGACTGCTTTGGGTAACAGAGTCCGGTGATGCTGCCTGTGGTGGACATACATGGGGGTCTAGATATCTGGATGTTATCCGTAGCGCCAATGAATTAGGGGTATTTACCAAAAATACAGAAGGAATTATTTTCCACAATACATTTGTATCATCAGATTATGGCTGGTTAGATCCAGTTACACATTTGCCACGTCCAAATTACTGGTTCAATTATATCTGGAATCAGTTGGTGGGCGAAAATACATATGATACCGGTTGGAAGAATTGTGAAGGCGCACACATTTTTGCTTATGATAGAAAAGATAAAAAAGATGGATATGTGTACATGGTCATCAACAATTCAAAGGCTGAAGAGACAGTTGTGGATTTTGGAAAGTCTGCAGATGTTTATCTTCTTTCGGCAGATGAGCTGCGTTCGGAAGAAATGAAATTAAATGGCGAAGTGTTACAATTAGGGGAAAACGATGCATTTCCTGCAATAAGGCCAGATATGAACGAAGATGGAAATGTGGTATTACCACCTGTTTCCGTAGCATTTGTTGTGGTATAATTTGTACAAAGTTGAAAGTCAAAGAGGGGGAAAATAAATGAAAAAGTTATTAGTTAGAGCAGATGATTTGGGTTACTGTGAATCAGTTAACTATGGTATTGCAAGAGCTGTAAAGAGCGGTATTGTAAGAAGTGTAGGTGTTATGCCAAATATGGAATGGGCAGAACATGGAGTAAGACTCCTTGATGGAACAGATGTTATTTTCACGGTTCATGCAAATATTTGTCAGGGCAAACCAATCACAGATCCAAAACTTATTCCAAGTCTTGTAGATGGAGACGAGTTCAAAGACAAAAATCTTTATCGTGAAGCAAAAGAAGATTTTGTAGTATTAGATGAAGTTGTGATGGAAGTAGAAGCTCAGTACCTTCGTCTTGTAGAGCTTACAGGTAAAAAACCATTTATGGTAGAAGCTCATGCAGTTCCAAGTGATAACTTCAACAAGGCACTTGCAATCGTTGCTGAAAAATATGGAGTAGAGTCGCTGAAATTTGAGCCAGGTCGCGGACCAAAGGTTGGCAATACTATTTTTAAATTCAGTATGGATAGTGGCAATCCAGACTACAATCCATTTGAAAGTATGAAGAAAGCTATGAATCAGGATTTTGCAGAAGATGAAGCAATGCTTATGGTACTTCATCCGGGCTATGTGGACGAATATGTAATGAATACTTCTTATATTACAACACAGCGTGCACTTGAAGTAGCATTTGCAATCAATCCAGAAACCAAGAAATGGTGTGAAGAAAATGATGTAAAACTTCTAACCTATGCAGATTTATAAAAGGAGTAATAAATATTATGGCAATGAATCCAGCAGCAATGATGAAAGTAATGGGTGCGGTAAATACATTTAAAGGTAATCATCCAAAGTTTATGGCGTTTTTAAGTTATGTTTTTTCCAGTGGTTTTCCAGAAGGAACTGTGATTGAAATAACAGTAACAAAACCAGGAGAGGAACCTATTACTTCTAATATGAAGGTAACACAGTCGGATTTGGATTTGTTTGATTCATTAAAAGATGTAGGGATGAATTAAATGGGACAAGGGAGGAATTTATGAGAAAAAACAGGGGGGTTTTACTTAGCTTTGTTTTGATAGTGGCTTTGTTGGTGGCAGGATGCGGACTAAATAAGGGATCTAATGTCAATGAAAGTACACAAGGAAAACAAAACCAAAGTGTGGTAGAAACGATAAAAGATAGTGAATTAGGTACTGAAGCAGAAAATGACACTGAAGAAGGGTCTGAGAATGCAGAAGTAACTGAAACGACGGAATCAGCCGAAGAAGAACTTTCCGATTCATCTTCCACGGAAAATGATGCAGAAAATTCTCAGAATGCACAAAATAATCAGAATTCAAATACTGGTGATAACACATCCACTCAGAATCCATCTTCTTCCGATAAAACGCAGTCATCAGATGATGAAGAAAGATATATTGTAGACCAGTATTCTATTGCAGAAGAAAAGGATGCAGAAGACTTCAAATATGGAATTGTTCGATACCAGATTATAGACAGAACTTACTATGAATATAATGATGGAACAACAGAGTTAATTAATGAATATAGTTATTATGACTATGATTGTTCTGGATATAATGCGACCGATGCACAGCTTCAGGCAGAAAGTGAAGCGAATGCTGCAAATTATATCAGTTATTACAATGAAGTGCTTCGTTTGACAAATGAGATACGAGCAGAAGCTGGTGTTGGACCATTGACACTGGATACCACTCTTTGTAAAGCGGCATGTATGCGTTCTCTGGAAATGGATTATTCCCAGACATTTTCTCACACAAGACCAAATGGTAGTAGTTGCTTTACTGCTATGGATTATTTCGGATGTGGATATACTACATGTGGTGAGAATATTGCAGCTGGTTATAGTTCTCCTGCTTCTGTAGTTGAAGGGTGGAAAAATTCGCCAGGCCATTATGCAAATATGATTGATCCAGATTTCACCAAGTTGGGCGTAGGATATACACCGACGAATGTAGATGGAGATTACTGGCATTATTGGACGCAGTTATTTAGTAATTAATAATAAAAGACGAAGATTTCTCTAAAGTGAGGAATCTTCGTCTTATTTTATGTTTTGGTTGTATTTGTAGGAACGATTAAATAGTGTGGTTTGTCTGTAGTTCCACAGGACAGTGGTCTGAGCCAAATACATCTGTATGGATTTTTGCATCTACTAATCGGTCGTCCATAGATGAAGATGTGATAAAGTAATCAATTCTCCATCCTGAGTTCTTTTCTCTTGCTTTAAATCTATAAGACCACCAAGAGTAAATCTGTTCAACATCTGGATAGAAATGACGGAAGGTGTCCGTAAATCCAGCTCCAAGAAGTTCTGTCATCTTACTACGTTCTTCGTCGGTGAAGCCTGCATTGCGACGATTTGTTTTTGGGTTTTTTAAGTCAATTTCATTGTGAGCAACGTTTAAGTCACCACAAAGAATAACAGGTTTCTTTGTGTCTAACTTTAAAAGATATGCACGGAATGCGTCTTCCCAAGTCATACGGTAATCGAGACGTGCTAATTCATTCTGAGAATTTGGTGTATAGCAGGTGATCATATAAAACTCTGGATATTCCAAGGTGATGACACGACCTTCTTTATCATGTTCTTCAATTCCGATTCCATAAGATACAGAAAGAGGTTCATGTTTTGTAAAGATAGCAGTTCCGGAATATCCTTTTTTGACTGCATAATTCCAATATTGATAATAGCCAGGTAGGTCTAAATCAATCTGTCCTTCCTGTAATTTTGTTTCTTGTAAGCAGAAGAAGTCTGCATCAATTCTATCAAAAAATTCTTGAAAATCGCCTTTCTGCACGATAGCACGAAGACCATTTACGTTCCATGATATAAATTTCATAATGTTAGGTTCTCCATTCATAATTGATATACTACTGATTATACCTAGAAAAATAAAATGAGACAAGAGGTGAAATATGGTCATAAATATTGGTTTCATATAAATATGACTCATAGTTAACGCACATACTATAACTTATTTTATGTATAACCATAAATTTTAGTTCTTTGACGTTTTTATTGCATGCAATTATAATAAACTCAACATACACGTTAACGCACTAAAGCGTTGATGTAAAAACGGGAGGAATAAAACTATGAAAAAAATGAAAAAAATTGCATCGCTGGTACTTGTGGCAGTGATGGCATTATCTATGACAGCATGTGGAGGTTCTGGAGCGAAATACACAGTTGGTGTATGTCAGCTCATTCAGCATCCAGCGTTAGATGCAGCCACACAAGGATTTCAAGATGCTTTAAAAGAGAAACTTGGAGATGATGTGGCATTTGATGTACAGGTAGCAGCAGGAGATTCAACTTCTTGTTCTACTATTACAAATACATTTGCAGCAAATCAGTATAATCTTATCATGGCAAATGGTACAGCAGCACTTCAGTCAGCGTCTTCATCTACAGCAGAAATTCCAATTCTTGGAACATCTATTACAGATTATGCAACAGCTTTAGATGCAGATAACTGGACTGGTGTAACTGGAAAAAATATCTCTGGTACATCTGACCTTGCTCCACTTGATCAGCAGGCAGCTTGTTTGAATGAATTATTCCCAGATGCAAAAAAAGTGGGTATCCTTTATTGTTCAGCAGAAGCAAATAGCAAATATCAGTCAGACGTAATTTCAAAAGAATTAGAAGACTTAGGATACGAAGTTGAAGTATTTACATTTACAGATTCAAACGATGTAGCACAGGTAACACAGAGTGCATGTGATAATAGCGATGTCATCTATGTTCCAACAGACAACATCGTTGCAAACTGTGCAGAAGCAATTAATAACGTAGCACTTCCAGCAGGTGTGCCAATTTTTGCTGGCGAGTCAGGTATCTGTTCTGGTTGTGGTGTTGCAACACTTTCTATTGATTACTATGATCTTGGATATCAGACAGGTCTTATGGCTTATGAAATTCTTGTAAATGGTGCAGATCCAGCAACAATGGAAATTGAGTTTGCGCCAGAAACAACAAAGATGTATAATAGCACTAATGCTGCGGAATTAGGTGTTGAGATTCCAGCAGACTATGTAGAGATAGAATAGTGAGGATTTATTAACAATGGTAACAACAGTAATGGTAGCTTTAAACCCAATTGCATTTTTTAATGCGCTTCCATCCAATATTGCTCAAGGTCTTGTTTGGGGAGTTATGGCATTAGGTTTGTATATTACATTCCGAGTGCTAGACTTTGCAGATTTGACAGTAGATGGCTCTATTGCCACAGGCGGCGCAGTAACAGTAATGCTTACAACAAGCGGTTGGAATGTTTGGGCAGCGCTCTTAGTAGCAACAGTAGCAGGTATGCTTGCAGGTTTATGTACGGGTATCTTACATACGAGATTTGGGATTCCACCAATTTTAGCAGGTATTTTAACACAGATTGCATTGTTTTCGATTAATTTGCGTATCTTAGGTGGCTCTAATAAATCATTGAGTGTAGATAAATTTGATTTGATTTTAAGTTCTAGAGATGTGCCTACAGCAATTATTGCAGCACTTGTATTTTGTGCTGTGCTTATTGCAGCAATGTACTGGTATTTTGGTACAGAACAAGGATCTGCAATCCGTGCAACAGGATGCAATCCTGCTATGAGTAAGGCGCAGGGAATCAATAATGACAATATGGAGCTTATAGCTCTTTGTATTAGCAACGGACTTGTAGCCATGTCTGGTGGGTTGTTATCACAGTTTCAGGGATTTGCAGATGTAAACATGGGACGAGGTGCTATCGTTATTGGTCTTGCAGCAGTTATCATTGGTGAAGTGTTCTGCGAAGCAACATTAGGCAAAAAGGCAAACTTTGCAATGAAACTTGGATTTGTAGTATTTGGTGCAATTGTTTACTATGTAGTTATCGGTATTGTTATTTGGCTAAGAATGGATCCAAATGATTTGAAATTATTTACCGCAATTATAGTAGCTGTTTTCTTGGCTGTTCCAAATTTACGAGCACAGAAGAAAAATTCGTTTGCTATGGCTGGAAAACGTAGTGCAGCAGCTTTAAAGGCAGAAAACTCGCAAACAGATGAAAAGAAGGAGGTCTAAGAAATGTTACAGCTTAAAAATATTCATAAGACCTTCAATTTAGGAACCATTAATGAAAAGGTTGCGCTAGACGGTGTGGATTTAGTTTTAAATGAAGGTGACTTTGTAACCGTTATCGGTGGTAACGGTGCAGGAAAATCCACTACCTTAAATGCGATTGCAGGTGTTTGGCCAATTGATGAAGGTTCTATTCTTATTGATGGAATTGATGTTACTGGTTTGCCAGAGCACAAGCGTGCAAAATATCTTGGCCGTGTGTTCCAGGATCCGATGACAGGAACCACAGCTACTATGCAGATTGATGAAAATTTAGCTCTTGCGGCTCGTCGTGGAAAACGTCGTGGTCTTGGCTGGGGTATTACAGCAGAAGAGAAAAAAGAATACAAAGAATTACTTAAGATGTTGGATTTAGGTTTGGAAGATAGAATGACTTCTAAAGTAGGACTTTTATCTGGTGGTCAGAGACAGGCACTTACCCTTCTTATGGCAACCCTACAGAAACCAAAGCTGCTTCTTTTGGATGAACATACTGCAGCTCTTGATCCGAAAACAGCAGCGAAGGTATTAGAGTTGACGGATAAGATTGTGGCGGAAAATAACTTAACAACTATCATGATTACACATAATATGAAAGATGCTATCGCTCATGGTAATCGTCTCATCATGATGCATGAAGGAAAGGTTATTTTAGATATCGGACAAGAAGAAAAGAAGAAACTTACTGTGGAAGATTTGCTTCAAAAATTTGAAGATGTCAGCGGAGAAGAATTCTCATCCGATAAAGCACTTCTGGGATAAAAACACAGGCAACTGCTTGCAAAGCGGTTGCCTGTTTATTATTATAAAAGTGGGCGTTGGGGAATATACATACCATAAAGAAAGAGTAGGAAAATATATGTTACAGAAAATTGATGATTTTATATGGGGCGTACCACTGATTGTGTTGATATTATCCGTGGGAATTCTGCTTACAGTAAGGTTGCGCGGGATACAACTTAGAAAACTTCCACTGGCAGTAAAGCACATGTTTGCCAATGACAAAGATGGAAAAGATGGTGAAGTTTCCAGCTTTGGGGCGCTTTGCATGGCTTTGTCAGCGACTATCGGGACAGGTAATATTGTAGGTGTAGCTACAGCGTTGGTGACTGGTGGACCAGGCGCTTTGTTTTGGATGTGGATAGCTGCGCTGTTTGGAACGGCAACAAAATATGCGGAATGTTTACTGTCAATTAAATATCGTGTAGTTGCTGAGGATGGGCATGTGGTAGGTGGACCATTCTATTACATAGAAAAAGGTATGGGCACTAACTGGAAGTGGCTAGCAAAAATGTTTGCTGTATTTGGTGTTGCTGCAGGCTTATTGGGGATTGGTACGTTTACACAGATTAATGGGATTACAGGTGCAGTAAAGAATTTCTTTGACCCAAATAGTGTAAATACTGTTGTAGTATTTGGAAGTGAATATTCATGGGCTGTTGTGATTTCAGGTGTTATTTTAACTATTTGTGCAGCGCTTGTGATTATTGGTGGCGTAAAGAGAATTTCAAAAGTTGCTGAGTTTATTGTTCCATTTATGGCGATTTTATACGTTGTTGTAACTGCAACAATTTTGATTACTCATGCATCTGCAATTCCGGCGGTCTTTTTGGAAGTTGTAGAAAGTGCATTTGGACTTCGCGCAGCAACAGGTGGTGCGTTAGGAGCTATTGTGATTGCTATGCAAAAAGGAATTGCCCGTGGCATTTTTTCCAATGAAGCAGGTCTTGGTAGTGCACCAATTGCAGCTGCCACAGTAAAGACCGATGAACCTGTGGAACAAGGACTAGTATCTATGACAGGTACAGTAATTGATACATTAATTATCTGTACTATGACAGGATTTTCTATTTTGGTTACAGGGACATGGAATATAGGATTAGAAGGTGTGGATGTAACTACAGCAGCATTTCAGGCTGGGCTTCCATTTGCGCCAGCGGTATCATCTTTCATACTTATGATTTGCTTAGTGTTCTTTGCCTTTACAACTATCTTAGGCTGGGATTATTATAGTGAAAGATGTATGGAGTATATTGTTGGAGACAAACCAAAAGTCATTAAAGCATTCCGTTGGATTTATATTTTGGCAATTTTCATTGGACCATATATGACAGTGTCTGCGGTATGGACGATTGCAGATATTTTTAATGGCTTAATGGCATTTCCGAACTTAATTGCCTTATTTGCATTAAGCGGAGTAGTTGTTTCCGAGACAAAGAAATATTTTGATAAACAAAAAGAGAAGAGATAAGTGGAGGTTTTACAATGAAAGACAAAGGCTTTGTAGCAGAATTTAAGAAATTTATTATGCGTGGAAATGTTATGGATATGGCAGTGGGAGTTATTGTTGGTGGCGCATTTACAGCTATCGTGAACTCCTTGAATACAGATATTCTATCACCACTTTTAGGGGTGTTTGGAGGGATAGATTTTTCTCATTTGACACTTACACTTGGCGAAGGTAAGAATGCCCCTGTTCTTTTGTATGGTAATTTTATAACTGCGATTATTAATTTTATAATCACCGCATTGGTAATCTTTGTATTGATTAAATTTATAAACACAGTAAATGATAAATTATCAAAGAAGGAAGAAGAAACTCCTGCAGAACCTACGACAAAGAAGTGTCCATATTGCATGAGTGAAATCGCAATTGAGGCCACCCGTTGCCCACATTGCACCTCCCAGCTTGGTTAAAACACGGTAAAGAAATAATTACCTAAAACAACCTTGGGGCTCGCCCCGTATATTAGAATTTTGAAAACATATGCAATTTCTATAGCTTTTTATACAAACTAGAGGAAGAAATAAGCCTTAATATATTGAATAAGCACCGTTAAAAAACGTCTGCACTTAATGAATGCCAATGGTAAATTGGCATGAATTTAGTACCGCTGCGTTTTTTATGAGCGAGAGCGTGTGCACATTCAATATATTAAGGCTTATTTCGTTCAAGTTTTTGTATAAAAAGCACTAATAAATGGTTGCATATTGTGTAAAAAAAACTTATAATATACTAGATGTAGTTTATCTTGGGAGAATGGGCAAAGAGGGGTGAAACCATGAATCAAGAGAAGTTTTTCAGCTATGTTTTAGAGAATATGGAAGAGATTGTTTTGTGTATAGATGATTTCGGTTCCATTTCTTATGGAAACACAGTTGCAGCAGATAAATTAGAATATGGGAAGCAATTGGAAGGTACACATATTAGTGAAATCTTTCCAAATGAGTTTCATGAAACAGAGAATGGATATGAGATAGAATTGGATTTATCAGAACCAGTTCATCAGATCATGGCATACCGTTTAAATAAAACATGTTTTCCGGTGGATGCCAAATTCTCTCGCATAGATAATTCCAAACTTATTTGCATTGCAAGGGATATTACGAATCGTAAATTCTTAGAAAAGAGAATTAAACAAGTGGAAGAGGATGCGGAAGTTGCCATGAAAGTGAAATCGGAATTTGTGGCAAATGTTACGCACGAATTGAGAACACCTGTAAATGGAATACTTGGAAATACAAAAGAGTTGATTTCCAGAATAGAAGATGCTGAATGTCAGAGAATCCTAGATCTTATGGAACGTGGTTGCAATGATATGAATGCAATTATTAATAATATTTTGGATTTCTCAAAATTAGAAGCAGGTAAATTCACTATTGAAAAAAGAGAGTTTGATTTCCGTAAGATGATTGACTATGTAAAAGGAAATCATATTCATAAGATTACAGAAAAAGGTCTAGAGTTTTTTATTACCATTTCACCAGAAGTTCCAACAAATGTCATCGGTGATGAGCTTCGAATTGTACAGGTGTTAAATAACCTGCTTTCTAATGCAACAAAATTTACTTCTGTAGGAAAAATAGCAGTAGAGATAGTAAAAACTGCACAGATGGATAAAAAGGCAGAATTGTTCTTTTTGGTAACAGATACGGGAGTAGGTATTGCGAAAGAAAACTTGGACAAGCTGTTTAAGAGCTTTTCGCAGGTAGATGCGTCTATTTCTAGAAAATATGGCGGCACAGGATTGGGATTAAACATTAGTAAACAGTTGGTTGAGTTAATGGGCGGTAGCATTAATGTGCAAAGTGAAGTAAATCAAGGCACCATTTTCTCTTTCTCTGTATGGGTTGATCTTCCAGAAGAAGAACAAGCAAAAGAGACCGTTGTAGTAGATAGAAATGCTGTTCTAAATGATGTAATGCATCGTAGTGAAGAAGGGGCTCAGCTTAAAGCCTTTGGTTCCGATGAAAACAAAGAAGAGTTGGAGAAAAACATGTCTAAGCTTATTCTTTGTGTAGAAATGGACAACTGGGAAAAAGCAGAAACCTTTATGACTGCAGTGAAACAGCTTACAGATGCTGCTCCTCAGGAGGTTCGTACAGCAGCTCTTAGACTTAAGATGGCAGTACAAAAAGCAGATTATGATAAAACCAGCGCAGCTTATGAAGAATTAACAAAGCTGTTGTAGTTGGGAGGATATATGTTACGTATACTAATTATTGATGATGTAGAAACAAATCGTTTTGTGTTACGAAATATCATTACGGATATGGGGCATCAGCCTGTTTTAGCAGAGAATGGAAAACAGGGGTTGAAAATTATGGAACGTATTGTTCCAGATTTGATTCTTTTAGATGTTGCTATGCCAGAAATGGACGGATTTGAATTTGCAGAAATCATCAAAAAAGATATAAAGACAAGAAATATACCGATTATTTTTATCTCGGCATTTGATGAACCAGAAGATATTGTAAAAGGTTTTGAAGCTGGTGGAGCGGACTATGTAACAAAGCCATTTATCCAAGAAGTTGTAAAATCCCGTGTGGATGTGCAATTGAAATTGGCAGAAATGAACAAGAGCCTTGTGGAAACCAATCGCAGACTTCAGACTTCCATTGCAGAACAGATTCATCAGTTAGAAGCAGAAAAGAAAAATGTATTATATGCGCTACTTACGGTTGTTCGTAAGAATGCTTGTTTTGATGAAACACATATCGAACGATTGCAGTACAATTGTAAGGTGTTATCTCAGGCAATGCAGCTTTCACCTAAGTTTGAAAGTCTTGTTTCTGACACATTTGTAGATACAATTGAACTGTCTGCTCCGTTATGTGATTTAGGAATGGTTGGTGTGCCTCTTGATATTTTACAAAAGAAGGGAAAACTTACACCAGAAGAAGCAGATATTGTGCAGTCTCACACAGAGATTGGTGCACAGATTTTGGAAGACATAAAAGGTGGCGGAGATTACAACGACTTCCTTGATATGTCTTATGATATCGCATTATATCATCATGAAAAATGGGATGGAACAGGATATCCATTTGGTAAATCGGGTTATGATATTCCATTACCTGCTCAAATTGTAGCTCTAATATCTGCTTACTGTGCTTTAACAGAAAATAGATCTTTCCGAGAAGCATATAGTAAGGAAGAGGCTTTTGCAATTCTGGAGGAAGTAATTGGTACAGAATATAACCCAGAAATATTTGAGGTTTGCAAAAAGATTGCAAGACAATTGAGATAGAAGGGATATAAAAAAGTGGGGAAAATGACAGACGAGGAGTATCTTCGTATCGTTCGTTTTTTAAAGGGGCGATACGGCATTGATATGAGTCGTAAAAAGGAAATTGTGGCTGGCCGTTTGGAAAATTATATTCGAACAAAAGGCTTCAATACCTATACGGAGTTTATGAACGCGGTAGAATCAGATATAACTGGTCATCTTGAAAAGAAAATGGTTAATCTCTTATCTACCAATCATACATATTTTATGAGAGAGCCAGAACACTTTACCTATTTTCGTCAGGTGGTGCTTCCTTGGTTAAAACGTAAAGAAGAAAGAACAAAAGATCTTCGTGTGTGGTGTGGTGCATCTTCCACAGGGGAAGAACCATATACACTGGCTATGGTTATTATGGATTTCTTTGGGTTAGAACATGGTGCATGGGATACACAAATTCTGGCCACGGATATTTCCACAGATGTACTACGAAAGGCGATGGATGGAGAGTATTCATCTGAACAGGTTGAAGTATTGCCGGAAAATTGGAGAAGAAGATTCTTTCGAAAGGTTCTGAATCAAGATGCATATCGTGTGACTGATGAATTAAAGAAAGAAGTGATGTTTCGTAAGTTTAACTTAATGGACCCACTTCCATTTCGAAAAAAACTGCATGTTGTGTTTTTGAGAAATGTAATGATTTATTTTGACGAGAAGACAAAAAAAGAATTGATTCAAAAAATCTATGATGTGATGGAGCCGGGTGGATATTTGTTTATTGGACAAACAGAATCAATAAACAAAGAATATTGTCCATTTGAGCATGTGAGACCATCTGTTTATAGAAAAAGAGAAGGTAAGTAAACGATGCGTAAAATCAGAGTGCTTGTAGTAGAAGACTCCATGTTTTTCAGGGAGCTTTTAATTAAAAATTTAAATGAGGACCCAGGTTTAGAAGTTGTAGCAGGCGCAAGAGATCCTTTTGAAGCAAGGGATATGATTGTCAAATACAAACCAGATGTCATGACTTTGGATATAGAAATGCCAAAGATGACTGGAATCGAGTTTTTAAGAAAACTGATGCCACAGTATCCAATGCCTGTAGTTATGATTAGTTCTCTAAGCGATAAAGTATTTGATGCTTTAAATGCCGGGGCAGTAGATTTTGTTGTAAAACCATCCTTAACGGATAAAAAGAAATTAGAAGAATTTATTCGAAAAGAATTACCTGTAAAAATAAAAATTGCATCCACTGCAAAGATTGGAAATATTAAGAAATCAACAATTCCAGTTTTAACAGAAAGTGTTACCTCAAATACAAAGGATTTGATTGTTGCAATTGGTGCTTCTACAGGAGGAACGGAAGCGATTGCTACTGTTTTAAAGGAATTTGGAACCGATATACCAGGAACCGTGATTGTGCAACATATGCCTGCTGGATTTACAGAGATGTATGCAAATCGACTAAATGATCAGTGTCGTGTTGTAGTAAAGGAAGCAAAGCATGGAGACAAGGTTCTGCCAGGTCAGGTGCTTATTGCACCAGGTGGCGAATGCCAGATGAAACTGGTCAAAGTAAATGGAACATATCAGGTGGATATCAAACCAGGACCAAAGGTAAGTGGTCATTGTCCATCTGTAGATGTATTATTTGAATCTGTTGCAAAATGTGCAGGTAACAGAGCATTGGGAATCATTCTAACAGGAATGGGAGGAGATGGAGCAAAAGGTCTTTTAGAAATGAGAAAAGCCGGATCTAGAACCATCGGACAGGATGAATCCACTTGTGTAGTATATGGAATGCCTAAGGTGGCATTTGATATAGGTGCTGTAGAGTACCAAGAGAAACTAGATGATATAGCAAAGAAAACGTATGCTGTTCTTAATAATATGTAAAGGAGAATCATTATGAGAATTTTACTAGCAGAGGACGATTTCGTAACAAGAAAATTTATGAGCAATTTCTTATCAAAGTATGGTGAATGCGATGTTACAGTTGATGGTTTGGAAGCTGTTGACGCATACATGATGGCTTTGGAAGAAGAAAATCCATATGATTTGGTATGCTTGGATATTATGATGCCAGTAATGGATGGTTATCAGGCATTGGTTGGAATTCGTAACCTCGAAAAGGAACGTAATATTCCAGAGGAAAAAGCTGTAAAAGTTATTATGGCTACAGCTCTAAATGATGAAAAGAATGTAAAAATGGCATTTGAATTAGGATGTACCATTTACTCTGGAAAACCAATTGATCAGGAACGTTTCGAAGAAGCTTTAAAAAGACTTGATTTAATTCCATAAAAAGTACTTTTAAAAGATACAAAAGGGAAAGGAGCTACATATGGCAGACGGATTTAATACAGAAGACATGTTGGACATGTATCTGTTTGAAAATCAACAATTGCTGGAAAAACTCCAAGAAACAGTCCTCGAACAAAAAGATGAAGAATGTTTCGATGAAGATGCCATCAATGAGATTTTCCGTACTATGCATACCATTAAGGGTTCTTCAGGAATCATGATGTTTGATGATATTACGGCTGTATCTCATAAGTTGGAAGATATTTTCTATGTGCTTAGAGAATCGCATCCAGAGAATGTCCCACACTTACAGTTAGTAGAGCATGTGTTGGAAGTATCTGACTTTATTACAGAAGAGTTAGATAAAATTCAAAATGGCGATACTGCTGATGGTGATTCCAGTGAAATAATTGCTCGCCTTGATGTGTTCTTAAAGAACATCAAAGGGGAAAGTGGAGCTGCGACAAAGAAAGAAGAGCCTAAAAAAGACACTTCTGCGCAGAAATTTTATATTGCGCCAGTGGCTAGCAATACAAGTAAATACTTCCGTATTCAGCTGATTTTCAGTGAAGGAGTAAATTTGGTAAATGTCCATGCTTATAAAGCAGTGTATGCTTTAAAAGAATTGGCAGAAGACATGATTTATTCTCCTGAAGATATCATTTCAGATGAGGGATGCGTAGAAGAAATTTTTGAGAACGGTTTTAATATTTTATTACAGACCCAGTCTAGTGAAGAAGATATTCGTGGCATTATCAAGGTTGGTTATGATATTCAGGCCGTAAATATTTCTGAATGTACAGCAGAGGAATACAGACAAGGCTTTGGAGAGGCAGAACCAGAACCAATTAAGATTGATTTGGAATCTTCGGTGGAAGAAATCGAAGCAAATGCGGTAAGAACCCAGGAACAGATTATGGCAGAGGCAAAGAACAAAGCCTTAGCGCCTGGTGATTTCGTTATTCAGTCAAAGGAACCTGGTAAAGCAAAGAAACTTGCAAAAGATAAGCCAAAGAAATCGGAAAAAGCTACATTTATTAATGTAGACGTGGCAAAGATGGACCAGCTTATGGATTTGATTGGGGAATTAGTTATTTCTCAGTCTGTTGTATTACAGAACCCAGATTTGAAAGTACCAGGATTATCCTTGGATAACTTTAACAAATCTGCTGCACAGATGGTGAAGATATCTACAGATTTGCAAAATGTGATTATGTCTATGCGAATGGTTCCACTTACCAATACCTTCCAGAAGATGAATCGTATTGTATTTGACGTTTCCAGAAAACTTGGCAAAGACATTGATTTCGTCATGGTTGGTGAGACGACAGAGGTGGATAAGAACATAGTAGAGCATATTTCTGACCCACTTATGCATCTGGTTCGTAATTCGGTTGACCATGGTATTGAGATGCCAGAAGACAGAGTGGCAGCAGGCAAGACGGAGCGAGCAAAGGTTACATTATCAGCAAAAACCGAATCTGGAAAGGTTTGGATTACGGTAGAGGATAATGGAAAGGGCTTAGATCGTCAGCAGATTATGAATAAGGCACGTAATCAAGGTCTTCTTGATTATAGCAAGCCAGAAAGTGCATACACAGATAAAGAAGTATTCCAGTTTATTACATTGCCAGGTTTTTCTACCAAGGAAAAAGTCACAGAGTATTCCGGACGAGGCGTTGGTATGGACGTAGTATTATCCAATATTGCATCCATAGGTGGAAGTCTTGAAATCGAAAGTGAAAAAGGAAAAGGAAGTAGAATGATACTTAAAATTCCTCTTACACTGGCGATTATCGATGGTATTGTAATGAAGGTAGGCGACACCTCCTTTGTTATAGAAACAGGAGCTGTAAAAGAATTTGTAAGCGTAACGAAAGACATGATGATTCATGATCCAGATCATCGAGAATTTGTTATGATTCGTGGAGAATGTTATCCTGTGCTTCGTGTAGGAGACAGATACCATTTGAAAGGATATCAGACTGATGTAGAAAATGGAATGATGGTTATCATGGAAGTGGATGGACAACAACTATGCTTGTTTGTAGACAGTTTAGTTGGTAAACAAGAGATTGTTGTAAAACCAATTCCATCTTACGTAAAGAAAGTAAAAGGATTATCAGGTTGTACTCAGTTAGGAGATGGAAGCATTGCTCTCATCCTCGATGGTGCAGGATTGATAGACTAAGGAGGAAAGGAAACACATATGGACGAAAGAGATACACAAAAAGGGAAATATGTAACCTTTAAATCTGGAGATGAATACTTTGGTCTTAAGATTCAGTATGTAAATGAGATTATCGTGTATCAGGAAATTACGAAGATTCCTGAAAGCGAAGATTATATCAAAGGCCTGATTAATTTAAGAGGTAAGATTATTCCAGTAATTGATGTAAGGTTGCGTTTTAAACAAGAACCATTCGAATATACAGATAGAACCTGTATTATTGTGGTAAATGTGAAGAACATTGTTGTGGGACTTATCGTAGAACAGATTGCGGAAGTTGTTGAGATTCAGGAAGAAAATATTATTCCTTCTCCATCTGTTGGAAAAGCAGACAAATCTCAGAACAAGTATGTATATGCTATCGGAAAAGTAGGAGATCAGGTAAAACTCTTATTAGATCCAGATAGATTACTGAACGATGAAGAAATAAATGCATTAGATCCAAATGGTGGAAATGTAGAAAACGAAGGAGAAGAATAATGAAGATTAATAAAAAATTATATATGCGTACAAAAATTATTATTAGTTTTGTCATTCTAGATATTTTAGTATTGTTTTTACTTTGGGCTGGATATTCGACAGCAGAGCAATTAGTTGCTAGATTTGCTAGCGGTATACCTGCAGCAGAGAGATATTTAATGAGTTATAATGTTTTCTCAGGAATACTGTTAGGAGCTTTCCTTGTTATTGCAGGTGGAATTTCAGTTGCTATTCCAAGACAGCTTCGAAAAAGTAGCTTGAACTTAATCAATATTACGAAAGAAATCGCAAAAGGTAATATGGATGTAGAAATTAAGAAAGTATACAACGATGAATTTGGTGCTGTGGTAGATGAATATGTAATCATGGTGCAAAACATTCGTGCACAGGCACTTTTAGCACAGGCAGTAGCAAATGGTGATATGACAGTAGATGTTATTGCATCGTCAGATGTAGATACTATGGGTAATGCACTTAAGATGTTAGTAGAACGTAATGGTAATGCTCTTGGAAACATCAATGATGCAGCATACCAGGTTATGACTAGTGCATCACAGGTAGCAAGTGCTAGTGAAGCATTGGCACAGGGCTCTACAGAACAGGCAAGTGCTATTGAACAGATTACATCTTCTATTAGTGAAATCGCAGAAAAGACTAGAGAAAATGCAGATCAGGCAAATCATGCTGCAAATCTTGTAAATGAAGCGATTCGCGACGTAGAAAAAGGTAATGATGAAATGAGAGAGATGGTTGTTGCTATGGAAGAAATCAACAAATCATCAGAAAGCATTTCTAAGATTATCAAAGTTATTGATGATATTGCGTTCCAGACCAACATTCTTGCTCTTAATGCAGCAGTAGAAGCTGCTCGTGCAGGTGATGCAGGAAAAGGCTTTGCAGTTGTAGCAGAAGAAGTTAGAAACCTTGCTGCAAAGAGTGCTGCAGCAGCTGAAGAAACAGCAGAAATGATTGAAGCCTCTATTGAAAAAGTAGCAGTTGGTTCTCGTCTTGCAGATGAAACAGCAAAGGCTTTAGAAGATATTTCAAATGCAGTTAAAGAAAGTGAAGTAATTATCAATAATATTGCAGAATCATCTAACTATCAGGCAACAGCAGTTGCTCAGATTAATCAGGGTATCGGACAGGTATCACAGGTTGTTCAGACAAACTCTGCAACAAGTGAAGAGTGTGCTGCTGCAAGTGAAGAACTTTCAAATCAGGCAGTACGTATGAGAGATTTACTTTCTATCTATAAATTAGATGAAAGTGCAGTAGTTGCTCGTTATCATGAATTAGAAGATTCTATGGATACTGTTGCTACAGCAGAAGAAAATGAACCAGTGATTTCTCTTGGAGAAGGATTTGGAAAATATTAAATAATAACAGGCTGTCGCGGGCTATTTTTGCGACAGCCTCTTATTGGTTATTTGGGGTAGGCTTTAGGAGGCTTTAGTTATGGGCAAAAATGATTACCAAAGATCATATGCAAGACAGATAGAGAGTATTGTTATAGTTATAACTTCGATATATTGTTTTACAGAGTTAATATTAGGATATCGAAATAACTGGAATCAATGGGGACAAGCGATGGTTCTAGTTGGATTGTTATGCTCGTTGATGTTTTTCTTTGGTAAATATAAATCATTTGAGACGAGAGCGCATATAACCTGTTTTACAAGCCAAATTATGATTCTAGTGTATGGTATTGAATGTGGTGATTTTTATTTGATTTTATCATTATTCATCAGCTTGTGTATCTTATTGGGATTGTATGGTGTACCTAAAGCCATGATTCATCCAACAATTTCTTATAACATTTTGGTATATTACTATATCTTTATAGAGAAACAATTGGTGTGGGGAAATTATTCTTCGGATTTGGGTATGATAACTCGTATTTTACAGGGATATTTAACATTATTCCTTGTTATTTACTTGGTATACCGCTACAAAGTATCCGAAGAGAGTATGTTGGAAATGATTGAGGCTCTTCGTAAGTCTGAACGAGAAAAGGACGATTTCTTGGCAAATGTCAGTCATGAAATTCGTACACCAATCAATACGATTTGTGGTATTAGCGAAATTATGCTAAGAGATGGTGTTCCAACAGAATTAAAAGAGGATGTTTTAAATATCCAGTCAGCAGGTAGGAACCTTATGTCGGTAGTAAGTGATATTTTGGACTATTCCGAATTACAAGAAGGTGAATTTGAACTTGTTGAAGAAAATTATCATGTAAGCTCTACCATTTATGACGTAATTAATATGTCCATGGCAAAGAAGAGCGAGAAGAAATTAGAGTTAATTGTAGACTGTGATGCGAATATGCCAAGTGTTTTAATTGGTGATGAGCAGAAAATTCGTCGAGTAATTATGAACCTTGTAAATAATGCAATAGAATTTACAAACGAGGGATGTGTGTCAATTGAATTTGGTTGCAGAAAAGAAGAGTATGGAGTTAACTTCATTGTAACTGTAAAAGACACAGGAATTGGTATGACCCAGGAAAGCGTAGAGAAATTATTTAGAAAATTCTCACAGGCAGATATGGGTAGAACAAGAAAGAAAGGTGGCGTAGGTTTAGGTCTTGCCATTGCACAAAGTCTTGTAAATAAAATGGGTGGTTTCATTACTGTAAAAAGCGAACTAGGTAAAGGTAGTGAGTTCCGCATTGTAATTCCACAGAAAGTGTATGATGAAGCACCAATCGTGGATATGAAACTGAAAACAGATGTAAATGCTGCTGTATATATCAATATGGAACAGTTTAGATATGCTGCAATCCGTGATGAATATGGCAACATTATTAAAAATATGGTACGCCAGTTGGGTGTAAAATGTCATGTTTGTCGTAACCTCTCTGAATTAAAGAGATGGGAAAAACGTGAAAGTTTTAATCAGATATTCATTAGTCTCCTTGAGTACCAGGAAGACCCAGCATTTTTTGATAATCTTGCAAAACGCAGCAATGTACATTTGATTATAGATCATTATGATGATGCAAAAGTACAGAATAAAAATATTTCTAAGATTTACAAACCATTCTTTGTTCTGTCGATTGCTACAGCAATTAAAAACATTGGAATTAATACCGGGGTAACGGAAGTTGAAAATGATAATCATGAGTTATATGCTCCAGATGCCCATGTATTGGTAATTGATGATAACCGTATGAATATACGTGTAATAGAAGGTTTATTAAAAGCTTACGGCGTACAGGTGTCTCACGCATTAAGTGGGCAAGATGGTATTGATATGTTACAAGAAAAGAATTTTGATTTAGTTCTTTTAGACCATATGATGCCGGGAATGGATGGTATTGAGACGTTCCATCACATTCGAAGAAAACAGGATCCTTACTTTAAGGAGATTCCAATTATTGCACTTACAGCAAACGCAATTGCAGGTGCAAGGGAAATGTTTATGAAAGAAGGCTTTAATGACTTCTTGTCAAAACCAGTGGAAAGTTCAGTGCTTCAGCGTACATTGAAGCGCCATATCCCACAGGAAAAACAAAATGTAACTGAGATAAAAAAAGAAGAACAGATTGAAAAAGTTGCTGAAGTTAAAGTAACAGAAACTGCAAAGACGGAAGATAAAGATGTCTTTGTTATTGGGGATTTAGATATTCAAAAAGGTTTGATGTATTGCGGAAATAAAGAAAACTATCTGGAGATTCTTATGAGTCAGAAGGATAGTGGTTCTGAGATTATGCAGGAAATTCAGGCATTTTTTGATAAAGAGGATTGGAAGAACTATGTGATCGCTGTACACGGAATCAAGAGTTCTATGATGAGTATTGGGGCAGTGAATTTGTCAGAAATGGCAAAAGCGCTGGAGTTTGCTGGCAAAGGGGAAGATTTTGATTTCATATACAGAGAACATGAACCAATGATGGAAGAATTCCGTCGTGTCATGGACGTATTAAATGCAAGCGAATATTTATCAGGAAATGATGGAGAAGATGACGCAACCACTAAACCAGCTATTTTAGAAGAGGAATTTGCTGCAAAACTTATGCTTTTGGAGAATGCATCTTATGACTTAGATGGGGAAAAGATGGTTCAGATTTTAGATGAGTTGGGAGAGTATTCTTTCGGAGGAAAGGATTTGCAGAAAGAGTTAAAATCTGTTTATAAGAAAATAGAAATGTTTGATCTTATGTCAGCTTATGAAACGGTTGCAAAATTAAAAGTAAAATTGAGTTAGGTATAAATGGGGTACATATATGTTAGATAAATTTTATCGATGGATGATAAACGATGAAATGGATATAAAAGAAAGATTGTTCCGAGTAATCTTAGTTAGTGGAACAATAGCTGTGGGACTAGCGATTATACAAGGATTGACCCTTGTTAATGCAGCAAATTTAATGGTGATATATGGTATTATGTTTGCGGCATTTACGGTTGCTATTGTTTTAACTTTCAAGTTTCGTAATACGGAACTTTCATCCACCATACTTGGGATTGCGATTATTGTAATTGCATTGCCTTTTATCTTTTTAAAAGGTGGTGGAATCAATAGTGGTGCAGGATTATGGCTATGTTTAGGCATTTTTTATGTCTTTATTATGTTCTCTGGAAAAAAATTGGCAGTGTTTTTAGCACTTACATTGTTTATTGATATTAGTTGCTATGTAGTTGCTTATTTATATCCAGAGCAGGTAGTCGAACTAGCAACACCATTTGAAAAACATTTTGATTCCCTTTTTGCAGTGTTGATCGTTGGTTTGACAGTTGGTATTGTTATGAGATTCCAATTGAAGGTGTTTAATCAGGAACGTCAGAAAAACATGGAACAGCAGGAAGAATTAGCTGCAATGGGAAAATCCAAGGATACCTTTTTTGCTAGTATGAGCCATGAAATACGTACACCAATTAATTCTGTAATAGGGTTAAATGAATTGATTTTAAGAGAAAATCCATCACAAAAAGTACAGGATTATTCCAGAAATATTCAAAGTGCAAGTAAGATGTTACTTTCTCTCGTGAATGATATTTTAGATTTGTCACAGTTAGAAATCCAGAAAATGCAGTTGGTTGAAAAAGAGTATAAAACTGCAGATATGATTCGTGAAGTAGTAGATATGATTCAGGTTTCTGCTACAGAAAAAGATTTAAAGTTTATTGTAGATGCAGATGATAAGCTTCCTTCAGTTTTCTTGGGAGATGAACGTAGAATTAAACAGGTATTGATTAACATTCTTACTAATGCTGTAAAGTATACCGAAAAGGGAACAGTCTCTTTTAGCTGTGAGTTGGTAGAAGTAGAAGAGGATAATGCAAAACTTAAGTTTACAGTTTCTGATACTGGTGTTGGAATTCGAAAAGAAGAGTTAGAGTATCTATTTGATGCATTCCGAAGAGCTGATAGTCAGAAAAACTATAAGATAGAAGGAACTGGACTTGGTCTTTCTATTACAAGGCATCTATTAGATTTAATGGGTGGAGATATTACCGTAGA
This sequence comes from Agathobacter sp., assembly GCA_045544235.1. GTDB lineage: Bacteria > Bacillota > Clostridia > Lachnospirales > Lachnospiraceae > Roseburia. The sequence continues at coordinate 21,164 of JAZPYQ010000038.1, read as the reverse complement.
TAGTATATACACACAAGGTTCTACATTTACAGTGGAATTGTCTCAAAAAATTGTAAATGCAGCGCCTATGGGTGAATTAACCTTAATGAAAAAAGGTAAAAATGAAAGTATATATTACAGTAAGTCTTTTGAAGCTCCTGAAGCTCGAGTTTTGATAGTGGATGATGATGATTTAAATCTTATCATTACAACAAAACTTTTACAGGATACAAAAATGTCTATTGATACTGCAAGTAGCGCAGATGAATGCTTAAGAAAAACCAAGAGAAGATACTATAATTTAATTTTTATGGATTTCATGATGCCAGATATGGATGGCGGTCAACTTTTAAAAGAAATACGCAAGCAGGAAAATGGCTTGTGTAAGGATTCGTCCGTGGTATTACTGTCTGCAAACATATATGGTGATAAACATATTGAATATTTACAGATGGGCTTTGATGGATTATTGGAGAAACCAATAGATGCAGTCAAGTTAGAAGAAGAAGCATTACGACATATACCAAATGAATTAATTGAATATCGTCGCGACGGAAGTTATGGCGCTAACGGAGAGTTTTTTGCTTCAGGAATTGCAAAAAAACGTAAGAAAGTTTATGTTACATCGGATGGTGTATGTGATATTCCAAAAGAGTTATTAGAAAAATATGACATCAAACTTATTGATTTGTATGTAAAAACAGACTTTGGTCGTTTCCGAGATTCAAAGGAAATAGATGCAAACAACTTAAAGAGATATTTGTCTGCAGAAGGAAGTACGGCATATTCTCTTTCACCAGTTGTAGAGGATTATGAAAAGTTCTTTGCAGAAGTTTTGGCGGAAGCAGAAGAAATTATTTATATTTCTATGGCAAAAGGTACAGGGCATTGTTTTGAAAATGCTACAATAGCGGCACAATGTTTTGACCATGTACATGTCATCGATTCTGGACACATTTCCTGTGGTCAGGGACTAGTAGTACTACATGCTGCAAAACTTGCAAGTGAAGGACATGGAACACAACAAATCATTGAAGAGATTGAGCGAATAAAGGGGAAATTACATGTTTCATTCGTATTGCCAGGAACAAAAATTTTCTATCAAAAAGGATTCACCGATCGTATTACTGCAAATATTTGTGAAGTTTTCAAATTACGTCCAGTGCTAGGCGCTAGCAATAGTAAAGTAGGTGTTAGAGGTGTTCGAGTGGGCGCTTTGGAAAACGTGTGGAAAGGATTTATTCGTTTCCATTTGCGCAATGCTAGTCGTATTGATGACGATGTTATCTTTGTGGTACATGCAGGTTGTAGTGTTCGACAGCAGGAGATTATTTTGGAAGAAATCAATCGAAATATGAAATTCAAGGAGGTAATTTTTGCACAGGCTTCCTCAGCGAGCGTATGTAATGCAGGATTACAGTCGATTGGTTTTGCAATCTATAGCAAATAAAAGAGGTTTATATGGAAAGTATTTTTGAAATTTTAAAAGCATTATTATTTGGTATTGTAGAGGGAATTACAGAGTGGCTTCCAGTAAGTAGTACAGGTCATATGATTCTTTTGAATGAGTTTGTAAAACTCAATGTCTCAGAAGAGTTTTGGGATATGTTTTTAGTAGTGATTCAGTTGGGAGCAATTCTAGCAGTGGTACTTATCTTCTGGAATACCATATGGCCATTTTGTATGTCTAAGAATGCTGATGTTTCGATAAATGATGAAAAGAAGAGTTTTTTACAACAAAAGTATTGGATGCTTGGACCAATTGCTGTGAAAATGGATATTATTATCAATTGGTTGAAAATCGTGGTGGCATGTCTGCCAGCAATTGTATTTGTTTTATTGGATTTAGATGATGTGTGTGACAAATTATTCTACAATGCAGTAGGTGTATCGATTGCACTGATTGTATTTGGTATTGCTTTTATTATTGTAGAGACACGTAATGCTGGTAAAAATGCTGTTGTGTCTGAAATGGCTGATATTACATGGAAAATGGCAGTACTCATTGGCGTATTTCAACTTCTTGCAGCAGCGTTTCCAGGTACATCACGTTCGGGTGCAACGATTATCGGAGCACTTCTTATCGGGATTTCAAGAAAAGCTGCCAGTGAATTTACATTTATTTTGGCAATTCCAGTTATGTTAGGCGCTAGTCTTTTGGAGTTGTTAGATTTTGGATTCAACCTTACCGGAATGGAAGTTGTGATTCTATTGGTGGGTATGATAAGTGCTTTTTTGGTTTCTATTTTTGTAATTAAATTCCTTTTAAGCTACATTCGTAAACATGATTTTAAAGTTTTTGGATGGTACCGTATTGCACTTGGTATTGTTGTGCTTTTATGTGGGTTTATAGGAATTATCTAAGGAAAAGCTATGTTGAAATTTTATTATGCAAATACCGAATTGTTGAATGACAAGGCTGTGTTTGATGAGTACTTTGTAAGAATGAATATACAGAGAAGAGAAAAAATCCTTCGCTGTAAAAAAGAGGAAGATAAAAAGAGATCATTATTGGCTGGAATCATTCTAAAATATGCTTTGGAAAAAGAGGGCATGTGCTATGAAAAACTGGAATTTTCTAAGGATGGGAAACCGGTATTAATAAATTATCCAGAGATTCATTTCAGTATCAGTCATTCAAATACATATGTAGGATGTGTTGTGAGTGATGTGGCAGTTGGTTTAGATATAGAGTATTTGTATCGTTCCCTGTTTTCAGAAGGGAAAGAGTATCGGTTGAGCCATTTAGCAGAGAAAACACTTACGGAAGAAGAGCAGAAAAGATTTTTCTCCTGTTCTGAAAATGAGAGAAATAAAGTCTATTTGGAATACTGGACAAAGAAAGAGTCCTATAGTAAAGCTGATGGAAAAGGATTGCAGATGGATTTTTCCAAAATTGATACAGAAGGAGAAAACTTTTGGTCTGTTTGGACAAAAGATAACTATTGTATAAGTATTTATAGTGAGAATAAAGAGTATAAAGAACTTTTCATAGAAGAGATTAAGGATTTGTCATAGGAAGGAAATAGATATATGTATGATGAATTGACTGCTAAAGATATTCAAAAAATGGAAGAAGAAATTGAATATCGTAAGTTGGTGGTACGTAAACAGGCTTTAGAGGATGTAAAAGAAGCTCGTGCTCACGGAGATTTAAGCGAAAATTTTGAATATAAAGCAGCGAAGAAATTTAAAAATGAGAATGAAAGCCGTATTCGATATTTAGAAAAAATGATTCGTACTGCAAGGGTAATTTCAGAGGATTCTGCTGAGGATGAAGTAGGTATGAACAATACGGTTGAGTTGTACTTTGAAGAAGATGACGAAATTGAAGTCTACAAAATTGTTACCACGGTTCGAAGCAATTCTTTAAAGAATCTTGTTAGTAAAGAATCTCCACTGGGTGCAGCTATTTATGGTCATAAAGTAGGAGATAGATGTGAAGTAAAAGTGAATGAAAATTATTCTTATTTTGTACAGATTAGGAAGATTGAAAATACAGTAGATGATGGTAGTGATGCATTGAGAAAATTCTAATGCAGATAATTTGAGATAAAGGGGTAATATTATGAAAGTCTCACAGTTGTTAAAAGAAGATAAAGTGACGATTTCCTGTGAGTTGTTTCCGCCAAAACAGGGAGCACAGCTGGAAAATTATAAAGCAATTGTTGCAAAGACAGCGGAACTAAAACCAGCATATATCAGTTGCACCTATGGTGCTACCGGTGGAACGTCAGACTATACCGTAGAGATTGCAGATGCAATTAATGCGCATGGTGTACCAGCCATAGCTCATTTAACATGTGCATCTTCGACGAAAGAAAAGGTTAGTTCCGTAATTACACAGTTGAAAGAAAGAAATATAGAAAACATTTTGGCTTTAAGAGGTGATATTCCGGAGACAGTAGATTTTCCATTGCCAAATCAATATCACCATGCGGTAGAGTTAATTGCACATATCAAGTCTATGGGAGATTTTTGTATTGGTGGTGCCTGTTATCCAGAAGGTCATCCAGAGGCAAAAAATATGGATGAAGACCTAGGCTACTTAAAAGAAAAAGTAGATGCTGGATGTGAATATTTAACGACACAGATGTTTTTTGATAACAATATCTATTACAACTTTATGTATAAGGCATTAAAGAAAAATATCCACGTTCCAGTAGTAGCGGGAATTATGCCGGTAACGAATGCATCACAGATTAAGCGAATTGTGTCTTTATCTGGGAATTTGGTGCCTTCCAAGTTTTTAAACATTGTAGACAGATTTGGAGAAAATCCAGAAGCAATGAAACAAGCGGGAATTGCCTATGCAACAGAACAGATTATTGATCTGATTGCCAATGGAGCAAATCATATTCACATTTATTCCATGAACAAACCAGATGTGGCTGGTGCAATTATGGATAATTTGTCACATATCTATGTGAGATAAAATGTAAGTCGGAGAAAAAACATATGGCTAGAAAGAGTATTGCCGGACAACTAAATATGTTTGATTTCTTTAATCAGGATGCTCCAGCAGGAGAAGTAGAGATGGTGTCGTTGATGCCGAATTTCGATGAGGAAGAACCGGAACCAGTGATGATAGATGTGCCATCAGAGCCAGAGGGTAAAGAAGAACAGAAGGTAGTGATTGAAGAGAGAACATCAGAACCTGTAGTTGAAGAAAAGATGGAGCCAGTGATAGATGTTACTGAGGTGGTGAAAGAAGAAATTTCAGAACCGGAAAATGATGCCAAAGAGCATAGACCAGAAAGAAAAGAGAGTTCTTCACATAGAGTTGGAACGGAAAATGCGGTTATGTCCCGCGTCTATGAAATAGATGGAGAAAAGTTAGAGATTGCGTATATAAACTACAACAAAGTCCGAATTACAAGAGGAAGCAAAGAACCAGAAATAAAAGTGTTTGATTCTTCCAAAGAGGCAGTAGATTATTATGTGGAGAAAATGCAGGAGTTAGAAGTAGATGAATAAGAAAATAGATATGAAACAATTGGTGCCATTAGTGCTAGGAGTGGTGTTGATAGTTATAGCGGTTATAGGCATTGTAGATATTTTTATGGATTACAAAAAAGCCGAAAACAAGCATGAACAATTGTCAAACGAGTATGTAAATGTGAATGGCTCCGTAGATGCTACAACTGGTAAGATACTGGATACAAAAGTACCTTGGTATGAACTGATTACTGTTGATATGGAAAGTTTAACAGAACAATATCCAAATACAGTAGGTTGGATTTTTTTTGAAAACGAAGAAATTAGCTATCCAGTAATGAAGGCAAATGACAACGATGCGTATTTACATATGGCTTATGATGGAACCTATTCATCTGGAGGAAGTATCTTCATGGATAAGGCGGATACATCGGATTTTTCAGATGCCCATACGATTTTATATGGACACAATATGAAGGATTTGAGTATGTTTGGTCGTTTGAAATATTATAAGACAAAAACGGACTACTATGATTCGCATAGATATTTTCAAATACATACAAAAACAGAGATTTTAAGATATGAAATTTTTGCTTATCAAGAAATATCTGTTAGTAGTCCACTATATCAAGAGGAGCATACTTCAGCAGCAAACGTAGCAAGTCTGTTGATGTCAAGCTCACAAATTGTTTATGATGAGCAAATTACAGATGAGGATTATGTAATAACGCTTTCTACCTGTACAGACACGGATGAGAATCGTTTTGTAGTAAGTGCAGTTTTAGTAGAAAGACATTCGCTTATAGAAAAGGAGTAAGAGTATGAAAAGAGAAGACGAATTATTAAAACAGTTAACCGAAATGACAAAGGAAACTAAGGCGGGGAAAATTGCTTGGGATATCAAATGTCAGACCACAGAATACAATGATTTGGCATCAAAACCACAGGTAGAAGAAGATGATATTCTTTGGACAGTGGACGAGTGTTATGTATCCTATCATTGTGAATATAAAGGCAATGAGTTTTTGATGATTACATATGAGATGATTCATACAGCAGGAGATATGGTGAAGACCACCAATATGGTATTTTTACCACCACTTGGTATTCGTTATTTTGATATTCATACATTATTGCCTTATGCAATAGAAACATCGAATATGCTTTCTTATCAGGTGCAGACTCTTTGGAAAATGCTTTTGGATATGTATAAAGCAAATCCAAGTAGTGTAGCTTTAGATGTTAGCGAAAGAGTGTTAACCATCGAAGATTAATTTTAATCCAAATATATTTTAGGAGTAGGTTATGGGAAGAATCTATTTAAATGAGAATTGGAAATTTACAGAAAATTTCACAGAAGCTTTGTGTTATGTGGGAATCAATGTATGTGAGTTGGAAGATGTTCGTCTCCCACATACATGTAAAGAAGTACCTTATCATTATTTTGATGAAAAAGATTATCAAATGGTAAGCGGATATCGTCGTATTCTTCGTGTGCAGGAAGCATGGAAAGGAAAAACCGTGTTGTTTACCTGTGAAGGGGTTGCACATGAAGCAACACTTTATGTAAATGGTGTGGAAGTAGGAAAACATTCTTGTGGTTATACAGCATTTACGGTGGATATTTCTAAGTTTTTAGTATATGGACAAGCCAATGTTTTGGTAATGAAGGTAGATAGCAGAGAAACCTTAAATGTTCCTCCATTTGGTTTTGTTATTGATTATATGACCTTTGGCGGAATCTATCGTGATGTGTATTTGGATGTAAAAGAAAATTATCACATTAAGGATGTGTTTGTAAAATCAGTTCCTCATTCTGGTGATAAAGGAAAGATAGATTGTCAGGTAGAAGTGACAGAAGATGCTAAAAACAACGGCTTAAATATCCGTGGATTTTTAACACGTAAGGATACAGATTGTTGTCCAGTTCATAGTGGAGATACATATACATATCCAATTCGTATTTTTGAAGAAAAAATAACAGATACTGTATTTCATTTAGAAAAAATATTAGAAAATATTTTAGCTTGGCATGTAGATCATCCATATTTATATGACCTCACATTTGAATTGTTTGATGATGAGGACAATGTAAAAGATACCTATGAAGTGACGATAGGATTCCGTACAGTAGAATTTCGTGCAGATGGATTTTACTTAAATGGCGAAAAAGTAAAGATTCGTGGTCTAAATAGACATCAAAGCTATCCATACGTGGGATATGCTATGCCAGAAAGTATGCAAAGACAGGATGCGGATATTCTAAAATTTGAATTAGGATGTAATGCAGCAAGAAATTCTCACTATCCACAGTCTCATCATTTTATCAATCGATGTGATGAAGTTGGACTCTTGGTATTTACTGAAATTCCAGGGTGGCAGCATATTGGGGATGAAGAATGGAAAAAACAAGCTTGTATCAATGTAGAGGAGATGATTTTGCAATATCGTAATCATCCATCTATTATGATATGGGGTGTTCGTATCAATGAATCACAGGATGATGATGCATTTTATTTGGAAACAAACCGTATTGCTCATGAATTAGATGATACAAGACCTACGGGGGGCGTTCGTAACTTTAAGAAAAGTCATTTATTCGAAGATGTATACACATACAATGAATTTGTTCATGATGGGATAAAACCAGGTTGCGAACAAAAGAAGAATATTACATCTGATATGTCAAAGGGATATCTGATTACAGAATATAACGGACATATGTATCCGACCAAGCCATTTGATTGGGAAGAACATCGCCTAGAGCATGCAATGCGTCATGCAAGAGTATTAAATGATGTTGGAAAAGAAGAGGATATTGCAGGAAGTTTTGGCTGGTGTATGTTTGATTACAACACACACAAGGATTTTGGTAGTGGAGATCGTATTTGTTATCATGGGGTTACAGATATGTTCCGTAATCCAAAATTAGCAGCTAGTGTATATGCATCTCAACAAGAAGAAACGACTATTTTAGAAGTAAGTTCTTCTATGGACATTGGGGAACACCCTGCTACAAATCTTGGAAACGTATATATTTTCTCAAATGCAGATGCAGTTCGAATGTATAAGAACGGCCATTTTATCAAGGAATATAAACCAGCAGATTCAAGTTTTGACGGTATCCCACATGGCCCAATTTTAGTAGATGACTTTGTAGGAAATATGTTGGAAACAGAAGAAGGTTTTTCAAAGAAACAGTCAGAACTTCTTGCTGGAGCATTAAATTATATTGCGGTACACGGATATCAGAAATTTCCACCACATATTATCTGGACTATGCTTCGTGGTGTGGTTCAGTATAAGATGAATCCAATGGATATGGTAAATCTTTATATCAAATATATTGGAAACTGGGGTGAAACAGCTACTTCTTATCGTTTTGAAGCGATAAAAAATGGGGAAGTAGTAAAAACTGTTGTAAAAGAACCAATGAAACAGGTACATCTTAAGACAAAAGTTTCCCACACAACACTTCGTGAAGGAAATACCTATGATGTGGCATCTGTTCGAATTCGTGCAGTAGATGATAATAATAATCTTCTACCATATTTCCAGGAACCAATTAAGATTCAGGTAGAGGGGCCATTAGCTATTATTGGAAATGATGTGATTTCATTAAAAGGTGGTATGGGAGGTCTTTACCTTAAGACCACTGGGGAAAAAGGTAATGCAAAAATCTGGCTTACAAATCCACAACTTGAGCCAGTAGAAATTGAATTTGAGATTATGAAATAAAAGCATAAAATGAGGAGAAGAATTATGATTCGTAGATTAGGGAATGTGTTTGTACTGGACACTCCAAATACAACCTATGCATTTAGTGTGGTTCCATCGGGACAGTTGGAACATCTTTACTATGGGGAAAAAATTGCAATTGATACAGAAGAGGAAGCTGCTGTACTAGCTGAGAAAAGATTGTCTTTACCAGGTAATTCGGTTGCTTATAGTAGTGAACACAGTAACATATCCCTAGAAGTAATCCGTATGGAAATGTCCGGAGGCGGAAAAGGCGACATTCGTGAGCCTTTTATCGAAGTGACACATGCAGATGGTAGCTATACTTCAGATTTTGTGTTTGAAGATGCAAAGATTACACAGGGGAAAAAGCCATTTGTAACATTGCCGGGGTCTTACGAAGAAAACAATCAGGTAGAAGAATTAACAGTGACTATGAAAGATCATAGTTACAACCTGACCTTAGAACTTCACTATTTTGTGTTTGAAAATCAGGATGTAATTACACGCTCAGCAAAATTTATTAATACAAGTGAAGAAAAAGTTTTGTTGGATCGTATGATGAGTGCACAGTTAGACTTTGACAAGGCGGACTTAGAGCTTACAACATTCCATGGCGCATGGGCAAGAGAAATGAAGCGTCATGATATGTCTGCTTCTGCATGTAAGATTGTTAATGAATCCTACTGTGGTTGTTCGTCAAATCGTGCTAACCCATTTATTATGCTTTCGAAAAAAGGGACTACAGAAGATCATGGTGATTGCTATGGCATGAATTTGATTTATAGTGGTAATCATTATGAAGCAGTTGAAGTAAGTGCATTTGGACAGACGAGAGTTGTGACAGGAATTAATCCTAGAAGTTTTCAGTTCCATATTGCTCCAGGTGAATCTTTTGAAGCACCAGAAGCAGTTATGACATATTCTAAGCAGGGCTTTAACGGTATGAGTCAGAATATGCATAAGTTTGTGCGTGAATGTATTGTGCGAGGAGAGTGGAAAAAGAAACCACGTCCAGTTCTTTTAAATAGTTGGGAAGCTGCATATTTTGATATCAATGAAAGTAAGCTCCTAAAACTTGCAAAAGCAGGAAAAGAGGCTGGTATCGAGTTATTTGTTATGGACGATGGATGGTTTGGAACCAGAGATAACGATACACAGTCTCTTGGAGATTGGTATCCAAATAAAAAGAAACTTCCAAATGGTTTGGCAGGTTTGGCAAGTAAGGTAAATAAATTAGGTCTTGATTTTGGCGTTTGGGTTGAGCCGGAAATGGTAAATGTCAATAGCGACCTTTATCGCGCTCATCCAGAATGGGTAATGGAAATTCCAGGAAAACCTCACTCCGAAAGCCGTACCCAGAGAATTTTAGACTTCGCAAATCCAGACTTAGTAGAATATATGACAGAAGCCATGACAAAGGTATTTTCGGATGGAAATATAGCCTATGTAAAATGGGATATGAACCGTATTTTCTCTGATTATTATTCACAGTGTTTGCCTCCAGAACGACAGAAAGAAGTGGGACACCGTTATATGATGGGATTATATAAAATGTGTGATACACTAATGAGTCGTTTCCCACACATTTTATTTGAAGGATGTGCATCTGGTGGTAACCGTTTTGATTTAGGTATGCTTTGCTACTTCCCACAGATTTGGGCAAGTGATGATTCCGATGCGATTTATCGTGTAAATGGACAGACAGGCTATAGTTACGGATACCCAATGTCTTGTGTGAGTGCACATGTGTCTGATTGTCCAAACCACCAGACACTTCGTAAAACACCTATGGCAAGCCGTTTCCAGGTGGCAGCATTTGGAGTGTTGGGCTATGAATGTAATCTTTGCGAAATGAATAAGGATGATGTAAAGGACATCAAGGAACAGATTGCTTTATATAAGAAGTGGAGAGAAGTATTGCAGTATGGTACATTCTATCGTGGTAGAGTATATGATAATACTTATGAATGGACTTGTGTAAGTCCAGATAAGAAGAGAGCAGTTGGTTTTGAAATGCAGGTGCTTTTTAATCCAAATACCCATTTTGAAACATATTCACCAAAGGGATTAGAGGAAGATACGAAATATTTGTTTACGAATAGACAGCTTCAAATCAATATTAAAGATTTTGGTGGATTGATTAATCAGGTAATTCCATTCCATATTAAGCAAGATTCTGTGGTACATAATCTAGCAGCAAAGTTGGTAAAACTTCCTGCTGAAAAAGAAAATTGCGTAGCAAGCGGAAAGCTTCTTATGGATGGTGGAGTGAAATTGAAACAGAATTTTGGAGCAACTGGTTATGCAGATGGTATTCGTTTTACCACAGATTTTGCTTCACGTATGTACTTTATGGAGGAATATAATGATTTATTTTAATTGTGACTATACAGAAGGGGCACACTCTCGAATTTTAGAAAAATTGGCAGAAACCAATATGGAACAGACGATTGGTTATGGTATGGATGACCATTGCAAACATGCTGCAGAGTTAATAAAGAAAGCTTGTGGCAGAGAAGATGTAGATGTGCACTTTCTCGTAGGTGGTACACAGACCAATGTGACAGTTATTGATGCATCTCTTCGAGCACATCAAGGTGTTATTTGTGCTAGTAGTGGACATATTAATGTTCATGAAACAGGTGCTGTAGAGGCATGTGGACACAAATGCATTACCATCCCTTCTGAAGATGGAAAAATCTATGAAACACAGGTGCGTGAGTTATTTGCTAACCATTTTGCAGATGGTGGGGATGAGCATATGGCTCAGCCAAAGATGGTGTATATTTCCAATCCAACAGAATGGGGGACTATTTATTCCAAAGAAGAATTGATTGGTTTATATGATTTATGTAAAGAGTATGATGCATATCTCTTTATGGATGGTGCACGTCTAGGATATGGATTGGCTTGCAAAGAAAATGATTTAACCATGGAAGATATTGCAAAATATACCGATGTCTTTTATATCGGTGGCACTAAGGTGGGCGCATTGTTTGGTGAAGCAGTAGTGATTACGAATCCAAGTTTAAAACCAGATTTTCGTTATAGTATCAAGCAACACGGTGGCATGCTGGCAAAAGGACGCCTTTTAGGGATTCAGTTTGAGGCTCTTTTTGAAGATGGATTGTATTTTGAAATTGCAAAACATGCTATGTATATGGCTGAGAAGATTCAAAATAAGCTGACTTTATTAGGCTTGGAGTTTACGGTGAATTCTCCTACAAACCAGATCTTTGTATCCATTCCAAATGCCGCATTAAATCAGCTAAAAGATACTTATAAATTTGAGCCAATGGGAGCAAAAGATGATACACATTCTGTGATACGTATTTGTACTTCATGGGCAACAAAAGAAGAAAATGTAGATGCATTATTATTAGACATGGAAAGGGTTCTTTCATAAATGAAAAAAATACTTTTTATAGCCACAGGAGGCACAATTGCTTCTAAGAAAACAGAGACAGGATTAACACCTCAGATTCAACCAGAGGAATTGTTGTCATTTATTCCAACTCTTAAAGAGATATGTGAAGTAGACACATTGCAACTCTTAAATCTGGATAGTTCCAATATGGAACCAAAGCATTGGGAAATGATGGTGGAGTGTATCCAGAAAAACTATGAAGGATATGACGGCTTTGTGATTGCTCACGGAACAGATACCATGGCGTATACTGCAGCAGGTTTATCTTATATGATTCAAAATTCTAAGAAACCTGTGGTTATTACAGGTTCACAGAAACCAATCAATATGGATATTACAGATGCTAAAACGAATCTGTTAGATAGCTTTATTTATGCATCTGATGATAAATCACAAGGGATTTCTATTGTGTTTGATGGAAAAGTAATTGCAGGTACTCGTGCAAAGAAAGTGCGTTCTAAGAGTTATAATGCTTTTGATAGTATTGATTTTCCTGCACTTGCGGTGATACAAGACGGTCAGATTATGCGTTACATTCCTATGATGCCTTATGAGGATGACGTGAAATTTTATACAAAGATGAATCCAAATGTCTTTTTGTTAAAATTAATTCCAGGTATTTCACCAGAAATGTTGCGATATATTTTCTCTCATTACGATGCTGTAATTGTAGAAAGTTTCGGTGTGGGAGGAATTCCAAAGTCTATTTCTGAGACATTTTATGGTCTTTGTAGACAATATCCTGAAAAAATTATTATCATGGCAACTCAGGTAGCTCATGAAGGCAGCGACATGACAGTTTATGAAGTAGGAAATGAAATGAAAACAATGTGTCATTTTTTAGAATCTTATGATATGACATTGGAATCAGTTATAGCAAAAACTATGTGGATGTTGGCAAATCAAGATGTTTCAAAAGAGAATCAGGAAGATGTTTTTTATAAGAATATCAACTTTGATGTTATCTTTGGAAAGAATAGAATATGCGAATAGGCATATCGACGAAAGACAGCGAAAAAACTTAGTGGATATTACAATTCACAACCCTTCAAATGTAAAATATAATAGTATCGAAAAGATGCGAAAATATTTTATTTTTGAGGGGTGTTTTTATGTGCAAAACTTTTGAAATCTACATGGGTAACGATCTTGGTGCAGTTTACAACAAACAGCATACACATTTTCGACTTTGGGCACCTTCTGCTGAAAAGGTAGCTATTTGTTTTTATGCAAACGGAGATGGTGGAGAGGCTGTCGAAGTAAAAGATATGCATAAAGACGAAGGCGGAACATGGGTGTATGCAAAAAGCGGTGATTTGCACAAGCTTTACTATACATATTTAGTTACAGTAGATGGAGTAACCCGCGAAACAAATGACCCATACGGGAAAGCTACAGGGGTAAATGGAATCCGCAGTATGGTTGTCAATTTGGAAAAAACGAATCCTGAAGGGTTTGATCAGGACAGAGGACCTGTTGTGGAAAACTGGACAGATATTGTGGTATATGAGTTGTCTATTGCAGATACAACAGCGGATAAGAGCTGTGGTGCAAAATACCCTGGAAAATATTTAGGTTTAACAGAGCGTGGAACAAAAAATGCAGATGGTTTTGCAACTGGTTTAGATCACATCATAGAATCTGGCGTTACCCATGTGCAAATTATGCCAAGCTATGATTTCGGAAGTATTGACGAGAGTCGTTTGGATATTCCACAGTACAACTGGGGGTATGATCCTATTAACTATAATGTTCCAGAAGGCTCTTTTTCAACAGATCCATTTCATGGAGAAGTTCGTATCAAAGAATACAAAGAAATGGTTCAGGCATTTCATAAACAGGGAATCGGTGTAATTATGGATGTGGTGTATAACCACACCTTTGATATTGATGGAAACTGTTTCCAGAAATGTGTACCAGACTATTATTATAGAAAAACAGAGAATGGATATTCTGATGCTTCTGCTTGTGGCAATGAAGTCGCTTCAGAGCAACCAATGGTATCTAAGTTCATTATTGATTCTTTGAAATATTGGGTAGAAGAATATCATATTGATGGATTCCGTTTTGACTTAATGGGTGTATTGGATATTGAAACCATGAACAAGGCTGCAGAAGAATTGCGCAAAATCAATCCTTCCATTGTAATATACGGAGAGGGATGGACAGGTGGTCCTTCTACCATACCAGATGAAGAGCGTGCATTAAAATGCAATGTACCAGCATTAAAAGGAGTAGGAGCTTTTTCTGATGATATTCGTGATGCCATTAAAGGTCATGTGTTCTATGAAAAAGAAACAGGATTTGTAAGTGGTAAAAAAGGTTTAGAAAATGACATTCGCTATTCTGTAGTAGGTGCAAGTTATCATCCAGAAGTAGATTACAAAAAGTATACTTATAGTCCAGGACCTTGGGCAAAAAATCCAGTAGATACGGTAAACTATGTATCTTGTCATGATAACTTAACATTGTGGGATAAATTAAGCATTTCTTGTCCTAAAGCAAAGAAAGAAGAATTGCTTGCTATGAATCGTTTATGTGCAGCTATGGTATTTACTGCACAAGGAATTCCATTTTTCTTATCGGGAGAAGAATTCGCTCGTACGAAACCAATTGAAGGAACCAACGAAGTTTCGGAAAATAGCTATAATCTGCCATTGTATACAAATAGTATGAAATATGATAGATTAAGCGAATATTCAGATTTATATACATATTATAAGGGGTTAATCGCTTTCAGAAAAGCCCACAAGGGGTTACGCCTTGCTACCGCAAAAGAAGTTCAGAAGGCACTCCATTTTATAGATAGTCTTCCAGAAAATGTGGTGGCATTTACCATAAAAACAGAAACTGAAACCCTCTTTGTGGCCTACAATGCCAATAAGAAAAAAGTATCTGTTCCATTGCCAGAAAAAGGACAGTGGAAGCTTTGTATAGAAGGTGAGAAGGCAGGAGTAGAACCACTTCGTACTCTTACAGGAAAAAATAGCAAAGTAGAGCTACAAGGAATATCGTGTCTTGTAGCAGTATTATAAAACCCTCCTTAGTTATCGAATAATGAAAAACCAGGCAGCTTTTCCACTGCCTGGTAGATGATTAATGTGTATGTCGATTGATAAAGTCTGTTTTGTATTTTGAATACATAATCTTTTGGCTACGGTACAATCCTGAGTAGCCAGAAAGCATATAGCTAAAAGCTACGGCAAGCAGATAATAAGGCATGCCTTCGTAACCAAACAATTCAAAACTAATCAGTAGTGTACTGATAGGACAGTTGGTTACACCGCAGAAAAGAGAAATCATACCGATAGCAGCACAGAGAGATGGGCTTATACCGATAAATTGTCCCAATAAGCAACCAAAGGTTGCGCCTACAAAGAAAGTAGGGACGATTTCACCGCCCTTATAGCCTGCGCCAATAGTAAGGGCTGTAAACAGCATTTTAAGAAGGAATGCTTCAGGGACTACATGACCTTCTACGGCATGCTCAATAATATGCATACCAGCGCCGTTATAGTCATTTGTTCCAACTAGTAGTGTAAGGAGTGCTACAGCACATCCGCCTACGAAAATGCGAAGGTATCTGTTTTTTAATATTTTTTTGTAGAGTTCTTCTGTTCTATGAAGAAAACCACAAAAACCGATACTTAAGAACGCACATAAAACTGCAACAAATACTACTTGTAATGTTGGAATCAGTTGTAATGCAGGAATGCCTGTTACATGGAATGATTCACCAGCGACTCCAAGAAGTACTGCAATACCATGAGCGGTGAGAGAACTTACTACACATGGAACTAAAGCCATGTAATACATAACACCAACACTTACCATTTCCATAGGAAAAATGGCAGCTGCCATAGGAGTTCCAAATAAAGTGGAAAATGCAGCGCTCATACCACACATGATGATGACATGGGTGTCTTTTTCATCAAACTTGAAAAGTTTACCAAGAGCATTTCCGATACTACCACCAATTTGGAGCGCAGCCCCTTCTCGGCCGGCAGAACCACCAAAAAGATGGGTAAGTGCTGTGGAAATGAAAATAGACGGCGTCATTCGAAGTGGAATGCGGTCTCCGGAGTGAACAGCTGAGATAACTAAGTTGGTTCCGCCATCGTTATCATTTTTCATAATGTGATAAGTAGCTACAATGGTAAGCCCTGCTAATGGCAGTAAATAAATAATCCAATTGTTTTGTTCTCTAACGATACTGACAAAAGAGAGTACAAAATAAAATGCACTACTGCATAGACCAACAATAGTGCCGGTTACTACAGCAAAGACAACCCATTTTATAGTGGTTGCTGTATTTTGAATTAATGGTCGAATATGTTGTATGTAAAACTTTTTCATAATAACACCTCGTTTTTGCTATTTTTATACTATCAAAGCCTTGTGAAAATAACAAGAAACAACTGAAATTTTTGTCGAAAAAACACGAATTGTCTGGTTGTAAGTGTTTGGAAAGAGTGCTAAAATAAAAGAAGGTTTAAAATCAGGAGGAAAAAAGCCATGAGAACAAGCGGCGTATTAATGCCAATATCTTCCCTACCATCACCATATGGTATTGGAACAATGGGAAAAGCAGCGAGAAAGTTCGTTGATTTTTTAAAGAAAGGCGGACAGAAATATTGGCAGATACTACCAATATGTCCAACCAGTTATGGCGATTCACCATATCAGTCTTTTTCAAGTTTTGCAGGTAATCCATACTTTATTGACTTGGAGTATCTTTGCAAAGACAAGTTATTGACTAAAAAAGAATGTGAATCCTTTGATTGGGGTGGAAGTGAAAGTTATGTAGATTATGGTACAATGTATGTATCACGCTATGCATTGCTTCACAAGGCTTATGATCGTTTTGTAAAGGATATTCCACAGGAATTTTGGAATTTCTGTGATAGAGAACGTGAATGGTTAGATGAGTATACATTATTTATGGCATTAAAAGATGCCAACGATGGTGTAGCTTGGCTCGAATGGGAAGATAGATATAAATATCGTCATTGGGATGCAATTAATGCTGCTAGAGAAG
Organism: Agathobacter sp.; assembly: GCA_045544235.1. Lineage (GTDB taxonomy): Bacteria > Bacillota > Clostridia > Lachnospirales > Lachnospiraceae > Roseburia. Next base: position 4,041 of record JAZPYQ010000038.1, on the reverse strand, counting down.
AATATAAAGATGCAATTATGTTTTACAAAATGCTTCAGTATTTGTTCTTTAAACAGTGGAATGAGTTAAAAGCATATGCTAATGAAAAGGGAATTGAAATCATCGGTGATGTTCCTATTTATGTAGCTATGGATAGTGCTGATGTATGGGCAAATCCAGATCAGTTTTATTTAAATGAATACAGAGAACCAATTGATGTAGCAGGATGTCCTCCAGATGCATTCTCAGCAGATGGACAGCTTTGGGGCAATCCATTATTCCGTTGGGACGTAATGAGAAACAATGGATATGATTGGTGGACAAAGAGAATTGCTGCAATGTCAAGATTGTATGATATCGTTAGAATTGACCATTTCCGTGGTTTTGATTCTTATTATGCTATTCCGGCAAAAGATAAGACAGCTGCAAACGGTGAGTGGAGACAGGGCCCAGGTATGGATCTTTTCCGTGTGTTAGAACAGAAACTTGGAAGACTCCCTATTATTGTAGAGGATCTTGGATTCCTTACACCATCTGTACATCAGTTATTAAAAGATTCTGGATTCCCAGGAATGAAGGTTATTCAGTTTGCATTTGATTCTAGAGAAGGTAGTGATTATTTACCACATACATATCCAAATCACTGTGTAGTTTATACAGGTACACATGATAATGATACATGTATGGGATGGATGAAGACAGCTCCAAAGGAATCTGTAAAATATGCAAAAGAATATTTAAATCTTACCAAAGAAGAAGGTTACAACTGGGGTATGATGCGTGGTGCATGGGCTTCTGTAGCAGACATGGCTATTGTACCAATGCAGGATTTACTTGGACTTGGAGATGAAGCTCGTATGAATGTTCCATCTACCTTAGGAAATAACTGGAAATGGAGAGCGACAGAAGACCAGATTACTGCAAAACTGGCTACAAAGCTTTATAAATATACAGAAATGTATGGTAGATTAAATCGTTAGTGCATAAAGTGTTTTAAGATAAGAAAAGTGGTGTATTAGATGTATCATTTTATAGTGAACTTAAATTCCCGCACGGGAAAAGCAAGAAAAATATGGGAAGACTTAAGAGAGGAATTGGAACGTCGTCAAGTTCCATATATTCTTCACGAAACAAAGTACGCAGGTCATGCCATTGATATTTCCAGAAGATTGGTCAAGAATGCACAGGAACCTGTAAAAATCATCGTGCTTGGCGGTGATGGTACATTTAACGAAGTTATTAATGGTGCTCGTGAATATGAAAAGCTGATTTTGGGTTATATTCCTACAGGCTCTGGAAATGACTTGGCAAGAGGTTTAGATTTACCAGCAGAACCTATGGAAAACTTAAATCGTATCTTAGATTCTACAGAGTACATAAATATGGACTTAGGTTGTATCTCATGGGATGATGGAGAAAGTAAAAAGTATTTTGCTGTAAGTGCCGGCGTAGGTGTAGATGCGGATGTTTGTCGTAGAGCACTGACTTCTACTCTAAAAAAGATTCTTAACAAGATTGGCCTTGGAAAATTGACATATGCGATTTTAACAATTCAGTCATTGTTTGCTATGCCACCTATGAATGCTCATATTGTAGCAGATGGAGTGGATTATGGCATATTAGATAAGGTTACATTTATAGCACTTATGAATCATAAGTGTGAAGGTGGTGGAGTGCCAATGTCGCCAGTTGCAGATGCTTTTGATGGAAAACTTTCTATGTGCTGTATTCATGGAATTGGAAAGTCGCGTTGCTTAACATTATTCCCATCTTTACTTTCTGCAAAGCATACAACACATTCTGCTTATTTAGGAGTGGATTTCAAAGAAGCAGATATCGTATTAAAGACTCCAAATGTATGGCATACAGATGGAGAAATGAGTACATATAATACTGTAATGCACATTGAATGTTTACCAGGTGCTATTAAGTTAATGAAATAGTTATATTTATCCCCTCTAACACATATATTAAAAATATATGAGTGGAGGGGAATTTTTATGGATATATATAAGGATATCGCTAGTCGTACCAATGGCGAGATATACATAGGGGTCGTAGGACCAGTTAGGACCGGTAAGTCCACATTTATCAAACGTTTTATGGATTTATGTGTTTTGCCATATATGGAGGATGGACATCTAAGGGAAAGAACCATTGATGAATTGCCACAATCATCTCAAGGAAAAACCATTATGACGACCGAACCCAAATTTATACCTCAAAATGGTGCAACGATTCGTATTGATGATAATACAGAGGTGAAGGTGCGTCTGGTGGATTGTGTAGGATTTGTAGTAGAGGGCGCCAATGGACATATGGAAGGTGACGAACAGCGCATGGTGCGTACGCCTTGGTTCACAGAAGAGATTCCATTTGAGGATGCTGCAAAAATAGGAACACTAAAAGTTATTCAGGATCACGCTACAATTGGCGTGGTAGTCACAACAGATGGCAGCTTTGGTGAAATTGATAGGGATTGTTATATTCAGGCAGAAGAACGAACTATAGCAGAGATGGAAGAGACAGGAAAACCATATGTAATTCTATTAAATAGTGAGAGACCATATAGTGGTGAGACAGAAGAACTTAGATTAGAATTAGAACAAAAATATGGTAGACCAGTAGTCGCAATAAACTGCAAGCAAATGCAAAAAAGTGATATTGTAAAATTGTTGGAAAGTGTACTTTTGGAATTTCCAGTATCTACAGTAGAATTTTATATTCCAAGATGGACAGAGATGCTGCCTGTAGACCATGAATTAAAACAAGAATTGATTCAGAGTGCATTAAAGTGGATGACTAGAGTTAACAAAATGCGTGACCTGTATGAAGAAGAGCAGGAATTGGTAGGAGTGCAAGAAGGAAGCACTCAAAGCAATAGCATCTGTAACACTTTTATTCGTAAAATCCATTCTGAAGATGGTACAGTGGAATTGCGTGTAGATGTTGATGATAAATATTATTTTGATTATCTTAGCAATATAACCGGTGTAGACATTCAGAGTGAATATCAGCTTATAAATATGATTCGTAACCTATCAGACAAAAGAAAAGAATACGAAAAAGTGGAAGATGCCATTAATAGTGTAGATGCGCGTGGCTATGGTGTAGTAGCTCCTAGTCTAGAAGATATTACGATGGAAGAACCAGTTCTAATCAATCATGCAGGAAAATATGGTGTGAAAATACGTGCAAATTCGCCATCCATCCACATGATAAAAGCAAATATCGAAACAGAAATTGCTCCAATTGTAGGTAGTAAAGAACAGGCAGAGGACTTAATTGATTATATCAAAGATGGAGAGACTTCTGTAGATGGTCTATGGAGCACCAACATTTTTGGAAAATCACTAGGGGAACTCATGGAAGATGGAATCCGAGACAAAATAGGAAAAATGGATGACGAGTGCCAGACTCAGTTGCAGAATACCATGCAAAAGATTGTAAATGATAATAATGGAGGATTGGTGTGTATTATATTATAACGATATAGCTCAGTAAAGAGTTTTTCTAAAGACTACGAAACGGACTAGTATATATATTGAAATCGCACACGCTCTCGCTCTCAGCGGTGACGTCGCGTTACTAAATTCGTGATGATTTATCAATCACCACTCATTAAGTAACGACTACCGCTAAAGGTGAGTATTCAATACATATACTAGTCCGTTTCTTACATTATCTAGATAACTTTACTGAGCCATATGCGTTGAAGATAGTCGTAGAGGAATTGTCGGGGACGACAAAAATTATCCTTATTTCGCTTGACTGTTCTGTATCTGCAAAAAATAATCGTTGTCAATGCCTTGCCTTTAAAAAAGGTGCTTCGCAGCATTGACAACGATTATTTTTGCAGACATATATTAAACAAGCGAAATAAGGATAAGTCTGCGCATCGCGCAGAAGATTTTTTATTTATAGTACGACATATGTCGCTCTGCGACTTCCCTATATGAGAATAACGATCTCAGAGTTTTTATGTTACGTAAGAAATGAGCCATGACATATGTTGAATACGCGCCTTTAGCGGTAGTCGTTACTTAATGAGTGGTGATTGAT
>JAZPYQ010000037.1:0-11511 GCA_045544235.1 Agathobacter sp. | reverse complement strand
TCTAGCTTGGAAGGCTAGTGTTCTACCATTGAACTACACCCGCATAAAAGTCGGGGTGACAGGATTCGAACCTGCGACCTCCTGGTCCCAAACCAGGCGCTCTAGCCAAGCTGAGCCACACCCCGAAGGATATTTTGTTTTCCGTCATTTCCCTGACGCGAAATTTATTATATTATAGCCAGCAACAGATGTCAACAACTTTTTTAAAAAATTTTCAACTTTTTTTAAAAAGCTGGGAGCCCTTGATTTTAAAGGGCTCCTTGGCTTATTAACATGTCTTTCATTGCTCTTAATGCCTTACCACGATGACTAATTTCATTTTTTTGCTCTCTCGAAAGGGCTGCAGAAGAACATCCAAATTCATCCAGGTAAAAAATTGGATCATAACCGAATCCATTTTCACCCTCTGATTTATAGCCTATGTAGCCTTCCATATTTTCTCGCAAAACAAATTCTCTTTTATCTGGAAGCACTGCCGCTATGGCACATACGAAACGCGCTGTACGTTGTTCCTTTGGCACACCATCCAGTTTATCAATCAACGCCTGATTTTTTATGTCATAAGAAGTATCTTCTCCCATAAAACGAGCAGAATACACTCCCGGCGCCTTGTCCAAATAGTCAATTTCCAGACCCGAATCATCTGCAAATACAATGGCATCTGTATGTTCCGCAATGGATTTAGCTTTTATTAACGCATTTTCTTCAAACGTAGCACCATCTTCTACTACATCTACAAAAATACCTGCCTCTTTCATAGACACTACTTCTACATCTACATCCGCCATAATTTCACGAATTTCTCTCATCTTATCTTTATTTCCCGTGGCAAAAATTATCTTTTTCATTTTAAAATCCTTCCTCAAACGCTTCCATAATTGCGTTGTATATCCCTTCTGCTACCTTTTTCTGGAATTCAGGATCAGAAAGGTTTTCTAATTCTTCTGTATTCGTCATATACCCTACTTCTATCAATGCTACCGGCACATCACTACTACGAACAATATAGATATCATCACCTTTTACAAGCCCCAAATTACTTGTCCCTGCACTAGCATTCACATTTTTCAGGCATATTTCTGCCAAACGCTCACTATTGCATGCCTCATCTTCTTCTCCTGGGCTATATAATACCATAGTTCCATTTTCATTGTTAAATCGACCGCTACTAGATGAATTGTTATGTACGCTAATAAACAAATCTGCATCTACATAATTGGCCAAATCTGCACGATCAAACAACGATGGATTGGTATCATCTAATCGAGTATAATACACTTTTATATTTTGGTGATCTGCCTCATCGAAAATTGCTTTCAACTGTAACACAATCTCCAAATTTAAATTCTTTTCGTACACACCACGCTTTACTGCCCCCGGCATGCTGCCACCATGTCCTGCATCAATAACGATAATTTTGTCATAAATATCATGTGGATCCACAATATTCATACACAAATATCCATCTTTATAGTAATAGGAAAGCTCACATACTTTATCCAAAGTAATTGCAAGTATTCCTGCTTCACCATCTTTATAATAAGATAGATTGGCGATATTATTACTACTTCCTCGAATACTATAATTCTCTGAATAATTATCCACTCCATGAGCAAAACGCACATAGATAGTTCGGCTCAAGTAATCATTCGTAATTGAAATATCTTTTCCATCCGCACCTTCTGGCAATTCAATATTCAATTGTTCTACGTTCTCGCCTGTTTCTTCAATTTGGATGGATGACTCCTGCATACTGCCTAGTCTCATCTCTGCCGCTATTATAATATTTTCTTTAATATTAGGAAGAAAATACAGACAGACACAGATTAAAGCCGTCAACACACCAGAACATACTGTCATGTTTTTTAAAATCTTTTTTTCCATGCTTATCTATTGTTTGTAAACGCTTTTATACAAAGATTACACTCCTGTTTTTCCTTTACGTTAATGAATTGTCCACCTGAATAACTAATATAGCCTTCGCCGTCCTCTAAATCAACATCATCAAGGAATTTGTCTCCTGAATCATACTCAATGGCCATTGGATGTGTTGAACCAGGTGTGTATATATATAACACCACTGCATATTTTTGTCCTGCAGCCACCGGAATTTCTTCATCAAAATCAATTGTGTAGTATCCTGCATCTTCTAAAATTCCTTCTGCTACCAGAATTTTATCTTCAAAGGACGCTTCATCTTCGAACTCTTCTACAATGTATAATTTATATTCTGTGTCTGGTGCTGTTGCATAAAATGATGCAGCCACCACAGTTTCATTTGCACTAGCAGTGTATACATTGGCACCATACATGGATTCTTTGTCGTAACCCAATTTTCCAACCCATCCACACAAGTCACTCTGATAAATATTATCATAATTATCATTATCATCTATTCTAGTATAAACTACATTGTGAGTGCCGATATTGGTATCGTAATAAGACACATAAAAAATACCATTTTCACCAAAGTCATTTCCCCAACTATTCTGGCAAATAAATGCTCCGTCACCTTCAAGTGGTACTGGGAAATTCTCCTTTGGATAATTATCATCCCAACCAATAATTACAACTTCGTGGTTTGGCTTTTCTGTACCAATATAACAATATCCATTCGTATTCGAATTATAATATCTAGAACTACTGCTTGGATTTTGCAAACTACTATAAAGCGATGTCTGTACACCACCATACTTAAATACCGCCTGTTTAATAGCAGCCAAATCTTTCGCAGGTATAATACGCATTTCCTGTACGTGTTTTACCGCCGTAAGTGTATCATCTGTTTTTCCATCTCCATATGGATCATCTTTTTCGTAAACTGGTCCCTGCCAAGCTGCAAGATATGCCATTCCCATGGTATATTCGCCACCATCGTACTGGGTCACATTAAAAGAATTACTCATACTCATATGATCCACAGAAAACATATGCATCTCTTCTGGAAGCAAGGAAGATTCCATTGCTGTTAAAGCACCAAATGCCCAACAGGTTCCGTATCTTCCCTGATTACGAACAGATGAAACTCGACCTTTTTCGCGCAAATCATAGCTTGTAGGTAATGCATTGGCATTTTCCAAAGTATTTGTAGCAGTTAAGGTATTACTTCCAAAATCAAAATTAAAGTTGTACCCTAGCATTGCAGATAAATCATTTAAGCTTACATAGTACTCTCCATCAATACTTTTAAATGGCGAAGAAATCGTCACTGCCTCCCCTGTACTCATAGCCTGTAATTCATCCACATAAAAACTTACACTTAGTGTATGTTTTTCTACAAGAAGTTGGCTCTGATCGTACACATGCGCACTACAATTCAAAGCATCTCTTACAATAGAAACTGGAACCATAATATTGCGATTATTATCCATGAAAAAGTCCACTTTATTACTCGTAAACTCACGGTTATCAATAACAATCTTAATTTCCTTGCTATTTACATCATTTGCAACTAATGGATTCCACGCTGTGGCACTTAAATTTCCACCACGGAAAGTTCCTATTTTTGCATCATCTAACTCTAAAATATGAAATTTAAACAAAAAGACGATTGCTAATACAATCGAAAGTACTATATATCTTTTCGAGTATTTCATTTATCTTATTACCTCTTAACTAAATCCTACTTATTTTCCTTTTTAGGAGGTTTTAGCCCCATAAACTGATAAAAATAAGTCTTAATCATACCATTATAAATCTTGCGGTTTTTATCCGCTTTTCTTCCTATATAACGCTCCGTATCTGCATAGCTTGTAATCATATACATTGACCATGCATCCAAATTTTTGTATACCTCACCAATAGTCGTATAGAGCTGTGGCAAGTCTGCCTTGTCCTCTAATCGTTCACCATAAGGCGGATTGGTAATGATAAATCCGTATTTCTTTGGATGGCTGAGTTTTGCCACATCTCTTTGCTGAAAATGAATCAGATGATCCACTCCTGCACGACGGGCATTTTCACGAGCAGCCTTTACTACTTCTCCATCCAAATCATATCCCTGAATATCCACCTGAATATCCTTATCTACCATCTCTTGTGCTTCTTCTACTGCATCATACCACAACTGTTTTGGAATAATATTCGTCCATGTCTCTGCGGTAAACTCACGGTTCATACCTGGTGCTATATTTGCAGCAATCATAGCTGCCTCAATTGGAAACGTTCCGCTGCCACAGAAAGGATCCACTAAAATTCTATCCTTTCTCCAAGGTGTCAACATAATCAATGACGCAGCCAATGTCTCTGTAATAGGAGCCTTGCTGGTCTGCAAACGGTATCCTCTCTTATGCAAGGAATCACCAGAGGTATCCAGCGCTACCATAACCTCATCTTTTAACAAAAAGATGCGAATAGGGTAGGCTGCGCCATCCTCTTTAAACCAATCGGTCTTATAAACTCCTTTTAAACGTTCCACCATAGCTTTTTTTGCTATAGATTGGATATCTGAAGGACTAAACAATTTACTCTTAATAGAGGAAGCTTTTTTTACCCAGAACTTTCCATCCTGTGGAATATACTCTTCCCATGGAAGGGCTTTAACACCTTGAAAAAGTTCCTCAAATGTAGTTGCCTTAAATCTACCCACCAGAAGCAAAACACGTTCTGCTGTACGCAAAAAAACATTTGCTCTGCAAATAGCCTCCGCATCCCCCTCAAAGGTAATACGTCCGTCCTCTACTCTCGTAATTTCATATCCTAAATCATAAATCTCGCGTTTGGTTACTGCCTCCATCCCAAAGTGGCAAGGTACAACCAATTCATATGTTTTCATATCTATTTCTCCAAAAGCTTATTCTATTTCTCATACACACTTTCATGTATTTTTTATAAAAGAACACACTATGTGCATCATATCTACTATACCCTATCTTGCCCTACTTTTTCAATGGTTCTTTATATTTTTTCATAGCGTCATAACCACCTACTACTGTTCCTACATCATATCCGCTTCGCCCCAAAGTTCTCGCAAGCTGCATACTAGAGCCCCCATGTTGACAATATAAGATAATCGGCCGCTTTTTCCCCAACACCTTGGTATAATCTTCCACTTCATTTTCAGGGTAATTAATCGCACCTTCCCAGTGACCTTTTCTATAATCATCCCTTGAACGAATATCTATAAGTATTGCTCTTTTTTCTATTCTTAAACGTTCTATATCTTTTGGATAAACAATCCCAAACGTCATAATCTTTCCTATTCTATTTTTTCTTATTACAGATTATGCTAGTTTTCTATTTTGGTAATTAAAAGCACCTCCAAACATTAGATTTTTCATCTAACCTTGGAGGTGCTTTTGTAATTTTATATTTTCACATTTCTAATTATTTAACACGTTTTAAAGCTGCATCAAAAGTGATTTTCGAATATTCCATTTTATACATAGCTTTAAATATCCAGTACATAAGCACACTTCCAAGCACGATTGACACATAGCTTATCAAAATTGCTGCTTCTACAGGTAGCGAGATTACTCCAGTTTCACCTATTGCAACTGATACCGTTGTACTTGCATATAATCCTACAAATACGATAAAGAAAATTACAGTAGCAGGCCAGAAACATTTTAGAGCAGCTCCCATATAAAGCATGACCACAATCATCATAAGACTCGAAAAAAGAACCATATGTGCGAAGGCATTTTCCCCGTCAAATCTTATTCCATTCCTCATATTATTTGACTGAAAACCAATCCACTTCGCAATTAGTCCTACTGTATTCGCTACCAAAAGATATCCTCCACCAATAATACTAGGAATCACTGTCTGCAATTTCTTTTTATAAGGTGACGTCTGTACCATGGTCGAAACACAAATCGAATGAATCAACTGTATCACCAACATAGAACCCATTCCGATATAAAGACCACCTAGTCCCATATCTGGTGTAGAAACTTCCATCACAAATCCCAAGACCATAAATAACAAAAACGAAAAAATACTTCCTTTAAAATTCAACCCATAAGGTATCACCTTAAATCCCAACTTCAAATCATTTATCATAATAACTATCCTTTACCTTTTTCAAACTATACCAAATTGTAACGCCTGTCACTAAAACTGCTAAAACTGTCAAAATTCCTAGACTTACTCCCATATACTTCATAGTAAATTCCATCATGTGAGTTAAGCCCCAAGAAGCAACTAACATTGCTAATGCGCTTCCTGAATATACATACTGCCAAGTATTAAAATGTCTCGTTATGAAATTAGTAATCACTACAATCACAAAACTATACAATGGTAAAAATGCAAACGCCTGATACACTTCCATTGGCTCACCTAAACTTAAGCCAAACATTAAAACTACATCATATAATACAACCGCCGTAATCAAACGTCTTACTATATCTACAATCACCACATCTTTCACGATTTTTGAAAAACGATTAGATGTTTGAAGATATTCCAAAGAACTATTGTGCTTACCATAGAAGCCACTCATAAACCAGTGGTCTGACAAAATCTCTGCCATAATGAACATCATAAAGATAATCATTTTCAACACTAGAACTGGTACTTCTCCATCTGTCATGAGTCCTACGCTAGCGAGTAAAATGAGTAGTACAGGCACAACTATGAATACTCCGAAACGATATTTCCAGCTAGTAAAAGCTGTGTAATTTTTAATTGCCTTCAACACTATATCACCGCCTATCTTGTTCCCATCAGGGAATTTGCCTTCATTACAGCAACACTAATCTGATAAAGGGATGGGATTTCTTTTGTAAGATTCATTCCTGCTAATTTATCCAAATCTTCTGCGAGACAAACACCTTCAAAACCGTAATTATTTGCTGTCATAGTATATAGCACATCTTTTGCTTTTTCTTTATCTTCTGCATCACCTTTTACAAGAATGTACTTTTCTTTTAAATCTTCTACGAGACCTTCTTCTACGATTTTTCCATGCTCCATAATAATCGCATAGTCTGTGATATTTTCCATATCAGACACATTGTGAGTAGAGAAAAATACACTTCTTTCTCCATTTCCTTCTTCCAAATATCCCTGAATCATTTCACAAAGCTTATCTCGCATCAATGGATCAAGCGGAGATGCTGGCTCATCCAAAATAAGCATTTCTGTATCTCTAGCCAACACATTTGCAAGCATCAATTTCATTTTTGTACCGTCTGAAAATGATGTTACCTTTTTCTTCTTATCGAATGTCCCTGTTCCAAAAATAGCAAGCTCATTGCACAAAGTTTCAAATCTATCTTTATGGAAATTTGTAAACATCATCTCGCTCATCTCTTCTACCTGTTTCACAGTCCACTGTGGCAGATAGTAATGACCAGGTCCAGTATAACCGATGCGTTCCTTCTGATTTCCCTTCTCTCTTTCTACGTTATCAAACTCGTCAAAATAACGAAGCGTTCCTTTTGCATCCAAACGAATTCCAGCAAGAATGTTCATCAATGTACTTTTACCTGCACCATTCTCACCAATAAGTGCTGTTGCTAATCCTTTTGGAATTTTTAACTCTGGGATATTCAAAGTAAATCCTTTAAATTTTTTCTCAATATTTTCACCTTTAATCACATATTCGAAACTCATATTTTCTCTCCTCGTTTCAACCTATTTCTTTAAACTATTTTATTTTCATAATTACTTAGTCTTCCATAGCAAGCAATGCATCTAATGTCTCTTTTAACTCAGTATCTCTCATACCCGCTATTTTTGCTGCTGCGATTGCCTCCTGCAACGCATCCTCAACTTTTCTTAGATGCTGCTCACGAAGCATTTCACTATCCTGTGCATTTACATAAAAGCCTTTGCCCTGTGCTGCAGTCACAAGTCCTTCTGTCTCCAAAAGCTCATATGCCTTCATTGTTGTAATAACACTAATCTTCAATTCTTTCGCAAGACTTCGAATGGATGGAAGATATTCACCTTGTTTCATTTTTCCAGCCAAAATATCTGCTTTAAGCTGCTCCGCAATCTGCTGATAAATTGGCACGCCTGAATTCTGTAATATTCTCATATCGTTAACCTCATTTTCTTGATATCTAGTGTTTTAGAACACTAGGGGTCTTACAAATGCCCGTCGACACGTGTAAGTGTTATATATAACTGTTTATGTGTTATATATACACCTATAACAGCAGTATGTCAACAGTTAATTTTAAAAAATATATTCCTATTAATAGAATGACTCACCAAACTTTTCCTAGGACGTTTAGAAACAAAAAGGCATCCTGTAGCATTACTACTACAAGATGCCTTATATTCTAATAATCTTTCAAACACATATCTTAGCGCACACCAACGTCTTGATGCCTACGCACACGATTCAAATGCTGTTCAAAATGTCCCTTTTCGATAAATTCCGCCAGCACATATTGATCTAGCACCGGAACTGTACATGAGAAGTCTCCCATTTTCTTCTTATACACACTCAGATATTTTTCTGGCAAAATCATATATCCGATACGAATGGACGGCGACAAACTTTTGGAAAACGTGTTAATATAAATAACGCTTTGGCTATCATCAGACATAAACAGCGTATCAATTGGCTTTCCAGGCATAAAAAACTCACTATCAAAATCATCTTCTATAATGATTCGTCCACTCTTCTTGTTCTCCTCAGTCAAACCACCTTTTGCCCATTCTAAATATTCTTGTCTTTTCCTTACTGTTGCAGTTACCCCAGAAGGATAGCTATGAAATGGTGTCACATGCAGAATATCTGCTGTAGTTTTTTCTAACTCAGCAGAAAGAATTCCTTCTTTCCCCATATTAAGCATTTCACATTTGGCACCCATTCCTTCGTACACCATACGAATTTGTCCATAGGAAGGATTCTCAAGTCCATATACCTTTTCATTACCAAACATTCTCACAACCGTGCTATACAGATGCTCCGCACCTGAACCAATAATAATCTGCTCTGGCTGTGCAAAAATCCCTCTGTATCGCAACAAATACTTTGCAATGGCATTCCTTAAAATCGCACATCCTTCATTCGGAGATTTTTCTAAAAGTTCACTTCCATATTCTGTCAAAACACTTCGAACAGTTTTAAAATAAACAGACTCTGGAAAAAGTGTTTCTTTAGCACGAGTTCCATACTCTGCATAATCAGTCTCCAGCAAGTCCAGCTTCTTTTTCTCTATTGGGTTTCTTTTCATAGGAAAAATCTCAGAAACAAAATATCCGCTTCGTTCCTTAGACTCAATATAGCCCTCGTCCTTTAACATCTGATAAGCATTTTCAACTGTTATTAAGCTAATCCCCAAATGCTCAGCCAAGGAGCGCTTGGAAGGCAATTTTTCATTTTTCTTTAAATTACCTGATAAAATATCTTCTTTTATAGCTGAATATAAATAATAATATTTTGATTTCTCATCTCGTTGATTCATCGAATAAGTTAGCATTGTTTCCTCCAATCTTCAGATGAAATTATATATTCATCAGCATCATGAATTTTTCCTGCCTTTTCATACTTCGCTTTTCGTGTATCTACATAGCTCATTCCAACTTTACGCATCACTGCACCAGATGCAACATTTTCACTCATATGGTCTGCTACCACTTCCTGTATTTCCAACATCTCAAATGCAAACCGTAATACCGCAGACAATGCCTCTGTCCCGAATCCTTGTCCCCAGAATTCATCGCCTATCATATAAGCAAAACTACAACTACTTTCCTTTTCATCAAAACGCAGCAAATCGATTCTTCCAATTACAGAATCATCCTCACGCAATGCAATTGCCCAAGTATATGCATTTCCCGTTTGATATCTTTCTAATATTTTTTCTATACTCTTCTGACTTTCCCCAACTGATTCGTGTAGCTCAAATAGCATATATTTTGTCACATTGGCATTTCCTGCCACACGCTTGTAAAAAGTTTCTGCATCATCACTTCTAAATTTACGCAATATTAAATTTTTCGTTTCTAAATGTGCAAACTCAACAAATCTCATATTACATCATCTCATACTGCAATAATTCGTACTTCAATTTACTTCCAACCATGATCTCTGCCGGCAACAATGCTCTTGCCACTAGCTTTACGTCATCCAGTTCTATATCTGTTCTTTTTAAATTCGCATAGTCTCCATCTATACTTACTACTTCGTAATACCAAGTTTCCATAATTTTCTCCTTCTTACATCATTTCAAAGATGATTATTCGCTCCCTGTTATTATCTCCTTCAAACAAATCCTGACAACCAATTTCATCTACAAAACACAATTCCGGAACTGTCATTAAATAAGAAATATATTCATCACTTGGGTAATAAAAAAACAACTGTATATCTCTTGGATACTCATAATAGGAATTCTTTATTTTCCCAATCACTGACTGTAATACTTCCACCGAAAACGGATTAAAAAAGTAGAATCTATCTGCATCCTCTACCTCATATTTCTCAGCACTTACACCTATAAATTGAATTTTGTTTTCTTTCTCTTTTTTACACCTCAAACGATTTTCTTGTGCTTTCTGACACATATTCTCATCAAAATCAACACCAATAACTTTACAGCCAACTTGATCATTCAAAAAGAACCCTACACGTCCTTTTCCACAGCCATAGTCTACAACACTGCTTTCAGAGTCTATATATCCGCTCTCTGCTAGTCTTTCCAATACACAATATGGTGTAGGTTCATATGGGTAATGATATGCATCTTCTTTACTAGCATCCCTACCTATCGTATCTATATTTAGTTTCTTGTCCCACTCTTTTTCGTTAAGTTTCATACAACCAATATACTGAATTACTTTTTATAAATCAATAAAAAAACCTCGAAAGATAAACTTTCGAGGTTTTTAACGTGAGTGAGAAGATTCGAACTCCCGACACCTTGGTCCGTAGCCAAGTGCTCTATCCAGCTGAGCTACACTCACATATTCTGAGATTTCTCTCAATGCCATCCACTCAACTAGAATTCAAACTTCGCTACGCTCGTTTTCATTAAGTTACGGGATGGGCTTTCGCACTAAATTCGAACTTCGTTCTCATTAAGTGCTCAATGCCGGCGACCGGAATCGAACCGGTACCGTATTGCTACGACAGGATTTTAAGTCCTGCGCGTCTGCCAGTTCCGCCACGCCGGCAAATCGTTTTTCGCGCGAACACGAAGTGTTCTGTGCATCTTGTGGCGAAGCCACGTCACACTTTTGCGTCGAACAATTGCTATTTGCGAAAGACTAGATTCGCAAAAGTGGGACCAACAGGGCTCGAACCTGTGACCCCCTGCTTGTAAGGCAGGTGCTCTCCCAGCTGAGCTATGATCCCAGAAGTAACATCCGTTACTAACGACCCCAGCGGGACTCGAACCCGCGACCTCCGCCGTGACAGGGCGGCGCTCTAACCAACTGAGCCATGAGGCCATATATTATATTAAAAAAAGTGGACCATCGGGGACTCGAACCCAGGACCGACCGGTTATGAGCCGGTTGCTCTAACCAACTGAGCTAATGGTCCAAATAAAAGCCGATGATCGGACTCGAACCGATAACCTGCTGATTACAAATCAGCTGCTCTGC
>JAZPYQ010000036.1:0-58694 GCA_045544235.1 Agathobacter sp. | reverse complement strand
AAGCTGTGGAACATGTGAAGGCGAATGTCCAGTAGGCGCTATCTCAGCTGGTGATGGACAGTACGTTATCGACGCTGATGCATGTGTAGATTGCGGTACATGTGCTGGTGCTTGCCCAGTTGGTGCAATCAACGGCTAATTTGATTTTTAATCAAGTACTTAAAAAACCTGTCAACCTAATGGTTGACAGGTTTCTTTTTTTCTTTTGCAAAAATAGATTTTCTTTTTAAGTTTCCTCGAATAGCTGCGTCCAATTTTCGATAACGCTCTTCCTGAGCTTCTTCCTGTTCTCTCATGAGATAATTCATCTCTTTTAACACCATTTCCTGCACATCTCTTCCAATGGTATGACTAAGTTCTTCATTGTTCTGTGCTATGGCTTGTCCTACGATGTCACTCATAAGCTCTCGAAACTGACACATTCTTTCTTCTGGTGTCAGCGCGGTGACAGGTTTATTTTCTACTATTTGACGTGGCACCACTGGCTCTGCTGGCAACTCCGGTGGAAGTTCTTCTAACTTACCATTATGTAAAATCATACGAATTGCTTTTAGCTGGTACCCCTGATCCTTTAAGTCTTTTATCTTCTGAAATTCCTTAATATTTTCTCTCGTATAATATCGATGTCCCATTTCGTTTCTTGGAATGGTCAAATCGAGTTCCTCTTCCCAGTAACGTAACACATGCGTCTCAACGTGCACCATATCTGCTGCATCGGAGATCATGTAACGTACTTTTTCCATATGGGTCCTCCTTGCAAAAATATGCTACCTACATTATATGTCTCATACCCTCACATCTCAACAAATTTCGTTCGCCTTATTTCTACAGATTTCGACTTGTGTTGGGTAAAGAAAACTATTTAGCCTAAGCTCGATTTGGCTGTTTCACAGCCACTCCCGTTGCTACGCAACTAAAAATCTCGCTTAATGGCTGAGCGCCATATCGGCATATAAAAAAGTCGCCTTGAAAGCAAGCTTTCATGCGACTTTTTTCATGCCATACGGCTAAACAGTTTTCTAATGTTCCAGGTTTGCAAATTTGGTGTATTCCGGTAACCAAGCAAGATTTACAGTTCCAATTGGACCGTTACGTTGCTTAGCAATAATGATTTCTGAAATACCTTTTAATTCTGTATCCTTGTTGTAGTAATCATCACGGTAAATGAACATTACCACGTCGGCATCCTGCTCGATGGCTCCGGATTCACGAAGGTCAGACATCATAGGTCTATGGTCTGGTCTTTGTTCTACCGCACGGGATAACTGCGAGAGCGCTACAACCGGTACATTTAATTCTCTAGCAAGAGCTTTTAACGAACGAGAAATGTCGGAAATTTCCTGCTGACGAGATTCTGTACCACGGCCTGATCCTGTCATCAACTGTAAGTAGTCGATGATGATAATATCTAAGCCTTGCTCTAATTTGTATTTTCTACACTTACTACGAAGTTCTGAAATACTGATACCAGGTGTATCGTCGATAATTAATTTTGAATCACCAATGATACCAGCACCTTCTACCAGTTTTTCCCAGTCCGCATCGGAAAGATTACCTGTTCGAAGTGCCTGAGCATCTACTCTGGACTCTAGGGAGAACAGACGGTTTACCAGCTGTTCTTTTGACATTTCCAGAGAAAAGATTGCTACGCTCTTTGCTTCGTGGAACGCCACATACTGTGCAATGTTTAATACAAATGCAGTTTTACCCATAGATGGTCTGGCAGCAACCAGAATTAAATCTGATGGCTGTAAACCTGCTGTACGATAATCTAGATCGATAAAGCCTGTAGGGATACCCGTTACCGTACCTGACATCTTGGATGCTTTTTCAATTTTTTCCAAAGCATTCATAACTACCTGACGGATAGGTACGAAGTCTCCTCCACTTCTACTACTTAATAATGCAAAGACATCTTTTTCTGTTTTGTTTAAAACGCTTTCTAAAGATTCTTTTCCCGCATAACATTCATTTTCGATACTCTCAGTAATACGAATCAATCTTCTCTTTACTGCATTTTCGCTAACGATAGTTGCGTAATACTTGATATTTGCAGATGTAGGCACTGCTGTTACCAAGTCTCTTACAAATTCCAAGCTAGATACTTCTTTTGGAACGTCTTTTTCTTTTAATTTATTCTGTAATGTTACTAAGTCTACTGGCTGTCCAGAGCTATATAGTTCCACCATGGCATCAAAAAGTATGCCATACTGCTGATGGTAAAAATCATCTTTGTGGAGCATTTCCATTGCTGTTACAATGGCATCCTTGTCCATAATCATGGAACCAATAACCGATTGCTCTGCCTCTAAACTGTTAGGCATTACACGCTTGATAATTGTATCCTCCAAAGGGAAATCCTCCTATCTTATCCTTCCACTACCTGGACGGTCAATTTTGTTGTTACTTTTGGATGAAGTTTTACAGGAATTTCATAAGTTCCCAATGCTTTGATTGGGTCACTAAGCTGCATTTTCTTTTTGTCTAAATCTAAATTTACCTGCTCTTTTGCTGCAGCAGCAATTTCTTTTGTGGAAACAGTACCGAATAATCTGCCACCATCTCCACATTTTACTTTAATTACTACTTTCTGAGTTTCCACAACTTTACCCAATTCTACAGCAGCTTCGTACTGTTCCTGAGCTACTTTTGCTTCATGCTGTTTCTGGAGTTTTAAATCATTTAAATTCTTTGGTGTCGCTTCTACACCAAGTTTTTTTGCAATCAAGACATTACGCGCATAACCATCACTTACTTCGATGATTTCGCCTTTCTTACCTTGCGCTTTTACATCTTCTAATAATATTACTTTCATTACTCAATATCTCCTTCTTTAAGCATCTCGTCTAATGTATCCTGAATGATACGTTTTGCTGAATCAAGGGTACAATCCACTAACTGTGCGCCGGCAACATTTAAGTGTCCACCACCGCCAAGACGTTCCATGATAATCTGTACGTTAATTTCATCAATAGAACGAGCACTAACGTAAATCTTTCCATTGTACTCTGTTAAAACAAAAGATGCTTTAATTCCAATTACGTTTAATAATTCATTTGCAGCCTGTGCTCCTACGATAGTTGGGCTTTCCAAATCTTCCCCTGGGCATACAGAAATAGCAAACGATTTGCGATATACTTCTGCACTGCGAACTGCTTCTGCACGAGCTTTATAAGCAGCCATGTCGTTACGAATCATCTTACGTACACGTGTTACTTCTGCGCCAGATCTTCTTAAATATGCTGCTGCTTCAAAGGTTCTTACACCTGTCTTTGTCATAAAGTTATTTGTATCGATTAAGATACCTGCATAGATACAGTCTGCTTCGCTTGGTTCTAATTTGAAGCCTTCCTGGAAATACTGTAATACCTCTGCAACCATTTCACATGCACTGGATGCGTATGGTTCGATATAAGATAATACAGGATTTTCGATAACTTCACTGCCCTGTCTATGATGGTCAAATACACAGATAAAATCTGTTTTTCTTAAAATTTCTGGACATTCGGTATAACTTGGTTTGTTAGTATCTACTACCATAACCAATGTATTTTTACCAGTCATATCAATAGCTGTTTCGCTATCAATAAACAAATCCTCTGGATACCCTTTTTCTGGGGTAAATAGTTCTATCATTGGTTTTACCGAACTGGTTGGATCATTTACCACAATCTGTGCCTTCTTTCCAAGCACTTTTGCAGCACAGCAAATACCAATACCTGCACCGATGGAGTCTACGTCGGATAAGCTATGACCCATAACGACTACGTTGTCGCGGCCTTCCATTATTTCACGAAGAGCTAAGGCTTTTACTCTTGCCTTAACACGTGTATTACGTTCTACTGTTTCAGTCTTTCCTCCATAATAATGGATAAGACCTTTTACTTTTACGACTGCCTGGTCGCCGCCTCGACCTAATGCTAAGTCAATTGCAGCTTTTGCATAGTCATAGTTTTCGTTGTAGCTGTCACCCTTAAGACCTACACCGATACTTAAGGTAACTGCCATTTCATTACCAACTTTTACTGTCTTTACATCTTCTAGAATACTAAATTTGTCTTCCTCTAACTGATGTAAATATTTGTATTTAAACACAACGAAGTATTTATCTTTTTCAATCTTACGAACCAAACCATCCACATTGCTAAAATACTGGCTCACCTTACGATCAATCAAGGCTGTAAGCAGAGAACTTTTTACATCTTCAATACTTGCAAGAGCTTCTTCATAGTTATCAATATAAATAAGTGCAGCCACCTGTTTTTGCTCAATATTTGCAATCTTATAACTGTTTAATTCTGTTTCATCAAAGAAATATAATGCTGTTAAGAATTCATCCGCTGGATCGATTTCAAAGTTAATCTTTTCCTGCATCATTGCTTCAAATGTAATGCGATGAATGGCTACTCGATAATTTTTCTCATCATAATCCACTTCTATTTCTGTGGCTTTCGTATTCTTTTGCAAAAACTCTTTTGTAATCGATGGAAACAAAGAAGTGATTGATTTGTGATACTTCTTTGTAATTCCGGAAATCTCTTCAAATCTTTCATTTGCCCATAACACTCTTCCGCTAGCGTCCAAAAGAACATAAGGAATTTCAAATTCATTTAACAATTTCTTTTGTACCGTAGAATACTGAGTAGCAAAACCCACTATTTCATTAATCAAATAACGACCATTTATTATGTAGACAACCCCAGTAGACAAAATGTAAATCAAAATAAACGCGGTAACAAACATACCACTTTTTATGTCACTTACATATACTCCTACATTTAATAGTAAAAGCGCTACTGCGATAATAAGAGGCCAATGAAAAAACACGCCTAATCTACCTTTTAATCTGATTTTATTATTCATAAAACTCTCCTCTTCGAATTCCTCTGACGAGAATATTTCCCCAAGATAAAAATTCATATAGTTAATCATTAGTATATCATTTTTTACCCTGTAAATAAAGCATTTTTGCATAGAGAAATCGCAAAAGAAAAGGGCTACCCAAGATATGGGTAGCCCATGATTTTTATCTACAATATCTATTTGTTTTCATCTACTGCAACTTCTGCAATTGATTTTGTAAGACCTGCGATTCCCTGAATTTCTGAAGGAATAATAATCTTTGTAGCTTTGCCATCTGCTGCTTTAGCAAATGCTTCTAAGCTCTTTAACTGGAGTACGCCTGCGTCTGGAGCTGCATCTTTTAACATCTTAAGACCATCTGCGTTCGCCTGCTGAATTCTAAGGATAGCTTCTGCCTGACCTTCTGCTTCTTTAATAGTTGCTTCTCTCTTAGCTTCTGCACGTAAGATAGCTGCTGCTTTTTCTGCTTCTGCATCAAGAATCGCTGCTTCTTTGTTACCTTCTGCAACAAGGACTGTAGATTTCTTTTCACCTTCTGCACGAAGAATAGCTTCACGACGTTCACGTTCTGCTTTCATCTGTTTTTCCATTGCATGCTGGATTGCTTTTGGTGGCATAATGTTCTTTAATTCAACACGATTGATTTTAATGCCCCATGGGTCTGTTGCTACGTCAAGTGTTGCACGCATTTTTGTGTTGATAGTTTCACGAGATGTAAGTGTTTCGTCTAATTCTAAGTCACCGATTACGTTACGAAGTGTTGTTGCTGTTAAGTTTTCGATCGCCATAATTGGGTTTTCAACACCATATGCATAAAGCTTTGGATCTGTAATCTGGTAGTAAACAACTGTGTCAATCTGCATTGTTACGTTATCTTTTGTAATAACTGGCTGTGGTGGGAAATCTACTACCTGTTCTTTCAAAAGAACTCTTTTTGCTACGCGGTCAATAAATGGTACTTTTAAATGAATACCTACTGGCCAAGTTGCAAGGTATGCGCCTAAACGTTCTACTACATAAGCATTTGCCTGTGGTACGATTTTGATGCTGTTAACTAAAATTACAAGTGCTACGATTAAAAGTCCTAATAAAATAAATACAATAATTGGGTCCATAAACTATTCCTCCTCTAATTTTTCTACTATTAGTTTAACACCACTTATGCGAACAATGCGAACCATCTCGCCTTGTTCTATTATATCTTTATCATCTTCGGTACGTGCTGTCCACTCCTGTCCGTGAACTGCTACCATACCGGTCTGATCAATGTTACTGATACGCTGTAATACGCGTACCTCCTCGCCAATTGCACGGTCGGCATTGGTGCTGACTTTTTTGGAGTTTATTACCTTGTCAGCCCATGGTTTTGTTGCAAAGAACATACCAAAAGCCGCAATGATAAAAGCGACCAACTGTGCGATGAAATTTCCATCAGCCATAGCAACAAATAGAGCAATAAGTGCACCTGCTGCAAACCAGATTGACGTTAATGTTACTGTAGATAATTCAACTACCAGAAATACAATAACTACTACCAACCAAAAGATGACCAATGGATTTATTCCTGTGAACATCTCCAACATATATATCTTCTCCTTTCCTTTATTTTTTTATGTGAATTATGAAGGATTTTTTGTGTGCTTCATAATCTTGTTTTAATTCTATTCTCCATCCATGCATTTCTACGATTTTCTTGGCAATAGATAGGCCCAAACCGCTTCCACCTTTGGATTCCCTGGAGGCATCTGCCACTACAAATGGTTCAAAGATGTGCTCTGCTATCATTGGCTTTATCATAACACCATTGTCTGATATGCTAATCTGAATGTTGTCGTTTTCCTGAACCATACACAATGTAATTTCTGTGCCTGGATCATTGTGTTTTAACGCGTTATTAATAAGATTTGTAATTACTCGAGACACCTGTAGTTTATCTACTTTTATCAAACATGGTTCTTCAGGAATTTCAATTAGAAAATCCATCTGCTTTTCTTCCACATCTGCATACAGTAACGCAGCATTTTTTCTTAGTAACTCACACAAATCCACTTCCTGTATCTTCAGTGCAAAGTTCTCACTGTCTAATCTTACGTACTCAAATAGAAGATTTATTAAGTCAGACATTCGCTCGGATTTGTTTTGTATGGCTTCTAAATATTCCTTTTGTTTTTCCTCTGAAAGCACCATTCTATCATTTAACGCCTTGGAATAACCAGCTATGGTGGTAATCGGTGTTCGTAAGTCATGAGCAATATCGGATAACATAAGGTTGCGGGCTTTTTCATATTGCTGACGCATCTGTTCTTCCTGCGCATCCATTCGTTGGACTTCTTCTAAGATGATTCTTGCAAACCAGATAGCTGAACCGACAATTGGAATCATCAGTAGCAGTAAGGTAACCACAAACTGGGTCTTTGGATAATTGCTTAAACCTGCACGATATGCCATACTCATGGAAAATAAAACTAACAAATCTGATAACACTACGATAACAAGCATTACTAGAAATCGACTTATGATAAATATTTGAAAGTTCTCTCTGTTTTTCTTCTTCATAGTCTATCCTACTTTTCTAATCGATATCCCAAACCACGAATGGTTTTTATGTAAGCGGAGGGGTCTTCTGCTAATTTATCTCTAAGCTTGCTGATACATACCATAATATTATTATCTGCTACGATAAATTCTTCTCCCCAGCCATATTCATAAATTTGTTGTTTGGTAAATACCTTTCCTGGATGTTTCATAAACAGTTCCATAATCTTGTATTCTACGGAACTAAGTTCTATGATTTCATCCCCCTTTTTCAATTCACATGCATCTACATCCAAGCTTAAATCTTTCACTTTAAGCACTTCCTGTGTAGAAGCACTCGTACCCAGAGAATAAAATCTTCGAATGTTTGAATTTACTCTGGCAACAGCTTCTAATGGATTAAATGGTTTTGACATATAATCATCTGCACCAAGATTTAATCCAAGAATCTTTTCCGAATCTGCGTCTTTTGCAGATAAAATCATTACGGGTACATTGCTTTCTTTTCGAAGCTCCTGTAACACATGATAGCCATCCATTTTTGGCATCATAATGTCTAGAAGACAAAGGTCAATGTGCTGGCTGTGGAACAGATCCATAGCATGCTGTCCGTCTTCTGCCTCTACTACTTTGTATCCTGAGTTTTCTAGATACAGTCTTAACAATTCCCTAATTTCTTTTTCATCATCTGCTACTAAAATGGTATATTCCATAATAGCTCCTCTTATGCTTCTGTATTGTTATTTTCCACATGCGTCTGTGGTACTGGTGGCACAGGCTGTACCTGCTGTACTGGCTGTACATATGGATTCATCTGCTGATTTGGATTACCCATATTTGGCTGACCGTATGCTGGTCTTCCGTTCATGTAACTTAACTGCTCATATAGTGCCGCAAATGTGAGGTTCTTATATGGTGTTACATAGAAGATATCTAAGATACCCATGGTAAATGCAGATAAAAAGTGCCATCCTATGAAAGATAAATCCAAAAACCAGGCTTCGGCTTTCTGTCCTTTCATCATCTGCTTACTTAAGGCAAATGCCTGCTCTTTTGTAAGATTTGGATTTTCTGCTAAGAGATATGGAATCATCAAATATTCATAACTCTTTACAATACCTGGAATAATAAATAGCATGCTCCAAAGCATTGTATACAAATCTCTAAAGAATAAGATTTTTACTACATTCATATAGTTACTATCAAATACAAAGGCTATCTCTTTAACTTCTGCTTTCTGATTTAAATTCTTAAAGAAGAAACGTTTCGCACCTACATCAATTGGATTGAAGATAAAAGCTGAAGTGATAAGGCTGATAACCATTGCAATAACGAATACTACAAAGAATATTGCAAGTACTATTAACACTATGGAAATCGCCATTGCAATTCCAAGATCTTCGTCTACTTCTAGGTCTTCTTCCGTATAATATTCATCTTCATATTCATCATACTCGTAGGTTTCTTCGTAATCAGATTCTAGATCTGAGCTAAAACCACTTGCATTATATGTATATCCAACGCCACCTAGTAGCATTGCTATTATTAAGGATACGAATACTGTTTTCCAGTAATTCATTTTCAAAGCGAATTTTGCTTTTTCTTTTAACTGTGCGTTTGTCCACATATGAACTTCCTCCCTTTTTATGAATTCATCTTATCACGTATTTCTTTCTTTTCAATAAGAGAAACCTTAACGTTACCTTAAAATTAAAAAGCCAACCACCCAGTGTTGGGTAGCTGGCTTCAAATATCATAACAATTAGTGATTTGCTTTCCAGTCTGGGCCAAAGTTTCCTTCTAAGAAGTGCTTTCTACATAAAGCTATATAACTGTCATTTGCTCCCAACATTACCTGGGCACCTTCTCGCACAATACCATGTTCATTGTATCTGGCGTTACACTTGGCGGCGGCTCCACACCAACAAATGGTTTTAATCTCTGCAATCTCATCTGCGATAGCCAAAAGCCTTTCGCTTCCAGGGAACAATTTGTTCTGGAAATCAGCGCGAAGACCATAACAAATAACAGGAATTCTAAAGTCATCTACGATATGAGCAAGAAAATCAATCTGCTCTGGACTTGCAAACTGTGCTTCATCTACCACGATGGCGTTGTATGAGCGAATTTCTTCTTCTGTCATCTTCTCGCAAAGCGTCTCTAATAAAATGCATTCTCTTTCAAGACCAATTCGCGAATGAACCGTATTAACGCCGTCTCTTGTGTCAATTGCTGATTTTGCAAGTAATACTTTCTGTCCTCTTTCTTCATAATTGTAGCATACCATCAGTGCGTTGGCGGTTTTTGAACTGCCCATAGCACCATATCTGAAAAATAATTTTGCCATGTGTTTTTTCTCCTTGAGCTTGGTCGTGAAATATAAAGGTATTATATCACGAAAGTGGCTATGTTTACAGCAAATTCTTTACACATAAAATTCTTGTAACTCTTCAAAAGTTTCATTTAGCATATCTATCTTTATAGAATAGGGAAAGCCAACACGAGCACTCCACCTCGCCATATCCCTAAATTTTTTCTTATCCGATAAGTCAAAATAAAAAAGCTGCACTTTTAGCACTGTGCCTGTACCTGCCTTTACATTTACATTTTCATAATAGTTAGTTGAAGGACTAAAATCACATGGACTGTTTAACGAGAGAAGCGCAGTATTTATATTTTTAATTTTTTTATTTGGCAATTCCTTATCCCAATAACAAAATCTCGTCCGAAGGAAACCATAATTATCATCAGTACTATGTACTAAATATTTATATAATGTCTCTTCCTTCCCTTTCGATAAAATCTGAGCAATTTTCTGACAATAATCATGCATCAACATATTATAATCCTCCAAATCTGTTCTGTCGCAACTCTTTCACCCCCAAAATTACTTGTCACTTAATGCATCCCACACCTCCACTTTATCCATTTCTTCATATTCTGAGAGTACTTCCCCATAATAATATTCCAATTCTTCTTTACTAATTTCTACATACATACGTTATTTTCTCCTTTATTCTGCATTCACTATTAGTCTTCCAATCAGCATTGCATGATCAGAGAGACCTTCTAAAATTGTTGTATCATCGATTTCTGTGCGTCTAGCTCTAATTCCTGTATTTCTTAACAAACCTTTTGAATAGAGAATATAATCTAGTTTATCCTTTCCACCAACCTGCGAATTAGCCCAAGTGATTTGAGGTTTCTCTGCTACATCCAAGACCTCTAACATTGGGGAATTATATGAATATACCAAGTTCTGAATTAGTTCATCTTGTGAATTAGCATTAAGATCTCCTAAAATTATTAACGAATCTTTACTATATACTTGTGCACATTCCATTATCGCTGTTTCAAATGTACCTCGCATATTCTCTCTTGAATGCTGATACCATATTGGACGATTCTGATTACAGAGATGCGGCATGTGAACATTGAGTATTCTAAAACAGTATTCCTCTTTTCCAATTAAAGCATTTACTGTGACCATGTTATACCGCAGATTTTCTTCTAAATCCTCAAACGTCCCAACACTGTATGTAGTATACATATCCTTATTCAATAACATCAAGGACACTACGGATTTAGGTTGCTGTTTATACCCTTTGGGAAGCACAACTTGATAATTAGGGAATTCTTCTCTAATTATTTCTAAATACTTTCCGCCAGCGAGCTGAACTTCCTGCAATCCAATAATGAATGGATTCTTAGTTTTCTTATTTATATATCTACAAACTTTTTGTAATCGATCTTTCCATGGCACATTTGTTACCTTCCACGCATATCCCGCCAGGTTTAAACTTAGGATTTGCAAATCAAGTTCCTTTTTCATTTTCTGTCTCCTTTTCAGTAAATTTATTAAAATCTTTTATCTAGAACAGTAGCTCACATCATAATATGTATTGATACTCCGACAGTGAAAATTTTGAGATGTGGGTAACACATCTCAAACCTCTTACTATATTAATTTTCTTTTATATACAAACTTACATTGCTTCCCGATCTGCCTAATAATCTAATTCCTTTTATTTCTCCTGAAGCTATTTTTCGATTAAATAATCTTGCTATTGACAATTTTGTAGACTTATCTAATTCCTCCCATCTACTATAAGTAACTACCTGGGCTACATTAAATTCACAATTACATGGATACTTATTTAATTTTATTAAAAACTCATTCCATGTTTTCTCAAAATTATCTTCTTTAGGTATTACACAATCCTTAATATATTTGGATATAGTAACACCCTTTTTTTCAACAATTTCTTTTAAGTTTTCATATTCTTCATCTGTTAAGACAAATTGCACCCTTTTAGCCATAAAAACTCTCCTTTTATCGGAGTATACATCAACATTCTTTTTGTGTCAACAAATTTTTGCTATTTCGCACATTTATTTCAGCTGCTCAATGGTTTCATTCTAGTTTTCATCAGTTACTTTTAAATTTTATCCTTGTAACACTCAAATTTAAACATATAAAAACCCGTAAACATAAGTTTCCTAATGTTTACGGGTTTTATCATTTACATTATTACTCTAAATCTTAATCCTGTACGTATGGCATAATTGCTACGTGACGTGCTCTCTTAATTGCTACTGTAAGAGCTCTCTGGTGTTTAGCACAGTTTCCTGTGATACGACGAGGAAGAATTTTTCCTCTTTCAGAGATATATCTTTTTAATTTATTTACGTCCTTGTAATCGATGACATTATCTTTGCCACAGAATACACAAACTTTTTTTCTACGACGCATTGGTCTTCTCTTCATAGAAGCGCCTTCGCGGTTAGCTGTCTTTTCAAAAGCCATTTTCGTTACCTCCTTGAAAATTTGCTCACGAGTGAGCACCAATATTAGTTAAATGGTAATTCTTCATCAATTCCGTCTGGAATATTCATGAATCCATCGCCTGCTGCTCCGCTTGGTGATGGTCTGTCTGTTGGGACATATCCACTGTTGTCACTAGATGATTTGCTTTCTGCGAATTCTACATTTTCAACAACTACGTCAGTAGTATACACTTTCTGACCGTCTCTGTTGGTGTAGCTACCTGTCTGGATGCGACCTTCTACAAGGAACTTTGTTCCTTTGCGTCCGAATCTTTCCATAAATTCGCCTGTTCTTCCGAATGCAACACAGTTGATGAAATCAGCTGTCTGTTCGTCACCGTCACGTTTGAAACGACGGTCTACTGCAAGTGAAAATCTTGCAACTGCTGTAGAAGCATCTCCCTGAGAATATCTTACTTCAGCGTCTCTAGTTAAACGTCCCATAAGGATTACTTTGTTCATAGTTTATCTCCTCTAATTCTATGCCTCGTCTTTTCTAACGCATAAGAAACGAAGAACATTGTCCATGATACGTACGTCCTGCTCAAGTGTTGCAGGTGCATCTGAGTTTGCTTCGAACTGGATGAAGTAGTAGAAGCCTTCGCTCTGTTTCTGAATTTCGTAAGCTAATTTCTTCTTACCCCATTCTTCTACTTCTGAAACAACACCGCCTGCACGTGTAACATATTCCTGTGCTTTTGCTACGACTGCTGCTCTCGCATCATCTTCGATCTTTGCACTAACAACGAGTGCTAATTCATATTTGTTCATGCGATTTTACCTCCTTTTGGTCTCTGGCCCACAAACTTTGTTCATGAGCAAGGAAAATTAATAATACCGAAAACAGATGATACCACGTTTTTTCAAGGTTTGCAAGCCTTTTTACAAAGGTTTTTTCAAATCTTTTGTATTCTTCTCTACTAGTTTTCGGGCTATCATAACCTGATGACCACAACCTGTACACTTTAATCGGAAGTCAGCCCCAACACGTAGTATTTCCCACTCATTTGCACCACAAGGATGTGGTTTTTTTAATTTTACAATATCGCCTACTTCGTATATGTATTTTTCCATAAGGCCGACTCCTTTGCTTCGATTGTATCAACGGGTTTCTACTATATTATATAGAAGAAATATTTTTTTTCAATGTTTATTGTTCTTTTATTATTATTCACGGTATGCCTGTGTTATAATATCCATATCTATATTAAAAGGAAAATATAAGGGGGAAAACATCATGAAAATGATACATATGGAATGCCCTAATCATCCAGAAGCTACTTTGGAAGGGTATATTTTAGACTGTGAGATTACACTAGGACAGGAAAAGAAACGTCCAGCGATTATTGTTTGTCCTGGCGGTGGCTATGTTTACTGCTCACCTAGAGAAGGGGAGCCTATCGCGCTTGGCTACGCAGCAAAAGGTTATCATGCCTTTATCCTTCGCTACTCTACGGGTTGGGATGCAGCAGGCTTTTCTCCATTAGAAGAAATTAGTTGGGCTGTTGGCTACCTGCGCGAGCATGCAGAAGAATGGAATATTGACCCTGATAAGATTTTATCGTGTGGGTTCTCTGCTGGCGGACATCTTGCTCTTGCAGCAGGTCTTATGGCAGAAAACAAAGTAAACGGTATGATTTTGGGATATCCTGCAGTTACGATTCCAAATATGCCGGGTGCATTTATGCTTCAGCTTTTAACCGGGAAAAAAGAAGTGACCGACGAAGACGCAGAATACTTTAACCTTTTAAATAAGATTACGAAAGATGCTCCACCTGTATTTATGGTGGCTACAGCAGAAGATTTGCTTACAAATTATGGCGCATTGCCAGTGGCAAACAAATATACAGAAAATGGTCTTTTCTATGAACTTCACGTATTCCAGCATGGACCACATGGCTACGCTTTAGCAAATGAGGTGACCGCAGACGGTAGTTCACAAGTGTTAAATAACGCCTTTTCTACATGGCAGGATTTGTCAGTGGAATGGTTGAAAAAAGTGTTTGGACAGCCAGAATTTGTGGATAAATCCACAAGTAAAATGGGCAAATATATGGCTGAACTTGGCTTTACAATGCCTGGTGCTAGTGGCGGAGATTTTGCATAAAAATGAAACGAGCAGAAAGAATTTTCTGCTCGTTTTTTCATCTCATAAAAACATTTTTATTTATAGTGGAGTCCAAATCCGGCTCTATAGTAGTTGCCATCTTCATCACAATAAGCATAGCTTCCGCCTTTTACCTTTGCAAGAATTGCAGGGTCAATGTATTGGTCTTTGTCATATCCTGGTACATCGTTAGGAGAAGCACATACTTCACGCATCACACCATCAATTTCTTTCTCTGTGATTTCAATAACATCCATACATGATACCATTGTAAGACTAACTTTACCTGTAGGGTTATAATCACCAGATAATACATCTACCTGTGCACCAAGTGCATTTTCCATAGCCACAGGGCTAATGGTGTACTGGAAGGTAAGACCATCTACATATGGTTCTAGCTTATCTAAAATCCATGGATTACATACCACACAAGTTGCGATGACTTTACCTCCATTTGCATGTACTGTTTCCGAGATTGTCTTAATCTTGTCTACATCCTTAAGGGTTGTGATAGATACCATTTCGCCTGTCTTCTTCTGGCTCTTGTTCGCTTCACGTGCTTCGAACATTCCATTGTCTACCATTTCGATAACAGGCATAGCATATTGATAGAATACCATACCGTTACTGCATGGCCATACATGAAGGTAAGCATAATCTGCTTCTTCTGGTGTGTCTACAATTGTATACCCTTTTGCTTCGAAAAGTGTTGCAATCTGCTTACGAAGAAGCTCATTGTCATCGCCACCAGCTACACCTGCACCCATCATCTGGGCAATTGCTGCACCTGGATCAACTCCCTTGAAGCATTCAATATATACTTTACTTCCTTTATTCATTGGAAGTACCTTGTCATGGTTCTTCACAAGCACAACTGCTTTCTGATTTGCAACATAAGCAGCCTTTTTTGCACCTTCGAAGTTTTCCGCGCGAACTTTGTCCGCATAATCTGGATCCAAATAAGGATTGTCTACACGGCCTACCTTGAAAAGACTAAGGAGTCTGCGGTAATTTGCTCTATCTAAATCTTCTTTTGGAAGATATCCTTCTTCTACTGCTTTTACAATGTTTTCTGCATCAGAATTTCCACCAATAACATCTGTACCAGCTGAAATTGCTTTTGCATAACGCTCTGGAATCGATAAATCTTCTACACCATAAATCTGAACTGTAGTAATTCCAGAGTCAGAGTTTACATAGCCATCAAATCCCATTACATCACGAGCTAAATCTGTAATAAGTTCTTTACTGTATGTAGAGCCTACTTCTTCTGTAGATGTAAGCTTGCCTCTGTAATATTGTGGTTTGCTTCGTCCGTCTGTGCCTACTCTAGAATAGTCTGGCATAATAGAAGAAGCCTTCATATCAAACGCAGCCTGGAATGGTGGCAAATGATATTTTTCCATAGAGCCTTCGGTTGGATATAATCTCCACTGTCCAATCGGCATATGTGGCTCAAACCCATTTTCTGCAGGTCCATCACCTGGGAAGTGTTTTACAGTTAAAACAACAGAGCCTTCGTTAAGTCCGTCTTCACCGTTCTGGTAGCCTCGTACTAACTCTTTGATGATACCAGAAGTAATCTCTGGCACTTCACCATATGTACCACTGTTACGTGGCCAACGTGGATCTGTTGCGATGTCTACCTGTGGACCATACATGATATTCTGTCCAGCAGCTTTCATCATCTTTCTATCAGTATCGGCCATATTATAAATCAAATCAAAATTGCCATCCCCCATAACAGCAGCACCTACTCCAAGGAAATCTGGGTAGCCGATATTGATTGGATTGGTATGCATAGAATATGGAATTGCCACACCACCCTTGCAAGCTTCATACTCTACATACTGTGTACCAAGGTTATGATACATTGCACTAAGTGCTGCAGAAGCACGCATATCACCACGGTATACACCCGCAGTCAGTTTCTTTTCTAAAATATCGGAGTCATCACATTTCATAGATACCCCTGGTAAAATTGACTTTGGTTCTGGTTCTGATGGATCAAAGCGTTTAAAAATCTTTGCAGGAACAATATTTCCGTTTTCATCTTTTGCATCTTCTATGGTAAGAGAAAGTGGAGTGTTCCATAAAGTGTTGAGCACAAGTCCTGCCTGCTGCTCAATTCCCAAATGTGCTACCATGTCTTTTGCACGTGTTTCGTGGTCAAGTCTCCAGTCTTTGTATGGTGCTAGTTCTCCACTATTGTCCATATCTTTAAAATAAAGACCGTCTTTTACAATCACACCACAAGTGGTGACACCAATCGTTGGTCCGTTTTCATTATGAAATAAGACTGGTTCTAAATAAAAGTCATTAATATTTTCGTCTTCTTCTAGTACATAAGGCGCTGGAATATAACCGTTTTTGATATCTCTGTTGATTTCATTTCGTTTCATATATCAAACCCTCCTTTATAAAATAGATTATATAATAAGTAGAGCCGCCTCGTAAATCTTTAAATCCATCTATTATAAAAAAGCCCTGTATCTGCTACACACAGATACAGGGGCCATTCCCTTTTATTATACTTGTTCCAACAAATCTTCAAATCTTCTATAAATAATAGGTGATAACACTGCTTTAAAATGATCTGAAAGGGAGTTTTGACTAGTTATTTTTAGTGCTTTGCTATAAAAGGAGCGATTCTCGTAAAAATATTCGCAAATTCTTACTGCCCATACCCAAGGATCTTCTAACCATCCATCCTTCATTACACTAATGAATTCAGTATCGAAAATCCAATTTACTAAATCATACTTGTCCTTGAAATGATAAAGTCATCTCTTTACATATTTTATCATAAAACCTTTCCTCGCTCGCTTATTTTATCAATTTTTAATAGGACAAATAACCTGGAGTGTCACAAAATTCAATAATAATATATTATTAATAATTTTATATAGAAGTTTTCAAATGCCTTACATTCCTATATAATATGTTACATAAACTATTGAAATGAGAATTTTAAGTGAGGTACCGAAAATGCATTTTACATTATCTAAAAAGCGTGTGCTCTCCTTAGGTTTATGCGCTTGTCTTTCTCTTGGTGTTTTGACAGGTTGTAACAAAACAGAAGAAGTGACTTTCGCAGAGTACACAGAAGAGTTATTTAAAGAAGAGATTGCGGCAAATACTATCAATTTGCACTATACAGTGGAAGATCCTGCTGCAGTTGGTATTACCGAGTACGAAGTTAGCCTTGGCGATTTTTCAAAGGAATCCCGTGAAGAAACTTTAGACTATTTATTGGAAACCAAAGAGGAGTTGGAAGCCTTTGAAGATGCTGACCTTACATTGGAGGAACAGCTTTCTTACGATCTTTTGATGGATTATCTAGATACACAGATTGAATTCTGTGACTATGATTTATATCAGGAGCCGTTATCTTTTTCTGGCGGATTACAAATGGAGCTTCCTATTTTATATGCAGAGTATGAATTTAAAAGTGAGCAGGATGTAAAGGATTATCTGGAACTGATTTCTTTAACGGATGAGTACTTTGAGCAGATTATGGATTTTGAGCGTGAAAAATCAGAAGCTGGTCTCTTTATGTCCGACGAACTATGTGAAAAAGTAATCGATAGTTGCGAAGCTTTTCTTGAAAATAAAGATGAACACTATTTGATTACTACATTTGAAAATCGTTTGGAAGGCTTGGGCTTGTCAGAAGATGAATGTGCTTCTTATATCCAAGAAAACAATGCTATTTTAGAAGAACAGCTTTTCCCTGCATACGAAGATATGATTATTGGATTGGAGGAATTGCTGGGTACAGGCACCAACGATGGTGGTATTTGTAATTTCGAAGATGGAGAAGACTATTACGAACTTCTGGTTTATTCAGAAACTGGTTGTGAAGATGATGTAGATGAAATCTTCGAACGTATTGATGAACAACGATATGCAGATTTATTGGCTTGTGCGTTGATACAGCAAAGAAATCCTTCCATTTATGATGAACTTAGCGCTTTAGATTGGGAAATGGAAGATCCAAATGAGATGCTTTTGCTATTACAGGATGAGATTTTGGAATCTTTCCCTGCACCTCCTGATTGTACCTATGCAATTAATTATGTAGACCCTGCATTAGAGGAATATCTTTCTCCTGCATTTTATATTGTAGCTCCAGTAGATAATTACGAAGAACATGTTATCTACATAAATGAAGGGTACATTTCTTCTGATATTTATGCTTTTACCACTTTAGCTCACGAAGGCTATCCTGGCCATCTTTATCAGACGGTTATGACCTACACTTATGATTATCCAAATGTTCGATCTATCTTGAATTACTCTGGATACGTAGAAGGTTGGGCTACTTATATTGAAATGATGTCTTATCATTATGCAGGTTTAGATGATGATGTAGCATCGTTCCTTTCTCATAATCAGTCCGCAACTCTAAGCCTTTATGCTACTTCAGATATTGGCTTACATTATTACGGGTGGACAGAAGATGACATGTATGAGTTCTGGGCTGGCTATGGCATTACTGACGAAGAAGTTATAAATGAAATTACCCAGCTCATTTTATCTGAGCCGGGCAACTATTTAAAATATTATGTTGGTTATATTGAATTCCTCGAACTCCGTGAATTTATGGAGGACGAATTGGACGATGACTTCTCAGAAGTGGAATTCCACCGTGCAATACTTGACATCGGTCCTGCTCCATTCTATATCATCGATGAATATTTTGAAGAATTTTATTCTTCTCCCCAAACTTGAACAAATATAGATTCACAGAGGGATTTTGAAAATTCTGGATCTTGAGAAATAATCAAGTTCTCAGCTGCTAATTCTTCTGTGTAATCTTCCATATAGTATACGGTGTAGTCTGTTCCATAGCCCACGTGGCATACAATTGGAACCGCACCGTATTCTATAATTTCTACTTCATTTGTCTCTTCATTTCTACCAATGGTTACATCGGCGATTCCGCCAACCATTCGATTCGTTACACCGTGTCCGGTGGAAGACGTTCCGTTTACGAAATTACCAAGCGAATAGTATACCAGCATTTCGTTACCATCTTCATCCGTAACCCACTCCACTGGTTCGATAACATGTGGATGTGCACCAAGCACCAAGTCTACACCTTCTTCTAAGAAAATGTCTACCCATTTCTCTTGCGAGTAATCAGTTCCTAAATTATACTCAGTACCCCAGTGCGGACATACAATTGTGAAGTCTGCAATTTCTTCCGCTTTCTGGATATCTGCGCGTATTTTATCTTCATCCATAAGATTTACAAGGTATGGCATGTCGCTAGGAAGAGGAATTCCGTTGGTTCCATAGGTGTAGTTTAAAATTGCAACCTTGATTCCGTTATCTTCATATACATAAATATTCTCATTTTGATCCTGCTGACTACGATTGATACCAAGGTAAGCAATATCTGGATGATTGGTATCCCAATAGTCCATACAATTCGTTACGGCTGTGGCACCTTTATCCATGGTGTGGTTCGTGGCATGTAACACTACATTAAATCCAGCATCTACCAGCGCATCTCCTAACTCAAATGGAGAGTTGAAACAAGGATATCCCGTGTATGCAAAATCTGGGCCTCCTAAAATAGCCTCCTGATTTACGATTGCAATATCTGCTTCTGTAATAAAGTCTTTTACATGCACAAACAAATGATCAAAGTTGTATGTCCCGTCTTCTTTTAACCCTGATTCGATGATTCTGTCATGCATGAGCATGTCACCAATCATAACAATCTGTAAGGTTTCTGGTTCTTCTACAACTACTTCCGTATTATAAGCTTGTGTTTCTGGAATCGTTTCACCTACCTGTGTGTCTGCTGGTTTGCTTCCCACAATGGCACAGGCACTAAGTATGATACCCAAAGCTAGGGTAATACCTGTTCCCATTCCAAGCCTTATCATCATTTTTCGTTTTCTACTACGTTTTCTCTCTTCTCGTATTCTTCCCATTTTATTTCACTAAGTACTGGTAGATATCCCTTTTACTTACTCCTCTATCTTTTGCCACCATTTTCATAGCTTCTTTGTGGTCTATTCCTTGGTTTTCGTAATACGCCATATGGTCTTCTATGGACATTTCTTCCCATGTGGCCTGTTGTTCTTTTACGATTTCCTCTCTGCTTTTTCCGCAGATAACAAGCACATATTCTCCCCTTGGCTCTCTTTCTTCATAATAAGAAAGTAGTGAAGAAAATGTGGTCTGTATTTTTTCTTCGTGTTTCTTTGTTAACTCTCTACATACGGTAAGCTGACGATCTCCTAAGGTATCTAAGAGTTCTTTTACTGTTTTTAGCAAATGATGTGGTGCCTCGTATAATATAATTGTGCGAGTCTCTTCTTTTAATTCCTCCAACACTGCAGCTCGCTCTTTCTTATCCTTTGGTAAAAAAGCTTCGAAAGCGAAACGTCTTGTGGATCTTCCAGACATGGTTAGCGCGGTGATACACGCAGCAGCACCAGGTAAAGAAGTTACTTCAACACCTTCTTCATAGCATATGCGAACGATATCTTCTCCCGGGTCTGAAATGCCTGGAGTGCCTGCGTCTGTTATAAGGGCAATGTTTTTTCCTTCTTTTAGTTTCGCAACTAGCTGATATGCTTTTTCTATTTTATTGAATTCATGGTAACTTGTCATTGGAGTTTGGATATCAAAATGATTTAACAGCTTAATAGAATTTCTAGTATCTTCTGCTGCAATCAAATCTACTTCCTTTAAAGTGCGTAGTACTCGGAATGTAATATCCTCTAAATTTCCAATTGGAGTTGCACACAAATATAATGTTCCTGCCATTAGTACCTCCTAAGGGTCTTAATATGTGCCATTTTATTTAATCTTGATTTAACATCCCATATATCTCTAGTATATCTCGGGTATAAGAGCCATCTTTCTCATAGACGATGAGTGGTTTTTCTACAGTAATTCTGGACTTTCCTCCTTTATATCCCTCAATAAGAACCATGTTTGGCTCCTTATCGATATACGGATATACTAGCTGCATACGTTTTGGCTCGATTTTGTATTCTACCATTTTGGAAAATATTTCTGCTAATCGAAATGGTCTATGTACCATGTAGAATCGACCATTTTGTTTTAAGATACGAGCGCTTTCTTTTAAAATATCATCCAAAGTACACAGCACTTCATGACGTGCGATGGTTTTTGCATCAGCATCATTTTTAAGACCATGCTCTCCTATCATATATGGCGGATTCGTTGTAATAACATCAAAAGAAGATGCTCCAAATATATTTGAAGCATCTTTGATATCTCCGGTTACGATAGATATCTTCCCCTCCAAGTGATTGTACTTTACACTTCGGGTGGCCATATCTGCACTTTCAGGCTGAATTTCTAATCCTGTAAAGCAATCCCCTGCTGTTTTTGCCTCTAACAAAATCGGAATTATTCCGGTTCCCGTACCCAAATCAAGCACTTTTTCACTTTTTTTCACATGTGCGAATCCCGATAGTAGTACCGCATCCATTCCAAAGCAGAATCTGCCAGGATCTTGGATGATTTGATATCCATTTCTATGAAGATCGTCTAAACGCTCATTATTTTTCAGAAGAGTTGTTGTTTCGCTTTTTGTTCTTTCCAAAATAACGTTTTCCTTTTCCATCGTGACGTTTTTTATGGTGGTAATTGTTCCCGCCGTTTTCTCCTTCAGAACTTTGAGCTTCATGATGTTCGTTTTCTGAATAGTTGTTACGTTCCTGTGAAGTCTGTCTTTCACGGTTATTGTTACGATTTGGACGAGTAGGTGTTTCTTCTACAATCCCTTCATCTTCCAAACCTTCCAACTCTTTTAATTCTTCTTCTGTAATTTTTACATCTTTTCGCTTTTTAGAGCGGAAATTAAGTTCATCTACCTTATATTCCTGTAATTCTTTCTCATCACCGTTATCAACAACAACTTTTACTAGCTGACGGAGAACGTTTACGTTTTGAACTTCTCCTTTTTTACCATCTTTCGTAAATACAGTATCGCCTACTCCTGGTAATCTGCTATTTAAGTATTCATAAGTATCCTGTTCATTTTTTAAACAACACATAAGTCTTCCACATACACCAGAGATTTTGGTTGGATTTAAGGAAAGATTCTGTTCTTTTGCCATTTTAATGGATACTGGTACAAAATCGGAAAGATATGTTTTACAACAAAGTGGTCTTCCGCAAATACCGATACCACCTAAAATCTTGGTCTCATCACGTACTCCAATCTGGCGAAGTTCGATTCTTGTACGGAATACTGCTGCCAAATCTTTTACCAATTCACGGAAGTCAATTCGACCATCTGCAGTAAAGTAAAATAAGAGCTTGTTGTTGTCAAATGTATATTCTGCATTCACAAGCTTCATTTCAAGACCATGTTTGATGATTTTTTCTTTACAAATTGCAAAAGCTTCTTTTTCTTTTTCTCTATTCTGTTCGATGGTCTTTTCATCTTCATCGGTAGCAATACGAAGCACTGGTTTTAATGGCTGAATGACTTTTTCATCCTCAACTTCCTTTGGTGGAATAAGAACGGTTCCCATTTCTACTCCTCGTGCTGTCTCTACAATGGCGTGCATTCCTGTTTCCAAATCGAAATCACATGGGTCAAAATAATAAATTTTTCCCGCTTTTTGGAAACGGATTCCTACTACTTTTATCATAATTAGTTCTCCTTAATTGTTAGCAACAACAATTCTATTACTAAATCGAAATTTACGTTTGCAATTAAACGTACTCTGGACTGTTCCAAAGCTTTTAATATATTTTCTATTCCAGAATAAGATCTTTTTGCTGCTTGTTTTTTTATATCATAAACTTCATCTTTAAAGATGAGGTTATTTACATTATTGGTTGCTTTCATATAAAGCACATCTCGAAACCACAATGTGAGCAAATCAAAATACTCTTGTATTTGTGATTTAAATTCATTGATTTGTTTAATTAATTGGTTCAATTCATACAAATCCATGTCTTCTAATTTTTTTACTACAGAAAGTGCAGAGGCTTTCAATTCATTAAACTCCTCTGAAGAAGCCAACTGTATAGCCTTACCAACATTTCCCTGTGCAAATGCAGCACATACATCTGCTTGATAATCTGGAATTTG
Source organism: Agathobacter sp. (assembly GCA_045544235.1). Taxonomy (GTDB): domain Bacteria; phylum Bacillota; class Clostridia; order Lachnospirales; family Lachnospiraceae; genus Roseburia. The sequence continues at coordinate 35,262 of JAZPYQ010000036.1, read as the reverse complement.
ATATTTTTTCATTAAATGATTTTTTATCAAATCTTCGTTTACTGTTTTTAAATTTAACGTAATACAACGAGACAATATGGTTGGCAAAAAACTATCTGCATTTGTGGTGAGCAGGAGAATTACCGCATAGGCAGGTGGCTCCTCTATGGTCTTAAGTAGAGCGTTCTGAGCCTGGGTATTCATTTTCTCTGCTTCATCTACAATATAAATCTTGTATTTACTACTATATGGTTTAATGACAATATCGTTATTTATTTGATGTCGGATATCATCTACAGAAATGATATTTGGTTTTTCATGGGATACATAAATGATATCTGGCTGGTTATGTTCCTTTGCCTGGTGACAAGAGCGGCACTCCATACAAGGCTCGTCCTGATGTGCTTCACACTGCAAAGCCATGGCAAAAGCTTCCGCAATCATCATTTTTCCCGCATTGTTTTCACCATTTAAAATATACGCATGAGAGATTTTTTCCATACGGATGGCATTTTTCAAATGTTCTATTATTTGGTTGTGTCCGATAATATCCTGAAATCCTGCCATTTCCTCTCCTGTTTACGTAAAAATATCTAACAATAATCCTTCTATTTCACCTATCCTACTCAGGATTGCTAAGTGATCTTTTTCGTCTGACATCAGTTCTTCTGCCAAAGCATCTAAATTCTCATCAATCTTTCGAATAATACCATACACTCGATGTCGTCCCCTTCTATCCAAGAAGTTCTCTCGGGAAAACTTATGAGAACGATATACTACTTCATTTAAAAAATCCTTGATCAGTCCACGATATCTCTTCAGATCGCGAATATCCATATGTCTTGCAATTCGTTCACCCTGAGTAGTAATATCCGTCATAAGCGCATCCACTTTTGCCTGAAGCTGCGCGTCGGTGATGGCACTTGACAATGTGAATTTGAAGGAACCATCTCCCTGAACTTTATTTTGAGTTTCAGTCACTTGGTTAATTTGATTTAATTCATTAACTTTCATGTTCATATCCATACAAGGCCACCTCCTTTTCTAGCTTTACATTGCAGATTTAATATACTCTTCTACTTCTGCAATGGTATCTGCCAAATTTATATTTATAAATCGTTTCGTAATTCCTGCTTCTTCCAGCTTTTCTTCCGAAAAATCCTTCGCATCTGCCAAAAATCTACGACACATTTCTTCATATTTTGGAACATCCTGCTGCTTTTCCCTAGAAATCGCTCTAATTAAGCGATCTCCATCCTCTACTTCTATGTAAATTGGAATAGTATTCTCTTCTCCAAAATAATCTCGTATCTTCACATATGCTTCCAGAGTCCCAATCAGTATATAGTTGTTCTTTTCTAACTGGATATTCCCGTCATCTACTGTAAAGTATTTCCAAATTCCATATACCGTATCATATGCACGAAGCTCTACAATACGTCCTTCCGACTCAAGTTTCTGAACATCCGCTTCTTTACAAAAATGATACTCTCTTCCAGGAATCTCTCCTTCACGAATTGGTCGTGTCGTATATGGAATAATCCTCTGTAAATTTAATTCATTTTCGCTTAACAGTTTTTGATACACCGTATCTTTTCCTGTTGCGCTTTTTCCCATAACACAAAAAATTTTACCCATGTTTTCCTATCCTCTTAGTATAATATAGTCAGGAAAAATTGACAATGTATTCCTTTTCTATCCTAGGAATCTTCCCAACTCTGGCATCCAGTCATCAAAGAAAATCTCGTTTTCACAGAGCGCTTTCCACAAAGGACCTATAAACTGTAGAATTCGTTCCATCACATCTTCCCAATTATCTGCATTTTCCCTATGGTTTCTAGCGTACTGCTGCCATTTCTTTTTCATATATGCATATTCTTTATAGGATGCAAGCTGTTCCAAACGTTTCATTGCTACAACCTTTGGTTCTTTTTCTCCTAAATTCTTAAAGTCTTCTAATATATGTCTCCCGCTAACTGGTTGTGTTTTAATAATTTCATTTACCACATCATACATTTCCATGTTTGATATAAGCTCTAATTTTCGCATAATCTCAAAAAGAGATTCCGCTAAAACCCCTTCTTTCGAATAGGATAGATAGGTATATTTCTTCTTTTCTTCGAATAGACATTTCCTATCTTTCTCCTTTGGTCGCTGCGAAGAGATGTGCGCAGTATGAATACGTACAGATACTGGTACCTTTAATCCCATATATGTACATGTAAAAAGTAAGTGTACTCCATTTACTATCTCTTTTCTTTCACACTCCCAATGCATAGTCACATCTTCTTCCAAAAACAACTGGTTTAAGAAAAGTGTCACTACTTCTGAACCAAAAGCTTGTCCTGCTACTATCTTTTCTGAAAGATTCTTTTTTGCGGTTTCTACATATATATAATCTAAACTTGTTTTGACCTTCTTTTTATATGCAGACTCACCAAGTGCATCTTCATTGGTTAGCCAAAGATAGTCTCGAAAGGTTGACTTTCCAATACGTACTAGCAAATCTTCCACGGCGTACCCGTATAAAAGATCCGATAATGGAATATTGTCTTTTTCACTTTTATCTTTCCATTCTTTCGGAAAATCTTTTCCTAGCTTCATTACAACCACACCCCAATTAAGTTCTGCACCCTTTTTAATACCTTACGCTCTCTAGCATATTCCATAAGTGCGGAAATATCTTTGTCTTCATCTTTAATATAAGACTGTAACGCTTCTTTGAAATCCTGACGATCCATTTTGCTTTCATACTTTAGACAGTCGCAAATCAGACGATCCTTGTCATAAATCTGGAATGTGCTTCCTTCGTATTCGATAGAAGTTGCTCCTATCTTTAAAACCTCTGGTTCTGTATAATACGGAATCACTTTTGGATAATCTAACTTAAAACGCGACTTTGAGGTGTTTTTATCCACTGCAATACAAAAGCCCAATGGTTTACGAGAAATATACCCATAAGCATACAAAGCACTCTCCATGCACAACAATGCATCTGGAAAAAGTTTTGCCACCAACTCTTCTTCAGAGAATCTGTCAATAGCATAGGTATAATACCCATTTTTGATTCGAATGATATCCTGATTCTCTACAAAATCCAAGATTCTTCTATAATCGATGTCCATAGCTTCTAAATGCTCTTTCTTTGCAATTCCACCATTTTCGTCGATACATGTCTTCACTTGTTCTAATATTCGTTCTGTTTCCTCTGTTCTCTTATAAATCATTGGTATTTTTTTCCGCCCTATAATATTTTTAGTGGTATTTATAATCATTTTATTCCTATTTTACTCATACGTCAACTGGAAATAGTCTTTTTGCAATGTCTTCTTTTTCTTGAAAAACCTTACATTTTGTCGTATAATCTATATATAGACAACTCATATTGTCTATTATGTCTATATTAGGAGGGGACGCCATGGAACGTTCTACAACACTTAGAAAAAATCCATCCAGAGAAACCTGTGAGGGTATCATCAAACGTATTCTTATGACTGAGGTACTAGAAAACGGCAGTAACAAACATTTCCGTTTTGCATCTGATTTTATGAACTATTTCGAATCACTGTATCCCGCATCTGATGCACTAACAAAACAAGTGCAGCGCGCAGTGAAATCCTTGGATATGCCTAAGGATGAACATGGGTTTTATATTGTTAACAAAACCTCTGCCCAATTAGAAAATGAAAAAGAGATTACGCACTTATTGAAAAATGCAAATGTTTCCGTACATCCAATGGAACAGGTGGATACGATTTTTCTGTCCGTAAACTCCTATTTAAAATCTTACCTAATTCATCTCATTGAAACCACTGAAACCTTTCAGGGTAAGTACATTACTATGGTTGAAACCTCCAATGGTTTGCTTATCTACACCGAAAACAAGAGTCAACTTCTCATTTTGTTAAATAGTCTGACAATTTAACCTTTTATCTTGCATGTCATATATTCAAAAAGCGACAATATATCAAGTGATATATTGTCGCTTTTATTTTGTTTTGTCGATTTATAAGTCTTTTTGTATTAAAAAGACTATTTAAACATACGATCTCGTCTTCTCCAACGTTTTTTCTTCTTATTAATTGGACGAAATCTACTTCTTCTTTGTTTTCTCACTTCCATATCATGTAAAATTACATAAAAGTTGTCATAAAATCGTTTTCCAAAGAAAATTGCTACGCCACCGCCAATCAACAATAACACCACTAAAACTATGGTAGACGGTTTTATCTTAATCACATTTATTTTCGATTGCTGTTCTTTCAACTTAGCATACTCGAAATAATTATCTTCTACTATTGTGTCTGCCGGAATAATATCCACCGTTCCTACAACATGATCTCCATAAGTATATTTTAATTGGGCAATAACATTTCCTGCCATACCCTCTGTCACTAAAGACATATCTACATCATCAATGCTTGCAGTTGCTGGCAACACCAAATAAGCTTCATCATTTAAATCTACAAAAGATTCATGATTTCCTAAAATACCTTTGTACTTGTCATCTTCTATAGCTGTGTTCTCGCTCTCAGATATAGATACCGTTTGGAAATTTTGGAAACAATATTCAAACAAACTCGTCGTATCCAGATACTGATTTACAGAATCCGTTCTCATAACAACGCAAGCCAAGGTCAAACCGTCTTTTTCAGCAAAGGTAACTAGTGTAGAGCCCGCCGCTTGTGTAAATCCAGTTTTTCCACCAGTACAATATTCATACAAATACTTGCTAGTCTTGTAATTACTAATCATAGCATGATGATTGTTCAAAGGAGTGATATCTGTATGCCTATTGGTAGGTGGGATTCGATAACTTCTTGCACCTACTATAATCTGAAAGGTTTCATTTCGATAGGCTTCTGCTGCAATCAGTGCCATATCATGCGCACTGGTCCAGTGATTTGGGTCTGGAAGACCGTTACTATTTGTAAAATGAGTATTGGTACAACCCAGTTCAAGGGCTTTTTCGTTCATTAAATCGATAAATGTCTGATAATCGCCTCCCAGTTTTTTTCCAACATGTTCTGCAACGGCATATGCACATTCATTTGCCGATTCCAGCATGACTCCATACAAGCACTCTTCCATGGTCATGATTTCCCCATAATCTCTCGCAATATGTGAGGAATCTATCGGAGTTAGATTAATCGCATCATCTGAAAAAGTAACTTCTTCATCTAATTCGCAGTATTCCAACGCCAACATAGTAGTCATTACTTTCGTAATACTAGCTGGATAATTTATTTCATTACTATTTTTTTCATATAATATAGCACCTGAATTTACTTCAACCACCATTGCGCAAGGTGTTGCAATCGCCGGCCCTTCTGGCCAATATACATCCGCTTTTGTCTCAGTGGTACCTCCAAAACAAAGCATTATTGCAGCTAATCCAGCACATGTGATTTGCTTCCATCGGGATTTTCTTCTATTCATAGGCTTACTCCTGTGGATTTTTCTATTATTTTTAAGTATAATATGTATGAATTAAAATGACAAGGAGAAAGAATATGAGACTTCGTAATATTCCTGGTGCAGATGAAGTTGTTTCAACCAGCCCATTCTGTATTCAAGACCCAAATTCATATAAAGGCAACTGGGCTTCACTTTTTGGAAATAATAATCCAATCCATATTGAAATTGGTATGGGAAAAGGTCGCTTCCTTATGGATTTGGCCACTTTGAATCCAAATATTAATTACATTGGTATTGAAAGATACACTAGCGTACTTCTTCGTGCTGTTCAAAAAATGGAAGAAAATCCATTGCCAAATGTTCGTTTTTTATGTGTAGATGCTGCAACACTACCAGAAATCTTTGCAAAAGAAGAAGTAAATCGTATTTACTTAAACTTCTCAGATCCATGGCCAAAGGACAGACATGCTCGTCGCCGTCTTACTTCTTCTGAATTCTTGGCACGCTATGATCAGTTCCTTGCTAAAGATGGACGCTTGGAATTTAAAACAGATAATGTGGGATTGTTTGACTTCTCATTAGAAGAGATAAATAATTCTGAAGTTTGGCATATTGATGTACATACCTATGATTTGCACGAAGATCCAATGTTAAACTTTGGAAACGTTATGACAGAATACGAAGAAAAGTTTTCAAGTAAAGGAAATCCTATTTGTAAATTAATTGCATCAAGATAAAATTAAACAACCTGACACTTGCTCAGGTTGTTTTTGTGCAAAAAAAAGCACCGACCCCGCGACTTACTCGCAAAACCGATACTTCTAAGTGCGCCTTCAGGGGCTCGAACCCTGGACACCCTGATTAAGAGTCAGGTGCTCTACCAACTGAGCTAAAGGCGCTTAATTTATGTCTTCCATAAACGCAAAATTTATTATATAGTATAAATATCACAAATGCAACTATTTTTTTGATTTTTCAAAAATAAATTTCATACAGAAAGGACAATTCTATGAAAGTTGAAGAACGCTTTTTAAATTACGTATCCTACTGGACCACTTCTGATGAAAACGGAACACAAAATCCTACTAGTGAACGTGAATTTACCCTAGCAAGAGTTTTAGAACAAGAATTAAAAGATATGGGATTATCCAAAGTCTTGCTTAGCGATACTTGTTATGTATATGGCTTGTTGCCAGCTACCCCTGGTATGGAAAACAAAAAAGCCATTGGCTTAATTGCTCATATGGACACCGCTCCAGACTTTTCCGGGGAAAATGTAAAACCACAGATTATCGAATCCTATGACGGTAAAGATATTTTACTGAAAGGATCCAATACCTGGTTAAAAGTATCAGATTTTCCAACTCTTAAAACACTAAAAGGTCATCGTTTAATCACAACAGATGGAACTACTCTTTTAGGTGCAGATGATAAAGCTGGTATTGCAGAGATTATGACTGCAGTAGAGGAAATCAAAAATAGCAATATTCCACACGGCGACATCTGGATTTGCTTTACTCCTGACGAAGAAGTTGGAATGGGACCAAACAGTTTTGACTTGGATTATTTCAAAGCAGACTACGCTTATACTGTAGATGGCGCTTACGAAGCAGACATTGCATATGAAAACTTCAATGCTGCAAGTGCTCAATTTGATGTAAAAGGTGTTAGTGTACATCCTGGTGAAGCAAAAGACATTATGGTAAATGCCGCGCTTATTGCATGCGAGATAGCATCTAAACTTCCAAAACGCGAAACACCTGCACACACCGAAGATAGAGAAGGCTTTTATCATTTAACCGATATGTCAGGAGATGTTGTTTCTGCCAAATTATCCTATATCATTCGTGATCATGACAAAAATCTTTTCGAATCCAGATTAAATCGTCTCCGTACTTTAGAGATTGAAATGAACCAAAAATACGGTGAAAACACTGTAAATTTAACTATTAATCATTCTTATGAAAATATGATTTCTGTAATTCAAGAAAATATGCACGTAATCGAATTGGCACAGGATGCTATTTTTGCAGTAGGCCTAGAACCAGTTTCCCTTCCTGTACGTGGAGGAACCGATGGTGCAAGACTTTCTTTCATGGGTCTGCCTTGTCCAAACCTTGGTACTGGAGGTTACGGTTTCCATGGCCCTTACGAACATGTAAGTGTAGATTCTATGGAACGCGTTGTAAAGATTTTGAAGGAAATTATAGGAAATCCTATCGATAAGTAATTAGGAGAAGTAATTAGCCAAGCAAGCTCGACCCACGCCACTCCGTGGCTTTCCGTTGCTTTAACAAGCAACTCGGCTCTCGCTATTTGGCTAAACGCCAAATTCTCAGAACAAAAATAATACGCGGTTGCATGCAAGCATGCACCGCGTATATTTTTATTCTTCTACTTGGCTAATTACTTTTTAATTTTATTCAACTGTCTATTCAGTTTCGCAAAATCTTTCTGAGTTACGCCATCCATCATGTTCTGAAGCATTGTAATCTTAGCATCTCCCATCATACCAGCAATAGCGCCAATCATAGATGCCATTGTAAGGTTACCCATTGCCATAAACCAGCCTTTTACACATTTTACAGTTTCTTCATTTTCAGCTAATTCAGCAAATGGATCTTCAATTGAGTAGTAGCCATCAATTATTTCGATTTCATCACTTTCATCATCATCTGCAATATCATCAAACCAGTTACCAACTGCCATAGCAGCTGCAATATCTGGAAGTGTATAATTTGCATTGTGTTCTGCAACACCGTTTAATATAATAGTATCTTCTACATCACCAGCTTTTGCTGTAACTGTATTTTCACCATCATTAAGTGCTACATTTTCAAATACAACCGCATGGTCTACTGCTGGTTTTGTTTCTACTTCTACACCATTTACTACAAGTGTTACTTCATCACAGTTTGTATATACCGTGATATTTCTTTCTTCTGGTGCACGGTCAGCAAAACGACGGCCTGCTACATAAACCATAGGTTCTGTTGTCCAGTATGCTTTGTAAATATAGAAGGCATCCTTCTTTAATTTACGATCGTATGTAACAAGACCTTTATTATTTCGTCCAATTACGCCACCTTCATCACGAGCATCCGCTGCAAAGTTGAACATATTCCATACATGAGTGCTCCACAAATATGGGCGTGTTGCAAATGTCTTTAACATTTCATGATGATAATAGTTTGCATATTCTTCTGTATAATCATGATTCATAGGTGTTGCACTATGCCATTTTACAATATTTTCTACACCATATTCTGATACACCGAGTGGAATATCTGGATTAAGCTTATGATAAGCATCAAACCAAGGACCGTTTTGTGCTACATCACCACCATACCAACCAAAGTAATGATTGTAACTTACTACATCTGTAATATAGTTGTGTTCAGAATCCATAGGTGTTCCAGAAACCTGAGCAATCGTTGTCATACGACTTGGGTCCATAGATTTTGCTAAATCATTCAAGTCTCGTAAGTTCTTACGAAGTGGTTCATTATCCGCTCCAATCAGGATTTCATTTGAAATACCCCAGAAGAAAATAGATGGGTGGTTATAATTCTGAGCAACCAATTCAATCATTTGAGAAATGGTATTTTCATATGCTTCTTCTGTAGGGATAAATTTAGAGATAAATGGAATCTCTGCCCAAAGTGCAAAACCTGTTTTGTCACATAAATCATAGAAATACTGGTCATGCTGATAATGTGCAAGACGAATTGTGTTTGCACCAACTTCTTTAATAAGAGCAATATCTTCTTCATGGTCTTCTTTTGAGATAGCCCAACCTTTATCAAGTCTATCCTGATGACGAGATACGCCGTGAAGTGGAACATTCTTTCCGTTTAACCAGAATCCAGTATTTGGATCTACATGGAAGGAACGATAGCCATATGTAACTTCTACTTCATCGACTACTTCTTCTCCTACTAATAATTTAGCAACTGCTGTATAGCAGTATGGATCTTCCATACCGTGCCATAAATGTGGTTCTTTTACACTAATGAGTAAATCTGTGTGGAAAGCTACAGGAGCTCCACCTCTTCCCACTACGTTTCCATCTGCATCTTTAATTTCTACCGCAATCATTGCATCTGCTGCGCCTACTGGGAATAAATCAAAGCGCGTATTTCCAGAACAATGTGGTGTTACAAATACACCTGCTGTACCATCTTTCAATAAATCAAAATGTGTTTCATTTACTTCGATGAAGTTTACATCACGATATAAACCTCCATAGAAAGTAAAGTCGGCTGTCTGAGGATAAATATCACTAATTGCATTTGTTACTACAACAGTGAGCACATTTCCTGCTGGTTTCATTGCTGGTGTTAAATCAAAACGGAATGTAGAGAAACCACCTTTATGTGTTCCAAGTTCACGTCCGTTACAGTATACAGTTGCTACATGGTTTGCACCCTGAATTTCAATATACTGTTTCTTTCCAGCAGTAGGGTTTGGCAAATCGATTTCGTATGTACCAATACCTCTCCAATAATCGTTGCCTCCATCCTGGCCATCTAAATTGTTCCAGGTATGTGGAAGTGCAACGGCTGCCATATTTTCGCCCTGTTTTGCAAAGCGAGCCTCTTTTAAAAGAGTCATTGTTCTCATGTAAAAATCTCCTTTCATTATATATAATTTTCCCTATGTTAAAATTGTAACATGTGCTATATATAAAGACAAGCAATCTTAATAGCCATAATTCGATTATCTTCGAATGTAAAAAAAAGACGATAGCAAATTAGCTATCGTCTTTATACATTTCTATTTTTTATAAATTTGCGATTAACGCTGCAATCTCATCTGGACTCATTACCTTATTTGGATCTGACAAATCTGGCATTGCAGGTTTTTCTTCTTCCACTACTGGTTCTGGTTCCGCTACTGGTTCTTCAGCTGGTGCATCTGCTCCTGCCATATTTGCAAACAACGCTGCAATTTCATCTGGACTCATTGCCTTATTTGGATCTGATAAATCTGGCATTGGTGGCAATTCTTCTGCCACTGGTTCTGGTTCCGCTACTGGTTCTTCAGCTGGTGTGTCTGCTCCTGCCATATTTGCAAACAACGCTGCAATTTCATCTGGACTCATTGCTTTATTTGGATCTGATAAATCTGGCATTGGTGGTAGTTCTTCTGCCACTGGTTCTGGTGCTGATTCCACTACTGGTTCTGGTTCCACTACTGGTTCTGGCTCCATTACTGATTCTGGCTCCATTACTGATTCAAGTTCCACTTCTGGTTCTGATTCCACAATTGTTTCGGTTTCAGCAATTGGTTCTTCTTCAAATGCTGGCTCTTCTTCGATTCCAAATAAGTCCTCTACTGAGAAAGGATCAGTTGCCTCCAAATCGTTTTCTATCAAAAACTCATCTGCTGCTTCTAACACATCGGATGCTTCCCCAAACAATTCATCTAATGGAAAATCTTCAACTTCTGGAATATCTGATGTCACATTCGAACTTGCATAATTTTCAGGCATCGGCATAACAACCTTTGTACCATTCATAATCGCCTGATTCAAACGCAATTCTGTATCTTTTAACTGCACTAATAAATCCTGAAGTTTCAATTCTGTCTGTGTTCCAAAATCAGTCAGTTTCAATCTCTGTTCTTTTGAAAGACTTGTGAATTTTGTATTCTGCGTTTCTTCTACTTCATCTAATCTTTCTAATACCTGATCATTAGAGTTAATAATTGCATCTGCATTTTCTTTACTTCGATTGATAATTACTTTTGCAATGCCCTTTTGCGCATTGATAATCTCTTCTGCAGGAACCTTAGACACTTCTTGTAATTCATTTAATCGATCTTCGATTTCATCAAAGCTTTTCTTTAACATAATATAAGATGCTTTTTCTGACTTATACAAGTTTTCAAAGTGTGCTTCTCTTTTTGCTTCTTTTTCAGCTGACAGTGTCATAAATGCATTTATTACAACATAAACTGCAGCCAATGCTACTACCGCTAAAATAATGATTGGTAAATAGCTGTCATTGAAGTTAATCATGAGATACATTTCTGCAAATAAAATAACTGTTAAAACTAACACTGCTATAATAATTTGCAATCTTGCCTGCTTTTCTTTTGTGTTATTCATATTGAATATTTCCCCCTAGGTTTTAATCCTTCTTTTATTATAAGCCTTAATAGTCAATATTTCAACTAAACCCTTTATATCTGAATACCCCCTGCGAGAATCGAACTCACAACTAGCCCTTAGGAGGGGCTTGTTATATCCATTTAACTAAGGAGGCGAATGATTAAGTGAGATTCACCGTTCCCTGCATCCAAACATTACCTTTAAATCTTCTACCTGCAGCTGGCTCTCCCAACAAATCTTCTTTATTTATTGTTACCTGGAGAATCATATCATTACACTCTACTTTCATAGAAAATATGATTTCTCCAGAAACCTTATTCACAATTTCTTCCACATCTACAATTTTACCCAAAATAGAATACTGGTCACTCTCAATTCCGTATGGCATAAAAGAAGAAGTCACTATGGAAAAAACATCCTCTTTCATAATTCGTTTGGAAAGTCTTGAGTAAGTATCCATATCTTGAATAGTTAAGTGTTCTATTGCTTCTTCATTTCCTTCTCGTGCTTCCGCAAGCAAGCGTTTTCTTTTTTCATTGCTGTTTGCGGTTTGTTTTTCAGGAACTTTTTCCTGAATTGGAAGGAGTATTTTTCCATCTACCGACAATGCAGAAAGTTGTGCACCATTTAAAAGACTCACATGTATATTTCCTCTATGCTCGGACAAGAAATCTGCTACGTTTTGTAAATAGAAGATTAAGGCTACTCCTAATCTCATCTCATCACAAACACCAGCATAGGATTCTTTCTCCGCATGTTTTTCTACATCAATCTGTTCCTGTGTGGAAAGAGCTGTCCCATTTGCAAATGGAAAATAATAATCCATTTGAAATACATCTTCCTCATCATAGGAACCACGGATGGTAATCCCCATGTCACTTCCATAAAATTTTGTAAGTTCTGCAAATTCATTTCCTTCTGAATCTTTCGTCACCTTCATCAAATCCGGATGTTCTATGATCATATTTAATTGCTCATTTAATTCTTTTTTTCCTATATTTGAAAATCCAATTGCTCTTAGGAACTTGTGCACACTTACTCTCCTTGTGTACTATAAATAGTACAGTTTATTTTGAAGGTTTATTTGATTTTTTCGCAATATCCAAAGCTTCCTGTTCTTCTTCAGCTAATACGATAATCGAATTACCGGCGATGATTTCTTTTACATATGTATAGCAACCTTCTCTACTATGTACTGCATTCATAACAAAACCATCATCTGTCTCATTTAATAAAGCCAAAGAAAAACTTAACTTTCCTCCCATTTCATTAAAGGCATCGTATTTTACAAGACCTACCTTCTGGAAAGTAAATTTCATATTAGCGAAAAGCTTTTTAATATTTCTCTCGTTCATAGCATTTGCATCTATTAATGCATCTACCTGATCCAATCTTTCAATTAATGTCTTTTCCAGGTTCTTTGCATTTTTACCTGACATAAAGATTTTATATCTTTTTTTCAACTGAGCAATCTGCACCACATTTACGATATATAGAATAAGTAAAACAAGTGTAACTGCTGCTAATCCGATAATTACATAATCGGATGGAATTCCAAGCATCTGTGAAATCATAATAATCTCCTAACTTTTCTAGCGTAATTCTTTTCACGTGAAACCTAATTTATTTCTGAACAGTACGTATTAAATCAATAATTCTATCCAACTCATCCTGTGAATAGTAATCGATTTCTAACTTTCCTTTTTTATCATCCTTAGGATTAATGAATACTTTTGTTCCAAGGATAGCTTTCATCTGTTCTTCTAAATCATTATAAATTGCACGTAACTGTGGATCAATTTTATTTGTAGATACAGGTGCATCTGGCTTCTCATTCTGAATATTCTTAACCAGTTTTTCTGTATCACGTACACTGAGTTTTTCATCAAAAATTCGCTGTGCAACTTCATACTGTTTTTCTTGATCTTCGATTGCAAGCAACGCTCTGGCATGACCTGTAGTCAGCATTTCATCAATTAACATCTGCTGTACTTTATCATTTAATTTCAAAAGACGCATTGCATTTGTTACTGCTGTTCTACTCTTTGAAACTCTCTCTGCAACTTCATCCTGTTTCAGATTGAATTCTGTAAGAAGGCGTTTGTATGCCTGTGCTTCTTCAATCGGATTCAGATCTTCACGCTGGATATTTTCGATTAAAGAGATTTCCATAATTTCCTGTTCTGTTAATTTCTTAATTATAACAGGAACTTCTTTAACGCCTGCTAACTTAGCAGCTCTCCATCTTCTTTCACCAGCAATAATTTCATAATAGTCATCTCTTTCTGTAACCAACAATGGCTGAAGCACACCAAACTGTTTGATAGACTCTGATAACTCTAACAGTGCATCCTCATCAAATTTTTTACGAGGCTGTTCTCTATTTGGCTCAACTTTGTTGATATTCATAAGAACTGCACCATTTTCTTTATCAATATTTACTTTCGACTCTACTGGCTTTTCTACTTTATTTGTAATTAAAGAGTCTAACCCTTTTCCCAATCCCTTCTTTGCTGCCATAACTAAACATCCTTTCTATCAATAATTTCCTGTGCAAGAGTACGATAACTTTCTGCACCTGCAGATTTTGAATCATACATATTAATAGGAATTCCGTATGATGGAGCTTCTGCCAAACGAATATTTCTTGGAATCATTGTTTCATAAATAGTTGTATCCAGATTATTTTTTACGTTTTCTACTACCTGATTTGAGAGATTTGTTCTTACATCATACATAGTAAATACAACACCTTCGATTGAAAGATTAGGATTTAATCTCTGCTGCACAAGGTCAATTGTATGGATTAACTGACTCAACCCTTCCAACGCATAGTATTCACACTGAATTGGTACAAGTACAGTATCTGCTGTTGTCATAGCATTTACTGTTAACATATTTAATGATGGAGGACAGTCAATAATAATAAAGTCATAGTCATCTCTAATATAATCTACTGCTGTTTTTAAAATATATTCCTTATCATTAATTCCTAATAATTCAATTTCTGCACCTGCAAGATTTACATTTGATGCGATAATTTCAAGATTATCTACAACTGTTTTCTGCATACTTTCTCTAATAGAACATTCATCCAGCATCAATTCATATACTGTATTTTCTACTTCGTTCTTGTCTACACCTAAACCACTAGTCATATTTCCCTGTGGATCTAAGTCAATAGCTAATACTTTCTTTCCTTTTTCTGCTAAACAAGCTGCTAAATTGATAGATGTTGTTGTTTTACCTACTCCACCTTTCTGATTAGCAATTGCAATAATTCTTCCCATATATTTGTTCCTTTCTTCTATATAAATTATATTATGTAATCATAATAAGAGAGCCAGTATTTATTATCTGGCTCATCTTTTTGATTTTCTTATTATATCACTAACCTGCTTCTTTGCCAAATTTCCCTGAAAACACAAGAACTTGTGGTGTTGTTTTTTAATAAATATAATGTTTCACGTGAAACATTATTCTTATTTTTACCAAAATATAGTGCAGATTAATTTTCCTAAAAACAAAATATTGTGTTTTAAAATAGTGTTTCACACAATAAAAAAGAAATGTTTCACGTGAAACATTTCTTCAAAAAAGCACTATATATTGTGTCAAGTTAAAGTAACTTGTAATTATGTTTTTAAAAAATACAATATAGGATAACATTATCCTTTGTATTGTTCTTTTGCAACTCTAATTACAGTAGTCACTTCTTCTATATCTTTATCTACAACTTCTAATTTATTTTTTAATTCATCTATTAGAATTAATATTTCTTTCTTTTCTTCTTTTAATTCTAATATCTTTGTCTTATTAAAACTATTTACCTGTCTAGGTGTAAAAGACTCAAAGTTTGGATCATCATTAACTTCTAATAGTTTAATAATCTCTGTATTTTCTTTTTGACGATTTAATGCAGAAGTCAATTCTGCATTTATTTCATATCTTTCTTCCTGATACTTTTCTCTTATTTTCTCTAAGTAATTAACAACCATATTTTTCCTTTCAAATAAGAATACATACATTCTAATTTCTACCTTTCTTATATTATAATTCATTTCAAAATAGTTGAAAAGAAATAAATAAAATATTTGTATAACAGGTAAAAAGTGGCTATAATAATAGTAAGTAACAAAGGGAGGTTTCTATGAAAAAAAGTACAAAATGCATTCTTGCAACAGTAGGTATTTCAATAGCAGCAATTTATGCTTATAACAAATACACAGAAACAAATGCAACAAAGAAAAATTTATTAACAGATGAAAATGGAAAATATTTTTCTTGGAAAGATTCAAACATATTTTATACAAAAACAGGATCTGGTTCTCCATTATTATTAATCCATGATGCAGATGCTACATCCTCTACAATGGAATGGAACAAGATGATTCATCGTTTAGAAAAGAATCATACTGTATACTGTATGGACTTATTAGGATGTGGTCGTTCTGATAAACCTGCAATAGAATACACAAACTATTTGTATGTGCAACTTATCAGTTCATTTGTAAAAGAAGTCATCGGTGAAGAAACAACTGTCATGGCTACAAACATGTCTGCTTCTTTTGTAGTAATGGCTAACCATATAGATGAAACATTATTTAATAAAATTATTTTAATTAATCCCGTTTCATTAAGTCAATTGGATACACTCCCTGACAAAATTACAAAATTGAAAAAACGTATTATTGAACTTCCATTCATCGGAACATTCATTTATAACCTGATGACAAATCCAAACAGAATAGACGAAGCTTTTCGTAATCGTTATTTTGCTAGACCACAATTAATTTCTCTAAAATTAGAGGATGCATATTATGAGTCAGCTCATCTGGGCGGAAGCAATGGACGTTATCTATACTCTAGCATGTTAGGAAATTATGTAAATAATACTATAACACATGCCGTTAAAAAATTAGAAACTCCTACTCTTATTATTGGATGTAAGGAAATCAAAAAATACGAACATGCATTAGATGATTATCATAAAGTAAATGCAAACTTAGAAATTATGAGAATCAATAATGGAAGTCTCTACCCTCAACTAGAGATTCCAGAAAAGATTACATCTATTGTAGAAGAATATTTGAAATAAAATAAATCCTCATACTAGCATATAGTATGAGGATTTTTACTATTGTATACTATTTCCGCTTTTAAATTCATAAAGTGGTAATAATTATAATGGATTCTTTGAAGGTGTTCCTGCCTTTCTTGGATATTCTTTAGAGGTGCCTTTCACTTTTTCAATCACAATAAAAGAACGGCCTGATTCACCAAGTTCAAATTTGATAATATCTGTAATCTTCCCACCTAAGATAGAAATCGCTTTTTTCGAACTTTCAACTTCTTCGTTACATTCTCCTGATTTGTAAGATATGAACTTTCCACCAATTTTAACAAATGGAAGACAATACTCACTTAATGTAGAAAGATTTGCCACAGCTCTCGAAACAGATAAATCATATTGCTGTCTAAAAGATTTATCTCTTGCTAAATCTTCTGCCCTTCCATGAATAGCTTCTATATTTTCCAATTCTAAAACGTCAATTACTTCTTGTAAAAATTTGACTCTTTTATTAAGCGAGTCTGCTAAAGTGACTTTTAAGTTTGGAAATGCAATCTTAAGAGGTATACCTGGAAAGCCTGCACCAGTTCCCATATCAATTACATTGAGTTCATGATTTAAATCTATTGCACGAATTAAAGAGATACTATCTAAAAAATGTTTTTCCAACACTTCATCCCATTCTGTTATTCCAGTTAAGTTCATTACTTTATTTTTTTCAACTAACATTTCATAATAAATTCTAAACTGTTCTAACTGTTTATCACTTAATTCAATAGATATCTTATTTACTTCTTCTAAAAATTTATCAAAATTATTTGCCATCTGTTTCTTCCTCCAGGTGACCATTTAATTGATAGAACAAATCTGGATTAGAATACTTAAGTTGTTCCAAGTAAACCAAAATAACTGAAGTGTCTGCAGGTGAAACTCCTGAAATACGTGAAGCTTGTCCAATATTAAGTGGCTGATATTTATTTAATTTCTGAACTGCTTCAATACGAAGACCATTGATTTCACTATAATCAAAATTCTGAGGAAGTTTCTTCTTTTCTAATCTCTTAAACTGTTCAACCTGTTTTACTTGTCTCTTAATGTAACCATCATATTTAATTAAAATATTAACCTGTTCAATTACATCATATGCTAAAGGTTTTCTCTCTGGATCAATCGGAGCTAACTTCTCATAATCTAACTCCGGTCTACGAATAAGTTCAGCAATTGTCGATGCTGTATTAAGTGGAATACTACCATAACTTTCAAGTAAAGCTTGCACTTCTTTCGAAGCTCCAATCTTTACGTTTTCGCAGCGAAGGATTTCCTCTTCTATAAGTCTTTCTTTTTTGCAAACCCAATCGTAACGTTCCTGAGAAATTAAACCAATTTCATAACCTTTCTTTGTTAAACGCATGTCTGCATTATCCTGACGAAGAAGTAAACGATACTCTGCACGAGAAGTCATCATTCTATATGGTTCAAATGTTTCTTTTGTTACAAGGTCATCAATCAGTACACCAATATAACTTTCAGAACGATCTAATACCAAAGGCTCTTTTCCTTTAATTTTCATAGCAGCATTAATACCAGCTACTAATCCTTGGCCTGCTGCTTCCTCATAACCTGAACTTCCATTAAACTGCCCTGCAGAAAAAAGACCATGGATTTTTTTAAATTCAAGAGAAGCATAAAGCTGATTTGGATTGATACAATCATATTCAATTGCATAAGCATTACGAACAATTTTTGCATTTTCCAAACCTGGAAGTGTTCGGTACATTTGATGTTGAACATCTTCTGGCAATGAAGATGACATACCGCCTACATACATCTCATTAGTATTTAATCCTTCTGGTTCGATAAAAATCTGATGTCGTTCTTTCTCAGCAAATTTTACAACCTTGTCTTCGATTGAAGGACAATATCTTGGACCAGTACCTTCGATGACACCAGAATACATTGGCGAACGATGTAAATTTGCACGGATGATTTCATGTGTCTTAGGATTGGTATATGTAAGCCAACAAGACACCTGATCAATCTGCACATCATCGGGATTAGTAGTAAACGAGAAAGGAACAACTCTCTCATCACCAAACTGTTCTTCCATTTTTGAAAAATCAATACTTCTTTTATCAATACGAGCAGGGGTACCTGTTTTAAAACGATACATCTCTACTCCGTGTTCCACCAAAGAATTCGTAAGATGAGTAGCAGCCTGCAAACCGTTTGGTCCAGAATAAGTAATCATCTCACCTGTTAAGCATCTGGCATTTAAATACGTACCAGAACAAATAATAACAGCCTTACAATAATATGTTGCACCTGAAACGGTCTTAACACCAGTGATATTATTATCTTCATCAGTAATAATGTCACTAATTTCCGCTTGGCGTATTGTTAAGTGGTCTGTATTTTCTAATACTTTTCTCATCTCATTTGTATAAGCCATTTTATCTGCTTGAGCTCTAAGAGAATGAACTGCAGGTCCTTTTGACTTATTTAACATCTTTGACTGAATAAAAGTCTTATCAATGTTTTTTCCCATCTCTCCACCGAGAGCATCTATTTCTCTTACAATATGACCTTTAGAACTTCCACCAATATTTGGATTACAAGGCATAAGTGCAATACTATCTACACTTACTGTAAAAATAATTGTCTCCATTCCAAGTCTAGCACTTGCCAAAGCTGCTTCACATCCAGCATGGCCAGCACCTACAACTACTACATCATAATTTTCTACAATAGCAGGCATATGATTTTCCTCTTTCTAAATTAACTAAAATTATTTACCCATACAGAATTTGCTAAAGATTTCATTTACCAAATCATCTTCTACTGATTCGCCAATCATTTTTCCAAGTGATTCATATGCACTCATTAAATCAATAGAATAAAAATCTTCAGGCATATCATCTTCTATACTTTGCACTACTAAATTTAAACTATCTAATGCATCCTGTAAAGAATTTTTCTGACGAATATTTGTAATATATACTTCATCATTAAAAGAAACTTCTCCATGGAAGAACATTTCTTTTATTTTTTCTTCTAATTCTGTAATTCCAGTATTCTCTTTTGCAGAAATTGGAATAATGGTTTTATCTAAGTGTTTTTCTACTTCTTCTTTTGTAGTTACAATGTTTAAATCAGATTTATTTAAAAGAACAACTGCTTTTTTATCCTTTAAGATTTCCATGATTTCAAAATCACTTTCATCTAATGCTGTAGAACTATCAATAACGTAAATAATAAAGTCAGCTTTGTTTGCATATTCCTTTGCTTTTGTTACACCAATCTTTTCTACTACATCTTCTGTATTACGAATACCTGCTGTATCCATAATGTTAAGTGAAATTCCATGAAGATTAATCTGCTCTTCTAATACATCTCGAGTAGTACCAGCAATATCTGTTACGATTGCTCTCTCTTCTCCAACTAGAACATTTAATAAAGAAGATTTACCAGCATTTGGTTTACCTAAAATAACTGTATTAATTCCTTCTTTCAAAATACGACCATTATCAGAAGAATCTAATAATCTTTTTATTTCTTTTCTCTCGTTGTTAACTACTGATAGTAACTGCTCATTATATCCATCCAAAGAAATATGCTCTGGATCATCCAATGCAGTTTCAATAAAAGCTATTTCATGTAATATATTTCCTCTTATTTTTTTAACATCAGTAAGCACAGAACCTTTTAACTGACTTAAAGAAGATTTTAATGCAAATGAATTTTTTGAATTGATAACATCAATAACAGATTCTGCCTGAGTTAAATCTATACGACCATTTAAAAATGCACGTTTTGTAAATTCTCCTGGTTCCGCTGGTCTAGCACCATATTTAATAACAGTTTCTAAAATTCGTTTCATAACAAAAACACCACCGTGACAATCAATCTCGATAGTATCTTCTTTTGTATAAGTATTTGGAGCTTTCATTAAAAGCACCATAACTTCATCAATCATTTCTTCTCCATCATAAATATATCCATAGTGAATAGTATGAGAATCACACTGACTGATTTTCTTTTTATTCATTTTTGAATGATAAATCTTATCAATAATTTCTAAAGATTCATCTCCACTTAATCTAATAATACCAATTCCACTTGGACTCATAGCAGTTGCAACTGCTGCAATTGTATCTGATTTCATAAAATCTCCTTCCTAAAGATAAAAGATTTTTAAATATATCATTTTCACTCATTATATAATATATTTAAAAATATTTCATCAAATCTTAGCATAAATAAAGGGCTGTCTTTTTTGACAGCCCTATTTTATTTATTTTTTAAGTGTTACTACAACATGACGATATGGTTCTTCACCTTCACTATGAGTTGTAACAAATTTATCATTCTGAAGTGCTGAGTGAATTACTCTTCTTTCAAAAGGATTCATTGGTTCTAATTCAACAGAACGTTTTGTTCTTTTTACTTTGTAAGCAATATTCTTTGCGAGATTTTCTAAAGTATCTTTTCTTCTCTTACGGTAATCTTCTGTATCAACTTTTACTTTATAATAGCTATCAGAATTTTTATTAACTGCAAGATTTGTTAAATACTGTAATGAATCAAGGGTCTGTCCTCTTTTACCAATCAAGATTCCCATATCTTCACCCTTTAATTCAACATCAATCATTTTTTCATTTTCATCTACTTTAACAATAATTTCTACTGCCATGTCCATAGCATGAAAAACTGATTTTAAAAATTCTTTAACGTTTTCTTCTACAGAAAATTTCTTACGAGCTTTGATAACTGCATTTTTACTGCCAAGTCCTAAGAAACCATTACTACCCTTTTCTACTACTTCATAATCTATTTCACTACTTGGAATTCCAAGAGAGATAGAAGCTTCTGTTAAAGCTTCATCTACTGTTTTTGCTGAAACTTCAATAAATTCCATTTTTTATTCCTCCACTATTTGCGAGAATTTCTTTCATTATATTCTCTAACCATATTCGCTTTTGCAGCCATACTACCTGGTTTGTAAGTTTTATTATCATTGTTATATGCATTAGTATCTACTTCTGCATAATTTCCAATATTAGCCTTACTTTCAATTGTTCTTGTTTTCATTGCAGCTGCTTCACGAATCTGATTTTCATAAACACCACGTTTTTCTTGTTTCTTTTTCGCTTTTTCTTTATTTTTTTCGATAATAGCGTCTAAATCCATATTCTGGATTGCTTTATTAATAACAACCTGCTGTAAACTACGATATGCAGCAGATACAATCCAATAAATACCAAGACCAACTGGTAATGTAAAACAGAAGAAAAGTGACATTAATGGCATCATCTTATTCATTGTTTTCATCTGATTAGCCATCATATCATTCTGATTATTTTTATCACTATTTGGAGTAGGCATTAATTTGATATTAAGTACCTGTGTTAAATAAGAAGTTACAGGAATTAATAATGCTGCAAATACCATTAAGTAATTTTTTGCATTAAAATTATCAACAATAATATTCCAAGGTGTATCTGAAATATTAAGTCCAAGGAAGAAATTAAATTCATGGAATGCTTCCACACCTGAATTTATAATTTCTGTAACACTATCTAATGAGCTAAAATAAGATTCTCCACTTGCATTTGGTTTTACCAAACTATCAATAGAAGGAACTTTATAAATAATATCAATGATGTAATTTCTTACCTGATCAATTGTATTTGCTTCAGAAACTACAAAATCTGGTGTAACACCAGTATTTACTGCAAAGTCTTTCTGGATAGTTGACATAATTCCAGCAAAACCTTCGTAATTCATAATTTCATCTGCAATAACAACAAACTTTTCTCTTACAGATGTAATATAAGCAGGTACATTATAAAATACACGATATAATGCAAGCAAAATAGGCATCTGAATTAACATCTGAGCACAACTACCCATTGGAGAAACACCATATTTATCGTAAATCATCTGTGTTTCATTATTCATAGCCATTACAGAAGATTCATCTTTTTTATTCTTATACTTTTCCTGAATTGCTTTAATTTCAGGTTGCATAAGCTGTGAAAGTTTTGAAAACTTCTGCTGCTTTATCGTAAGTGGTAACATAAGTGTATAGATAACAATTGTAAAAATTACAATACTCAATCCAACATTTTCTATTCCGAAAGTGTTGTGCATGAACATATAAATTGCATCCATAATCCAACCCAATAATTTTGCAATAGGTCCGAGTATTGCTCCATCATAAGGTGTTAATAAAATGTTTGTCATATAAACCTCCACTATGGAACTGGATCATATCCTCCTTTAGAAAAAGGGTTACATCTTAATATTCTCCAAGCAGCAAGTGCCCCACCTTTAAAAGCTCCATATTTTTTTACAGCTTCCAATCCATAACATGAACATGTAGGATAATAAGGACATTTTGTTGTTTTCATTGGAGAAATATATTTTTGATAAAATTTGATAATATAAATTAAGATTGCTTTCAATATGATTCCATCTTCTTTTCAACATTATTTATTTGTAATTTCATGAAGACCTCCAAGATGTAACAAAGCGCTTTCAATTTCTTTGTATCCAACTTCTCGCGCAGTACTTCTTGCGATGACTACAATATCCAAACTACTATTGAACACGTCTTCCTGTAGTCTATAACTTTCTCGTATCAAACGAGTAATGCGATGTCTTATAACACTATTTCCAACTTTTTTACTTACTGATATACCAATTCTGTTTTTGTTTAAATCATTTTTCAAAACATACATAACTAAATACTTATTTGCATAAGATTTACCATTCTTATATACATTTTGAAAATCCATATTCTTTTTTAAGCTTTCTGAATGCTTCATATAATTTTCTCCTTAAAAGAAGAAAAGACCACAAAAATTGTGGCCTATGCTGATAATTTTTTTCTACCTTTTAATCTTCTAGCAGCTAAAACTTTTCTTCCGCCTGCTGTACTCATTCTACTTCTGAATCCATGTACTTTAGATCTCTGTCTCTTTTTTGGTTGGAATGTCATCTTCATTATTATCCACCTCCTCTACGTTAAAAAACATCAACTCCAATTATAACAAAAAAGTGCTCCAAGTCAAGAAAAATAAACACTTTTTTTATATTTTATTTTTTCCACAACTATATATAATAAGGAAGAAACTCATTTTTACTATATATTGTATATAATTAAATATTTATAAGAAATATATATTTTTGGAATAGTTTATATTAATCAAAGTTATCCCCCAATTGTTGATAACTTGTTGAAACATAGTATAAAAATAAGGGATAAATTGTTTAAAAACACCTCTAGGCTAGTTTTTTCTAGGTTCATAACTTTTATTGCCTTTAAAGCGCTTTTAAACATTGATAAAAACCAAAAAATAGTGTACTATTATATTTGTAGAATTATGGATAACTATCCTCAATTTTAATGAAGATATGGAGAACTTTAATGGAAAAAGTTATTGAAAAGTGGGATCAAATTTTAAATACAGTTAAAAAGGAGCATGAAATATCAGACATTTCTTTTGATACATGGATGAGACCTTTGGAAGTTTATGCTTTGGAAGACAATATTCTTTATATTTTAGCACCATTTGAACAAATGGCTCTTAGCTATATACAGAAAAAATATTACCTTCCACTTAAAGTTGCCATTGGAGAAGTACTTGAAAAAGAATATGATATTCAATTTATACTTCCAGAACATGCAAAATCATTAAATATAAAGAAACCAGCTAAAAAAGTTTCTTCTTTAAATGGAGCAAATTCAAATTTGAATCCTAACTATACATTTGAAACTTTTGTCGTAGGTAACAATAACCGTTTTGCTCAGTCAGCCGCATTAGCAGTAGCTGAATCTCCTGGTGAAACATATAATCCTCTTTATATTTATGGGGGACCAGGTTTAGGTAAAACACATTTAATGCATTCCATTGGTCATTTCATATTAGATGAAAATCCAAATGCGAAAGTTATTTATGTTACATCTGAACAATTTACAAACGAAGTTATTGAATCTATCCGTAATGGTAACGCTTCATCTATGACAAAATTCCGTGATAAATATCGTACAGTTGATGTACTTATGATTGACGATATCCAATTTATTATAGGAAAAGAAAGTACCCAGGAAGAATTTTTCCACACATTCAATGCACTTCAGACACAGGGTAAACAAATTATTCTTACATCTGATAAACCACCAAAAGAAATGGAAACTTTGGAAGAACGTATTCGTTCTCGTTTCGAATGGGGTCTTATGGCAGACATTGGTATTCCTGATTACGAAACCAGAATGGCCATTTTAAGAAAAAAAGCTGAATCTGATAATTTCGACATTGATGATGAAATTCTTAATTATATTGCAAACAACATCAAATCTAATGTTCGTGAATTAGAAGGTGCCTTAAATAAATTATTAGCTTACAACAACCTTTGTAAAGAAACTATTACAATGGAAATTGCACAAAAAGAACTTCAAAACATTATTACACCAGACAAGCCTAGAGAAATTACACCTCAGCTTATTATTGAAGTTGTTACAGAACACTTCAATATTTCTATGGATCAGATGATTTCAAGAAGTCGTAGTAGTGATATTGCAAAACCTAGACAAATCGCAATGTTCTTGTGTAAAACTATGACAGATTCTTCTTTAGATGTAATTGGTTCTTTCCTTGGAGGTAGAGATCACTCTACTATTATCCATGGAATAAAAAAAGTTAGCGATGAATATGAAGTAAACGAAAATACAAGAACCTTAATTGATACTATTAAAAAGAAGATAAACCCTAACTAAATTATTCACTTATCAACCTTTAT
The DNA here is from genome assembly GCA_045544235.1 of Agathobacter sp. Lineage (GTDB taxonomy): Bacteria > Bacillota > Clostridia > Lachnospirales > Lachnospiraceae > Roseburia. The sequence continues at coordinate 9,877 of JAZPYQ010000036.1, read as the reverse complement.
AAACAGTGGATGAAATGTTTACATTTTTTTATTCACAAACTTGTCCATTTTTTCCATTAGTTTTAAATAGGTTATAAAAAGGGTTATCCATTAAAAAAATCCTTTATTTTAAAGGGTTCAAGGTGTTATTAACTTTTAAACACCTCCTAATAATAAGACTATTAAATTAATACTTATATATATACACGAAGGGAGTTTTTTTCGATGAAATTAGTTGTTTCAAAATCAAATTTATTACGTGGAGTTAATATTGTTTCTAAAGCAGTTCCTACTAGAACTACAATGGCTATTTTAGAATGTATTCTTATTGATGCTTCTACAAATGAAATTAAATTAATGGCCAATGATATGGAACTTGGTATAGAAACAAAAATAGAGGGTGACATTATTGAAAGAGGAGAAATAGCATTAGATGCAAAGATTTTCTCTGAAATTGTACGTAAACTTCCAGACAGTGATGTAACAATTGAAACAGATGCAAGTTTTAAAACTATTATTTCTTGTGAAAAAGCAAAGTTTAATATTATAGGAAAATCAGCAGAAGATTTTTCACGTATACCTTATATTGAAAAAAATGATTCTATTGTTATGAGTCAGTTTACTTTAAAAGAAGTAATTAGACAAACAATCTTTTCAATTTCAGATAATGATAATAACAAACTTATGACTGGTGAATTATTTGAAATTAATGAAAATCAATTGAAAGTAGTTTCTCTTGATGGACACCGCATATCTATTCGTTATATAGAATTAAAAAATAATTATGAACATAAAAAAGTGGTTGTACCAGGAAAAACATTACAGGAGATTAGTAAAATTATCCCTGGTAGTGTAGATGAAGATGTAATTATTTATTTAACAGATAATCATATTGTATTTGATTTTGAAAAAACAACTGTTGTATCAAGACTTATAGAAGGGGAATACTTCAAAATAGATCAGATGCTCTCTTCTGATTATGAAACAAAAGTAAAAATTAATAAAAAAGAACTCTTAGATTGTATTGATCGTTCTACTCTTCTTGTAAAAGAAGGAGATAAAAAACCTATTATCATGAATGTTACAGAAGGTAATATGGAACTTAAGATTAATTCATTTATTGGTTCTATGAATGAAGATATTGATATTGAAAAAGATGGAAAAGATATTCTTATTGGATTTAATCCTAAATTCTTTATTGATGCCCTTCGTGTAATTGATGAAGAGGAAGTAAATTTATATATGGTAAATCCAAAAGCTCCATGTTTCATAAAAGATGATGAAGGTAAATTTATTTACTTAATTCTTCCAGTAAATTTTAGTAATGTAAACTAGGAGAAATTATGATAACTGTTAATATTAGAGAAGACGAAGAATTTATTAAACTTGGACAGGCTCTGAAAAAAGCTTCTGTTGTTGGTTCTGGAGTAGAAGCCAAAATTGTAATACAAGATGGTCTTGTAGAATTAAATGGAGAAGTAGAAGTTCAGAGAGGAAAAAAACTCTATGACGGAGACATTGTTTCCTATAATGGAGAAACAATCAAGATTGTAAAATGATTATTAAATCAATAGAATTAAATAATTTTAGAAACTACGAAACATTAAATATAAAATTTGATAATGGTACCAATATTTTATATGGAGATAACGCACAAGGAAAAACAAATATTCTAGAAGCTGCTTATTTTAGTGGGACAACGAAGTCTCATAAAGGAAGCAAAGATAAAGAAGTAATACGTTTTGATTGTGAAGAAGCCCATATTAGAACTATTGTGGAAAAGAATGAAAAAGAATATCAAATTGATATGCATTTAAGAACTCGTGGTTCTAAAGGTGTGGCTATCAATAAAATACCTATAAAAAAAGCCAGTGAACTTTTTGGTATTTTAAATATTGTGTTCTTTTCTCCTGAGGATCTTAATATTATAAAAAATGGTCCTGCGGAAAGACGTAGATTTTTGGATGCAGAATTATGCCAGTTAGATAAGCTATACTTATCTGATTTGACAAAATATAATAAAATTTTAAATCAGAGAAATAAATTATTAAAAGATATTTATTACAGACCAGATTTAATGGAGACTTTACCTGTATGGGATGCCCAGTTATTAGAAACAGGAAAGAGAATAATTCAGCGTCGAAAAGTTTTTATAGAGGAATTAAACGAAATTATAGGACAGATACATTCTAATATTTCAGGTGGTAAAGAACATTTAATATTAAAATATGAACCAAATATAGATGATATATTTTTTGAAGACGAACTTTTAAAAGCAAAACAAAAGGATTTAAAACTTTGTCAGACTACAGTTGGTCCTCATAGAGATGATATGTTGTTTTCTGTTAATGATATAGATATAAGAAAATATGGTTCACAAGGACAGCAAAGAACTTCTGCATTATCCTTAAAATTAGCAGAAATAGAAATAGTAAAAAAATCTATTCACAATACTCCAGTTTTATTATTGGATGATGTGTTGTCTGAATTAGATAGTAATAGGCAAAACTATTTATTAAATAGTATAAGTGATATTCAAACAATTATTACTTGTACAGGTTTAGAAGAATTTGTAAAAAACAGATTTCATATTAATAAAGTTTTCCAGGTTGTAAATGGAAAAGTATTTGAAAATACTTCAAACGAGCATGAAAAGGAGTAACTTATGAGTGAAGAATTAAAAAATGGCCAGGAATATGGTGCGGACCAAATTCAAATTTTAGAAGGTTTGGAAGCAGTTCGTAAAAGACCAGGTATGTACATTGGTAGTACATCAGAAAGAGGTCTTCATCATTTGGTATACGAAATTGTAGATAATTCCGTAGATGAAGCTTTAGCAGGTTTTTGTAAAAATATTTATGTGACCATTAATAAAGATAATTCTATTACAGTAGAAGACGATGGACGTGGTATCCCTGTAGGTATCAATGAAAAAGCTGGAAAATCAGCTCTTGAGGTTGTATTTACAGTTCTTCATGCTGGTGGAAAATTCGGTGGTGGAGGATACAAAGTATCCGGAGGTCTTCATGGAGTAGGTGCATCAGTAGTAAATGCTCTTTCTAATTGGCTTACAGTAGAAGTACGCAAAGAAGGTAGTATTTATGCACAATCATATAAACGTGGAAAAACAGATGATGATGTAAAAGTAATTGGATCATGCGACCCAGAAGAACATGGAACAAAAGTAGTATTTATGCCAGATGATACTATTTTTGAAACAACTGTATTTGAATATGATGTTTTAAAGAAACGCTTAAGAGAAACAGCATTTCTTACAAAAGGACTTCGTATTGTATTAACAGATGATAGAGAAGAAGAACCTCGTACACATGAATTCCATTATGAAGGTGGTATTAAAGAGTTTGTTACCTACTTAAACAGAAGCAGTGAACCACTTTATGATAGTGTTATTTATTGTGAAGGAATGAAAGATGATGTTTATGTAGAAGTAGCTATGCAGCATAATGATTCTTTTTCAGATAACTGTTATGGTTATGTAAATAATATCATTACACCAGAAGGTGGTACACATGTTACTGGTTTTAGAAATGCTATTACAAAAACATTTAATGCCTATGCAAGAGATAAAAAATTATTAAAAGATTCAGATCCAGCATTAACAGGTGAAGATATTCGTGAAGGTTTAACAGCAATCATCAGTATTAAGATTGGTGAACCACAGTTTGAAGGACAGACCAAGCAGAAATTAGGTAATAGTGAAGCTCGTGGTGCGGTTGAATCTATTGTTAGTGAAAAATTAACTTACTTTTTGGAACAAAATCCAGATGTAGGTAAAAATATCTGTGAAAAATCGCTGCTTGCGCAGAGAGCAAGAGAAGCAGCTCGTAAAGCTCGTGACTTAACCAGAAGAAAAACAGCTTTAGAAGGAACTTCACTACCAGGTAAACTCGCCGATTGTTCAGATAAAAATCCAGAAAACTGCGAAATTTTCATCGTAGAAGGAGATTCCGCTGGTGGTTCAGCAAAAACAGCTAGAAGTCGTGCAACTCAGGCTATCTTACCACTTCGTGGAAAAATATTAAATGTAGAAAAAGCAAGATTAGATCGTATTTATGATAATGCAGAAATCAAAGCTATGATTACAGCTTTTGGTACTGGTATTCACGATCAGTTTGATATTAGTAAACTTAGATATCATAAGATTATTATTATGACTGATGCGGACGTAGATGGTGCGCACATTGCCACACTTATGCTCACATTCCTCTATCGTTTTATGCCAGAACTAATCAAACAGGGATATGTTTACCTTGCTACACCTCCACTTTATAAATTGGAGAAAAATAAAAAAGTTTACTATGCATATAGTGATGAAGAATTAGCATCTATTATCAATGAAGTCGGACGTGATTCTAATAATAAGATTCAGCGTTACAAAGGACTTGGTGAAATGGATGCAGAACAGCTTTGGGAAACCACTATGGATCCAGAAAGACGTATTTTAAAACAAGTTATTATAGATGAAGAAAGTGCAACTGAAGTTGATGTTACATTTAGAACACTCATGGGTGACAAAGTAGAACCTAGACGTGAATTCATCGAAGCTAATGCTAAATACGTTAAAAATTTAGATATTTAATGAAAGGAGGATTCTAATAGAATGGATGACAAAATTTTTGATCAAATACAGCAAGTAGATTTAAAGAAAACTATGGAAACCTCCTACATCGACTATGCAATGAGTGTTATTGCAAGCCGAGCATTACCAGATGTAAGAGATGGTTTAAAACCAGTTCAGCGTCGAGTGCTTTACTCAATGATTGAACTTAACAATACTCCAGATAAACCACACCGTAAATGTGCCCGTATCGTCGGTGATACAATGGGTAAATATCACCCACATGGTGATAGCTCAATTTATGGAGCACTTGTAAACATGGCACAGCCATGGTCTTTCCGTTGTCCACTGGTAGATGGTCATGGTAACTTTGGTTCTGTAGACGGCGATGGTGCAGCTGCGATGCGTTACACAGAAGCGCGTTTAAGTAAAATTTCCATGATGATGATTGAGGATATCAACAAAGATACGGTAGATTTTGTACCAAACTTTGATGAAACAGAGAAAGAACCAGTAGTTCTTCCTTCTAGATATCCAAACCTGTTGGTAAATGGTACCACCGGTATTGCAGTAGGTATGGCTACTAATATTCCACCTCACAATTTACGTGATGTTATTTATGCAGTTGTAAAACTTATTGATAATGAAGTAGAAGATAAAGAAACAGAAATCGATGAACTCATTGATATAGTAAAGGGACCTGACTTCCCAACAGGAGGTATTATTCTTGGTACTCAGGGAATAAACGAAGCTTATCGTACAGGTCGAGGCAAGATTCGTGTTCGCGCAGTTACAGATATTGAACCAATGCAGAATGGAAAAAATCGTATCGTAGTAACAGAACTTCCTTATCTTGTAAATAAAGCAAGACTTATCGAAAAAATTGCAGAATTACACAAAGATAAGAAAATTGATGGTATTACAGATTTACGTGACGAATCAAACCGTGAAGGTATGCGTATTTGTATCGAACTTCGTCGTGATGTAAATCCAACTGTAGTACTTAATCTTCTTTATAAACATACGCAAATGCAGGATACATTTGGTGTAATTAATCTTGCACTTGTAAACAATGAACCAAAAGTTCTTAATTTACAGCAATTGTTAAGTCACTATTTGGATCATCAGAAAGAAGTAATTACAAGACGTACCAGATATGATTTAAATAAAGCAGAAGAAAGAGCTCATATCTTACAAGGGTTGCTCATTGCTTTAGATAATATTGATGAAGTAATTTCAATTATTCGTGGAAGCCGTACTACTCCAGAAGCAAAAACAAATTTAATGGAACGCTTCGAATTATCAGATGCACAAGCACAGTCAATTGTAGATATGCGTCTGAAAGCTCTTACCGGTTTGGAAAGAGAAAAATTAGAAGCAGAATATGCAGAACTTATGAAACGTATCAGTGAATTAAAAGCTATCTTAGCTGATAATAAACTTTTACTTGGCGTTATTCGTGAAGAAATAATGGTTATTGCTGATAAATATGGTGAAGACCGTAGATCTTCAATCGGTTTTGATGAATATGATATCTCTATGGAAGAATTAATTCCAGTAACAAACACAGTTATTACAATGACAAAAGTTGGTTACATTAAGAGAATGAGTATTGATAACTTTAAAGCACAGCATCGTGGTGGAAAAGGTATCAAGGGTATGGAAACCATCGAAGATGATTACATTGAAGAAATGATGATGACAACATCTCATCATTACCTCATGTTCTTTACTAATACTGGCCGTGTATACAGAATTAAAGCTTATGAAATTCCAGAAGCTAGCCGTACATCCCGTGGCACCGCAATTATTAACTTAATTCCGCTTCAGCCAGGTGAAAAAATTACAGCTATGATTCCTATAAAAGAATATGAAGAAGAAAAATATCTTTTCATGGCTACAAAGCGTGGTATCGCAAAGAAAACTCCTGTTACAGATTATGCAAATATCCGTAAAACTGGTCTTGCTGCAATCAATTTACGTGAAGACGATGAACTTATTGAAGTAAAGATTACAGATAATACAGATGATATTTTAATGTTTACAAAGTACGGACAGTGTATTCGTTTCCATGAAACTGATGTAAGAACTACTGGTCGTACAACAATGGGTGTTATCGGTATGAATCTTGTACCAGGAGATGAAGTTATCGCAATGCAGAAAGCTAGCCAGGGTGATTCTGTTATGATAGTTTCTGAAAAAGGTCTTGGAAAATGTACATTAACTACAGAATTTACTCCACAGAACCGTGGTGGTAAAGGTGTAAAATGCTACAAGATTACAGAAAAATCAGGTAACTTAGTAGGTGTAAAAGCTGTAGGTGCCGAAGATGAAGTAATGCTTATTAATACAGAAGGAATCATTATTAGAATTAAAGTAATGGATACTGCACTTCTAGGTAGAGTAACTTCTGGTGTAAAACTCATAAACTTAAAAGAAGGTGTAACTGTAGCAAGTATTGCAAAAGTTAGAGAAGATAAATCTCTAATCAGTGATAGTGAAGAGATAGCAGAAGAAGATTTGCAAGAAACTAGTTCAGAAGAACAATAAAGATTAAGTTTTATAATTATGAGGGGGGTAGAAATCTATAGTTTCTAACCCCCTATTTCAAATTCTTGACACTGATAGAAAAATTGATGTAGATTATACATATGTCATAAATTGAATAGAGGAGTTTTATGGTAAAGAAAAAAGCAAAAGTAGGAATAGGTGCAAACTTTATTATATGTATTGTTTTCACCATAATAGGTATAACATTTTTACCAATAGGGATTATTTTAAATGAAAAATTGAGTGATATCACAGAGAGAATTATTTTCTTGCTCACATTCGGTGGTATAGGAATTATTTTTCTCACTATAGGAATAATCTTGCTAATAGTAATGTTGAAAAAAAAGAAAGAAACTCAGCAATTACTAGACGATGGACAATATATTATTGCAGAAATCTATGAAATAAATCCAAACTACACAGTGCGAGTAAATGGAAGACATCCATATGTGATTCAGTGTAAATACGAAGCGATGGATGGTACAATTCATATTTTTAAGAGTCGAAACATATTCTTCAATCCGGAGTCGGTACTAAGAGGTACAAGTGTTAAAGTATATACGGATAGAGAGAATTATAAAAAGTATTATGTAGATATCGACGAGGTGTTACCTAAAATCGAATATCACTAGAATGAATGTATTTAATATAAGGAAGATAAAATGATTCGAACAATTCATACAGATATTATTATTAAAAACATAAAAGAAATGTGCATCGAAGCTAATCATTATCTCTCTGTAGATATGAAAGAAGCATTAGAAAATGCAACAAAAATAGAAAAATCAGAATTAGGGAAAAAAATTCTTAATCAGCTAGAAGAAAATCTTAATATTTCTTCTAGTGAGATGATACCAATCTGTCAAGATACTGGAATGGCAGTTTTTTTTATAGAAATTGGCCAGGATGTACATTTTGAAGGAATACTTTTAGAAGATGCTATCAATGAAGGTGTTCGACAAGGATATGAGGAAGGATATCTAAGAAAGTCTGTAGTTAGTGATCCATTACTTCGAGAAAACACAAAAGATAATACTCCAGCAGTAATTCACTATTCGATTGTATCTGGAGATAAAGTAAAAATTACTTTTGCTCCAAAAGGTTTTGGTAGTGAAAATATGAGTCGCATTTTTATGTTAAAACCAGCAGACGGAATTGAAGGAGTAAAAGAAGCAATTTTTACAGCTGTTAAAGAAGCTGGACCAAACGCTTGTCCACCAATGGTAATAGGTGTTGGTGTAGGAGGTACCTTTGAAAAAAGTGCTATTTTAGCAAAACAAGCGCTTACACGCCCTGTAAATAAGCCATCTGAAATTCCGTATGTAGCAGAAATAGAAAAAGAATTATTAGAAAAAATAAATAAAACTGGTATAGGACCGGGGGGCTTAGGTGGAACAACAACTGCACTAGCAGTAAATATAAATACTTATCCAACTCATATAGCAGGACTCCCTGTTGCCATAAATATTTGTTGTCATGTAAATAGACATTCCGTAAGAGAAATTTAAAGAGTTTCTACTATATAATATGTAAGTTGAATATTGATTATGGAAAATTTAGTAAAACATGTATGAAAACTAAAAAAAGAGGAAACATATACAGTGTTAGAGAATAAGATAATAAGAACTCCAATTACAGAAGAAAAAACAAAAGAATTAAAAGCAGGTGATTACGTATATATATCTGGCACTATCTATGTAGCCAGAGATGCAGCGCATAAAAGAATGAAGGAAGCATTAGATAAAAAAGAAGAGCTGCCTATTAATATAGAAGATTCTACTATATATTATATGGGACCTTCTCCAGCAAGAGAAGGAAGATCTATCGGATCTGCAGGTCCAACTACTGCAACGCGAATGGATAAATATGCACCTCGTCTTTTAGACCTAGGTCAAAAAGCGATGATTGGAAAAGGAAAACGTTCCCAAGAGGTAAAAGATGCTATCATTCGTAATAAAGCAATATATTTTGCAGCTGTAGGAGGAGCAGGAGCACTTTTATCTAAATGTATAAAAAAATCTGAAGTTGTATGTTATGAGGATTTAGGAGCAGAGGCAATACTGAAAATAGAAGTAGATAATTTTCCTGTTGTGGTAGTAATAGATAGTTTTGGAAATGATTTATATGAAATGGCTAGTAAGGAATTTTGTGCTTTGAAATAAGTAAAAATACTACATCTTGTGATGAATAAAATATAAAAAAATTTAATGAAAAAAATTAGTTTTTTTAATTGACAAACAACTTTCCTTTTAGTAGAATAAACAATGCGTCACGTACGCGAATAAGTTAATACTTAGGAAAATACCTTTGGAGAAGTACTCAAGTGGCCGAAGAGGTGCCCCTGCTAAGGGTATAGGTCGGGAGACCGGCGCGAGGGTTCAAATCCCTCCTTCTCCGCTCTTTTTTCTGAGATAAAAATTTTTGAAAAAAGATAAAAATATGTATTGACTTTGTTTTGTTTGCGTGATAGACTAATCAAGCTGTCGCGAAAAGCGAAGCAACGAACATTGATAACTAAACAGTGAAAAACCTTGAAAGATTCAAAGAGAATTATTCAAGTCTAGATGAAAAATCTAGCGAACGTTTCAATCGACAGATTGAAACCCTTTAAACAGTAAATTCAGATTATTGTTTCTGAATTAATGGAAAGCCAGTTTAGACTGGCCGATTAAACTTTTAACATGAGAGTTTGATCCTGGCTCAGGATGAACGCTGGCGGCGTGCTTAACACATGCAAGTCGAACGAAGCACTTTAACTTGATTTCTTCG
>JAZPYQ010000035.1:0-7999 GCA_045544235.1 Agathobacter sp. | reverse complement strand
TTTGAAAAACGTCAGTACTTAATGAGCAACAAGCTTTGCTTGATTGCGAATTTAGTACTGCTACGTTTTGAGAGAGCGAAAGCGCGTGCGTAGTTAATATATACATAACCCTCTTTCGTAGTATTTAGATAAAACTTAAATTCTGAGCTAAATCGTTATATGTTTTGGATGATAAGGTCGGTGACGGCAGATTTTTCTATGCCGAGTGCGAAGGCAAGTTCACCGTGTAAATAATTCTCTGCAAGTTTAAAGTAACGTTCGTCAACCGCAGTATTCTTTTTACCTGCTTCTATGCGGGCTTGCTTACGCAGGTAAAGGGTTTTTATGATGCCGATAAGACGTTTTGGATCTTTGCTTGCAAGGGCTTCCTTATATATTTTTTCGCGCTCTTTATCATTGTCTACATATGTTTCATTGATAGATTTGATGCTCTGAATGAGAGATAAAGCTTCATCTTTTGTCATAGTCAGACGAATGCGTTGAGCCGCCAGGTCAATTGGTATATATACTTTGGCGGATGATTCATCAATTGGAATTAAAAGATAATATTCTTTATCGGTACCTGATAAATTCATGGTTACAATATCTTCAATTTTGCAGATTCCGTTATTTGTATTTATTACAAAATTTCCTTTTTCAAACATGCTTTCACCTCTAAAATTGGAACTTATACAATATAATTTTAGCATTTTAAAAATTTTTTTGTAAGTAAAAAATTTATTGGAATTGACAAGAAGCGTGATAAAAAATACAATGGAATCTATATAGGAGGATGAGAGAATGAAGAAAGAAAATCGAAAAATTGCTCAGCAAAAAAGAGCGGCTGAACGTAAAAAAAGAGAAAGAAATCGTAAGCTTACAATTGTGTTTTTTGTAATTGCAGTTGTGGCGATTGTTGTAGGGCTTATTTTTGCAATGGGTAATTATAAGCAGGAAGTTAAACTTGGAGATACAGTAAATATTGACTATACAGGTTATTTGGATGGAGAGGCTTTTGCTGGAGGTAGCACGAATGGTGCTGGAACAAATCTCTTGATTGGATCAGGTACATATATTCCAGGGTTTGAGGAAGGAATTATTGGACACAAAGTAGGGGAAACATTTGATTTAAATCTTACATTCCCTGAAAGTTATGGAAACAAGGACTTGGCTGGAAAAGATGTGGTGTTTACTGTTACTATAAATTATATCGTGCAATAATAAAAAAGGCTGTTACTAATGGAAATAATCCATTTAGTAACAGCCTTAATTTTTATATTTATTAGCCTTCGAAGCCAACCATAAGTCCGCCTACTTCTGCGTAGAAACTACAAAGCCCTTTGGTTTCTGAAATAACAATATTTGCAGTTGGATAAGCTGCAAGGATGAGGTCTTTTAATTTGTTAGCATCTGTTTTGTTGAAACAATGATCGATGATAACCTTTCCTCCATTATAGTTTAAATCTTTCATGATTTTCTGAATAGCAACCATAGCTTTCTTTTCGCCACGAGCTTTTTCTTTCTGTTCAAGTGTTCCTACATTGCTGGCAATACCAACAACTAAGATGTTTAATACTCCTGCAATTTTTGCAACAGCTGGGTTTACACGTCCGTTGTTCGCTAAGTTAGTAAGTGATTTTAAGCAGAAAATAAGATGTGTTTTTTTCTGGTAGCTTGTAACTGCATCTGAGATTTCTTCAAAAGATAATCCCTGTGAATGAAGTTCCTGGATTTTTTCAACAACTAACTTTAATTCTGGACCAGCAGAAAGAGAATCGATGATACAAACCTTGCGGTCAGGATAGTCTTCTTCGTACTGTTCTTTAGCAATACGTAATGAATTGAAAGAACCAGATAAATTGCTGGTAATTGCAATTGCAAATATATTTTCTGCATCGCCGAACGCATCTACCCAATCCTGGGAAGATGGACAAGCTGAACCAGATTTTCCCTTGTAAGAAGCAAGGTAATCGGTCATTTCTTTTATATCTAAAGATTCATTATCTACAAATTCTCTTTCATCAGTTCTAAGTGTAAGTGGAACAGACACAATACTGTGGTCTGGGGTAGTACATAAATTTGCGCTAGAGTCAGCAACGATTCTAATATTCATGCTCATAATCTCCTCATTGTATTATTAATTAAAACTATTCTAAATGTTATGCCATACTTTGTCAAGTGGCTTTTAAAACTACTTTGATAATTTGAAAATTATTTTGTTTAGAAATATTTAAGAAATGAATTAGCACTCACCTATTGACAGTGCTAACAACGAGTGCTATAACTCATATTGTAGAGATGAAATAGAGTTTTCCTACATATAAATCAGTTGCAAAGTGGGAAGTCTATATTAGCAAAAGGAGGTACGCTAAATGAACATTCAAAAATTTACACAAAAGTCCATAGAAGCTATCAATGCTTGCGAAAAGTTAGCGTATGAATACGGTAACCAAGAGATTGAACAGGAACATCTTTTAGTTGCTCTCTTAACACAAGAAGATGGCCTGATTGGTAAATTGATAGAGAAAATGGATATTAACCGTGAGCATTTCACGGAAAATGCAAGAAAACATTTGAATGCCCGAGTAAAGGTGTCTGGAGCAGGACAAATTTACGTTGGAAAAGATTTAAACAACGTATTGATTCATGCTGAGGATGAAGCAAAGACCATGGGAGATGAATATGTTTCGGTGGAACATGTATTTCTTGCATTATTAAAGTATCCAAACAAAGCAATGAAAGAACTGGTAAAAGAATATGGTCTTACCAGAGATCGTTTTTTGCAGGCGTTGGCGACAGTACGTGGTAATCAAAGAGTGACTTCAGACAATCCAGAAGCTACTTATGATACATTGGAGAAATATGGATATGACATGGTAGAAAGAGCTCGCCAGCAAAAATTAGATCCTGTAATAGGGCGTGATGCAGAAATCCGAAATGTAGTACGTATTTTGTCCAGAAAGACAAAAAACAATCCAGTATTAATTGGTGAACCTGGGGTTGGTAAAACTGCAGTTGTGGAAGGATTGGCGCAGCGTATTGTACGCGGTGATGTTCCAGAAGGATTAAAAGACAAGAGATTGTTTGCTCTTGATATGGGGGCGCTTATCGCTGGCGCGAAATATCGTGGTGAATTTGAAGAGCGTTTAAAAGCAGTATTGGATGAAGTAAAGGCATCTGATGGGCAGATTATTTTATTCATTGATGAACTTCATACAATCGTTGGAGCAGGAAAAACCGATGGAGCAATGGATGCAGGTCAGCTCCTAAAACCAATGCTTGCCAGAGGTGAACTTCACTGTGTAGGCGCTACAACTTTGGATGAATATCGTGAATATATTGAAAAAGATGCAGCACTGGAGAGACGCTTCCAGCCAGTTATGGTGGATGAACCTACAGTAGAAGATACCATTTCAATTCTTCGTGGCTTGAAGGATAGATATGAAGTTTATCATGGTGTAAAAATTACGGACTCTGCGTTAGTTTCTGCGGCAACTTTATCTAACCGATATATCTCAGATCGATTCTTGCCAGACAAAGCGATCGACCTGGTAGATGAAGCTTGTGCATTAATTAAAACAGAGTTGGATTCTATGCCAACGGAATTAGACGAATTGAACCGTCGCGTGATGCAGATGGAAATCGAAGAGACTGCTCTAAAGAAAGAAACAGATCGTCTCAGTCAGGAACGTCTTGCAAATTTACAGAAGGAATTAGCAGAGCTTCGTGATGAGTTGAATGGCAAGAAGGCTAATTGGAGTAATGAAAAGGATGCCGTAGATAAGGTAAGCAAGCTGCGTGAATCTATTGAACATACAAAGAATGAGATTAAGATTGCTCAGCAGAATTATGATTTGGAAAAGGCAGCGGAATTACAGTACGGTGTGCTTCCACAGATGGAAAAGCAGCTAGAAGCAGAGGAAGAGATTTTAAAGAATCGTGATCTTTCTTTGGTAAGAGAAAAGGTAACGGAGGAAGAAATTGCTCGTATTATTTCGCGCTGGACAGGAATCCCTGTAGCAAAACTTACAGAAAGCGAACGTAATAAAACACTTCATTTGGATGATGAACTTCACAAACGCGTGGTAGGTCAAGATGATGGTGTGACCATGGTAACAGAAGCAATCATTCGTTCAAAAGCGGGTATTAAAGATCCGAGCAAGCCAATCGGCTCCTTCCTATTTTTAGGACCAACTGGTGTGGGTAAGACAGAACTTGCGAAGGCCTTGGCAGCTAGCCTGTTTGATGATGAATCCAATATGGTTCGACTTGATATGAGCGAATACATGGAGAAGTACTCTGTGTCTCGTTTGATTGGAGCGCCTCCAGGATATGTGGGCTATGACGAAGGCGGACAGCTGACAGAGGCGGTTCGTCGTAAACCATATTCGGTAGTGCTTTTTGACGAAGTAGAAAAAGCCCATCCAGATGTGTTCAACGTACTTCTTCAGGTATTAGATGATGGACGTATTACAGATTCACAGGGACGTACAGTGGACTTTAAAAATACAATCATTATCATGACAAGTAATCTGGGTTCCGCACAGCTTTTAGAAGGTATTGACGAAAATGGAAATATCTCTTCATTTGCGGAAGATGCTGTTATGAATGTAGTGCGTGGTCATTTCCGCCCAGAGTTTTTAAACCGTTTGGATGAAATCATCATGTTCAAACCATTAACAAAGGATAACATTGGCAACATAATTACCCTTATGATGGCAGATTTGAATAGTCGTTTGAAAGACAGAGAGTTGTCGGTGAAATTATCCGATGCTGCTACAGCTTTTATTGTGGAACATGGATACGACCCAGTATACGGTGCAAGACCACTCAAGAGATTCCTTCAGAAACATGTAGAAACACTCTCTGCAAAACTCATTTTGGCGGATGAGGTGCAAATGGGAGATGTGATTTTTATTGATGTGGAGGATGAAGAACTGGTAGCTGTTGCAAAACATAATGCAAAATAATAATAAATAATAATTCCTTAGCATGAAAAACACCCGAGATTCGAAAAATGAATTTTCGGGTGTTTTAAAATTCATTTTTTATTAAAAAACATCGGGAAATTAATGAAATTTATAACGTTAATGAATTTTAATGATAAGAAAAATTCATATCAGCAGGTATTCCATATGTCTTAAATTTATGATATTCTATATCTGTTATAATATAGTATTTTATTGTTACGGTTTTTAGAAACTGTAACTTTTAAAAGGAGAAGTCATGGACTTATTCGATTATATGCGTGAACAGAATATGGAATCAGAGTCGCCACTGGCTTCTAGATTAAGACCTACTACATTGGACGAAGTAGTGGGACAGCAGCACATTGTGGGAAAGGATAAGCTGTTATATCGTGCTATAAAGGCAGATAAGCTTAGCTCTATTATTTTTTATGGACCTCCAGGGACTGGGAAGACAACCCTGGCAAAGGTAATTGCAAATACCACCAGTGCTGAGTTTAAACAAATTAATGCCACTTCTGCAGGAAAGAAAGATATGGAAGAAGTGGTGCAACAGGCAAAAAATAATCAAGGAATGTATGGAAAGAAGACCATTCTTTTCATTGACGAAATTCATCGTTTTAATAAAGGACAACAGGATTATTTGCTGCCATTTGTTGAAGATGGAACCATTATTTTAATTGGTGCAACTACGGAGAATCCTTATTTTGAAGTAAACGGTGCTCTTTTATCTCGTTCTATCATTTTTGAATTAAAGAAGTTAGATAAAGAAGATATTAAGGTGCTTTTACTTCGTGCGGTAAATGATCGTGAAAAGGGAATGGGTTCTTTTGGTGCTGAGATAGATGAGGATGCCTTGGAATTTTTGGCAGACGTATGTAATGGGGATGCCAGGGCAGCGCTTACTGCCATTGAGTTAGGAATTTTAACAACAGATCGAAGCGAAGATGGAAAGATTCACATTACCATAGATGTGGCTAGTGAATGTATTCAGAAACGTGTGGTTTCATATGATAAAACAGGAGATAATCATTATGATACCATCTCCGCTTTTATTAAAAGCATGCGAGGTTCTGATCCTGATGCGGCAGTGTATTATTTGGCACGAATGCTGTATGCAGGAGAGGATATCAAATTTATTGCAAGACGAATTATGATTTGTGCATCAGAGGATGTGGGAAACGCAGATCCAATGGCGCTTGTGGTGGCTACGTCAGCTGCTCAGGCAATTGAACGAATTGGTATGCCAGAAGCACAAATTATATTATCACAGGCAGTTACTTATGTGGCTAGTGCACCAAAAAGCAATGCGGCCTACGGAGCCATCAATGCGGCCATGAGTGCAGTAAAAAGTAATGTAACACCACCAGTACCTACCCATTTGCAGGATGCACACTATAAAGGTGCAGAGAAATTAGGGCATGGTCTTGGGTATAAATATGCGCATGATTATCCAAATCATTATGTAGACCAGCAGTATCTTCCAGATGCTTTGGTAGGAACAAAATTTTATGAACCTACAGAAATGGGATATGAGAAGCAGATACGTGAGCATTTTGAGCATATCAAAGGAAAACGTAATTAATAGAATGAATATATTAACAGAAATAGGAAAGATACATAAGTAGGAGGAATTAGAATGCAGAAGTATCAGGAAATGACGAAAGAAGAATTATTGGTAGAAAAAGCAGCGCTTGAGAAACAGTTTGAAGAGATTAAGGCGTTGAACTTAAAGTTGGATATGTCACGTGGTAAACCATCGGCAGAGCAGTTAGATTTGTCTATGGGCATTTTAGATGCGATTGACTCTAATGATGCATTAGTAAGTGAGAACGGAATGGACTTACGTAACTATGGTGTTTTAGATGGTATCCCAGAAGCAAAACGTCTTTTGGCAGAAATGCTTGGCTGTTCTGAAAAGAGTGTCATCGTATATGGTAACTCTAGTTTAAATATTATGTATGATCAGATTTCAAGAGCTATGGTATTAGGTTACTGCGGAAATACACCATGGTGTAAATTAGATAAAGTAAAATTCCTTTGCCCAGTACCTGGATATGATAGACATTTTGCTATTACTCAGTTGTTTGGCATTGAAATGATTAATATTCCTCTTTACGAAGATGGTCCTGATATGGATATGGTAGAAGAGTATGTAAACAATGATCCAGCTGTAAAGGGTATCTGGTGTGTACCAAAATACGCAAACCCAACAGGTACATCATATTCTGATGAAACTGTACTTCGTTTTGCTCGTTTGAAACCAGCAGCACCAGACTTCCGTATTTTCTGGGATAATGCATATTGTGTACATCATTTGTATGAAGACAAACAGGATGTTATCTTAAACATTCTTGCAGAGTGTGAAGAAGCCGGAAATCCTGACATGGTATTTGAGTTCTGCTCAACCAGTAAGGTAACTTTCCCAGGTGCAGGTATTGCTGCTCTTGCTGCTTCTGAAAACAACATTGCAGATATTAAAAAACAGCTTACAATTCAGACGATTGGTTACGATAAAACAAACCAGCGTCGTCATGCTGTATATTTCAAGAACTTTGATGGTATCAAGCAGCATATGATGAAACAGGCTGATTTGATTCGTCCAAAATTTGAAATGTTAGACGAACTTATGACTGCCGAATTAAAGAGTCGTGGTATCGGTTCTTGGGCAAATCCAATTGGTGGCTACTTTATCTGTTTTGAAAGTTTAGAAGGCTGTGCAAAAGATATCATCAGCAAATGTAAAGAAGCTGGTGTAACTATGACTGGCGCAGGAGCTCCTTTCCCATACGGAAAAGATCCTAAAGACAATATTATTCGTATTGCACCAACTTATCCATCTGTAGAAGAATTAAAGAAAGCTGCAGAGGTATTTGTGGTTTGTGTAAGACTTGCTTCTGTAAATAAGTTATTAACGATATAGCTCAGACTTTTTAAATACTACGAAATGAGCCATGACATATATTGAATGTGCGCACGCTTTCGCTCTCAGCGGTGACGTCGCGTTACTAAATTCGTGATGATTTATCAATCACCACTCATTAAGTAACGAC
>JAZPYQ010000034.1:0-10059 GCA_045544235.1 Agathobacter sp. | reverse complement strand
CGACTTTCGAGTTTCTCTAAGCGGGCACTCCATAAATTTTGATTTCATGCTGCGTGCATAAACTCGACGCAAGAGCAGCGTCTCAGACAGTATGCACGTAGCATGATTTATTTATGTCGTTTGCCCGCGTAAGAGAAACTGGCAAAAGTCTTCGAATGTGTTTTAGACACCCACGAACATACTGTCGTGGATTGTCGAACCTTTGAAAGACATAAATAATAGACAACATCAGAGAGCTCTTTTGTTGGAAATACGAACATTTTTCTATGTTAACGACGACGTAGTATAGAGCATTCGTTTGCTATAAAGAACAACAAAAAAGGCCACCGCAAAGGCGGTAGCCCAAGTTTTAAGCATCTTTATTCATTCGTTCAAATAGCATGTCGTAGCCATCATTTCCGTAGTTTAGGGAACGATTAACGCGACTTATTGTGGCGGTAGATGCACCAGTCTCTTTTGCTATATCTAGGTATGTACGCTCCTCTCGAAGCATCCTAGCCACTTCAAAACGCTGTGCAATCGCAGACAATTCATTAATCGTACATATATCTTCAAAAAATTTATAACACTCTTCTTTATTTTCCAAACACAGTATCCCGTCAAACAAGTGATCCACTGCTGGTGTTTTTAAATTTTTACCCATGATTATCTCCTTCTCATTGTGATATCTTACATTTTAGCAAATTAAAGCGTTATCGTAAAGAAGTTTCTTGAACAATCTGTCTGTTATGTTATAATTGTTTTAGTATTTTTTAAGATTGGAGATTTTTCAGATGAAGAAAGTAGGTACTTTTTTTCTTTCTACGGTACCATTTTTGTTAAGTATCGCGTTACAATTTATTATTGTATATTATCTTTTGTTTATCGCAGCCATTTTCCTATTTGGTATAGGCCCTATGATAAATGGAAAAACATATGATTTAGATGACTTGATGGTTCTTTCTGCAGATATGAATTTTAATACGATTATCATGATTGTATTTGCAGTTACATGTATCGTTATATTTGGTATCTGGTATTATAAAAGCTGTGGTGGCAATTTTAAACCAGATGTAAAGAAGACATTTCATCCGTTGGAATTTTTAGGAATCGTTTTACTTATTCCTGGAAGCCAATTTTTAAGCAGTATCGTTACATCCATCGTATCCATTATCTTTCCAAGCTGGCTAGAAGCTTATGAAGAACTTATAGAAACAGCTGGTCTATCCGAAGATATTAGTATTATTATGATGATTTACTCTGTTATACTTGCTCCAATTAGCGAAGAGCTTATCTTCCGCGGTGTAACTTTACGTATTGCACGTAGAGCTTTCCCATTCTGGATTGCAAACCTTATTCAAGCATTTTTGTTTGGCGCCTTTCATATGAACTGGCTTCAGGGATGCTATACTTTTGTTTTAGGTCTCATTCTTGGATATGTTTGCGAAAAAGGAGGAAGTATTTACCATGTAATCATTTTCCACTTCTTGTTCAACCTTTGGGGAACTACTGCTGCAGAATGGCTTCTTATTAGTGACCCATTGATTCAAGGATTATTTATTATCTTTGGTACTATCTTTGGTATCAGCCTTGGTTTTTTCTTCTTCCATCAAGGCACCAAAGCCAAAAAACTAAAATTAAAAGCAGCTCAATAGAGCTGCTTTTTTTAATACATTGTAATATCTGCCGTATCAAAAGACACCTTAATATCCTGTGGACGGTATATCATATAAAATTGACTTAACATTCTCTGTACAGTTAGTGGTACATTTCCCTGTGTAGCATCTACCAAAACTACCAACATCTGTGCACTTGAAAATCTTGTACTCAAATCCACACTTCTTAATGCAGTACTTACTGAGTTTTCCAAATCTCTCATAATTACATCACGCTCGTCAATATCCACTGGAGCAGAATGATCAAAGTCTATAGTAAGCAATACCAACTGAACACTTTGATGATTACGTTTCGTGAACTTTTCAACAAACTCGTGGAACTGTAGAAATCTTTGATACTCTACTCGAAATGCACCTCTGTAACTATCCTTATGTTTCAACGCATCTACGAGTCTTTCCAACTCAAGTTTTGTATTATTTCCTCCATCGTTTTCAGCTCGATTGTGAAAACTATATCCGCCTTTTCCATTTTGTTTTACAAAATAGAGCGCGCGGTCTGCACAACGGAACAATTGATGATAATCTCGTCCATCCTGTGAAGATAAAGAAATACCAATGGAAAGTGAAGTCTGTGCCAAAATTTCATCCTTCTCACATCTACTGTTGAATGCGAACATGATAGCATCTATGGTAGGCTGTGTTTCTTCTATAGTTACTACGTCTCTCACAAACATTAGGAATTCGTCTCCGCCTAAACGACATACAAATTCATTTTTCCCTTGAGATTTGATAACATCAGCTACCTGCTTTAATACATGATCTCCCATAAGATGACCATATGTATCATTTACCATTTTAAAATTATCCAAGTCTATGATAACTAATGCACCATCGCCTAATTTCAGGTATTCCATAACATGGCGCTCACCATTACGACGATTCCATATACCTGTCAAATAATCTTTCTCGGCTTCTTCCTTTGTCTCTGATAACTCATTCCCCATGTACTTAACCATGAGAGCACTACTTTCAGAGATAATATCTTTTTTCGTCGCATTAGCCATTTTCTGTCTAATCTTTTCAAAGATACCCTCATCTATCATTCTTACAACAACAGAAGAAATGTATGGATCAAACTGAGTTCCTGCATTTTTCTCAATCTCTATGCGAATCTCTTCATCAGATATATTTTCACGATATTTTCTGTCACTTGACATGGCATCATAAGCATCCGCAACCGCAATAATACGAGCAATCAAAGGAATCTCTTCCCCTACAATTCCTTTTGGATAACCACTTCCATCAAAATGCTCGTGATGATAGAGTGCACCCAAGCTAACATTTTCTACTGTTGTGATATCTTTTAAAATATCCTCACCGATAGTTGTATGTTGCTTTATAAGTTCCTGTTCTTGTTTATTCAAATTAGAACGCTTATTCAACACACGGGTTGGTACGCCGATTTTTCCGATATCATGTAACAACGCAACATAGTGAATATTCAAACACTCTGCACTGCTCCATCCCATTTCTGATGCGATTGCTTCTGAATATGCCGCAACTCTAGCAGAATGTCCCGAATTATATTCTTCCTTTGAATCGATAAAGTTAGCAATTGTAGTAATTGCCTGCAATGTAACAGCCTCAATCTGCTTGTTTTTTTCCTGTAATTTTTCTTCCAATGCAGACTTTACATTTTTGAGATTCTCAATGGTATTGTAATCCTCTGTCATGTCATGTATATACACCACATAGTATCCATCCAAATTCTCTTCCTGTGGTACATCCACTCTTATCTTACAAATTGCACCATTTCCCCTAGTAGCAAGCTGACTTATAGCACTCTGCACATCCACTTTAATACTATCAAAAAGTACATCTACATCTTCCTTGGTAATCTCAAACAACTGTGAAAAATGATATGTTTCCTCTTCCTTCAACTGAAAGAACTGCTCAGCCTCAGAATTCATAATCACAACATTTTTATCTTCATCCAATACCAGAACCGGAATGTCCAGGTGCGCAAAAATGTATCTTCCAACCTGATCTTTATTCAATTTCTTTGTCTTTGTAAAGAAGCCCATTCTATTCCATTCCTTCTGTCTTTTTACCAAACCAGTAAGTAAACCAAGTTCCAACTACTAATAAAACAATACCTACAATAATTGTTACGATGTTGATATTGTTATGTCCCATTTTAATCACAATAGCGATAGGAGAAGCCACAATAAGACCTAAAATACCACAATAAGTGATAGATGGGAATTTGTTAAATAAAAATTCTATTAATTTAGCCACAGCAAAAACACCTGCGATAACACCAATACCAAATGGTGCAAGTACTCCTACGTAATAGAAAATCTGTGCCCAATCGAATGCAAATACAGCAGAAATGAATCCACTAATAGACGACATAATACCTGCATAAAATCCTAAAATCATAAGCACAAGAGAACCACTAACTCCAGGAATAACCATAGTGGCTGCTGACACAACACCTACTAAAAACATAATAATCATAAAACCAATATTTAAATCAAAATTGGCTGATGTTGTCTGTGTCTCGTTCATAGCTGCCATTCCAACTGCAAGAACAAAGAAGAATGCAAATGCAATAATATGTGGTACAGAAATACTCTTTCCCTCTTTATGAAGGCTTTCCTTTGCAGGTTTAATAATTGCTGGTACCCCACCAAGAATCAAACCAATAAAGCAAAAGCATGTAGGGAATGGATACACTTCCAAGCACCATGGAATGATAAATGAGAATACTGCTACTCCAAGTAACATTCCAATACCTAATGGCAATAATGTAATAATTGATTTTTTAATATCCTTAAATAAGTTATTTACTACACCGATGATTTTTTCATACACACCCATAGAAACCATCATGGTTCCACCACTTACACCCGGTATAATATTTGCTACACCGATTAACATACCTTTGATAATGTCAAATAAAAAATTCATTGTTTTGTCCTTTCTTTTCTATAAAACATCTTATTTCTATATTACAACTGTCTATTTTGAAATATAGGCAGATAAAAACTGAATCAATTCCTGCATTTCTTCATCTGTTCCAATAGAAATGCGTAAGTAATTATCAATTCTTTCAGGTTTTCTAAAATATCTCACATAAATATCCGCCTCGCGCAAAGCCTCATAAAGCTCCACAGCTGGTATATCCTTATGTGTTGCAAATATAAAATTGCTCTTGGAATCACCAAAATCAAAACCCAGTTTATAGAGTTCTGACTTTGTCCATTCTCTTGTAGCAATGATTTTGTTACGAGTCATTTCAAAATATTCTTTATCCAAAATTGCTGCAGTACCAAGCTCAATGGTAAGAGCATCCATCGTATAAGAATTAAAAGAATATTTTACATCATTCAAGTATTTAATGATTTTCTCATTACTTATTGCAAAGCCTATACGTGACCCTGCCATAGAACGTGACTTCGAAAAAGTCTGAACCACAATGAGATTATCATATTTTTCAATCAATGGTAGAGCACTTTCTCCACCAAAGTCAATATATGCTTCATCCACTACTACTATCACATCTGGATTGGACTTTATGATTTCTTCTACCGCTTCTAAACGTAAGAGCTCACCTGTTGGTGCATTTGGATTTGGAAAAATGATACCACCATTTTCTCTGTTATAATCTGCTGGCTGAATACACAAATTTTCATCCAATGGAATACGTTCATAAGGAATACGAAGCATCTCTGCCCAAACATCATAAAAAGAATATGTCACGTCTGGAAAAAGAATAGGCTCTTTCCCATTGAAGAAAGTCATAAAAATCATAGCCAGCACATCATCTGAGCCAACGCCTACGAACACTTCTTCTTTCTTTACTCCATAATAATCCGCCATAGCCTCTACCAGCTTTCCTATCACTGGATCAGGATACTTGCGTAATTTATCTACCTGAAAGCTTTCCAAAACTTTTTGCACCCCTGGTGCTGGTGGATATGGATTTTCATTTGTATTTAGTTTTATCATGCGTTCCTTTTGTGGCTGTTCACCTGGCACATATGGAACGACTTTTCGTACGTTGTTTTCCCAATTTCTCATACAACGCCTCCAAAAGCAAAATTTTCCTACTATAAGAAATTATTTTACTCTACTTCGAGATATCTGTCTAGATAAGATTTAGTTAAATAACGATATATCTCAGACTTTTTAAATACTACGAAATGAGCCATGACATATATTGAATGTGCGCACGCTTTCGCTCTCAGCGGTGACGTCGCGTTACTAAATTCGTGATGATTTATCAATCACCACTCATTAAGTAACGCGACGTTACCGCTGAGAGCGAGAGCGTGTGTAAAGTCAATATATAGTACGTCTCATTTCGTAGTATTTCGAATATCTAAAATAAAATTTTCTGAGCTAGATCGTTAATTCATGGAATTTACGGTTTTGTATTTCCAAAGCATTTCTGCATGATTTTGTTCTTCAATCTGAATATCAGCTAAGAGGCGGCGGATGCCGGAGTCACCAAAAATAAATACATCGCTGTTGTACTCTCCAGAAACGAGTTTTTCGGTTCCGATACAATCTGTTACAAGGAAGGTGTCAGTTTTTTTCTCAGGGGAGTTGTCATTTGGCGAGTAGTATGCTGTTGGAACGTAGTCGCGTCCCTGAGTGTCGTTACAATCTACCTGAGGAACGGAACCGTTTAAGGCCTGACCAAGAGATTGATAATGTTTTTGTTCATCGGTAGAAATGTGCTTGAATAAGTTTTTTAATTGGGGATCTTTTGCTTCCTGTGAATAACGAGTGTATTTTTCGATGCAGGACTGTTCCTGTGTTTGTAAGTCTTTTAATGCTGCGGTTTCTTTTTGAGTTAATACCATAATGTCTCTCCTTTTCCATTTTTTTTAGTATTTCTTATTCTGCTTTTAATATGCATGAATGGTTCAAAATTCCATATGAGGAAATAAAAAAAGAGGTGAAAAAGAAAAATGGGTGAAGTATAATAGGCTAAGTGAGAAAAATAGTTAGAGAAGTATAGGTATATTATATGATAGATGATTTTGATTTAAAGGAATTGGTAGAGCCTTTACAGAACTGGTTTTCAGAAAATGCTAGGGTTTTGCCTTGGAGAGAAAATCCAACAGCGTATTATGTGTGGATATCGGAAATTATGCTTCAGCAGACCAGAGTGGAAGCGGTGAAACCATATTTTGACAGGTTTGTAAAAGAACTTCCGAATGTGGAGGCATTAGCGAAGTGTCCGGAAGATAAATTGTTGAAATTGTGGGAGGGACTTGGGTATTATAATCGTGTAAGAAATTTGAATGTGGCTGCGAATCAGATTATGGAAAATTATGGTGGTGTTATACCGGAAGAATATGATGCGCTTATTACATTAAAAGGAATAGGAAATTATACTGCAGGAGCCATTTCATCTATTGCGTATGGGAAACCTGAACCTGCGGTGGATGGTAATGTACTACGCGTGATTTCCAGAGTGACAGCAGATAATAGCGATATTATGAAGCAAAGTGTGCGAAAACATATGGAAGAAAAACTTCGCGAATTGATGGTTAAGATGCATGGTGAGGGAGAAGATTTTCGTATACTGAATCCTTCTACTTTTAATCAGGCGCTTATGGAATTAGGCGCTACTGTGTGTATTCCAAACGGAGAGCCACATTGTAATATCTGTCCTTGGCATGATATGTGTCGGGCAAGAAAAGAAGATAGAATTGCAGAATTACCGGTGAAGACAAAGGCTAAGGAACGTAGAATAGAGGAAAAGACGGTCCTTATTATAAAAGATGGAGAACAGCTGGCGCTTCATAAGAGACCGAAAAAAGGACTTTTGGCAGGTATGTATGAGTTGCCAAATGTGAGTGGTTACTTATCGGAAGAAGAAGTTTTAGAGTATGTGGAAACACAAGGTTATCTTCCTGTTCGAATTCAAAAGGCATGTGATGCAAAGCACATTTTTTCCCACGTGGAATGGCATATGAAAGGATATGTTGTATTTCTGCAGGCAAAGGAATTCAAGGAATCAGATAATATGGACGATTGGAGTAAAGACGGAATACAAAAAACTCAAAAGAATGATTGGGTTTTTGTGGACGTGGAAGAAACGAAACGTGATTATGCAATACCAAGTGCCTTTGTAAAATACACAGAATACTTGAATTTGGTAATTGGAAAAGATGCTATAAAAGAAAGCTTATAAAACAGAGGAAACCGGTGCATGTGGCGTGCACCGGTTTTTTATGAAAAAGATTTATTATGAGAAGGAAATTAATTCTCTTTTTATAATGATAGTATATGTGTTAAATGTGAAATCGGTATGTTTCTTTTGTGATTAATTTGTAAACAAATTGTGAACAAAAAGAAAGTCTTAATAAAATGTTAAATATTTTTCATTCGACTTAAAGCATAAAATGTGTATAATAAAGAATGGCAATTGGAAAATAAAGTATTTCAAAGCATTTTTAAAGAGAGGTTTAGAATGAAATTATTAAGTTTTGCAATTCCTTGCTATAACTCAGAAGCTTATATGGAAAAGTGTATTGAGTCTATTTTAGTAGGCGGGGAAGATGTAGAGATTCTTATTGTAAACGATGGTTCGAAAGACCGTACAGCAGAAATTGCGGATGCATACGCAGCAAAATACCCAACTATTTGTCGTGCAATTCATCAGGAAAATGGTGGACATGGTGAAGCGGTAAATGCAGGTATCCGTAATGCAACAGGTAGATATTTCAAAGTAGTAGATAGTGATGACTGGGTAGATCCAGATGCATACAAAGCAATTTTAGAAAAACTCCGTGAATTCGATAGTGATGATAATTGTTTGGATATGCTTCTTGCAAACTATGTGTACGAAAAAGACGGTGCAAAACACAAACAGGTAATGCGCCAGACAGGTGTACCACAGGATAAAGTCTTTACATGGGATGATGTACCTCATTTCTATAAAGGTCATTACATACTTATGCATTCTGTTATTTACAGAACACAGTTATTACATGAATGTGGATTGGAACTTCCAAAACATACTTTCTATGTAGATAGCATTTATGTATTTAATCCACTTCCATATGTAAAGAAAATGTATTACATGAGCGTGGATTTCTATCGTTACTTTATCGGACGTGATGACCAGTCTGTAAATGAAACTGTTATGATTCGCCGTATGGATCAGCAGTTTAAAGTAAACAAACTGATGATTGATAAATACGATTTATGGAATGATGTAAAGAATGCAAAATGTCGTCAGTACATGTTAAACTACGTGGAAATTATTACAACAGTTTCTAATGTAATGTGCTTAATCTCAGGTACAGAAGAACACCTTAAGATGAAAGCAGATTTATGGGTTTACATAAAAGAAAAAGACGAACGTCTTTTCAAAAAACTTAGATATGGTGTTTTAGGAAGAGCCATGAACCTTCCAGGAAAAATTGGGCGTAAGACTTCTATTGGCTTATACCATATTGCTCAGAAAGTAGTTGGATTTAATTAAAAAGTATTGTAAAATAAAGCTCTAGACGATAGTGTCTGGAGCTTATTTTTGTAATACACAATCTAAATACAACGAGGAAAATCGAATGGAGTTTATAAAAAAACATTGGGATAAATTTGCGTTAGCAGTAGTCCTAATTATCGCATGGGTATTTTTGATTCAAATTAAAGACGTTCATTATATTGAATGGAATGTAAGAGATGGAAGAATAAAAAATCTGCACTATGCAGAGGGGGAATTATTAGAAGTTACAGCCATGTATAAGGAGGCGGTTTCCAATCCAGAAGGCTACGAAATAGAGGTTGAAATGGTTGGAGAAGTGGATATAAACACATTAGGTGAATATCCTGTAGTTTACAAAGCCAAGGCAAATGGTGTTGAGTCAGAAATTCATGTGACCTACATCGTAAAAGATGTACGAAGACCTGTCATTACACTAATTGGTGGCGAGGAAATCACTCTTCCAAGAGGAGAACAATATGTAGAACCTGGCTACACAGCAGAGGACATCTACGATGGTGATGTAACCCACCTGGTTGAAACTGAAATCATCGACCAAACCGACAACGGCTTTACAGTCCTATACACCGTAACCGACTCAAACGGGAACTGCCGCGAAGCTGAACGCATAGTTACATACGAATAATAAAATTTAGGGGCACCCTTCCTGGGCAGCCCCTTTCTTGTTGTTTTTTTAGCAAACGAAGTGCTCTATACTACGTCGTCGTTAACATAGAAAAATGTTCGTATTTCCAGCAAAAGAGCTCTCTGATGTTGTTTATTATTTATGTCTTTCAAAGGTTCGAGCAATCCGCGACAGTATGTTCGTGGGTGTCTAAAACACATTCGAAGACTTTTGCCAGTTTCTCTTACGCGGGCAAACGACATAAATAAATCATGCTACGTGCATACTGTCTGAGACGCTGCTCTTGCGTCGAGTTTATGCACGCAGCA
>JAZPYQ010000033.1:0-40827 GCA_045544235.1 Agathobacter sp. | reverse complement strand
ATATTACAATAATATTTCAGAAAAAGTATGCTCCAATTTACAGATCATCTCATCTACATGTTCTTTTTCAATCACAAGTGGTGGAACAATGCGGAGTACATCTGCTCCTGCAGAGATAATCACAAGTCCATTTTCCAATGCTTTTTTACATACATCAGCAGGTTTTACAGTTACTACCAATCCCTGTATCAAGCCTTTGCCTCGACGCGCGGTTATAAAGTCATAGGTTTCTACCAGTCTTTCCAGTTTTTCTTCCAGATATGCACTCACTTCTTTAACGTGAGTTAAAATATCTTTTTCTTCATAAAT
The DNA here is from genome assembly GCA_045544235.1 of Agathobacter sp. Classification (GTDB taxonomy): domain Bacteria; phylum Bacillota; class Clostridia; order Lachnospirales; family Lachnospiraceae; genus Roseburia. The sequence goes on along the minus strand of JAZPYQ010000033.1, from coordinate 40,518 downwards.
ATCAAAAACCGTGGATACCGCTGCTCCAACCAATGGATTTCCGCCATACGTCGTACCATGGTCACCAGGCTCTAACGACTTTTCTGCTACACGTTCTGTCATAAGAAACGCACCTACAGGCACACCACAGCCTAATGCTTTTGCCGAAGTCATAATATCTGGCTTCACATCATACCCCTGGAATGCAAACATCTCACCTGTACGTCCCATACCACACTGGATTTCATCTAAAATAAGAAGAATATCTTTTTCATCACAGAGTGCTCTAACGCCTGACAAGAACTCTTCTGTGGCTGGATAAATGCCACCCTCTCCCTGAACTGTTTCTAAAAGAACAGCACAAGTTTTGTCTGTAACTGCAGCTTTTACTGATTCTAAATCGTTAAACTCTGCAAATACAACACCACCTATCAATGGCTCAAATGGTGTTCTGTATTTCTCTGTTCCTGTAACAGAAAGAGCACCCATACTTCTTCCATGGAAGGAATGGTTCATAGCAATAATTTCATAGCGCTCTTTTCCATATTTAGAAAATGAGTATTTACGAGCTGCCTTTAATGCCCCCTCTATGGCTTCTGTTCCGCTATTGGTAAAAAATACGCGGTCCATACCCGATGCTTCTATCAATTTTTCTGCCGCATCTGTGGTAGGTTGATTGTAATATAAATTGGAAGTATGTAAAAGCTTATCTATCTGCCCCTTTAAGCTCTCTGTATAAGTTTCATCTCCATATCCCAAAGAACATACTGCAATTCCTGCTGCAAAATCCAAATATTCTTTTCCATCGGTATCATAAAGATATACTCCTTTTCCATAATCAAAAACTACTGGAAAACGGTTGTAAGTATGGAGTAATGCATTTTCTGCCTGATCCATATATTGATTCATGTTTGTCATAATTTATTCCTCATCTGGTAAGATAACTGTACCAATACCCTTTTTCGTAAAGATTTCCAAAAGCACACAATGTGCAATACGACCATCCAAAATATGTACTCTGGATACTCCGCTTTCTACTGCATCAATACAATTATTGATTTTTGGAAGCATTCCCCCACCTACAAAGCCTGTACCGAGAAGTTCCTTTGCTTCCGATACGCTAAGTTCTGAAATAAGTGTAGATTCATCACTTGGATCACGATATACCCCTGCAATATCTGTTAAAAACGCAAGTTTTTCTGCTCCAAGAGCCTTTGCAATAGCACATGCAGCATCATCTGCATTGATATTGTAACTCTGGTACTCATCATCCATACCAATTGGACAAATGATAGGAAGAAAATCTTTTTCCAACATATCATAGATAATTTTTGTATTTACCTCTGTTACTTCTCCAACAAAACCAATATCCTGTCCATCAGCATATTTCTTCTCCACCTTTAAAAGGCCACCGTCTTTTCCACTGATACCGATAGCGTTTACACCTAACTTTTCTACCAGTTGAACCAAAGATTTATTCACTTTATTTAGTACCATTTCAGCGATTTCCATAGTCTGGGCATCCGTCTTTCTAAGACCATTTACAAATTCTGGCTCCATACCAGAAAGTTTTACCCATTTACTAATCTCTTTTCCGCCACCATGTACGATGACTGGCTTAAATCCAACTAGCTTCAATAAGGCAACGTCTTGAATCACCTGATTCTTAAGCTGCTCATCTACCATAGCAGACCCACCGTATTTAACTACGATAATTTTTCTATTAAATTTCTGAATATATGGCAATGCCTCTATAAGTACCTCTGCTTTGTCCTGCAATGTATGTAATTTCTGTTCTGTCATATCTAAATCCTTCTTTTCTATGTATTTCTTGTGCATTCTTATTTTGCATGCATTCCATGCCCAAGGTTCTCACAATTCTTATGGGAACATAGGCACCATCATAAGCCCTTCGTTCTCAGGAAGATTAAAAATGATATTCATATTCTGAACCGCCTGTCCTGCTGCACCTTTTACCAGGTTATCTAAGGCTCCCATCATAATAATACGTCCTGTTCTTTCATCAATGACAAAGTTCACGTCTACAAAGTTGGAACCCTCTACCCATTTGGTTTCTGGACATTCGCCCTTTGGAAGTACACGCACGAAAGTTTCTTCTTTATAATATTTATCATAAACTGCTTTTACTTCTTCGTAGGTTGGATAAGTACCATCTGCTTTTTTGTTTAATTTCGCATATTCTGTTACCAGAATACCACGATTCATAGGTACTAAGTGTGGAGTGAAATTGATTAAAATTTCTTCTCCTGCTGCATAACCCAACTGTTCTTCAATCTCTGGAGTGTGTCTGTGACTAGCAACACCGTATGCTTTCATATTTTCATTTACTTCACAGAATAAATTAGGAAGCTTTGCACCACGACCTGCACCAGATGTACCAGATTTTGCATCAATCACTAGTGTATTGGCATCAATCATTCCTTCTTTTACCATTGGATAAGCTGTTAAAATCGAGCATGTAGTATAACAACCTGGATTTGCTACCAATCTCTTTCCTTTGATATCCACACGATTGATTTCACAAAGTCCATATACCGCCTCTTCAATAAACTGTGGGCTCTTATGCTCAATGCCATACCATTTTTCATAAGTAGCTACATCCTTAATACGATAATCTGCACTTAAATCAATTACTTTTACCTTATTTAAAATATCTTCTGTCAATACACCTGCCAAATATCCCTGTGGTGTGGCTGTAAAAATCACATCTACCTTGGAAGCAAGTTCTTCTATATTATCATCAAGACATTTATCTTCAACCAACTCAAACATATTACGATATACAGCAGCATAAGCCTGGTCTACATAACTTCTAGAACCATACCAAACAATTTCTGCCTCCTTATGGTTTAATAAAATTCTTACCAACTCTGCTCCAGCATATCCTGTGGATCCGATAATTCCTACTTTAATCATAACTTTTACCTCTTTTTTCAAACCTTTGCTACTTATAATAGTACACATATATAAATTCGTAAAGTCTTTTTTCACTCTTTTATGCATATTTTTGCATATTTTTTGTATTTTATACATTATTCATGCATAAATATTTGTTTTTTTGTATAATTTTTCACTTGCACATGTATAAATATAGGTGTATAGTAGTTTTATTCTTATTTGTTCGGAAAGGAAATGAAAACTATGTCAAAGGAAAAAGTTGTATTAGCATATTCAGGTGGTCTTGATACCACAGCCATTATTCCATGGTTAAAGGAAAATTATGATTACGAAGTTATCTGCTGCTGTATCGACTGCGGTCAGGGTGAAGAATTAGATGGACTGGAAGAAAGAGCAAAACTTTCAGGTGCTACTAAATTATATATTGAAGATATTACAGATGAATTCTGTGAAGAATATATCATCCCTTGCGTACAGGCTGGTGCAGTATACGAAAACAAATATTTACTTGGTACTTCTATGGCTCGTCCAGGTATCGCAAAAAGACTTGTAGAAGTAGCTAGAAAAGAAGGTGCTACAGCTATCTGTCACGGCGCTACAGGTAAAGGAAATGACCAGATTCGATTCGAACTTGGTATCAAAGCCTTAGCTCCAGACCTTAAAATCATTGCTCCATGGCGTATGGACAACTGGGGAATGAGCTCTCGTGAGGAAGAAATCGAATACTGTAAAGCTCACGGTATTGATTTACCATTCTCTGCAAACAATAGTTACAGCCGCGATAGAAACTTATGGCATATCAGCCACGAAGGTCTCGAACTCGAAGATCCATCACAGGAACCAAACTATGATCACTTATTAGTACTTGGTGTTTCTCCAGAAAAAGCTCCTGATGAAGGCGAATACGTTACTATGACATTTGAAAAGGGTGTTCCAAAGTCAGTAAACGGAAAAGAAATGAAAGTTTCTGATATCATTCGTGAACTTAACAAACTCGGTGGAAAACATGGTATCGGTATCGTAGACATCGTAGAAAACCGTGTAGTTGGTATGAAATCTCGTGGTGTATATGAAACACCAGGCGGAACTATCCTTATGGAAGCACAGAAACAGTTAGAAGAACTCGTACTTGACCGTGCTACTATGGACGTAAAGAAAGATATGGGTAACAAGATGGCTCAGATTGTTTACGAAGGAAAATGGTTTACACCACTTCGCGAAGCAGTACAGGCATTTGTAACTTCTACTCAGGAATATGTAACTGGTGAAGTAAAATTCAAGCTTTACAAAGGAAACATTATCAAAGCTGGTACTACTTCTCCATACTCACTTTACAGTGAATCCCTTGCAAGCTTCACAACTGGTGACCTTTATGACCACCATGATGCTGATGGCTTCATCACATTATTTGGATTACCACTTAAGGTAAGAGCGATGAAACTTGCAGAAGTTGAACAGAATAAATAATAAAAATGGCCGTCACAAATGTGACGGCCCAATTTTTTATTTCTTCAATTTTTCAACAATCTTTTCTTTCATCTCATGTGCACGTTTTTTGATGTTTGGTCCAGCTGTACGAGATACAATAAGGCTGGATACGAAACGAGATGCAAGATCATATTTGCCGAGGTTGAATGCCATAGCAGCTATGAGCAAGTCCACAGTACTCTGGTCCATACCACACATTGGGTAGTTTTCAGAGGACATGGCTTTCATAAAACCATCTAATGCCTGTGAATAGAAGGATAAGTATTCTTTCTGGCAAGCCATAAGAGCTTCTTTGTTTTTCTCTTTGTCTACTGCTAATTCTTCCATCTTACCACGAAGCAACCAAGAGATTTTCAAGCATTCATATGCTTTCTCACTAGTCTGACCTTTCTTCACAATAGTGGTGTAAAGCGCCAGTTTGAACAATTCGATAGCTTCATCGTAAGTGTATGTCTTAATTTCTGTAATCTCCTGTGTAGGTGGTGTTTTAAATTTGCTGCACACACCTTCTTTGATTAACTTCGTCTGAAGCGATGACAGATGACCGAAGTAGCGATTAATTGCTGTAAAACCACACTTTGGACATGATGAAATATCGTATTTGTTTGTATCGATATGTTCAAATCTTGGACGAAGGTCCATATCTGGTTCTTTTCTCTTAGTTCTACCTGATTTAATCTGGATAGTACGGAAAGTGCCATCACATATTGGACAACGAACGGCTTTAAGTAAGAGGAAATCTTCTTCTTTTGGTGGTGCTATCTCTTTTGAAACAGACCCATCCGCATTTTGCTTAGTCGTTACATTTGCATCTTCAAATAGGTTATTGGCTGCGCCCTCATCTAATCCAAATTTTCCTAATCCTGATAATAAATTGTCCATCTTTTCCCCCGATTTTCTTACGCATTGTTTGTAGGAAGCTTAAATGAGCTCTTCAATGAAACAATGCGGTTAAATACTGGCTGTCCTTCTACTGAATCTTTGTAATCTGCACAGAAGAAGCCCTGACGTACGAACTGGAAACTGTCGTATGCTTTTGCTTCCATAAGAGCTGGTTCTACGATACAGTTGTCTAGTACTGTAAGTGAGTTTGGATTTAAGTTTAAGCTTCCGTCCTCATTGTATACACCAAGGTCTTCGTCAATGATATTTTCGTAGAGACGAACCGTTACTTTTTTGCCATATTCTGCTGATACCCAGTGAATAGTACCTTTTACCTTACGTCCGTCTGGAGCATTTCCGCCCTTTGATTCTGGGTCGTAAGTACAGTGAATAGCTACGATGTTACCATTTTCATCTTTTTCTACACTGTTACAGGTTACAAGGTATGCATTCATAAGACGTACTTCATTGCCTGGGAACATACGGAAGTATTTCTTAGGTGGTTCTTCCATAAAGTCCTCACGGTCAATGTAGAGTTCTTTTGTAAATGGAACCTGACGTTTTCCAAGTTCTGGATTTTCTAAGTTGTTGTCGATTTCAAGATAGTCTACCTGTCCTTCTGGGTAGTTATCAATCACTACTTTGATAGGATCTAAGATAGCCATCATACGTGGTTTCTTCATCTTTAAGTCTTCACGAATACAGTACTCAAGCATTGGATAATCTACGATACTGTTTGCTTTCGAAACACCGCAAAGTTCTACGAACATCTTGATAGATTCTGGTGTGAAACCTCTACGACGAAGAGCTGCGATAGATACAAGACGTGGGTCATCCCAACCATCTACGATACCTTCTTCAACTAATTTCTTGATGTAACGTTTTCCTGTTACTACGTTCTTTAAATATAATTTTGCAAATTCAATCTGCTTTGGAGAATCCTCTGGAGTCTTTTTATATCCAAGTTCGATAAGTACCCAGTCATAAAGTGGTCTGTGGTCTTCGAATTCCAAAGTACAGATAGAATGTGTAATACCTTCTACTGCATCTTCAATTGGATGAGCAAAGTCATACATTGGATAAATGCACCATTTATCTCCAGCACTATGGTGTGTCATGTGAGCCACACGATAAATAACTGGGTCACGCATGTTGATATTGTTTGATGCCATATCAATACGAGCACGAAGAACCTTGCTACCATCTTCAAATTCCCCATTTTTCATACGAATGAAAAGGTCTAAATTCTCTTCAATACTACGTGTAGAATATGGGTCTTCCTTACCTGGTTCTGTTAAAGTACCACGGTATTCACGAATCTCTTCTGCTGTAAGGTCAGATACATAAGCTTTTCCTTTTTTGATAAGTTCGATAGCACCTTCGTACATTTTATCAAAATATTCAGAAGCAAAATACAATCTATCTTCCCAATCAGCACCAAGCCAAGCTACGTCAGCTTTGATAGATTCTACGAATTCGATTTTTTCTTTTGTAGGGTTGGTATCATCAAAACGCATGTTGAATTTTCCGCCGTATTTCTGAGCTAACCCATGATTTATAAGAATCGCTTTAGCATGTCCAATGTGAAGGTATCCGTTTGGTTCTGGTGGGAATCTAGTACAGATGCTCTCGCAATGTCCTTCTGCTAAATCTTTTTCGATAATGTTTTCAATAAAATTCTTTGAAACTACTGTTTCATTTTCCATAATCTATATCCTCCTAATGCCGCTTCCGGCGACACATTATTATACCACTAATTGTGGGTGTGTGTAAAGAGATGGTCCTGACAATATTCTTTATTTCCGGTACATTTTGAACAGTAACGGAAGCTTAAATTTGGATCATCTTTCTCTGTGCGTCCGCAAATGGCGCACTTATGTCTGGTAATGTTTGCACCTGGTCTAGGTTGCTGTGCAAACTGTGCCTGAAATTCTTTTTGACGCTTTTTCTGACTTCTGGTAACTCGAATCTTTGAGAAATGAAAAAATAGGAATACATTTAACAAAGTGCAAATCAACTGCGAACCAAAAACTGTCATCAAAATAAGTCCAGAAATTGGTCCACCTAATGCTGCACCAGCGGAAAAATATCTATATAATTCATATCCAAACGTGCCAATATAAACAAGAAGCATCCATTTCATCTTAATAGGAATCACAAAATATAAATAAACTTGTGCATCTGGCATAAGAATCGCCATGGCCATATACATGGAAATCAATGTGTAGTAGTTTGTCAAATATGTAGGCAAGCCCACACCCAATGTCAACATACTAATTACATACACAAGGACTCCAACAATAATATTTAATGCAATTCCTCCCAGCAAGAACACATTTAAACGGAATGTACCTAAGAATCGTTCTAACGTTTCTCCCAAAGAAAGCAGGCACACTAAAAACAAAATGGTAAGAATATTTGTACTATTACAACAGAAAATCCAGGTAAACAAACGCCAGATTTGTCCTTGCATAATGAGTGGTATAGAAAACTCCATATATCCCATAGCATTTGGGAAAATAAATGTACCAATATATCCTAAGAAATATGCAAAGATCAAATATCTATGCAATCCTGGAATCGCATATCTGCCCCATTTACGTTCTAATTTGTCCATCAAATTCATATATAAAAACTTCCTTTTCTTTGATAATCATATAAAGCTATTATAGGTTTTGTTTTGCTTTTTTGTCAATCTGCCCAAGGAACTTCACAAAAATTTTATACAATTATTAGAATTTGTCCATTGTTTTCTCATATATATAGTTTTATAATTGATGATGGCTTTTTATGTTATATCATGTAGTTTCAAAAGCCACATCCGTTTTGGAGGTATTACAGATGAAAAACAATGAAGTTAAGAAGTTGGGAATCGACATTGGTTCCACAACTGTAAAGATTGCAATTTTAGATGAACAAGACAATTTACTATTTTCTGATTATGAGAGACATTTCGCAAACATCCGCGAAACTTTGCACTCTCTTATTCAAAAAGCTTTAAAAGAATTAAAAGACTGCTCCGTTACACCTGTTATCACAGGTTCTGGTGGTCTTACATTGGCAAACCACATTGAAGTGCCATTTGTTCAAGAGGTTATCGCCGTTTCCACTGCATTGGAACACTTTGTCCCACAGACAGATGTAGCCATTGAATTGGGTGGTGAAGATGCGAAAATCATTTATTTTGAAGGTGGCAACGTAGAACAGCGTATGAATGGTATCTGCGCAGGTGGTACAGGTTCCTTCATTGACCAGATGGCATCTCTTATCCAGACTGATGCAACTGGGCTCAATGAATACGCAAAAAACTTCAAAGCACTCTATCCTATTGCAGCTCGTTGTGGTGTATTTGCTAAAACAGACATTCAGCCTCTGATTAATGAAGGCGCTACTCGCGAAGACTTATCTGCTTCCATTTTCCAAGCAGTAGTTAACCAGACTATTTCAGGACTTGCTTGTGGAAAACCTATTCGCGGACACGTAGCATTTTTAGGTGGCCCACTTCACTTTTTGTCAGAGCTTCGTGGTGCATTTATTCGCACCCTGAATTTGGATAGTGAACATGCTATTATGCCAGAAAATTCACATCTTTTTGCAGCAATGGGCTCTGCTTTGAACAGTAAAAAAGAAGCTGTCACTACATTAGCTGACTTAGAAAAGAAACTTTCTGAAGAAATCCATATGGAATTTGAAGTAGCCCGTATGGAACCTCTTTTTGCATCAGAAGATGAATATAAAAAATTCCAAGCACGTCACGCTAGCAAGTCTGTGAAAACTGCAGATTTAGCTACATATAAAGGAAATTGTTACCTAGGTATTGACGCCGGTTCTACTACTACCAAAATTGCTCTGGTCGCAGAAGACGGTTCCCTTCTTTATTCTTTCTACAGTAGCAACAATGGTAACCTTCTTGGCACTACCATGAATGCCATCGTTGACTTGTTTGACAAATTACCAAAGGATGCGCACATCGTACATTCCTGTTCTACTGGATACGGTGAAGCACTCCTAAAAGCAGCACTTATGCTAGATGAGGGCGAAGTAGAAACCGTAGCTCATTATTATGCAGCCGCATTCTTTGATCCAAACGTAGATTGTATCCTAGACATTGGCGGTCAGGACATGAAGTGCATCAAAATCAAAAATCAGACAGTAGACTCCGTGCAGTTAAACGAAGCCTGCTCTTCTGGTTGTGGTTCCTTTATTGAAACCTTTGCAAAATCCTTAAACTTTACAGTAGCAGATTTTGCAAAAGAAGCTCTTTTTGCAAAAAATCCTATCGACCTTGGAACCCGTTGTACAGTTTTCATGAATTCCAAGGTAAAGCAGGCACAAAAAGAAGGAGCATCCGTAGCAGACATTTCTGCTGGTTTAGCTTACTCCGTTATCAAAAATGCGTTATTCAAGGTTATTAAACTTTCTGATGCAAAAGACTTAGGAGAAAACATCGTAGTACAAGGTGGAACCTTCTATAACGATGCAGTACTTCGCAGCTTGGAAACCATTGCAGGCGTAGAAGTAACACGTCCTGATATTGCAGGCATCATGGGAGCCTTCGGTGCTGCTCTTATTGCAAGAGAACGCCATGAGGCAAACTATGAAACCACTATGCTTCCTATTGATAAAATCAAGGAGCTTACATATACCACCAAGTTGACCCGATGCAAGGGTTGTACCAACCACTGTATGCTGACTATCAACAAGTTCTCCGATAACCGACAGTATATCACTGGCAATCGTTGCGAACGTGGACTTGGAAAAGAACGTAAAAATGCAGATATTCCAAATCTGTTTGAGTACAAATTAAATCGTATATTTGACTACGAACCACTTCCTATCAAGGAAGCACCTCGTGGAACTGTTGGTCTTCCAAGAGTTTTGAACATGTATGAAAACTACCCATTCTGGGCGACCTTCTTCAAAAAACTAGGTTACTCTGTGGTGCTTTCTCCACAGTCTAGTCGTAAAATTTATGAAATGGGTATCGATACCATTCCTAGCGAATCAGAATGTTACCCTGCAAAACTGGCTCACGGACATATTTCATGGCTGATTCATCAAAACGTAGACTTTATTTTCTACCCAGCCATTCCATATGAACGAAATGAGTTCCCAGATGCAAACAACCATTACAACTGCCCAATCGTTACTTCTTATTCAGAGAATATTAAAAATAACGTGGATGAGATTACCTCAGGTGAAATGAAGTTCTTGAATCCTTTTATGGCGTTTACCAATGAGGATACTTTATCTCAACAGCTGGTAGCTTGTTTCAAGGAGGAATTTGACATTCCAGAAACCGAAATTCGAGATGCCGTATCTGAAGGTTGGAAAGAACTTGCTATGATACGTATGGAAATGCGTGAAAAAGGCGAGGAAGTTCTTCGATATATGGAAGAACACAATTGCCGTGGTATCGTCCTGGCAGGCCGCCCATACCATGTAGACCCTGAAATCAACCATGGTATTCCAGAACTGATTACCTCCTACGGAATTTGTGTCTTGACTGAAGATTCTGTTTCACATTTAGGTAATTTGGAACGCCCTCTTATCGTTATGGATCAGTGGATGTACCACTCACGTTTATACAGCGCAGCAAACTTTGTGAAAACCCGAGACGATTTAGACATGATTCAGCTCAACTCCTTCGGTTGCGGTCTGGATGCTGTCACTACTGACCAGGTAGCAGACATTCTAACCGGTTCGGATAAAATTTATACTTGTTTAAAAATTGATGAGGTAAACAATCTTGGGGCTGCGCGTATTCGAATTCGTTCTCTTCTTTCTGCAATTCGCGTAAAGGAGAAACAACACAAAAAACGCAATATTCAGCCTGCAAATTATGAACGTGTCATCTACACTGAAGAAATGCAAGAGGAAGGCTATACTATCATCTGCCCTCAGATGTCACCAATCCATTTTGATTTGCTTTTGCCTGCATTCAAAATGTGTGGTTACAATATTGTCATTCCTGAAGTTGACAACAAACAATGTATCGACACAGGTCTTCGTTATGTAAACAACGATGCCTGCTATCCATCTCTCATTGTTATCGGTCAGATTATGAGTGCTGTGCTTTCTGGAAAATACGATATGAATAAGACAGCTATTATCATCACTCAGACGGGTGGTGGCTGCCGTGCTTCCAACTATATCGGATTCATCCGTCGTTCTTTGGAAAAATGTGGATTAGGTCACGTACCTGTTATCTCACTGAACATGGTTGGACTAGAGAAAAATCCTGGTTTCAAATTTACACCACAGTTAATTCAGCGAGCACTCTATGCTTTGGAATTTGGTGATTTGTTCCTAAGATGCCTTTATCGTATGAGACCATATGAAGTGACTGCAGGTTCTGCAAATGCTTTACATGAAGAATGGAAGAAAAAATGTCTTGATTTTCTGACACAAAATAAAAAAGTCTTATCGCACCGTAAGTACCGTAAGATGTGCCGTCAAATTGTTCAGGACTTTGACAATTTACCAATTACAGATGAGAAGAAACCTCGTGTAGGTGTGGTAGGCGAGATTCTAGTTAAATTCCATCCAGTAGCAAATAATTACTTGGTAGACTTACTAGAGGCAGAAGGTGCCGAAGCTGTTGTGCCAGACCTAACAGATTTCATTCTCTACTGTTGCTACAATACAAACTTTAAAGCAGATTATCTGGGAGACAGTGACAAAACTCGAAAACTCAACAATCTATTAATCAAATTCTTTGAGTGGATGAGAAAAGATGCCAGAAAAGCTTTGGTTAAAAGTAAACACTTTGAGCCAACTGCATACATCTGGGATTTAGCAGATAAAGCTAGTGAAATCGTATCTATCGGAAACCAGACTGGTGAGGGCTGGTTCTTGACTGGCGAAATGCTAGAACTTATCGAACAGGGTGCACCAAACATCGTTTGTACGCAGCCATTTGCCTGCCTACCAAACCACATCGTAGGTAAAGGTGTTATCAAGGAACTTCGTCGCAAGCATCCAGAAGCAAATATCGTAGCCATCGACTACGACCCAGGTGCTTCCGAAGTAAATCAGTTGAATCGTATCAAACTGATGCTTTCAACTGCGCAGAAGAATTTGAAATAATATTTCTTACAAAGTCAAAAAATCGCGGTTGCATAAGAATATGCACCGCGATTTTTATTTTTAAAATTTATCTATTCATATAATGTATCAATATAATCACTTACTGGCATTGTATTTTCTGCAATCCAGGTTTCAGTTCCTAAAGTTATTTTATCAGGATAAATACAAATACTACTTACCACTTCTTTATCATCATTCATACACTCAATCATGTATAATGCACTTCGAATTGGATAATCTGTAACATCTTCCATCTCTTCAATTTCTACTAACTCGACACCTAAAAGCAACGCATCTATTTCACGTATTACATTTATGTCCGATACTAGTTTTGTTTGACCTGTAGAACCAACCTTTATGTTCAAGCAAGTTACATCTTCATCAAGAAAAGAAAACTCTACTACATCTTTAACCTGAGAACTCTCCTCCTTTGATGAATCTGTTTCCACTTGTGATATAGTCTCATTTTCTGTGTTTTTCAACTCCGGGGTGGCGGTATTACAGCCAACTAATAAAGATACAAATAATAACAAAAGTGTAAATTTTTTTTTCATACTGCATCCTCTACAACAACTAATTAATTAACTCTATTCTTCCATTCTTTAACTTTAGTACTTCATCAAATTGCGCCAAATTCTCTTGTGAAACATTATGTGTCACCATAATGATAGTAGCATCTTTCATTTTCAGAATTTCTTCCATAATGCTTTTTTCATTTCCTATATCAATAGCACTACAAGGTTCATCTAATATCCAAATATTTTTCTTCGTTACATATGCCCTAAGAATTGATAAGAACTGTTTCTCCCCGCCACTTAATTCTGAACAATCTTTTTTGTTGACGACAGACTCCATCAACTGCTTAATTTCATTAAGCCCCCCTTTTAAGTCATCTGCCATAGAGTAACTACCAAACATAGTTATGTTATTCACATAATCCTCTGAAAAAACATATGCATTTTGTTCCATGTAATTGACCATGCTTAAAACATCTATTTTTTTTATGTCTATGCCATCCATGTATATATTCCCACTATCTGGCACAAGTGTTTTTGTCAACAATTTTAAAATTGTTGATTTTCCTGATCCACTTTCTCCAATAAGGGCATATTTCTTTCCTTTTTCAAATGTAAAAGAAAAATCAGATAATGCAAAATTATTATATTTTACATTTACATTTCTATACTCTATATTCTTTTGAAATTCATGCTCTAAATAGGTTTCTTTCTCTTCTTTTATCTCTTCAAGTAAATGTTCTTTCACACCACTTACTGATTTAACTGCACTGATCGAATCAATTACACCTCTAAGAGGTGCTACAAATTCACGTATATATGTAATTGTTGCAGTAGCTACACCGACCGTAATCTGTCCCCATACCAAAAGAAACGCAATCGCAATAAATGCAACTATGTCTATTATATACATGATACTGCCATTAAAAACATTTACAAAACTTTTATATACTCCATAGGACAAACGCTTACTTTCTAGCGCAATCAACGCTTCATTATGTCTTTTGGTAAACCCTTCCCTTGTGTAACGATTTGCCAATATATGTCCTGACAACAAATCATTGACTTTTGTAACATATAAACCATTTTCATCCAATAAATTTATTTTTTTATTGGCTAATTTTTTTCCTGTGATGTTCGGCAGAAATAATGTTGCAACTGTAACAAGATAGATAATGCTAGCAATCCTTATATCTAACGCAAACACAAAAATAGCATATACAATCAAACTTATTACATTTTCGATTACATCTAAACAATATTCAAAATATTCTGCAACTGCACTTACATCATTTTCCAACATCGACGAATATTCCCCGATGTTTTTCTTGCCAAAATCCACTGGCGTTTTGTTAACAAAAGAATCAAACAAATCCTTTCTCAACATGCAATTTAGATCATATTCCACTTTCCAGGCTGTTTTCTGAGAAATATATTGCGTAAACATTCCTACAACTATCATTCCAACAAAAGCTAAAATATGAACAAAAATTTTCATAAGATTATCTGTATAATTGTCATCTATCATATTCTTTATGATGTATGGCAGTGATGCAATCGCAAATATATAAATAATGTGAAATCCCACGCGAATTAAAAGTTTAGGGAAAAGTTTTTTAACATATTTTTCCATCATTTCGTTCCTTCAACTATTCTATAATTTAATCATTGTCTCATACTATTTGTAATATAACAATGGAAGACCTCTTGGTCTTCCATTGTACACATAACTATTTACCTTGACAAGAACCATTCTTGCACTGTGAATCCACTGTTGTACCAAGAATAATTTTAAACACAGGTTTTTTGAACTCTTTTTTCATGTTGTAAATCCTCCTTTCCACTTATTGTATATCTAACTGCAGCCATAGCCTTTGCAGTAGAAGAACAACCTAACATATTCACATCCTCCAAATAAGCAAGACCTGGGCATCTAATGCAATCCTTTTTAAATTCACAACCATTGCATTCTTGCAAATCACACTTTTTGATATTTTGAATCAATTGAAGTTCTTTACTATGCCATAATTCATCCAATGACGTTTGTAACACATTTCCAATTTTGTAATAAAATGCATTACATGGAAAAAATCACCAAAACAATCAATAGAAAACGAATACTTTAATGCTCCACACGCTTCTTCATAATTTTCTTTTATAACTGTTTTCTGGTACTGTTCAATTTCTTTAAGAATTATTTTTAAATCTTTTTTATTAACTCCCAATTCATGTGGCGAATTATCACCATCGCTTTTTGAAAAGATAACTGGCGAAGACATAAAATTAAACCCATTCAATTTACAATATTCGGACATTTCTCTATACGCATATTTATTTTTTTCCATTAATGGTGTTTTAACCATCACTGGAATTCCCGCATTCTTTGCAGCTTCTAATCCACAAAGTGTTTTCTCAAGAGAACCTTTAACCTTAGTAATATCATCATGAACATTTTCATTTAACGAATATATGCTTACCGATACTTCAGCTACATTAAGCTGTTTCAATTGCTTTGCAATTTTATCATTAATCATAGTTGCATTTGTTAAAAGAAAGACTCTCATCTTTAATTCTCTTGCTACTCTAATCAACTCGAACAAATCTTTCCTTAGAAAAATTTCTCCACCTGTAAATGTAACATTCAAGCCACCCATACCTCTAAATTGATGTAATATATTAATTATTTGCTGGGTATCTAGTCCATACTCTTTATGTTCTGGAATATAACAGTGTTCACATTTTTCATTACATTTTGTTAATAATTCCATCGTCATACCTATCGGAATTACGTTGTCGTGGGCAATTTTATATATTTCTTTAAGTTCCATTCTGTCACTCTCCATTTTAATGTATACTTGTTATATCTTCCTTGACATCTAGAATTCCTGCAGATACGAGTTGATTTAATAACTCAAGGAAATCTTCTCTAATCTCTATTTCACTCACCTCATACATTTTAGACAGTTCATCCAATATTTGTTCGAATGTATTTCCTATTATCAAAGCCATCCAAAAATCCACACCACTTTCCTCAAGACACACTCCTATCTCATTTTCCTCATTGATAATAAAAATCTTTCCTGCAATATTCTGCCAAGAAATCTCTCTTCGTAGTTGAATTATCATTTTTATCCCTCTTACTATATCATTTCTAAACTTATTGCTTCGCCATAATCATCTCCAGGAAGATATCCTTCTACTGGCTTATCGTTCGCAGAACAAAGTAGCACCGATAAAAACAAAGCTAAAAGCCATCTTTTTTTCATCTTCTCACCTCCTCATTCGTTTGCTATAATAAATATAAATTCACAAAACTATGAAGTAAAGGGAACTATACTACCCAAAATATGAGGCAAAATTATGGAAAATTATATTACAATTGGCGAAATCATACGACATTATCGAATGGAAAAAGGAATGTCTCAAGAAGCGCTTTCTCAAGGCATCTGCGACCGAAAATATATCAGTAATATTGAAAACGACAAAAATATTCCAACCCTTGATATTATTAATCAACTCTCAGATCGACTTGAAATTAACCTCTACGACACATATGCGCTCATGTTGCGTCATCACGATATTGAAACACATAAGAAAATAGAGACTCTTAATTCCTATTTCACTATAGACAAATCAGCACAACTTAATGAATTAATTTGCACCTATGAAGTCCTTCCTGAATTTCATATGGGGGAACCCGCTCAATATATCGCATATGCAAAAGGTTTATATGCAGCAAATGAACTTAAAGACATTTCTACAGCAATTTCTCATTACTTAAAAGTTTTCTCTAATCGCTGTGACTTCAATATAAATTACTTATCTAGTTCCGAATCTTTTTCAAACATTGAACTAGTATCGCTAAATGCTCTTGCAGTCAACTATTGTCGAATTGAAAACTACTTAGAAGGTGAGAAATATTTTCTTTTTTTAAACGGATATCTCCAAAACATGCTTACACAAAATCATTTTGCAGTAAACAAGAATAACCAATTTGAATTAAAATATTTTGCAAAAGTCAACTATAATTATTTTCTTTTTTTTAGAGGAAATAGCGCCATTAACTTAAAACAAATAGATAACACACTAGCACGCCTAAAAGAATACCATTCTAATTACATGCTTCCAGAACTACTGCTCTGTAAAGCATATTTACAAATCCAATCTGGTGAAATAGATATAGCAAAACAAACCTATTCTTTTGTCCATCAATTGGGTTTATATCTGTACACGGAAACATATCAGAATCATATTGAAAAGACGACTTTAGCGGAATATTTTGAAAGATTGACAGAAACTGCATAGTCCACTTATAATGACTATATATGTACTATGGAGGACATTCTTATGCACGCATTTATTGACAATATGGAACTGACATTGGTCTATATCGTAGAAATTTGTACAATTCTCTTAGAATTGTTTGGTATTGCAGTTTTAGTATATACCGCCATCAAATGTTTTGTTCAATGGGTGAAAAGAGATCAGCACCGCTTACGTCTGAACCTAGCAGAAGGCATTGCCCTTTCTCTTGAATTTAAGATGGGTAGCGAGGTACTTCGTACGGTAGTGGTTCGTGACTGGGAAGAACTTGGAATCCTTGGAGCTGTTATTCTGTTGCGAGGACTTTTGACATTCCTCATTCATTGGGAAATTAAAAATGAAGAAAAAACGATAGAAAAAAAGAAACCGGAAAGCAATTAAAGCTTTCCGGTTTTTATATGTATTATGACTCTTTTTTTGATTCACGCTTTGGAATGGAATAACGAGTTTTATACTCATTATATTTCTGTTCAAAAGCTTCTTTGTGGGTATATTTTACCTGTTTCAAATATTCATGTGGTTCATAAGTACCCTTTTGTGCTTCAATGATAGCAACCGCAATGTTAGAACAGTGGTCTGCTACTCTTTCGTAGCTAGTAAGCAAATCGTTAAACGCAAAACCAAGCTTAATCGTACATTCCTCTGCCTGAAGTCTTACGATATGATTGCGTTTCATACGATATACGAGCTTATCAATCGTCTGTTCCAATGGTTCAACCAAAACAGCTAGTTTTGGATCATTCTCTTCAAAAGCCTTTGATGTAATATCTAGAAGTTCAAAAATTGCTTCATTCAATACTTCAATTTCTTTATTTGCCTCTTCAGAGAAGTTTGTCTTTTTCTCGTGGAGTTCTTTTGCCACCCACATCAAATTAATGGAATGGTCACCGATTCGTTCAAAATCATCAATAGTATGTAAAATTCTGGTAACACTCTGTGCATCTGCATCTGAAATACCAATCTTGGTAATTTTCATCATGTGAGTTCCAAGCAAGTCTTCGTATTTATCCAGTTTTTTCTCCATCTTATGGATTTTTTCTTCATCCTCTTCGGTGTAATTGTATAACATCTTCGCTGCTTTTTTAAACGCTTTACTTGAAAGATGACACATACCTACTACCGCATCATTGGAATCCTTGATAGCCAATGCTGGCACTGCAAAAAGACGTTCATCCAAAACGAACTCTGGATCAGCCTCAACCTCTCCTTCCACTTCAGGAAATACTTTGTTTGCAATCATTTCTAACTGCTTTGTAAATGGAAGCAGAATCAATGTGGTAAAGATATTAAAGATACTGTGCATTACCGCAATCATAAATGGGTTGATGGATTCTTGTAAAAATGGAATATTAAACAAATAGCTAGCGATGCAGAATGGAATTAAGCAAATTGTTGTACCAATAATATTAAATGATAAATGTACCACTGCTACTTTCTTCGCATTACGACTTACACCAATACTAGATAACACTGCTGTTACACAAGTACCAATATTTTGTCCCATAATAATTGGAAGCGCCATACCATAAGTGATGCCACCAGTCAGAGATAACGCCTGCAAAATACCTACAGATGCAGCAGAACTCTGAATAATTCCTGTAAAAGCAGCTCCTACCAATACTGCAAGAATTGGGTTTTCAAATGCTGTAAGTAAACTTGCAAACTCTGGCATATCTGCCAATGGCTCCATTGCATCTGACATAAATGTCATACCTGACATCAATACGGCAAAACCAATTAATACATTTCCTGTGCTTTGGGATTTTTGCTTCTTGCTAGTCATAATCATTATGATACCAATAAACGCAAAAACAGGTGCAAAGTTTGCTGGTTTTAAAAGGTTCACCCATATGATATCACTATCAATACCAGCTAAACTAAGAATCCATGCGGTAAGCGTCGTACCAATATTTGATCCCATCAATACGCCAATGGTCTGTCCAAATTCTACAATCCCTGAGTTTACAAGACCAACCAACATAACTGTAACAGCCGAAGAAGACTGTACCGCAATAGTCATCACAGCACCGAAAAGCATTGCGAAAAATTTGTTCTTTGTAATAATACCTAAATATTTTTCAATTGTTCCATCCGAACTTTTCTCAAGCCCATCTGACATAACATTCATTCCATATAAGAAAAATGCAAGTCCTCCGAACAACTTAATGACTGAAAAAATATCCATCTAGTCGTTTCCTCCTAAAACTTGTACCTCATATTCAAAATAAGGGGATTGTCATTTTGACAATCCCCCATAGATTCTTCTGTATTATAACTGCTTTTGGTAAAATTTTCAACCATTAAAAAATTTCATCAAGTTACATAAGATCTTCTTCAATTACTACAACTGCTGCATCACCATATACATTCATGATTGCTTCTTCATATACATCAACGAGCATTTCTAATCCGTATGCTGAAATTACATATTCATCATTTACTGTTACGATGATTAATTTTTCTGGCATACCGCACATCCACTGGTTGTTTACTACTGTATCTTTGATTTCTGAGATTGCAGTCTCTACATTTGCTGTATCTGCAAAGTGTAAGCCAACAGATGCAAAGTTATTTGCGTTCATCATGTGAAGTACTGTAGCGAAATCATCTGCATTTTCAACAACTGTTTCTGGAATACAATATGTGAATACGAGACCATCAAAACCACCTTCTGTAGTTACATCGTATGCTCCAGGTGCATCCATTACCATATTTGCAGCATCTCCACCACCGATTGGGAATTTTACATCTTCTGAAGCGATTGTATTGTATTCATCCCACACTTTTGTAAGTAAATCTGTTGCATCTGTAACTTCTACATTCTGCTGTGCATTATTTTCGGTATTTTCTGTGTTTTCTGTATTTCCTGCACCACCATTGTTACCACATGCTACACAAGAAAATACCATTACTGTTGCAAGTAATACTACTAATAACTTTTTCATTGTAAAAATCTCCTTTTCTTAACCTTAATCTTTCCTCTACCATGTCCATTTATACATATAGACACTCGCCACATCATAGCATACTTTATGCCTTTTGTCTACGATAAATAATTGGTTAATTATAGAAGTTTATAAACATTTAAGAATTATAAACCCCTTGATTTTACTGGGTTTTTACGCATCTGTTAGCACTCCTTTAAAAAGAGTGCTAATTTTCTATTGACTTTTCAAATTCAGAGGGATATCATCTTTTACAGATGAAAAATTCTAACAAAGGAGCACTACAATTATGGCAAACAAACATGGAAGCTTGTCTATCGACAGCGAAAATCTATTTCCTATTATTAAAAAATGGTTATATTCAGACCATGACATTTTTTATCGTGAATTAATCTCTAATGGTTGCGATGCAATCACAAAATTAAAAAAATTAGATATGATGGGAGAATACTCTCTTCCAGCTGATTACAAAGCAAAGATTCAAGTTATTGTTAGTCCTGAAGATAAAACCATCAAATTTATCGACAACGGTCTTGGTATGACTGCAGATGAAGTTGAGGAATACATTAACCAGATTGCATTCTCTGGCGCAACAGACTTTATTGAAAAATACAAAGACAAATCCAATGACGACCAGATTATCGGTCACTTTGGTCTCGGTTTCTATTCAGCTTTTATGGTAGCCGACGAAGTAACCATTGACACCCTTTCTTATAAAGAAGGAGCTACACCAGTTCATTGGTCTTGTGATGGCGGTACAGAATTTGACATGACAGATGGTTCCCGCAATGTAGTAGGTACAGAAATTACATTATATTTAAATGAAGACTGCTTAGAATTTGCAAATGAATACAGAGCTCGTGAAGTAATTCAGAAATACTGCTCTTTCATGCCTACCGAAATCTATCTTTCTAAGGCAAACGCAGAGGTTCAGTACGAAACTATAGATAAAGCAGATGTACTTGATACTGACGAAGTCGTAGAAGAAATTCACGAAGCAGCAAAAACAGAAGAAAAAGAAAATGAAGATGGAACAAAAGAAATCGTTGAGGTATCTCCAGCGAAGGATAAATGTAAAATTGTAAAACGACCTGTTCCACTGAATGATACAAAACCTTTATGGGCAAAAAATCCTAACGATTGTACAGAAGATGATTACAAAGTCTTCTACCGCAATGTATTTATGGATTACAAAGAACCACTCTTCTGGATTCACTTGAATATGGACTATCCATTTAACTTAAAGGGTATTCTTTACTTCCCTAAGATTAATACCGAATACGATTCCATCGAAGGAACCATTAAGCTTTACAACAACCAGGTATTTATCGCAGACAATATCAAGGAAGTTATTCCAGAATTCCTTATGCTATTAAAGGGTGTGATTGACTGTCCAGATCTTCCACTTAACGTATCTCGTAGCGCATTACAGAATGACGGCTTCGTTAAGAAAATCTCTGAATACATTACCAAAAAAGTTGCAGACAAACTCATTGGTATGTGTAAAACAGATAAAGAATCCTATGAAAAATATTGGGATGACATCAGCCCATTTATCAAATTTGGCTGCTTAAAGGATGAAAAATTCTGCGACAAGATGAATGACTACATTCTCTTTAAAGATATCAATGATAAATATCAGACATTACCAGAATTACTTGCTCCTGTTGCTAAAACAGAAGAAGCAACAGATGAAGATGGTAATACTGTAGAAGCAGAAGTGGTAGATGAAAGCGCAGATGCAAACGTTTCAGACGATGACATGAAAGACGATCGCAAGACCGTATACTATGTAACAGATGTAAATCAGCAGGGACAGTACATCACCCTCTTCAAAGAACAGGGCATGAATGCAGTTATCCTGAATCACAACATCGATACTTCTTTCATTTCACAGCTTGAAATGAGAAATGAAAACTATCATTTCATGAGAATTGATGCTGACCTTACTGATTCCTTAAAAGAAGAAAATGCAGAAGATTTAACAGAAGTAACTACTACTCTTTCTGAGGTATTCAAAGCTGCTTTAAACAAAGACAAACTTACTGTCAAAGTAGAAAAACTCAAAAATGACAGCATCGCTTCTGTTATCACCCTTTCAGAAGAAGGTCGTCGTATGCAGGATATGATGAAGATGTACGCAATGCAAGGCATGGGTGGTATGGATATGAGCATGTTTGCTGCAGACCAGACTCTTACCCTCAATGCAAACAACGCATTAGTTCAATACATCTTAGAAAACAAAGACAGCGAACACGTTCCAATGTTCGCAGAACAGCTTTACGATTTAGCGCTCATTAGCAATCAGCCACTTTCAACAGAGGCTATGGCGAAATTTGTAAAACGTTCTAATGAAATCATGATGCTTCTTGTGAAATAATTTAAAATGAGCCCGTCTCTTATATATAGAACGCCTCCATGCTAACGCAACCTCGGCTTTTCTACATATAAGAGACGGGCTCTCTTTATACCTATATCACAGCATCATGATTTCTTTAATTTGCAAATTTCTATACGACGGAAGCCCCAGTCCACTGCTATCGCTACTAAAATAGCAATGATAAATCCTCCCAATACGTCTGTAGGGAAATGTACAAATAGGTACATTCTAGAGAATCCTATTAATGTAGCAATAATAAGTGCTGGAATACCAATTTTCTTATTGTTTAAGAAAAGGGTAAATGCTGCAGACATACTGTTAATAGAATGTCCTGATGGGAACGAATGTCCATGAGGACGAGAAATCAGCATTGCAACTGCTGTATCAATATCACATGGTCTAGGTCTTGCGAATACATTCTTTAATATCAAATTTCCAATAATAAATGTACATAATAAGGAAATCAATACTTGAAATCCCATTTTACGATGTTTCTTCATACACAAACAAAGGACTCCAATGGCGATCCACAAAATTCCATCATCACCAAGTGCCGATATAAACACCATAATTGCATCTAAAATTGGATTATGTAATTCCTGTAAGGCATATAGAATTGAAAACTCCCACTGCATAATTTTTCCCTCTATTGTTCAAAATATTTATCGTAAGTAGAAAAGAAACTGTCTGTCTTTATATCACCTGATGTATCCACCTTGATATCTTCCCAAACTTTTTCATTGAGCTCAAAGTCTGAATTATCGATAAACTCACGAAATACATTATCAAACTGTTCTTCTCTACGTTTGACAATTATGTTTTCCTTGTTTGCTTCAGACAATTCTTCGTCATATTTGTTGATACACTTGATAAAGTAGTATCCGCCTTCTGTAACAATCATGTCTGACTGTTCTCCATCATCAAGCTTAAAAGCTACGTCATCTACTTCTTCTGGAAGCATCCCTCTTGCTAGATTGATTTCTATAGAGGCAGCTTCATTATAGTTGCTGGCTACCGTATCAAAGTCACTACCATTGTTCAATTTCGTCTGTACAACTAAAGCATCTTCTTCACTGCTTACAAAAATTTGCTGTACGCGCATAACACGTGCTTCATCATCACTTACTTCTTCATTTACACCTTCTGTCAGTGTCTTATAAAGTTTCTGCGCCAAAGCATATTTTTCATAGAAATCTCTTACTTCTCCACGGTCAATACTCATATAAGAAATTTCCTCTTTGCTAAGAGACTCATAATATTCGTCCGCAGCATCTGCAGCAAGCGCTTTTTCTTCTGCAGTCAGCTCAATTTCACGTTCTTCCGCCAACTGATTCATACACATAATAGCAGCAAGTTCAGATAGCGTAATATCTTTTACATAATCTTCCAATGCGCCTTCCGGAGCTAAATCGCCAAAATCATGTTGCCACAAATCCACGCCGTATTCATATCCGTATATATTCTGAAAGTTGCATAAATACAATCTTGCTTCTTCTTTTGTACATTCTTGTCCATTGATAGAAAACACATCGTTTCTACCTACATTATTTAAATCCAATGCAAACTCTGTATTTCCTATGGAACAGCCTGTAAAAAGACAAGAAAACATGCATGCTACAACTAACAGCATTTTCCATCTTCTTCTCATATCTTTACCAATCAATTATCCTTCTACAATTAAGAATCTACCACTTGGAAGCTCAAATACTTCGCTGGCATCCAAAATCTCTTCATCTGACATACCAGAAATATCTGTACCAGCCTCTTCAAAATATTCCTTTACTTCTCTTAAATTCTTGCATACTACAGCCATGCAATCTTCTAAGAATTCTTCTGCCTCTTCTGGCGTTTCTGCTACAGGTTCAGGAAATAGCTGTTCCTGATTTTCAAGAAACACTTCCAATACTTCGTCATCATAATTATACATAGAAAAATCCTCCTATTGATAATATGGTATTTGTTATCAAAAATTTTACCACAAATATATATCAATTCCAATATTTTTTAATTCTTGATATATACGAGTGATTGGTAAACCAACTACATTGTTATAATCGCCATCAATCTTTTCAATATGAATGGCACATTTTCCCTGGATTGCATAGGACCCAGCTTTATCCATCGGTTCTCCCGTTGCCACATAACGGTCTATCTCTTCTTCTGTCATAGCATGCATTTTTACATCAGTCTTTTCATAAAAGACCAGTTCTCCTGCACGCCCACTCTTGTCAATAAGCACAAGTGTTACACCAGTAAACACACTGTGAGTATTTCCCGAAAGCATAGTTAGAGTTCGTTTTGCATCTTCTTCATCTGTAGGCTTTCCAAGGATTTTCTCATCATAAGCTACTACAGTATCTGCACCTATCACCAAAATATCCGATGGTGTAGTAATCTCTTTATGATTTTCGCCAAAAGATGACACCATAGCAGCCACTTCTTCTGCCTTTTGTTTTGATAATTCCATAACCACTTCTTCCGGAGCAGTTTTTGTAATAATTTCTTCTCCCTTGGCAGGACAAATCTCAAATTCTAGTCCAATCTGCTCCAAAAGTTCTTTGCGTCTTGGTGATGCAGACGCTAAAATAATTTGACTCATAAATCAGTCTCCTTAATTATTTTTATGCAATATTTTTTCTTTTTATAGCGAAATGGTTTCGTTTAATCGGAAAGAATAAATTAAGTTTTCTGTTGCCTCAATCTTTCTTTCTGGTGTAGAGAACACACGAGAAAGTGCATCTGCATAAAGTTCTAGCTGTTTCTCATAGCGAGTTCTTAATTCCACAGCAGAATTTACCCTATCTGTCTTATAATCTAATAGGACAATTTTGTCATTTTCTATCCAAAACACGTCGATAATTCCCTGTAAAAGCACACCATGATAATCCATAACAAATGGTTTTTCTCGGAACAAATCCCTTCTTAAATCCGCCTCTGCCATACGAACTGCTACTGGCGACTTAAAGAAAGTTAAAAGCGCATTTACATTGATAAGTAAATACTGTTCCTCTGGTAATAATGCCTTTTCCATCATATTATCTAGCTGCGTTTTCAAATAATCCACAATAGCTACATCAGAAGTTCTATCTACTTCTAAAAACGCTTTGAAATCCATGCATTCCATGACACGATGCACTGCAGTTCCTCTAAGCGCACCACGATTTACCCCTGGAGGCGAGACAATTTCTGATGCCATGTCTTTTAAATTATAGGTAGTATCGTGTGCTTCTTCCTGCTCATCAGATAAGAACATACCTCTCGCAAATTCTGGCACATAAGATTCTCTTTCTTCTAATAGGAAATCTGGAACTTCCATTTCACCTTCGAGCATGTCATATTTTTCTACCATAGAATCATGCTTCAATTCCGATACAGAATATTTACTCTTTCTTCCTTCTTCCTGTTTGTATGGATATTCGTATGCGAATCGACACTTAAATTTATCTACTAAGTTTTCATCAGCTGCATCTATCTGTGCCAACAAAAGTTCTTTAGATAATGTTTTCTGTGCAAGGTGTTTTGCTTCTGCCAAAACTAAATCTGCCGATTGCTTAAAGGTGAATTCATATTTTTCTGGATAAGAAAGCACGGCAGGTGCTACCCAGTCAATGTATCCCTTTGCTTTTACTCTCTGACTAAAACTTAAAGATTGTTCAGGAATCACATTTCCCTGATAAGCTTCGTATAGTTTTTCTTTATTTTTTACTATACCTGTCAAAATCAGTTTCTCTTTTGCTCTGGTCATCGCAACATATAATACTCGAAGTTCTTCTCCTAAGTTGTCACGGCGAACACGGTCTGCAATTTCGCTTCGAATCAGACATTTTCGTTTCATTCTAGGAGACACCTGTACCTCATCAAGACCTAGCCCCATATCTGGGTGGATTGCCATCTTGTCTCTAACATCATTTTCATTGAATTTCTTTGAAATGCCTGACACAAAGACCACTGGAAATTCTAGACCCTTACTCTTATGAATGGTCATAAGACGTACTACGTCCTCACTTTCTCCTGTGACATCCGCCTCGCCAAAATCCACCTCATATTTTTGTAATTGTTCAATATATCGAACGAAATGGAACAGCCCTTTATAACTAGTTTTTTCATAAGCAATGGCTTTTTCTATAAGCATGTCCAGATTTGCTTTCCTCTGACTTCCAGCTGGTAGTGCCTTTACATGGGTCTTGTAGCCACTTTCTTCTAAAACCATATCAATAAGCTGATGAATTGGTGTGTCCATGACTTTTTTACGAAGTCTTTGGAAAAGCTGCCCGAAATGGTATAGTTTCCCTTCTTGGGCTTCTTCCATCTGCTTTAAGGCAGCTTCCGAAAAGGTCTGTGTTTCATCGGTCAGCGCAATCTCTGCTAGTTCTTCATTATCCAATCCCACGATGGCTGACTTTAATACAGCAGCCATAGGAATATCCTGATATGGATTATCCAATATTTTCAAGAAACTAAGCACCGTCTGCACTTCTACTGCTGAAAAATATCCAGTGGAGGTAGATACATGGGCTGGAATTCCACAATCTTCCAGCACGGATACAAAATCATTGCCCCAGCCCTGCAAACTACGGAACAAGATAACAATGTCACTATTTTTTAGAGGGCGTAAAGTTCCCGTAGTCTTATCCGTTACAAGAAGTGATTTTTTTAATTCAATAATACGTTCTGCAACCATGCGTGCTTCTAATTGACGGTTGCTAAGACTGTCTATCTCGGAATCACCCAGCGACCAACTGCTATTCTTTTCCGATTCCCCCTCTATCTCATACAAAAGCACTTCCGCTTTCATATCCGACGCGTTTTGATAATCTGCACCACAATACAATGCCGCTTCTTTATCATAAGCCACATTTCCCAAATCTGTGTCCATAATTTTATAAAATATATCATTGGTAAAGTCCAAAACCTCCGCTCTGCTTCGGAAGTTTTTGTGCAAATCAATTCGCTGTTTCTTACTCTCTTCTATGTCATAGGTAGCAAACTTTTCCATGAAAAGCTCGGGACGCGCCAAACGGAAACGATAAATACTCTGTTTTACGTCACCTACCATAAACATGTTGTATTCCCCTTCTGACTCACGGGAAATAGCACACATGATTTCTTCCTGCACCTGGTTACTATCCTGGTACTCATCAATCATTATTTCCTCAAAATGCTTCTTAAATTCCAATGCTGTTGGACGAATTTCTTTTGTTTCCTCGTCTACAAAAATACGCAAAGCTGCATGTTCTATGTCGGAAAAGTCCATAAGGTGTTTCTCTTTTTTCTTTTCCTCCATAGCATCTAGATACACCAAAGAAAGACGAACAATTTCTTCTGCAATCCCCCTCATTCTCTTAAGCTGCATCACCATTTCATCCAAAGGCATGGCAAAATATCTAGCACGAAGTTCTTTCACCTCATCTTTGATGGCATTTCTACCATTTAACACTGCTTCTTTTTTCTGTGGATCCCCTTGGAATTTCTGAATAGAAGCAAGTCTTCCAAAAACAAAGTTTTGGCAAAAGGTTTCTAATTCTTCAAATGTTTTTACATCCTCAATTCCTTTAAAAAGCTCCAAATCTGCGTTTATTGTATCTGCATACTTTTGGGGACCATCGGGCTTAATAGCTATATCCCTTAAGTGTTCCAATCGCGCAGGTATATCTAGCAACATGTTTTTCACATAGTCAAAAATACCTTGCATGAATTCTGTTGCCAGTAGCTCTTCTTTGGATTCTACTTGATATGGCTCTGTCAGCGACTTAATCCAATCTTTTGGCCAAGGATTGCTGGCTGACTGACGATAAATCTTCGCTATCATCTCCTTAACCGCACTGTTGCTTCGCTTATCTGAGTAAGCATCCACCAACTGCAAGAAGGCAGATTCTGTCTCCTCTTTCGCTTTTGCATACTCTTTTTCAAAGACATCATTTAAGACATCTATTTCCAGTAATTTTATTTCACCGGTATCTGCAATTCGAAAGTTTGGTTCTAACTGAATTTCTTCGAAATGATTGCGCACGACAAAAAGACAGAAACTATCAATGGTAGTAATCTGTGCGTTATGAATTAACGTCTGCTGTTTTCTTAAATTTTCATCCTCTGGAAACTCTTCCAGAAGATTTTCAATGGCATTACGAATACGCTCCCGCATCTCTGCTGCGGCAGCTTTCGTAAAGGTTACAACCAATAGCTTGTCTATATCTACTGGATGTTCTTTATCTGTAATTCTTTGAATAATTCGTTCTACCAATACCGCTGTTTTCCCAGAACCTGCTGCAGCAGATACCAGAATATTACGATTGCGATAGTCAATTACTTTTTGCTGTTCGCTCGTCCATTTCATAAACTAAATGTTCCTTTTCACTACATGTCATTGGTCCATCAAAGCTCTACTTGTGCTGGACACGATGGATAGCATTTTCTGTAGACATCTTATCAAAAATATCTTTCTTATCAATCTTAGCGCTCTTTCGTTCTTCAAACCCTTGAATCTTCACATCAAATCCACAAATAGCCTTGTATGGGCAATAGTCACAGCTTGACGTCTGCCCCTCTACATATGGTGCTACTTTTACATTTCCTTTGTAAATATCATTGCCCATGCGGACAATACTATGATTTACATGCTCTGCAAGAATAGCAAATTCCTCTGAAGTGGCCACTGACGAACGGGCAGAGAGCTCTCCTGATTTTTTAATTTCTACCGGAATCACATCAGACTTATCTTCAAAATCTTCATCCATGGAACGATAGATAGTCTCTTCGCTATTTACCAATCCGTCCGGTTTTAATTCCTTTAAGACAGCTTGTCTAAATTCTGTCTCGTCTACTGCCCCTGTCACTTCAATCACTGGATCATCTATGTGATAATAGAAAAGGCCTCCTGGTAAGATTTCTTTTGTCTCATGGTTTTTCTTTTCTAATTCCATGGCAGCATTCATATATACTACCAACTGCAACTGTAAGCCATGGTACAGTTTCAACAGGTCAAACTTGGTATTGCCTGTTTTATAATCAATAATCTTTACATAAAGACGATTGTCATCGATACAGGTGTCCAAACGGTCAATGCGTCCCTTAAGCTGCACTTTGTTTCCCTGTTCTAAATCAAAGGACAATGCGTCCAAATGATCTGCTTTTGAAAAAGCTACTTCAAAATCATTTGGCACAAATTTCCCTTTTCGCACCTGAGTAGTGAGTGCCCAAATGGTCTGTTTAAAGATATGGGACATGCGTTTCGCCTGGTGTGCATCTTCTTCTGTTGCGTAGATACTTAAGTTTGGATATGCCAAAATGGCTTCCTCCATAGCGTTCTGTGCAAAATCATCTCTTATATCTTCTGGCACAGTAAACCAGTCATATCTGGACTCTGCCAATTTGTTACTATAAATTTCTACTGCAGCATGGTAGAGATTTCCCATATCTACGCTTTCAAATCCGCTTTCTTCTCGTTCTTTTAACTTCAATCCATAAGATAAGAAATGTGCATAGGCACATCTTGCGAACTTTTCCAAACGAGTGACACTACCTTCTATATTTTTCCCATAAATCGCTTCTGCCACCACATGACTAATTGGATCATGGTTATACTGATAATAAAATGCATCTAAAATAGCACGGCTTTTTGCACGTATCTGCTCGTTATCGCTTTCCATAAAGCATTTTGCAAGGGCATACCATTCTGGACCTCTCTCTCCAGCAAGAAAATAATCCTTTGCAGCCTCTACCGTAGAAGCATCCAACAAGCTCTCTATCTCGTCCACTTCATGCACCTGCATATTTGGGAACATACGGAGCATCGTACGAATCAGGTAGGATGGACGCAATGCCTTTCCTTCTGTATCTACTCTGCTATATGTCAAATAAAGCTGATGAGATGGCTTTGTCATATTAAGATACAAATAGAACTTCTGGATAAAAGCCTGTTCTCTTGCGCCTGGCGCCAATGCCATGTCCGCCTGCTCTAACGCCTCTCTTTCATATTGCGAAATAATACCGCCCTGATTTATCGCCTTTGGCACAATTCCCTCATTTACACCAAGAAAAATTAATACTTTTACATGATTCAAACGCGTACGTTCAATATCTCCAATGGTTACACTATCATAACTTGGAGGAAGTACCGCTACCTTTGCCGCTTCAAATCCAGAGTCTAAGATTTCTTGTAGTTCATAAATGGAAAGATATTCTTTTCCTAAAATACTGATACATTTCTGGAACAAATCCATAACGATGCGATATATCTGTCCATATTCTTTTGATTTTGCCTGTTCTCCTGCTTCTAGCAATTCTTTTTCACGTTCAAATAATTGCTTCTCTACATCCAAACTTACGATATATGCATAAAGAGCTTTTACTTGTGTCTCCACATCTGCTTTCTTTTCAAAAGCTTCAAGTACAGGAGAGAAACTATCCATCATTTTCTGACGAATGGTTTCTAGTGCTTCTAGGTCATATATTTTTTCATTTTTTGGAAGACGGAGCCAACGTTTGCTCCACATGTTTTTTCCACGAATTCCTATGGCAAGCAGGTAATTTTCCAGTTTATCTATCTCATTCTGCTCCAAACCACAATATCCTGTTCTAAGGAGTCTCATTACGGAATTGTAGGAGAAATCATTACTTATCACTTCCAAAATCGCACGAATAAATTCTATAAATGGATGAAACAACACTTCCTTTGTAGTATCTAAGAAGTATGGAATCTTATATTTTCTACAAACTTGCTCTGCATAGTTTCCATAAGTTTCTACATCACCAGAAACAACCGCTATATCACGATACCTGTATCCCTTTTCCTGTACCAATTCATTAATTTTTCGCGCAGCCCAGGTCAACTCGTCTTTCGGATTCTTTATGGAAAAGAGCTGAATTTCATCTGTTGCATCAAATTTTCGCTGATAGCTACTACGAAACAGGTTCTGCTCCATAAAATACAAAGCTGGTGCGTCTTTAAAACGTTTTTTTTCACCTCCAGTAATTACTACTGGATCTAAAACCTCTGTATGAGTCTGCTGTGCCAACTCCATAAGTACACGGATCGTTTTCTTTGGCATATCAAAAAGTTCCTGCACCCCTTTACTATGAAAAAAGTTTTCCTTTTCATCGATAGTAAGTGAAACCCATATTTCATTACAGATAGGCATCAATTTGCGAAGCAACTCCACCTGCACTGGGGTAAATCCCGTAAACTCATCCAATACCAATACAGAATCTTTTAAAATCTGAGACTCCTCCGCCATAGAAATAAGCACATGAAGCAATTCTTCCGCAGTTATGTAATGACCTTTTAAAAATTCTGTAAATCCTTCATACATTACATGCACGTCTTTTAACTTTGCACTAAGCACCGTTGAAAAAAGCTCATCATTCATATATCCTGCCAATTCATCTGGCGAAATATTATACTGCATTAGCTCTGAAATAAAAGATTTTACTTCTCCAATATACCCCATGCGATGCATATTGCCTTTTAATACTGTAAGTTTGTCTGCCTGTTCTTGAGCCACCTTTCGAAGAACCAAATTCTTACCTGTTTCCTCTAAAATCTGCAAGTTGCCAATGCCCATTTCATCAAACACACGGTATGCCAAACGTTGAAAACTGAGCACATCAATATTCATGATGGCGTGATTGGTAGACAAATCTACCAGCTTACGCTGGGTCTGCATGGTAAACTGTTCTGGCACCACAACAAGATAGTTCTGGCGTGGATTCTTTTCCGCTAACTGAACTACTTGTTCATACATATATTCTGTTTTCCCACATCCCGAATTACCTAAAATTAGTTTCAGTGCCACGTACATTTCCTCGCTTTTTCTAATCTTCTGTAAGTATATCATAAAATCATGTCCTTAAAAACGCCCAATCACAAAAAAGAGACTACCTTTTTTCGGTAATCTCTTTTATTTCACTACATGGCTAGTACTTCATCTGCAATGCCCATCGTAGACTTACGATGAGACACTAAAATAATAGTCTTGTCTTTCTTTTCTTGTTCTAAGCTTCGCAAAATCATACCTTCATTCAAGCTATCAATATTGCTGGTTGGCTCATCTAAGAAAATCATATTGCTGTCATGCAAAAATGCACGTGCAATACCAATTCTTTGTCTTTCCCCACCGGAGATAGAATCACCTAGTTCAGCAAGTTTCGTGTCATATCCATCTGGTGTAGACATGATAAAATCATGAATGGAAGCCTTTTTTGCAGCCTCAATAATTTCTTCTCGAGTAGCATCAGCTTTTGCCACACGAATGTTATTTTCAATGGTATCTGTAAATAGGAAAGTCTCCTGTGTTACATAAGCAATGTTACTTCTTAATGCATCTGTATTGATAATATTTACATTATCTTTTCCATAAGAGATACTTCCATTGTCAGTCTCATAGAAACGCATTAAAAGTTTCAAAAGTGTAGATTTCCCACAGCCACTCTTTCCAAGAATGCCATGTATTTTATTCTTATCAAATGTTCTAGTAAAATTCTCAAGCACTTGAGTCTCTTTTGTCTCACTTTTAGCACCATAAGTAAACGACACGTTTTCACAATGAATATCTCCATCTACTGTTTTTACGCCATTTGTCACATCTGCTACTACTGGTGTTTCCTCTAAGATATCCAACACTCGATTTCCAGATGCTAAGGTGTGATGTAAATTATTAGACAATGCTGAAAGTGCTGCAGTTGGGCCAAACGAACTAGTCATTGCAATAACTGCAATAAGAGCATCTGCTCCAGATACCAAACCTGCATTTACCAAGTTTGCACCAAGAATCGCCATAATAATTCCTGCAAATAAAATTACACCATCTGTAATAACACGCTGTGTATTCTCATCTTTTTTCAGTTTTCCCGTAATCTTTCCCAAATCTTCTGTAC
Organism: Agathobacter sp.; assembly: GCA_045544235.1. Taxonomy (GTDB): domain Bacteria; phylum Bacillota; class Clostridia; order Lachnospirales; family Lachnospiraceae; genus Roseburia. The sequence continues at coordinate 7,126 of JAZPYQ010000033.1, read as the reverse complement.
GATCCTTTAGATTATTCAAACGTACATCTTCCTGTGCATACTCTAAGATTTCTTCTACTCCATAAAGATTGTCTAATACACAAGTATTTAATTCTCCAAAAGAATTACGATACTGCTGTCCTTTTGCGCCACCCATTTTTCCATTCACAAGAGGAATGATTACACCTACAATGATATAAAAAACGAACCCTAATACACCATATGTCACATGTAAGTTTCCTAAAAAGAAAACCATGAAAACAGATGTAATCACTGCAATAGCGATTGGAGAAATGGTATGTGCATAGAATACTTCTAACAATTCAATATCACTGGTAATAATAGAAATAAGATTTCCTTTTTCACTACCATCTAGTTTTGCAGGAGCAAGCTTTCTAAGCGCCGCAAACACTTTGTGACGAATACGAGCTAACAATTTAAATGCTATAAAATGGTTGCATGCCTGCTCCGCATAACGAAGGATACCACGAAATACCGCAAAAGCAATGAGCATCACAAAAATTACCGTTAGATTCACACCTTCCTTTGCTCCATACACGCCAAGAAATCCATATCCACCAAGGATTGTGATAAAGGTTGCCATAAGGTTGCCGATGCATCCCATAATAATTGCAATAAACATATATCCCAGTAATGGTGTAATCATGCCAATAAGTCCAGCCATTACTTGAATCCCACTTCTTCTTTTCTTAGAATTCATCTTCTGCCTCCTTTCTGTAACCTTCTTCTAACTGTCCATATTTCTCTAACTCTTGTTGCGTACGATAAAGATTGCTGTATACACCTTGTTTTGCCATTAAGGTGATATGATCGCCTGATTCAACGATTTCACCTTTTTTCATGACATAAATATTGTCTGCTTTTACTACATTTGCTAAACGATGAGAAATCAATATAACTAATTTTTCTTTTGCTAGACTCTGTACTACCTGCATGATTTTATCTTCACTTTCCACATCAATGTTAGATGTAGCTTCATCAAAGATATAGATATCACTATCATGTAAAATGGCACGTGCAAGTACGAGACGCTGCTTCTGTCCACCCGAAAGGTTAGATGCCTTTTCTTCGATAGGCATACAAAGCCCCCCTTTTTCCATTATAGTGTCATATAAGTCTACCTGCTTTAAAGCATTGTACATAGCCTCTTCTATATCAGCTTTTGTCTCACTTTTACAACCGATTCCCATTATAAGATTATCGTAAACTGTGCCTTTAAACAAATAACTGTCATGTCTTACACGAGTAATTTTTTTATAAAGTGCAGTATCTGCAATATCTTTAATATCCACTCCCCCAATGGATACACGACCTGCACCTGCTCTATGATTACCCATGATAAGGGAAGCGATAGTACTCTTTCCACAACCAGATTCCCCTACCAAAGCTACAAAGCTGTGAGCCGGAATATTTAGGGATACCTTTTTTAAAATCTGTTTATCCTCTGTATATCCAAAGTCAACATTTTCAAATACGATTTCCTCAGAAGGAATTTCTGTTACTGTACCTTGCGCACGTTCTGGAGCATCTAAAAGACGGAAAATTTTGTCTGCCGCTGCATTTCCGTTCATAGCAATATGGAAAAACGAACCTAGCAAACGTAGCGGTAAAAAGAATTCCGCCGAAATCATTGTGATAAAGAAGCACTCTGACAAGGTAATATTTCCTGCTTGGAGTTCAAGAATACTAAGAATAATACCTACTGCTGCACCACCATAAGCCACCATATCCATGATACTGATAGAATTTAACTGCATGATAAGCACACGCATGGTAATCTTACGAAAATTCTCCGCTTCCTCGTCCATCTTCTTTGCATAGCGCTCGTCTGCTTGATAAATTTTAAGAGTTGTTAGCCCCTGCAAATTTTCCAAAAATGTATCACCAAGACCTGTGTATGACCCCCAGTATTTTGCCAAGAGTTTTTTAGCAAACTTCTGTACCGCAATAATAGAAATTGGAATAAGTGGCACGCAAAGAAGAAGTACTACTGCTACCTTCATACTCATGGTTCCTACAATCACAAATAATGTGATAGGTGCAAGCAAGCTATAGAAAAACTGTGGCACATATTTCCCAAAATAGATTTCTAACTGATCTACACCTTCCGTGCTAACCTGTACTGCTTCAGAAGTTGTTACTGTATCACGATAGTTCGTTCCAAGATTCATAAGTTTTTTGTACACAAGCTCTCTAAGACGTGTCTTTACATTTTCGGAAGCTGCATAAGACTGTTTTGTATTAATCGTTGTAGCAATCATTCGAATCAAAAATGCAATCATAAATACAATAAGAAGTGTCAGCATACGATTGCTATCTACATACATTCCCACTTCTTGTATGGCTCCATTTTGTGCCTGATCCATGGTTGCCATCACCAATTTAGCCACAAATGATGCGACTACAAGCATCATTCCAACATTGGCAAGAAGCGACACCCATTGGGTCGCTACCATGCCTGTAACATATTTCAAATTGTCATTAAATTCTTTTAATAATCTCTTGTGAAACATTTTTATCCTCTTCTCATTCTCATATGGCCAACAATATGTATCATTGCACTGATAAATAGCACAATTCCAGATACCCCATGTGTAATTCCCATCCACATACCAGGAAATGGCTTTAACAGGATCCCTGAAACAAATACCAAGATAAGTGAAATCATCATTGTCCAGTTTAAAATTTGTCTTTTCATTTTGTTACCTCATTTCTATTGTCTATGTTGTCTGCTCTACAGACTTAATACGGAAAACCAATACATAAAAATGGATAGCTGCTACAATGAAAATAATAATTTTTGCAATAACTGGCGAAAAGAAAATTCCCATACCAAATACGATAGCAAGCGTTATCATCATATGGCGTTTTGCCTTTCTCTCCATTGTTCCATTCTTTATTGCACTTTCAATGTATTTTCCGTAAAGCGTTGTGTTTAAGAACCATTTATGAAATTTCTTTGAACCTTTTGCGAACAGACAAGCTGCCGCAATAAAAAGTGGAGTTGTTGGTAAAATTGGAAGTACAATTCCAATCACCCCTAGTCCAATACACACAAATGCTAATGCTACACAAATTCCGTTTACTATTCTTTTCATATTTCCTCCATCTATATGTATATTTCTTTCTCTTCTGTTTGTTTTGTCTTACTCGCGTTAGTTTACACTAACCGATATATAAAAGTCAATCCTTTTTTGCTGGGAAATATTGTATATTCGGGGATATAAAAAAGTTCCAAGGAGTTATTCCTTGGAACTTTCTATTTTCTAACTTCTATATTTTCAATTTTAATAGTAACCCTAATATCTTCATCTGTTGGATTTACCATTGCTAGACCAACTTTATACCAAGCCCCTTTTTCAACATTCATTTCAGTCCCCATGCCTGGAGTAACGTAAGATGGCTCATAATGATTTTCCTCTTTCACTTCTATTGGTTTTAAGCAAACAGCCGAATCTCCTACATTTTGCCCAACATAAAAAATAATCGTATCTTTTGTAGGTGAAATTTCTACATCTGAATAAACAAATTCTTCTGTACTTCCAGCAGGGATAGTCATTGTTATTTCAAAAATACCACTCTTATTAGATGCAACAGATAATACTTCAAATCCATTCTCAAAATCTCCTGAAATATAAAACACATATTGTTCAGCAAATTTTCTATCTATCATAAGTTTTGTTAAACATAGATATTCTTTTCCTTCTTTGTCTTGCACAGAAAGTTCTAACTCGAATTCATCTGCATCTGGAGTATTATCCAAAGAAAAGCTATCATCTTTTTTTATTGCAGAATTGTCTGCATTACAGACGCCACCACTACTTATCACTTCCTCGTTTACATAATATGTGTACCCTATGCTATAGATATCTTCAGAAACCGAATTTAGAATTGTCACAGAAAAATCTCCATTTCCTATGTCTTCACGATCACTACACCCCATAAGCCCACATATGATGCATAAGCATAATATGCACATAATTACTTTCTTCATTATCTGCTACTCCTCATTTTATTCTGTGCTCCTACTTTTAACAGTGCAACTACATTCAACAACATTGTTACTACCACCAGTACCATAGCAGCGATAATCACCGCTCCAATCGTGTCCATAATTGCCGATAAATCATTTTTCTCAACAAGTCTCCCTATTTCAATCAGTTGTAAAACTAGGGCTATACTACACATACATAAGCTCCCTACCGAGAAACCATGTATTTTTGTTTCCTTTTTCTCCGTAACTGCACAAGTACCGAACACCCACGCTGTAAGACCTGTCATAAGACTTAAAGAATGTAAACTTAAATAACTTAACATAAAACCATTCTCCTATTCTTCATCTTCCTCCTCAACATACTCGAGGATATCTCCAGGCTGACAATCCAAGGCTTTGCAAATAGCATTTAACGTTTCCAAACGCACAGCCTTTGCCTTACCATTTTTTAAGATTGAAAGATTTGCCAGAGTGATATCTACCTCTTTCGCAAGTTCTGTCAGCCCTTTTTTTCTTTTTGCCATCATTACATCTAAATTGATTCGAATCGCCATATCATTGCTCCATTTCTAGTCTAGTATTAAATAGTAAAGTCATTTTCTTCCTTGTACCCAATTGCTTCTTCGAATACAAAGCTAAGCACTTTACTAAACAGACCTGCAATCGTAAATACCAGAATCACAACCAACATAGCAGTTGTGGCAAATACGAAGGTTCTTACAATTGACATAAGGACAATGAAGAAGCTCCATTTACACATTTTATCTAAACTAACTACATTTTCTCGTACGAAACAGTCTTTATTGATTACAGTCTTAAAAATCTTACGGAGCTCACGTAAAATTACAACTGCTGCAATTCCTAGCACAAAGTAAATCAGTACCAACTCACCGTTATGCTTTTTAATCTCCTCAGAGAATGTACCTAAGAATCTAACACTAAGTGGTAATGTAGCAGTCACCAATATACCGCCAAAAAACATAAAATCTAAAATATATTTGGTGAATCTAATCAATGTATCCTTTTTCATAATTTCTCTTCCCTTCCAAGAGAACATTTCTAATATTTTCCTGCTCTCTTTAATTGGATAATACTACCAAGCAAATCGAAAGTCAATATATTTTTATCGTTTTTCGATAAATTTATTCTGAATAGCAATAAAAAAGGATTAACCTATTGCTAACCCTACATAAAATACATTTTACTGTTCTTGCATAAAATTAGTAAATATATCCTCGAAAATCTTATCGCCATATTTCTCATACACCTTTGTCGCTAACTCATAACAATAATTATCATCTCTTTCCGAGATAACGGCAATGTTCATTATAGCTTCGTTAAGTACTAATGTGTATATAACGCGAACACCGATTCCCTTATACTTTATTTTAAAAAATCCTGTTAAATTACTTCCATTTTTATTCCCCAGAGGTTTCCCGTATCCATGGGGACTTGGCAAAGGTGCTTTTGATACTTTAATTATTCCTGCAAGTACCTGTTTCTTCAAACTTCCATCAAGCTTATGATACTCTTTTTTTGCTTCAGTTTCGATCTTGATTTTCCAAGACATTATTCAATTTCTACACTCTCTGATAATTTTTCTAATTCTTCCATTGAAAATCCTTCCTCTGCCACAAGATCTTCAAAATCAATATATTCACCTTCTCTTCTACCTTCGGCAATCTTAAGCAAACGCATATTTTCCATCATATCTAATATCCTTTCTAATTGTGCAATCTTTCTTTGCGCCTCTTTATACTCGGTTACAGATATAACTACCGCTGTTGGCTGATTATTTTTCAACACAATATATTCATTATTGTTTTCATATACATCCGAAAAAATTTTTCCCGCTTTTCCTTGACTAAAATCTGAAATAGGTACAAGTTTTTCTGTAAATTCTGCTAATGCTAAACTCATATATAATTCCTCTCTTTCCGTTTTAATTATAATTCTACAAATTATTTTATGCAATATTTTAATTAAAATTCAACACAATTTTGTAGATTCTATACAAAAAGACCCTGTCCAGTTTTGGACAGGGTCTCTAATTTTACTTTAATTTTTAATTAATGGTGGAATAATCTAATTCCTGTAAAGCTCATTACCATATCATATTTGTTCGCAGTCATAATAACATGATCATCACGAACAGATCCACCTGGCTGTGCTACATATTTAACACCGCTCTTCTTTGCTCTTTCGATGTTGTCACCGAATGGGAAGAATGCGTCAGAACCAAGTGCTACGTCTGTGTTCTTGTCTAACCAAGCACGTTTTTCTTCTGCTGTAAATACTGCTGGTTTTACTTTGAAGATGTTTTCCCAAGCGCCATCAGCAAGTACATCCATGTAATCTTCGCCCATGTAAAGGTCGATAGCGTTGTCACGGTCTGCACGTTTGATACCGTCTACGAACTGAAGTCCGAGCACCTGTGGTGACTGACGTAACCACCAGTTATCAGCCTTGCTACCAGCAAGACGTGTACAGTGGATACGAGACTGCTGTCCAGCACCGCTACCGATTGCCTGTCCGCCTTTTACATAACATACTGAGTTTGACTGAGTATATTTAAGTGTAATCATAGCGATTGCAAGGTCAATCTTTGCCTGTTCTGTTAAGTCTTTATTATCTGTTACGATATTGTTGAAGAATTCGTCGTCAATAACGAGTTCGTTTCTACCCTGTTCAAATGTTACACCAAATACTTCTTTTGTTTCGATTGGTGCTGGTTCATAATCTGGATCAATCTGAATAACACAAGTCGGAGGCCAAGCGGTCTTAGGAAGACAAACCAAATGATCAACTCCTTGGCTCACAGAACGACATGGCTACGATCCGACTTGTTCGAAAGTTACACCAAATACTTCTTTTGTTTCGATTGGTGCTGGTTCGTAATCTGGGTCAATCTGGATTACACAGTAGTTGCCATTTTTCTTTGCTTTTAAGATTTCAAGTGCTTCTTCTGTGTATCCTGGAGCGATAACACCGTCAGAAACTTCTCTCTTGATTACTAATGCTGTAGATTTGTCACAAACATCAGAAAGAGAAATGAAGTCACCGAATGAAGACATTCTGTCTGCACCTCTTGCACGGATATATGCGTTAGCGATTGGTGTGAATTCGATATCT
>JAZPYQ010000032.1:0-15159 GCA_045544235.1 Agathobacter sp. | reverse complement strand
GCTTTTACCTGATCGTAAACGTTAAGTCCAGCATCTTTTGTGATTTTTTCAGCTTCTTCGATAGAGCTGATACCATAACTATTTAACACAGCGTTAATCTGTGGAATTCTTCTTTCATATGATTCAAATAATGCCATTGTCTCTTATCTCCCTTCCTCTTATTCGTGACGTGGGTCGATAATTCTAACTGCGTCAGCTACACGACCATACTGTCCTTTTGCTTTTTCCCAAGCTGTATTAGGATCATCACCTTTTTTGATGAAGTCTGTCATTTTTCCAAGAGATACGAACTGGTATCCGATAACTTCGTCGTTTTCATCAAGTGCGATACCTGTTACATAGCCTTCTGCCATTTCAAGGTAACGAACACCTTTTGCTTTTGTTGCGTACATTGTACCAACCTGTGAACGAAGACCTTTTCCTAAGTCTTCAAGACCAGCACCGATTGCAAGACCGTCATCAGAGAAAGCACTCTGTGTACGTCCATAAACGATCTGTAAGAATAATTCTCTCATAGCTGTGTTGATAGCATCACATACTAAGTCTGTATTTAAAGCTTCAAGAATTGTTTTGCCCTGAAGAATTTCAGCTGCCATAGCTGCTGAATGTGTCATACCAGAACATCCAATTGTTTCTACTAAAGCTTCTTCAATGATACCGTTCTTTACGTTGAGGGAAAGCTTACAAGCACCCTGCTGTGGTGCACACCAGCCAATACCGTGTGTGAAACCAGAGATATCTTCGATTTTTTTAGAGTGAACCCATTTTCCTTCCTGTGGAATAGGAGCTGGTTCATGTTTTGCGCCCTTAGCAACTGGACACATGTTTTCTACTTCCTTTGTGTAAATCATAGTAGACTCCTTTCGCATTAAGCATTTATATATTGTATTTACTTTGTTAGTAAATTAACATACCCATGACATTCTCGCATATTTTCATAAATAAGTCTAGTCTAAACATTTATTTTTTGGCAACTACGTGGTCTTTATCTTTGAAAATATGGTTTGCTGGAACAACTCCACGTACGCATGAAGTTGGATAAATATTACTGTTTTTACCAATAACAGTACCTGGATTAAGCACAGAGTTACAACCTACTTCTACATAATCACCAAGCATCGCACCAAATTTCTTCAAACCTGTTTCGATTTCTTCTTTGGTATCATAGCAGTCTTTTACTACTACTAATGTCTTATCAGACTTTACATTTGAAGTAATAGAACCTGCTCCCATGTGGGATTTGTAACCAAGGATAGAATCTCCTACATAGTTATAATGTGGCACCTGTACGTTGTTGAAAATAATATCATTTTTAATCTCTGTAGAGTTTCCAACTACGGAGTTCTTTCCAATGATTGCGCTTCCACGAATAAACGCACAATGACGAATTTCAGCGTCTTCATCAATGATAAGTGGTCCGTTTAAGCATGCTGTTGGAGCAACATTTGCAGACTTTGCTACCCAGATATTTTCTCCTCTTTCTTCGAAAATCTCTTTATCAAGTGTAGGGCCTAATTCTTTGATATAATCACTAATTCCCTTTAGCGCTTCCCAAGGATAGGTAAACTGCGCAAGGTAATCTTTTGCAATAGTTTCATCAAGTGTATAGTTGTTACAAATTTTAGCGTTTTCCATAAATCTTGCCTTTCTTATTCCTTAGATTTAAACTCCGACTAAATTTTACTGCTGTGCATTTTCTTCGTCAACAATTTTTTCATCCGAAACTGGTGGCAATTCAATCATCATAGAGTCCGGATTACTTAAATCCAACTGATTGTCTTTTTCAGCAGCCTCTTCTCCAGGATTGTCAAAGTCAAATTTGATGGTATCATCTTCATATTTTAGGCATGTATCAAATACATTACCTGCCTTAGAAGTAAATCCAACAACTTTTTTCTTTGTTTTTCCTGTTGTCAAAAGCTCAATGATAATATCTTCTGGCAACTCAACTTTTGCTACCGTATGCCATAGTTTAAAACCACATTCACACTCATACTGCCACTGTCCTTTTAACATCTTCTTCTGACATTTTGGACAATCTACATTGGACTCTACTGGCTTTGGTTTCTCAGGGAAATCAAAGGTTACCTGTCCGTCTTCTGTAAGTTTCAGTGGTGCATCAAACTTCATACCTGTTTTTGCAACAAAGCCTTCAATAACATCTGTTTTTCCTGTGGTAAGAAGCTGTTTTACATGGGCTTCTTTTAATTTTACACTGGCAATCTGCCCAATCATAAAGCGACAACTATGCTCTGGATCTTCTTTCTTGTAGTTAGAGCATCCATATCCAAATGGTGTAACCACGATATCGCCTTTACACAGTGGACAAAGGACATCTTTTACCTTAACTGGCTCGAGGTCATTGAAATCAAACTTTAAGCCAGTAATCTTGCCCTCTTCGTCCTTACTAAGTGCTACTCTGGCATCAAATTTCTTGCCAGTTTTTGACTTGAATCCGCGGATGGTTCCTGTAATTCCATTGGTTAAAAGTTCTTTGACATTGGCTTCTGTCAATGATTTCTCTGCCATCTTCCCGATAGAAAAACGACAACTGTCCTCTTTTTCTTTATCGTAGTTGGCACATCCATAGCCCCAAGAATTGACTATAATATCACCACCACAGAATGGACAAGATACATCTTTTACCTTCTTTGCTTCTACATGTTCAAAATCGAAATTCACTACTGGCTTACCATTTTCATTGTTTTCTAAGATAAGGCAAGCATCAAATTTCTTGCCTGATTTGGACTTAAAGCCACGAAGTGTTTCTGTTTTTCCATCTGTAAGAAGCTGTTTTACATTGGCTGCAGAAAGTGTTTTTCCTGCAATCGTACCAATAGCAAAACGACAACTATTCTCATCCTCTGCATTGTAGTTGGCACAGCCATATCCAAAGGATTTCTTTACAAGCTGTCCTCCACAAGCAGGACAAGTAACATCTGGTAAAACCTCTGGCTCCACATCTGCGAAGTCAAATGTAATGTTTACTTTTCCATCCTCTGTCTTTTCTAATTTCAGTGCTGCATCGAACTTCTTGCCTGCTTTAGATTTAAAACCACGAATGGTTTCTGTGCGACCATTTTCGAACAGTGCTTTCACCTGTTCCTCGGTAGGTGTGATACCTGCGATTTCTCCTATATTGAAATTACAGCCGGATTTATCCTGCTTATAATTACTACAACCAAATCCAAATGGTGTCGTTACAAGCTCACCATCGCAAAGTGGACATTTTACACCAATCTTCTTTCTGGCTGCGATTCCACGAGCATTTTTCCCAGCAAATTCGCTGATTCTATCCGCTAGTTCGTGACGCAGATTCTGGTCTATCATCTTTAATGTTTCTTTTCGAATATAGTCTTCTAGTTTCGTTCTATAATCCCAGAAGTCTACCGTTCCCTGTGTAATGCCTTCTAAGCCTTTTTCCCAAGATGCAGACATCTTAGGATTTAAAAGTGCAGGAACGGTCAGGTTTACTACTTCAAAAATCATTTCCCCTAGATTTTCTGGTGTAAGCACCTGTGTTTTTTTATTTAAGTTTAAGTAACCGATACGAATCAGCTTCTTAATGATTTCTGCTCGAGTTGCAGAGGTTCCGATTCCAGAGCCTTTAATCTGTTCACGCAGTTCTTCGTCTTCAATGAGCTGACCTGCATTTTCCATAGCAAGCACCATAGAACCAGAAGTATAGCGTTTTGGTGGAGATGTTTTTCCATAACGAATACCATAACCACTTACTTCTATTACGTCACCAATATGTAAACGATCCGCCACTTCCAAAAGCACCTGTGGATCTGCAGCTTTTTCTTCTTCACCAAATGGATTACCATCTGGATTATCAATATCCTCTGCATTTACAGTAGTTTTCTTCTTTGGAAGTCCTGCTACCTCTAAATATCCTGGGCTTTTTAATACCTTTGCAGAGGCAAAAAATTCTTCTTTTTCTACCCCTACTGTCAGTTTTACATTCTGATATTCTGCAGCAGGATAGAAAATACTTAAGAAGCGACGACAAATCAATTCAAATACACTTCTTTGAAGAGAATCCAATGAATTTAGCTCTGTAAGCTGTCCAGTTGGAATAATAGCGTAATGGTCTGTGACCTTGCTATCATCTACATACTGCGTCTTTGCAATAGAAGCATAGGATTTGTTCTGTAAAATAGTCTCCACATATGGAGCCACTACTTCGTATCCCTTTAATTTGCTTAAATTTTTATAGATTTCCTTTGCCACTGCTGTAGATAACACTCTGGCATCGGTTCTAGGATAAGTAGTCAGTTTCTTTTCATATAAGTCCTGCGCAATCTGCAAGGTTTCGTCCGGACTAATCTTAAAACGCTTTGCACACTCTGCCTGAAGCTCTGCCAGATTAAATAATAGTGGCGCACGTTTCTTACTAATAGATTTCTCCAAAGCCTTTACTTTGGCTTCTTTTCCACGACATAAATCAATCAAAGCATTGGCATCTTTTTCTTCTTTGAAACCATTTTCTTTATAAAGAAGCGGTGATTCGAAGTATTTCGAACCTTCTACTGCCTTCCACTCGCCTTCGATACCTGCATCTGTAAAAGTACCTACTACACGGTAAAAAGGTGTTTCCTTGAAGTTTCGGATTTCACGCTCTCGGATAACAACCATGCCAAGTACGCAGGTCATAACTCGACCAACTGCGATGGCTGTATAACTGGTAGTTCCGGCTGCATCATTTAATAGATTTCCATACTTAACAGACATAACACGGGAGAAATTGATACCCATAGCATAGTCTTCAATAGTACGCATAATGCCAGAATTACCTAAGTTCGCATAGGCGCTCATAGGCTTTGCTTCTTTAATACCACGAAGGATTTCCTCTTCTGTCTGTGAGTCAATCCACACACGAAGCTCTTCCATGCCTTCTCTTACTCCACCAAAGTTTCTGATATTTTCTTCGATGGTCTGACCTTCTTTTCCCGCGTCACCTGCCCAGTAAACACGGTCAATATCTTCGCGCATCAACATGCCGTGAACAATGTCATATTGTTTTGACACTTCTTTGATTACATCGTATTTATAATCTTTTGGCAAAAATGGAAGGTCTTCTAGTTTCCATTTTTTGTATTTTTCATCATAGGATTCTGGATAAACCAGTCCAACCAAATGACCAACACACCATGTAATCACATAATTTTCATTTTCTATGTATCCATCTTTTCTGCCACTCACATGCAAGACTTTAGCAAATTCCTGAGCAACAGAAGGTTTTTCTGTTATAATTAGTGATTTTCCCATAACACTCCTAAATTACAATTCATTCATATCAATAAGTTCAAAGCGACTGTCTGCTTTTGCCATTTCAACCACATCTGGCGCAAAGGCCTTTGCCGAGAAAAGATAAATATGATTCGAAGTAATTTTTGCTTTTTTCATTGAGTCAAATAATTCTTTGCACATTTCCATGGTAAGCTCTGTTCTTTCCCAGTTACAAATACCAACGATGTTCTGTCTATCACTACTCTGTGCAATGATATCGATATTCCCTGTTTTACCAACCCATGTGCCCATTTTAGCAACCGTTAATGGTAAACGACGAATCTGGTTTAAAAGAGATAAATATTCCATACAGACATTGATGAAATAACGGTTTAAGTACTCATCCAACTCTGCTTCGATATATGTATCGTAGAATTCCTCTGGAGACATCATGTACAAATCGGATAAATGTGGATATACAAATCGATAATAGAAATTGATATAGGTATCTTTGATACGATATACCCCTTTCTTTGCATTGTCCCAGCCGCCAGTTTCAAAAGAAACAACCTTCTCAATAATATCAAAATGGCTTAGATTCTTCATATATACACTAATTTTTGGACGAGAATATCCCGTGTAATGGAACAAGTCGTTCAATTTATTCTCTCCCTTGGCGATAGCCATAAGAATCGTATTATAAACTGATAATTCTCTTAGTTCTGAAGATACCAGTTCCTCTGCCATTTTAAAGAAATAGCCATTTTCATTTAAAATCAAGTCGCAGATATTCTGTTTAAATGACTTCTTTGTATTCCATCTCTTTAAATATCCTGGCACGCCACCTAAAACACCATAGATTTTGATGGTGTCGCTTACGGAAAATTCTGGAAAAACACGCACCACTTCCAGGAAGTTCAAATTTGGAATCTTCACACGTGCATTAATCTGTTTAACCGCAGTCTCACCGATTGTTTCATCCATATCCTGTTCTGCCCACACAATAGAAGAACTAGCTAGAATAATCATAACTGGTCCAGGATAAAGACGACGATTCTTTAACTTTAATATACTCTCTATAAACTCAGGATCTTTTTTTGCAATCTGTTCAAACTCATCAATTACTACCACAAGTTTGGTTGGATTACCACTTTTCACACGATTGAAATATTCCTCATATGTATATTTTTGAATACGCACATCAAATTTCTTAGAAACTTCTTCACCCATCATAGAAAGCTGTTCTTTTGCAGAAGCTTTTCTTGCACGATAATAAAAGTGTTTCTTCTCGCGGATAAATGTACGAATCAATTCTTCTTTTTCAGAATTCATCGGACCATATAAAACCACAAGCTGATTGCCTTGTTCTGCATATAAATCTTCTAATCTCTTAAGTTCGCTTTGTTTAAACACAACGTCTCTCCTTTGTATGTATTACCCGTATAATAGAAAAATTATATCATATTTTAATTTTTTACACAATAAAAGAGTTCTCTTTCGAGAACTCTTTTTTAACTCTTATTTCTTTGTAATATATCCCTGTGCTTTTAAAAGCTCTGCACAAAGAACTGCACCACCTGCAGCACCACGAACCGTGTTGTGTGATAAACCGATGAATTTCCAATCATATACATGGTCTTCACGAATACGACCAACGGATACACCCATACCGTTTTCATAGTCTACATCAAGATTAACCTGTGGTCTGTTGTCTTCTTCAAGATACTGAATGAACTGCTTTGGAGCACTTGGAAGTTCAAGTTCCTGTGGAACACCTTTGAAGTTTACAAGTTTCTCAATAAGCTGTTCTTTTGTAGGCTGTTTTTTGAATTTTACAAATACTGCAGCTGTGTGTCCATTTAAAACAGGAACGCGAATACACTGACATGTGATTACTGGACCATCTGCTGGTACGATTTCACCTTTTTCTTCGTCAATGTGACCCCAGATACGAAGTGGTTCTTTTTCTGATTTTTCTTCTTCGCCACCGATATATGGGATAATGTTTTCTACCATTTCTGGCCAGTCTTTAAATGTCTTTCCTGCTCCAGAAATAGCCTGATATGTAGTTGCCACTACTTCGTATGGTTCAAACTCTTTCCATGCTGTAAGAACTGGTGCATAGGACTGAATTGAACAGTTTGGTTTAACTGCTACGAAACCTCTTGTAGTACCAAGACGTTTTTTCTGATATTCGATAACATTCATATGCTCTGGATTGATTTCTGGCACTACCATAGGAACGTCTGGTGTCCATCTATGGGCACTGTTATTGGAAACTACTGGGGTTTCTGTCTTTGCATATTCTTCTTCGATTTTCTTGATTTCGTCTTTTGACATATCTACTGCTGAGAATACGAAATCTACTTCAGAAGCAACTTTTTCTACTTCATTTACGTTCATTACTACGATGTTCTTTACCGCTTCTGGCATAGGTGTAGTCATTTTCCAACGTCCACCTACTGCTTCTTCATATGTTTTACCGGCACTTCTTGGGCTCGCAGCAATAGTTGTTACCTCAAACCATGGATGATTTTCTAATAATGCGATGAAACGCTGTCCAACCATACCTGTTCCACCTAAAATACCTACTTTTAATTTTTCGTTCATAATTCTAGTCTCCTCGTCTGTTTGTCCGTCTGTGGCGAACAACTGTCTTTGATAGAAATATATTACTTGATATGGAATAAAATTACAATAAACAAGTTGTTAGAAATTAGCACCAAATCTCGTTATATTTTGTATATTTTTACCAACATCTTGTGTATTTACTAAAATCTCCTTATTTTAACCTTTTATAGGTGGGTTTTTCATCAAGTAATCCTCTTCTAATGTAATCACCTGTTTCATAGCTTCTTCAGATGGTGCCCCAATGGTAAGTCTTGTGTTTACACAAGTCTCCATAGAAATCGCTTCATATACATCTTCTTCAAATACAGGGCTAATAGCTTTTAATTCTTCTAAAGACATATCATCAATCGCAATATCTTTATCAATACAATAAAGCACTATCTGACCTACGATACCATGTGCATCACGGAAAGGTACTCCATGTTTTACAAGATAATCTGCTGCATCTGTTGCATTGGTAAAGCCATTGTTTGCACTCTTACGCATATTTTCTTTTTTAAACTTCATAGTCTTTAACATGCCATTAAAAAGTGCGATACATCCCTTTGCTGTATCCATAGCATCAAAAGAAAACTCTTTATCTTCCTGCATATCCTTATTATATGCAAGTGGAATTCCCTTCATAGTAGTTAAAAGTGAAGTTAATGCACCATACACACGTCCAGTTTTACCACGAACCAACTCTGCAATATCAGGATTCTTCTTCTGTGGCATGATACTGCTACCTGTACTATATGCGTCGTCAATTTCTACAAACTGATATTCATTAGAGTTCCAAATGATAACCTCTTCAGAAAAACGGCTTAAATGCATCATAATCGTAGATAACGCAGCCAAGAACTCGATTAAATAATCTCTGTCTGATACACCATCCATACTATTTAAAGTTGGACCATAGAATCCAAGCAACTCTGCTGTCATGTTTCTGTCTAATGGATAAGTTGTTCCTGCCAAAGCACCAGAACCCAATGGACAGTAATTCATTCTCTCGAAGATATCAAAGAGGCGCTGTCTATCGCGCTTAAACATTTCAAAATAAGCACCCATATGGTGAGCCAATGTAATAGGCTGTGCTTTCTGAAGATGTGTAAATCCTGGCATAATGGTCTGAGTATTTTCTCTCATAATCTGTAAAATTGTCTGCAAGATGTCTTCAAGTTCTGCATCCACTGCAGCCACCTGTTTTCTTGTAAAAAGACGCATATCCAAAGCCACTTGATCATTACGACTTCTACCTGTATGAAGTTTCTTACCGGTATCTCCAAGTCTATCAATTAGATTTGCTTCAACAAAACTATGAATATCTTCGTATTCATCTGTGATTTCTAATTTGCCTTCTTTTACTTCCTGACGGATATCTTCTAAAGTAGAAACAATAGCATCTCTTTCCTGTTCTGTTAAAATACCTACAGCTGCAAGCATTGTAACGTGAGCAATACTGCCCTCTATATCTTCTTCATAAAATTTCTGATCAAATGAAATAGACGCATTGAAGTTATAAACCAATTTATCAGTTTCTTTTGTAAAGCGTCCGCCCCATAACTGTGCCATAATCATTTCCTCTCTTTCCATATATAAGCATTAGGTTAATTTATCTATTATTTTCTAGTTCACGAGCCTGGATTTCTTCATCACGCTGTTTCTTTGAGTATACACATCCACAATAGTACTGACGATACATCTCGTATTCATTGGAAATTTCTGTGGACCGTTTATATCCGTTCTGCTTTTTAAAATCAGAATATAGATAGTTCACTCCATACTCTTCCTCAAGTTTTTTCCCGATTTCATTCAACTTTTCTGCATTTTTCAAAGGACTAATAGAAAGTGTTGTGGTAAAAAAATCAAATCCATTTTCTTTTGCATACTCTGCCGACTCTCTCAAGCGAAGCTCATAACATGCAAAACATCTTTCTCCACCCTCTTTTAATTGTTCCATCCCCTTTGCCATCTCATAGAACTTATTTGTATCATACGTTCCTTCTACAAATCGAATTGGATACTTCGCAGGAAACTCTCGAATAAATCTCTCCTGCTCCTCTACACGCATGGTATACTCCTCTGGAGGATATATATTGGGGTTATAATAAAATACCGTAACTTGAAAATACTGAGACAACACCTCTAAACAATAAGAACTGCATGGAGCACAGCAGCTGTGCAAAAGTAGACTAGGAACTCTCCCCTCACTACAATTCTCATCAATAAGCTCTAACATTTTCAAATGATAATTTTGTTTATTCATCCATGGACTCCTTTTCTACAAATACTAAAAAGGAAAAGTCCTAAAGACTATGCTTTAGGACTAATTTTTTCTCTTTTCATCATAAGCTGTAAAGCGAAAGTTGCTGCTACATAAGCAATAATACAAAGAATTACAAGTGGAATTCTCTTAATAATAATTGCTGCAACAAGCTGAGCTACAAGCAAAATACCATGCTTCCAAATTTCTGCTTTATGAAGCAAAGCTGCCATAGCTGCTTCTATAATAATAAGTACACATACCGAAACAACAAATTCTTTTAATGCTAACATTGCAATTAAGATAAGCACCAAAGAAACAACGCTAAATCCCAACACCGCGGTTGCGGTCATATTATTTTTGAAATATTCGAATACTTTTTTCGCTATATCAACCACTTTGTCTTTTACGTTCATTAATTTATCTTTCATAATTTATCACCTCGTAAATGATTTCAAGTGCTCATATTATACCAATTAATATGAAAAAGAACAACAAAATAATGAAATTTACTAGAATTTTTCCTATTTCTATCGTATATTTGAAGTGCAATGAAAAGAAAGGAATCTCTATTATGAAAGAATCTGCAAAATTACATTGGGCATCTATCTGGGGAAATGCTGTATCAATAGGTGAAAACAGACCAGAAAGTTATGGAAAAAATATTACACTCCGTTATCCTATTTACTCTGCATTTGATGGGGATGCTGTTCGACTCACATTTGATAACTATTGTGGAACTGACCCTATTTGTATAGAAAAAACAACACTTCTAGTTGCAGGAAAATTCTATCAAGTTACCTTTCATGGCGGAAACACACAGTGTATGATTCCTGCAGGTGAAAACATTGTTTCTGACCCAGTTGATTGTGAGATAAAAGCAGGTTTTTTCTTTAAAGTAAGTTTTTACTTAAAAACCTACACACAAATGCGTTCCGTGGTATATACCAGCGGTCCGCTCTCTGGTGGTCAATATGCGGTAGGTGATTATTCTGAAATTGAGGAATTCCCTATCAACGTCTCTCGAAGAACCAGTTACAACTACTTCTTGAGCAATGTTTCTGTATATACAAAAAAAGAAAACCGTACCATTGTATGCTATGGTGACTCTATTACAGCACAGGATTGGCCTGACTACTTAGCCCTTCGCTGTAAAGAAGAAGGATATAAAAATACTGCTATCATTCGTCGTGCTACAAGCGGTTCACGTATTCTTCGTGAATACGACAACATCACATACGAATCCTATGGCTTAAGTGGCGAACACCGCTTCTCTCACGAAGTACCTACGGATGGAGCTGACACCGTTATTATTCAGCAGGGAATCAATGATATTATTCATCCAGTTGGTGTCGATGTAAATCCATTCCGTCCTATGAGCGACCTTCCTACCTCTGAAGAACTTATCGATGGCTTAAAACGTTATATCTCACAAGCCCGAGAATATGGATACAAAGTATACGTAGGTACACTTCTCCCTATTGAAGGCTGGCGTACCTATGCAGGTTTTCGTGAAGAGCTTCGCAATACATATAATGATTGGATTCGAAACACAGAACTTATTGATGGTGTAATCGACTTTGACAAGGCACTCTGTGACCCAGAAAATCCATCCGCTTTTCTTCCTGAATATGACAGCGGTGACCATTTACACCCAAGTGCTGCAGGATACGAACGTATGGCTCAGGAAGTAAATGCTTCCCTTTTAAAATAAAACATTTAAGACTTCTTATTTATCTTGAGAAGTCTTATTTTTTTATTGAATTTAAGAACAAAATTTGTTATTATACTAAAGTCGTAACAGAATATGCCACTATGGCTCAGTAGGTAGAGCGACGCACTCGTAATGCGTAGGCCACCGGTTCGATCCCGGTTAGTGGCTTATAATCAAAAGGGATGTCACAAAATACAAATTTGTGGCATCCTTTTTTCTTTATAAAAATAATTTCTATTTATTCTTAAATATCTATTGACTTTCCATATAAATAGTATAAAATCAATTATGCTGTTTATTAATTGTAAACTTTGAGTCAACTTTTAGAGTTGTCGCATTAAAAATAAACTTTTAATCAACAATTACGAATTGGAGGCGATTATTTTGGATATTGGAAATCGTATGAAAGAGTTACGTATCCAGTACGGTCTTACGCAGCAGGAACTTGCAGACCGTTCAGAACTTACAAAGGGCTTTATTTCACAATTGGAACGAAATCAAAACACACCATCTGTTAGTACACTTCTCGACATTATTCAATGTCTTGGCACTACTCCTGCGGAGTTTTTTGCAGATGAAGAACCAGAACAAATTGTCTTCAAAGAATCCGACTATTTTGAAAAAGAAGATGAAGAAACAAAGTCACTTGTTGAATGGGTAGTTCCAAATGCACAAAAAAATGCTATGGAACCTGTAAGACTTACTCTCCATCCAGGTGGAGTATCTGAGATTCTTCAGCCTCATTCTGGCGAGGAATTTGGATATGTGATAAAAGGGACAGTTCGTGTAAACTTCGGTGGAAAATATCACACCGTCAAAGCTGGTGAATCCTTTTATTTTAAAGCAGGAAAACGCCACTTTATCGAAAACAAAACCAGCCGTGATGCTGTTCTAATCTGGGTTTCCAACCCACCTAGTTTTTAATTAAGTATTTTAATTAACTATAAGAAAGGTATCTGAAATGAAAAAAGCGTTAATTAACTTTGTAGATATTTCTAAATCATATGGAAAACAGTTAGTTTTAGATGAATTTAACTTATATGTAAGAGAAAACGAATTCGTTACTCTCCTCGGACCATCTGGTTGTGGAAAAACCACTACCCTTCGACTTCTTGGTGGATTTGAGACCCCTGACAAAGGACAGATTCTTTTCGATTCTCAGGATATTACTTATTTGCCTGCCAACGAACGTAAATTAAATACCGTTTTCCAAAAGTACTCTCTTTTCCCACATATGACAATTGCAGAAAACATTGCTTTTGGGCTTAAAATCAGCAAAAAAAGCCAGGCTTATATTGATGATAAAATCAAATATGCTTTAAAACTTGTAAACTTAGACGGATATGAAAATCGTGCTATCGACTCACTTAGTGGTGGTCAGCAGCAACGTATTGCTATTGCCCGTGCCATTGTAAATGAACCAAAGGTTCTTCTTCTTGACGAACCACTTGGTGCTTTAGACTTAAAAATGCGTCAAAGCATGCAGTACGAGCTTATTCGATTAAAAGAAGAACTTGGAATCACTTTCGTATATGTAACTCACGATCAGGAAGAAGCTCTTACCATGTCCGACACTATTGTTGTAATGAACCAGGGTTATATTCAGCAGATTGGTACTCCTGAAATGATTTACAATGAACCTGAAAATGCTTTCGTAGCAGACTTTATCGGAGAAAGTAATATTATTGATGCTACTTTTATTGAAGACGAAGTAGTTGAAATCCTTGGTGTGAAAATGCCATGTGTTGACAAAGGATTTGGCAAAAACACTCCTGTTGACGTTGTAATTCGTCCAGAAGACGTAGAACTTGTAGCACCAAACGAAGGATACTTAGAAGGTGATGTTACTTCTCTTATCTTCAAAGGTGTTCATTATGAATTAGATGTAATGGCAAATGGTTATGAATGGCTGGTACATACCACAAAATTAGTTCCTGTAGGAAGCCATGTAGGTATCAAAGTAACTCCATTTAACATTCAGATCATGAACAAACCTGCATCAAGCGACGAGGAGGCTGTAGAAATCGATGAATAAACTAAGACGCCAACTTCTGGCTGGTCCATATCTGGTTTGGATAATTGGTTTCATCGTACTTCCTTTAGCCATGATATTGTACTATGCCTTTTTCAATGAAAATGGCTCATTCACATTAGAATACCTCTCTCACATTGCAAGCCCAATCAATGTACACGCCATGATTCTTTCTTTAGAATTAGGATTGGCAGCTACAGTTATTTGTTTGTTGCTTGCCTATCCTTTGGCTATGATTTTAAACAATCTACAAATCAAAAACCAAAGCCTTGTGGTATTCATCTTTATGCTTCCAATGTGGATGAACTTTTTACTCCGTATTCTTGCATGGAAACTATTATTAAACAAAAACGGAGTTTTAAACACTTTACTTATGTCTATCGGATTAGACCCAGTAATGATATTAAACACTCCTGCCGCAGTTGTATTTGGTATGGTATATGAATATTTACCATTTATGATTTTACCAATCTACAACTCTATGGCTCGAATCAAAAAAGATTATATTGAAGCTGCCCATGATTTAGGAGCAAATGATGTGACCATCTTCTTTAAGATTATTATTCCACTTACACTTTCTGGTATTATCAGTGGAATTGTCATGGTATTTGTTCCTGCACTTACCTCTTTTGCTGTATCCGAACTTCTCGGTGGCGGCAAGGTTCTCTTAATTGGTAATGTTATAGAAGAAAGCTTTATGCAAGGTATGCAGTGGAATGCCGGCAGTAGCTTATCATTAGTGCTTATGATCTTTGTAATGGTAAGTATGACAATTATGAATATATTTGATAAAGATGGGGAGGGAACAGCTGTATGGTAAAGAAAACTCTATCAAACGTCTATATGGCGATTATTTTCCTTTTCCTGTACTTACCAATTTTAGTATTAATCATCCTCTCCTTTAACGACTCACGAACCCGTGTAGAATGGGGTGGATTTACCTTAAAGTGGTATGTACAATGTTTCCAAAGTGAAACGATTATGACAGCATTTGCGACTACTTTGGAGATTACCGTTATTTCCGCTGTTGTATCCACAATCATTGGTACACTTGCCGCTATTGGTATCAGTGCCATGAAACAAAAAAGCCGTACCTTTTATCTGGGAGCAACTAATATCCCATTGTTGAATGCAGATATTGTAACTGGTATTTCCATGATGCTTTTATTTGTAAAATTTATAGATTTAGGATTTGTAACCGTTTTAATTGCGCACATAACATTTAGTATTCCTTATGTAATTTTAAATGTTCTTCCAAAATTAAAACAGGCAAACCGCTCTACTTATGAAGCCGCACTAGACCTTGGT
>JAZPYQ010000031.1:0-21094 GCA_045544235.1 Agathobacter sp. | reverse complement strand
AATGAGCAGCAACTTTAGTTGTTGCGAATTTAGTAACGCGACGTCACCGCTGAGAGCGAGAGCGTGTGCGATTTCAATATATATACTAGTCCGTTTCGTAGTCTTTAGAAAAACTCTTTACTGAGCTATATCGTTATTTAATGTCTTCAACTGTTTGGATTTTAGCCATTGCTTCTTCTAATGTCATACCCTGTGCAACTAACTCTTTACGAGCATTGTTGATAGCCTGAATTTCTTTCATACGAGGTCCAGATAATTCATAGCCCTTCATTGCCCAAAGTGTAAGTGCCCAAGCACACATTGGAACGATACAGAATAATACGATTACTACCCAATTCATACCTGGTGCATATGGTGTTTCTGCTACTGGTAAGTTTTCAAGTCCGATAATAGTAACTGCAATACCTACTACTGTAGCAGCTAAAGAAGATACTAATTTATCTACTAATGAGAATAAAGTACCCATGATACCAGGTATATATTTACCAGAGCGGTATGTTTCATAGTCTGCACAGTCCGCAACCATTGGAATTGGCATGTCTGCTGTTGAATAGTATGCACCATAACCAAGGCCAAAGAAGATGATAAATACAATAGTATAAAGGTTAATTGAAATTCCATTTGGTCCCATAATACTTAAGTTAACAGCTGGGTTACCTGGCTGCCACATAATAAGAAGAATAAGTACTACTACATAGCAAGCAAGCGCCACACCAACATATTTTTGAAGTGAGGCTTTCTGTCCCTTCTTCTGTGATGTATTTACTGTTAAAGCAAAGAATGGAGCAGAGAATACATATCCAAGAACCATCATTGGAAGATATAATCCATCGTAGTTGCCCATCATACATCCATATAACATACAAAGAACTGTCATGTTTGTTGCGATAGATAATGCTAATTTACACGTACCACCAGCAACCATAAGTCTCTGCATTGGTTTGTTTGCTTTGATAATTTCAACATATTCAGAAACTTTAACTTTTTCCTGAGCTCCCCCACCAATACCGAAGTATTTAGAATTATCTTTTTCCCAAATACCAACGATGGCAAGAATTGTAAGTAAAATTGAAATTACAATACCAATTGGTGCAAATACCGCATAAAATTCTGGTGTATTATAGTCACCTACATTGGAACGGATGATTGGTGCTAATACCTGCATAAGACCCATACCAGCCATAGAGCCGATTGTATTAAAGATTGTAAACAATGGTCTCTGTTTTGGATCATTTGTAAGTACGCTCTGTGCAGAACGTGTTACAGATGTCTGGAAAGTATAACCAATTACCCATACTGCATATAAAGCCACGAATAATACATATCTTAACCATGCCATTGTTTCTGGAACAAATGGAGTAAGGATATATAATGCAATCGTTGAAAGCGCCATAACAACGTTACCAATTACCATAAATGGACGGAACTTACCGAACTTACCATCAGTACGGTCCATTAAGGCACCAATGATTGGGTCTGTGATAGCGTCAAACACACGCATTACGGTAATCATTGTAGTTGCAAAAAGTGTTGCGATTCCAAGTACAGTGTTACCAAAAGTAGCAATGTAAGAAAGAATCAATACGAAGTACACGTTAGTTGCACCATTGTTCATTGGGAACAGTGCTAACTGATACATCTTGGCGCGGTTTACGCCATCATTAGCCTGAGCTGTTACTTTTTCTTCACTCATTTTTTTAATTCCTTTCTTTATTTCTTAGAACCAGTTCTTTGTATCAACCTTAGGAGCTACATACTCTGGATGATCCTCATCTGATCTAATAATTACAGCGTTATCTACTAAGTTGCCAGATTTTACTTCGAATTTGTTTTCACCGTCTACAAGGTTTACTTTGAACTTAAATACGTTCTCACCTTTCTTGGTTTCTACTAAATTGCCATTATGGTAAAGTGATACTTCTGCCTGATTAGAGTACACTGTAATTTCCTGCGCATATTTCTTACGATATGTAAAACGTCTATTTGCAATATAAACGAATGCATCTTTCTTGTTCCAGTATGCTTTGTAAAGGTAGAAGCAGTCTTTCTTCAACTTACGGTCGAATGTAACCATACCTTTATGGTTCATACCTGGTTCACCACCCTGATTACGATCATCAGCTGCGAAATCAAACATATTCCAAATGTAAGTACCCCACATATATGGATGACGTTTGAAACATTCTAACATGAATTCATGGTAAATATTCTGATATTCTTCTGTATTGTCACCACGTTTTGGTTTTTCTGCATGGAGATTTGGCATACCTTCTGCACCGTACTCAGAATAACCTAAACAACGGTTTGGATAAATAAGATGGTAGAAACCAATCCATAAATCATTTAACCAAAGGAACGGTACATACCATCCAAGGTAGAGATTCCAAGCTACAATATCTGTAATCTTTGTTACTCTGTTGAATGGTCCACACATAGCATAACAAGCCATTGTTGTAGGTCTTGTTGGGTCCATCTGGTGTACGAATTCCTGTAATTCTCTGTGGTTCTTTAACATGTCAGCTTTATCTGTTACTTTGATTGTGATTTCATTTGAAATACCCCAAGTAACGATAGATGGATGATTGTAGTTCTGTGCAATCAATTCTTCCATCTGATCATGTGTATTCTTGTTGCCACCTGGCATATGGTGTGAGATGTATGGGATCTCAGCCCAAACAATCATACCTTCTTTATCGCAAAGATCGTAGAAATACTGGTCATGCTGATAGTGAGCAAGACGAATTGTATTTGCTCCGATTTCTTTGATCATTTCCATATCTAAATCCATATTGTCATGGTTGATTGCATTACCAATTGCTTTCCAGTCCTGATGACGAGAAACACCATGAAGAGGATATGATTTTCCATTTAAATAGAAACCTGTCTTTGGATCGAATTTGATGGTACGAACGCCGCATGTGCTAGTTACTTCATCTACTGCTGCTCCGTTCTTTACAAGTGTTGCTTTTACATTGTAAAGATATGGATCTTCTAAACCATTCCAAAGATGTACGTTTTCTACATGGAGCACTACATCTTTTCCTGTACCTGTAGTTACAACTTTACCTTCTGCATCTGTAAGCTCAATCTGAACTTCTGCATCAGATTTTGTGTATGTTTCTACACGAATATCTGCATCTGCGCCTTTTACTTCTGGAGTGATTTTGATACCTTTACTTCCGCAATAATCTAAATCAAAATGGTCTTTATTTACAACCAGCCATTCTACATCACGATAGATTCCGCCATAGAAAGTAAAGTCAGCCATCTGTGGATAAACACGGTCGTTTTTGCTATTGTCAACCTTTACCACAATCTTGTTCATGTCTTCAATGACATCTGTTACATCCACACGGAAGGTAGAATAACCACCGTCATGCTGAGCCACTACTTCTTTCCCATTTAATACTACATTTGCTGTAGCATTTACACCATGGAACTGCAAGTAAACCACTTCTGTTTCCTTGTCATATTTTGGGGCAGCTACCTCTGTTTCATAAGTACATGTGCCACGTCTGTAGTCACCACCACCATCTTGTCCATCAAGAGCATTCCATGTGTGTGGCAAGTCGAGCTTTGTCTGGCTACCATCTAAATCTGTAAATAACCAGTTTTTCATGAATGTTGTTGTTTTTCTCATACTTTTTACCCTTCCCAATTTAGATATATTGTTTTAACTCATCAGCGGTGCCCTCAATCACACCGATTGTATCCTTCACTTGTTCTGCAAATTCTAAGTTGTTTTCACTCATTTCGCGAACCTGTTCTGCACTAGCAGTTACCTCTTCTGTAGCAGCAGACAATTGTGTAATATTTTCAACAATCTTATTGTTTGCATCCAACAAACCATAAATTTGCTGGTCAATTGAATTAATATCGTCAATAAGTGTTGTCATATTTGTGTTTAGATTTTCAAAAGCATCCGAAGCAGCTTGAATCTTGAAGCTCTGTGCCTCCGAAGCTTCTAAAGAGTTTGCAATAGATGCAACTACTTCATTTGCATTTTCATTTAACTCGCTAACAATACGCGTAATCTCCTCCGTTGATTTACGTGTTTGTTCGGCTAACTGACGAATCTGGTCTGCAACTACTGCAAATCCTCTACCTGCTTCACCAGCACGTGCACTTTCGATTGAAGCATTTAGCGCAAGCATATTTGTCTGACTAGAAATATTTAAAATCATACCAGCTATTTCTTCTACTTCCTTCGTCTTAGACTGAAGTCTCGTCATCGCATCTGTAACTTCATGATTTGTATTTGCAATTAATCCAGATTGTTCTTTTAATTCTTGCATTGCAACAATATTTTCCTGAATACTGTGATTTGAATCAACAGCAATACCTACCATTTTCTTAGAGCGTTGTCCTGTCTCCTCAATTGCCATCTGAATATTCTGTGTCATATTGTTCTGCTCTTCAATACTCTGAGCAGTCATATTTGTAGCATCCGTAATCTCCTGCATACTAACTGCTACAGATTCTGTAGTACTTACTAACTGCTCTACAAGGGATGAACTTTCTTCTGCCTTTACAGAAACAGTCTTTGTAGTACTAACGATACCATCAAACACTTCCTGCTGCTTTGCATTCTGTGCTGCTACTGCACCAAGTGCATGATCACTGAATAGTTTCGTATTTCTACTTACATTTACTAAAACAAAAATAAAGAAACATACTACACAGAATGTAATTAAATTATCCACCTTAAATGCAGATAAATTCGACATCATCTGTACGATAAAAACAACTACATAAATTGCACCAAACACAATAGCACCAATTTTAAATGCTCTTGTATCGTAATATGGCACCAAAAGAGCCAAAAGTGCAAACATTACATAAAAGATAAATGTAGCGTCTGTAGTAAGCCCAAGAATTAATACTTCAATGGCAGTCTCTGCCATAACAAACCAATACAATTTACTACTGGTTTTTTTCTTAAAATATGTAACAAAATTTAATACGATAAAGGCAATGGTAAGTGCTGTAATCGCATAAACCACTGTCATAGGAATCATGTTGGTCATGGTTTTTAACCATGCAAATCCTACAAACAAAGTCCACATAAGTGTTGTAGAAACCAGATAAAAACGATTCATCAGTTTGTATCGTTCTCCAACATCATTATACTTAAAATTATTTTGTGTCTCTGCGTCCTTATCTTTCGATTTTAAATTCAAAAATGCCATAACCCCTCCGTCTTATGTATAACCTATATAATTCAATAATTATAACATTTTTCGAGTTTTATTACTACTCTTTTACAGTAAATCACACCTAATTTTTATTAAAGATATACCTTCAATTCTTCTGAAGAACTTTCTATTCCCTCAATTGCTTCTTTCACTGAAGTTGCACACTTCAAATTACTTTCGCTCATTTCACGAACCTGATCCGCACTGGCCGTAACTTCTTGTGTGGCAGCTGATAACTGCATAATATTATCCACCAGTTTTGTATTCGAATCAGAAAGACTATAAATTCTCTGGTCAATACCATGGATATCATCAATCAATGTAGACATATTGTTCATCAATGTTCCAAAAGCCTCTGCAGCCTCTTGGATTTTTTCATTCTGATATTGTGTTGCTTCAACGGAACTTTCTACAGACGCAACAACTTCATCCGCATTCTCATTCAATTCATTCACAATACGTGTAATTTCTTCTGTAGATTGTCTGGTCTGCTCTGCTAACTGACGAATCTGGTCTGCAACTACTGCAAACCCTCTTCCCGCTTCACCTGCACGGGCACTTTCAATAGATGCATTTAATGCAAGCATCTTGGTCTGATTTGAAATATTCAAAATCATAGCCGCAATTTCTTCTACTTCTTTCGTCTTTGTCTGAAGTCTTGACATAGACTCTGTAACTCCGACATTTGTCCCTGCAATCTGCTGTGCCTGTTCTTGCAATTCTTTCATTGTAGCTATGTTATCCTGAATACTTTCATTGGACTCTACTGCTATATCTACCATCTGCTTTGAACACTGTCCGGTTTCTTCAATTGCCTCCTGGATACGTTGTGTCATTCCTGTCTGTTCTTCAATACTCTGGGCAGTCAATGCTGTGGCTTCTGAAATCTCCTGCATATTAAAGGCTACACTTTCTGTAACCTGTACCAATTCATCTATCAACGAAGAACTCTCATTCGCCTTATCCGATACATCCTTGGAAACTCCTACGATTCCATTATACATTTCCTGTTGCTTGCCACTTTGTGCTTCTACTGCCCCTAGCGCATGATCACTAAATTTCTTTACAGCACTGCTAACCCTTTCCAAAACAAAGAAAATCAGTAATGCACACCACATTCTAAGGAAAAAGTCTACATTGTTTACACTATTTCCCATAAGTAGCTGTATATATGCAACCGCCACATAAATCAAAGAATATACTATGGCCGCTATTCGATATGTTTTTGTATCATAATAAGGAATTTGAAGAATGAGCACGATAAACAAACAAAAAAACACAAATTGTGCATCCGTAAGTGCTCCAATAACGATAGCTTCTATCCCAGTTTGAAACAGAACTGCAACATATATTTTTTTACTCCCTTTGTTTCTAAAAAACAGAACAAAGTTCATAATTACAATTCCGACTACCAATACAGTATTAGCATATACCGCAATTGGATTTATCGCTTTCCAACTGAGTTTTAACCAAGAATACATAACAAACAAAATCCACATCATGCAGGTTGCAATCATGTAAATCTTGTTCATATATGCAACACGATTTTTTTCATCATTGAACCAAAAATCAGGTTCCTTTATTTTCCCCATAAACTCCTCCGCATACATCTCCACAGTAAGTATTACTGTAATTATACTATACTTTTTCTGTTTTGAGAGCATACAGTTTTCCTGTTTTTGTACGTTTTTTCCCGCAAAAAAGGACTGTCTTAATTTCGACAGTCCTTTTCTACACATTCTTATAACAACTTGATTCCGTTTATTTCACATTGTTCTATTACATCTTCTGGCCAAAGAGAACTCTGTACCTCTCCAATGTGGGCTTTTCGAAGGAAAAACATACACATACGTGATTGTCCTATACCTCCTCCAATAGTATATGGAAGTTCATCTTTTAGCACCGCCTTATGGAATGGAAGCTCTGCTCTATCCATGCAATTTGCCTTTTCTAACTGTTCCATAAGCGCTTTTCTATCTACACGAATACCCATAGAAGAAAGTTCCAATGCAATATCAAGCACAGGATAATACACGATAATATCTGCATTCAATGCCCAATCATCATAGTCTGGAGCACGACCATCATGTGGTTCTCCCGATGCCAACTTATCTCCAATCTGCATAAGGCACACCGCGCCTTTTTCCTTACTAATCAGATACTCTCTTTCTTTTCCAGTTTTGTCAGGATACATATCTTCTAACTCCTGAGTGGTGATAAAGAAAATATCCTTTGGCAAAATCAAATCTATATAATCATACTGAATTGCCATAAACTGCTCTGTCTTTCTAAGACACTTATAAATAGTGCGAACAGTTTCTTTCAAATACTCAATATTTCTATCCTCTTTTGCAATGACTTTTTCCCAGTCCCACTGGTCCACAAATATAGAGTGAATATTATCTGTGTCTTCGTCACGGCGAATGGCATTCATGTCTGTATAAATTCCTTCGCCTAAGGTAAATCCATATTTTTTTAATGCATAACGTTTCCACTTAGCCAGAGAATGTACAACCTCTGCTGGTTTGTCATTCTGCTCTTTGATGCCAAAGGAAACTGGTCTTTCATATCCATTTAAGTTATCATTCAAACCTGCCGTTGGATCTACAAAAAGTGGAGCTGACACACGGGCAAGACGAAGTCTCTGCGCCAAAAGTCCCTGAAAGAAATCCTTTATGGTTTTTATCGCAATCTGAGTGTCATGCAAATCCAACTCAGATTCATAATTTTTCGGAATCAATAAACGTTCCATACCCACTACCTCGTTATAAAAAGATACTCTTATTATACACGAGCGTTATACTTTTTCAAATAATTTTCTCGTATCTAGATATACTCAATTATTATATCTTCTATAACGAGCTAGCTCTCTTTTTACGGGGCATATAGAGAATTCTTATCAAGCACTGCCCAATTATACTATCTATCACGATTTCTGAAACATAAAGCGGGCATAGGTAAGAAAACTTTCTTCCTATGCCCGCACACATGGATAAACATGGGTAAAAGATAACATTTTCTCTGCTATTACCCATTTAGATATCCTAAATTACTGATTTATAGCTTTTACTGCCAGAACATTGGGCACTGTAACATATTTTTTCGTATATGCCCAGCCATATCCGAAAATTAAAGTATTATTTACAAAAGCTC
The DNA here is from genome assembly GCA_045544235.1 of Agathobacter sp. Lineage (GTDB taxonomy): Bacteria > Bacillota > Clostridia > Lachnospirales > Lachnospiraceae > Roseburia. The sequence continues at coordinate 12,746 of JAZPYQ010000031.1, read as the reverse complement.
AAGTTCATCCATCCAAATGCGTACACATGCATCCGATGGCATCATGAGATCTCCTCTAGGAGAAACGGATAATGTTCCAACCTTTGGACCATCTGGCAAACAAGAACGTTTGAACTGCTGGCTGAAAAATCTACGATAAAATGTGGTTAACCACTTCTTGATTACTGCACTATTATATGTTCCATGGAAGGCAATTTTAGCCAGATAATAGATTTTTTCTGGCGAGAATCCAAAACGAAGCACATAGTACATAACAAAATCATGAAGTTCATAAGGCCCTACCAAATCTTCGGTTTTCTGTGCAATCTGTCCATTTTCAGGCGGAAGAAGTTCTGGTGATACAGGTGTATCTAATACATCATAAAGTACTTTCGCTAAGGCTTCATCACCGCAAGTATCTGCATAGTAACGCACCACATGACGCACCAATGTTTTTGGCACAGAGCCGTTTACACAGTACATAGACATATGGTCGCCATTGTAAGTTGCCCAGCCCAAGGCAAGTTCAGACATATCTCCAGTACCAATTACCATACCATTTTTCTGATTTGCAACATCCATAAGAATCTGAGTTCTTTCACGAGCCTGAGCATTTTCGTAAGTAACATCATGATTGCTTTCATCATGATTGATATCTTTAAAGTGCTGTCTTACAGAATCTTTGATGCTGATTTCCATAAAGGTAGCACCCAGCTGCTTAATCATACCTACTGCATTATCATAAGTTCTATCTGTAGTGCCAAAACCTGGCATAGTCACTGCTACAATATCCTTGCGACTCTTCTTCATAAGATCAAATGCTTTTGCAATAACAAGAAGTGCCAATGTAGAATCCAATCCACCAGAAATACCAATTACCGCTGTTGAAGCACCTGTATGTTCCATACGTTTCTTAAGTCCCATTGCTTGGATATGGAACACATCTTCACAATGTTTATGACGTGCCTTTTCATCTGCTGGAACAAAAGGAGATGGATCTACAAAACGGGTAAGCTGTGTCTCTGTTTCACGCACACGGAATGGTACACAAACATGACTATCTTCTGTATCAAATAAAGGATTTTTTCTACGGTCTCCTTCTAAACGTTCTACATCGATTTCTGAATAAAGGATGCCACTTTCCAGACGTTCGCTTTCTGCAAGAATATGACCATTTTCCGATATAAGGTTGTGTCCACTATAAACCACATCCTGTGTAGACTCACCTTCACCCGCATTTGCACAGATATAACCACAAATCAAACGTGCAGACTGACCCTCTATTAAGTTCTTGCGATATACATCACTTCCAGAAACTTCAACAGAAGCAGATAGATTCACAATAATGTTTGCTCCTCCAAGAGCATGTCCTACACTTGGTGCCTGTGGTGCCCACAAATCCTCTCCGATTTCCACGGCAATCTTCATACTCTGCATTTGTTCACAGTAGAAAATCAAATCCGTAGAAACAGGTACAATCTGACCATTAGGAAGCACTTCTTCTGTATCAAGAAATGCACCACTCATAAAATGTCTCGTGCTGTTTAAATATGATTTTGGCACCATACCTAAAACCTCACCCTTAGATATAGCCACTGCAACGTTATAAAGTTTCCCATTGATTTCGTAAGGTAATCCCACAAAATACAAGGCATCGTAGAATTCACTAGCAGATACAATCTGCATCAACTCTTCCTTTGCTGCTCTTAACAATTTACTCTGGAAAAACAAGTCCCCACAGCTAGCACCTGTAATGACAAGTTCTGGAAAAACAACTACTTTTGCCCCAGCCTTATCTGCATCCTTCATGTGGGTACGAATCAACTGTCCGTTGTATTTCGTATCCGCCACTTTAATTTTTGGTGTTACTGCCGCAACTTTTACAAACCCCTGTTTCATGCTTTTCTAATCTCCTTTAATTCATCAATGTCAAATTTGAACGCTTTATTACAAAACTGACATTTTACCTCTATACTTTCTCCGTCATTTATAATATCATCTAAGTCTTTTTTACTAATTGTAGACAAGGCCCTAGATACTTTTTCTTTCGAACAATCACAGAAGAACTGTGTATCCATTGTATCTGTGATTTCCAAATCAAAGTCTCCAAGTATTTCCTCTAAAATACCTTCTGGCGAAAGTCCACGTTCTAACATATTGGTTACGGAATCCATTTCACCAATGCGTTTTTCTAACTTTTCAATTACTTCATCACTTGTAAAAGGCATGAGCTGTAAAATAAATCCACCTGCCTGTTTTACAGAACCGTCTTTGTCCACTAAAACACCTAAGCCAACCGCTGATGGAATCTGCTCTGAAGTAGCGAAATAATAAGTTAAATCTTCAGCAATTTCCCCTGTTTGGAGCTGGCACTGTCCTACGTATGGTTCTTTTAATCCCATATCCTTAATAACACTGAGCACACCTAAATCTAAGGCTCCACCAACATCCAATTTACCCTGTGCATTTGGAGGTAATTCTACATCCGGATTAGACGCAAAACCTTTTACATTCCCTTTGGAATCCGATGTTACAGTAAGACCTTTCGCTGGGCCTGAACACTGAATTCGAAGAGTCAATACGTCCTTGTCTCCTTTCATCATACTTCCCATCATTGCTCCTGCTGCTAAAAGTCTCCCCAAAGCCGCAGTCATAACCGGTGAAGTATTATGATCCACTCTGGCTGTTTCTACCATTTCACGTGCATTAATAGAAAATGCACGAATACTGGCATTGGCTGCTGTTGCACGCACGATATAATCTGACATAATTTCAAACCTTTCTTCTAACTTTATTTTAAACTGAACAGTGTTTATTTTCCCTGTTCTCTTGCTATTACAAGTATTTTTTCACTATCTGGCTTTACTGGTTCATTTGTATAGGCATCATATGCTGCTACAAATACCATGCCAGCCTCTTCTATAAGTCTTACTATCGTAGAAAGTTCATAACTTCTTTGATAATGAGTCTCCTGAAATCTTTGAAAGCTTTCTTCTTCATTTTTGATATAAAGAGTTAAATCATACTCATTGATTTCCTCTTCTTCATCAAAATAGTTTTCCCAGATAAAACTTCCTTCTTCTCTTGTTTCTGCAAACGTATTTTCACCTAATAGTTCTCTGTACTTATATGGTGTGTTGATATCAAAAACAAATATTCCACCTGGATCCAAATAATTATTGGCTAAGGCAAATACCTCTCTTATCTCCTCTTCTTCCAGAAGATAGTTTAGGCAATCACAAGCACTATAGATTCCACGAACTGTACCATATAGTTCAAACTCTCTCATATCCTGCATAAGATAGAGAATGGAATCATCGGACTGCTCCTTTGCCATATCTAGCATATCATAGGAGTAATCAATCCCTATCATATCATAACCTTTCGATTCCATAAGGCGAGTAAGTTTTCCGGTACCGCATCCCAAATCCAAAAGCAAGCCATCTTCAATTCCATGTGTTTTAAACAATGTTGCTAAATAATCTGCCCATGCTTCGTAAGGCACATTGTCCATAAACAAATCATACACCTGTGCAAAGCTTGTATATGCGTCCATTTCTCCCTCCTTAAAGTCTGCTTAAACCTATAATACATCGTGTTTTTTTGCACATTTACACAAATAACAGTGTACCAATTTTTCTATTGAAAAGCAAGGTTGATATTTCCTTTGGAAACCATTATACTTGAATAGTAATTTAGAAAGAGGAATCAAATATGATAGACAACTACGAACACTATATCACGCGAAATATTCGTGCATTTTATAAAAAAAGATTGTTCTCACCGATTGTATATCTTTGCATATTGCTTCTTTTATGGATCATTTTTCCTCTGGGTGAAATGCTTTCCCCTACGATATTAAAAGATGCAGCAGCATTAGAAGGTGCCTATGAGGCCGATAAAGAATATGTAAATGTCACTTTCAACAATCTGACCTTCACCGGATATACTACCAGTCGTTTCGGTGCAACAAACGGGTACTGGTACTACGGCACAAAAGATAACACATGCTACATTGTACTTTTAACACCGACCACCTGTGAGGAAGGACTCCCTAATATTGAATCAACCACTACAGTTTGTCGTATTGTAAAAAATCGTGACATGTATAAAGATTTAAAAACAGCACTTGCTCAGGATTTAAAATGGACAGAAACTGGTATCAACAATCAGTTGCCTACTGTTTTCTACAGTGAACCAGATTGCAATCCAGGTACAAATTTCATTTTATTCAGTTTCTACTTTGGAACAATGCTCTACACCATCATATCATTGGTGAGATACACCTTGTTTATTAACTTTCCGTTTCTTGCTCCTGCCTGCCAGAACCTTATCGTCTTTGGCAATCCAAAGGAACAACTGGAAGAGGCAGAAGAAGAACTTGCTACACTCCCACAGCTTGCTACGGAAGACATGTTTATCACAGAACACTATTTTATTATGACATCACCATACGGAAATGCTATTGTACCTATCCAGGAAATCCTGTGGATTTACAAATACTCCACCCTAAACAAATTCCTGTGGTATCACTTCAGCATCTCCTATACATTGCATATCTCTGCAAACAAACACTTATATATCCAATGTCCAAAAAACATCAAATCAGACATTGACGGTATCATCGATTACTTATCTGAAGCCAACCATGATATTCTTGTAGGCTTCACAGAAGAAAATCGTATGAAGGTACAGGCAAAACAAGGCAAGCCATTCCACATTGAGAAGTGGACAGCTTGGCTAAACAAAAAGGTATAAGAAAACGCCCAGCATTTGCTGGGCGTTTGTTACGTGTTAACTATATCGCAATCGCATAGATAGCTGCCATAGATACGATAATCTGAATAATCGCAAAACGGAATACAACCTGTGCGTTTGACCAGTCTTTTTTCTTTCTCACATGGTCATGAAGTGGTGTTGTGGTGTTCTTTAAGATATGTATCTTTAAGAAACGAAGTAAAGCCACTTTGATAAGTCCTAAGCCACCATCTAAGATGATAACAATTGCAAACAAGAGGAACATAAGTGGGCTTCCAGATTTCAAAGCTACGATAGCAAGGAAAATACCCATTGCACGGGAACCTGCGTCACCCATAAGGAGTTTACTAGGTGTAGCGTTGTACCAAAGGTATCCTAAAAGGGATACTGCGAATAATAAAATCAAGAAGTTGAAATCATCTTCTACACCAAGCATTGTATTTAAAACAAAGAAAGATACCATCGTAATGATAGAAAGAGTTCCTGATAAACCATCTACGCCGTCTGTACAGTTTGTAACATTGATAGCTGCCCAAACAAGAATAACCGTAAGGATTGCAAAAATAATAGGTGGAATTGTAATAGTCATTCCAAGCATAGCGATTACGATATCGCTGGTGTTATAGTGAAGGAATACAATTGCTACAACGATAGCAACTGCGAAATCTAAAAAGCCTTTTAAATATTCGCCCCATGGTTTTTCTGCAGCATCATCAAAGTAACCGGTTAGCATTTCCACAATGATAAGAACCAGATAAATGGCGATTTCTACATTCATCTGCGCAAAGAGCACTGCAGAAATAGCAAAGGTAAATACAAAGATAATACCTGCTCCTCTAGGCTTTCCTGCTGATAATTTTCCATCATGGGCAAATTCACGACCTAAGTCTCTAGGGAGGTATTTATTTAATTTTGCAATTGCACCACATGTAAGAGCAAAGGCAAATAAAATACCTAAAAATGCCACAATTGAAAAATCCAATCCATTTATTAAATTAATCATTTTTCATTCTCCTTTATGTACGTTGCTTTTAGCTTATGCTACTTTCATTATAGTTATCCGAGAAATAAAAGTAAAGTTTTACTTGCTTTTTATCTATTTTATGGTATTATCTACTTACACGCTTTAAAGCGCGAAAGTGAGGTAGATAAATTATGGCTCAAAGAGGAGATTTGATGACCGCTCGTGCGGACATCCGAGTATTAGACGCGACACTCCGAGATGGAGGTCTTGTAAACAATTTTGAATTTAGTGATGAATTTGTTAGCGCCCTTTATCGTGCAAACGTAAAGGCTGGCGTTGATTATATGGAATTTGGTTATAAAGCATCCAAAGAATTATTTGACGTAAACAAATTTGGCAAGTGGAAATTCTGTGATGAAGCAGATATTCGCGCTATTGTTGGGGAAAATAATAGTGATATGAAGATTGCTGTTATGGCAGATGTGGGACGTTGTGATTACAAGAATGACATCCTGCCAAAGAAAGACAGCGTTATCGATATGATTCGTGTGGCTACTTATGTACACCAGATGCCAGCAGCTATCGATATGATTGAGGACTGCAAAGCAAAGGGCTATGAAGTAGTATGTAATATCATGGCCATTTCCAATGCAAAGGAAGCAGATTTGGAACAGGCTCTTGAAATGGTGGCAAAAAGTAGTGCTGACGGTATCTACATCGTAGATAGCTACGGCTCTCTCTACCCAGAACAGATTCGTGAAATCGCAGACAGATACATGGAAATCGCAGAAGCCAATGGCAAATACGTAGGTATGCATGCGCACAACAACCAGCAGCTTGCCTTCGCAAACACAATTGAAGCAACAGCTCGTGGTGTAAGCTACCTGGACGCTACCATGATGTCTATTGGACGAGGCGCTGGAAACTGCGCTATGGAACTTCTTATCAGTTTCCTGAAAAATCCAAAATACAATATCTTCCCAGTGATGAAATTCATCGAAGAACACATGATTCCATTAAAAGAATCTGGTCTTGTATGGGGATATGACATCCCATATCTTTTAACAGGAAGATTAAATCAGCATCCATCTTCTGCTATTGACTATATGAAAGAAGAAAGAACTGATTATACGATGTTCTATATGGATTTATTAGATAAATAAAATACGGCGGGCAATTGCCCGCCGATTTTTTATTCTTTTATTTCACACGTTTTCTCTGTCCAAGTACTACAAGTCCAAGTCCTGCTACAAGAAGCATTGACCAAAGTGCAACATTGCTGTTGTCACCGGTGTTTGGAGAACTTGGTTTCTCTGCATTTGCTGCCACACTATCGATAACGATTGTATAGTCCGATGCATGAGTAAAGGTTAAATCTGCTGTACCATCTGCTGCAATTTCATCCGCACAGATAAATTCCATTGCCTGTTTGGTTGGATTGAAATAGTAAAGGTTTGCAAACAAACCTGCATTCTTTGCTTCCAAGTTGATAGAAAGCACTGCTTTAAATCCGAACTCGCCGTTGTGAGCAAGGCTGATTTCCGTGTGAGATTTTTCACCTGTTACTGCATTTAATACAGTTACTGGGATTGTATTGATTGGATTTTCCTGGGTGCTAATAGTTACTGCAAAATCAATGTCTGCAATATCTGTAGCTGTTACGTCTTTTCCATTTACAGTCCATACAATGCCATCACCAAGGTCAAATTCTACGGTTACATCTTTGCCTTTGATTTTTTCTAATACATCACCAGAAACTACGGTTGTACCATTCATATCTACGGTAACGGTGTCTTTGGTGTCATCTGCTATCACATCTTCGATTTCGTCTATGATAGCATCCCATCCCATTTTGCCTTCTTCGTTTTCAATATGTGGGCCTTCTTTGATGGTTACCTTTATAGAAAGCTTTTCGCTATCTGTATGGTTTGCATCGCCTTTTACATAATACCAAATGGTATAATCCCCAACTTCTGTTGCAGCTGGAATTGTTTCGGTGTATGTTCCGTCTTTTGTCAGACTATAAACAAATGTACCATCCTCTGTTGTACCTGCCAACACCAACGCCTGTGCTGCACCATTGTAAGTAAGTCCTTTTGCAATTGGAGCGCTTGCTACAGTAGCAGTAACTTTACTAATTGTAACATCTGTTGCCAAATCTACTGCTCCGCTTGGTACTGTAATCTGGTAGTTCTTTGCATCAGCACCTGTCAAAACGCCTTCTGCGTTTAACCCCTCTAAGGTTACTGAGTCATAAGTGCCTGCATTTGCACTAGATAATTTACCTGTTAATTTGGTCCAATCCACAGAAACTACATCCGCATTCCATACTCCTGAAATAGTAACTGCTGTGATTCCCACGGTGTTTTTGCCGTCATAGTTTTTGTCTTTTGCAGTTACATTGTTAATGGAAATAGCTGCCTTTTTAATTTCTACGTTAACTGGATCAAAGACCTTTGTTTTATAGTTTGTAGTATTCTCTCCCACTGCTCTACTATAAACGGTATAGTTTCCAGCATCTGTAGCTGTTGGGATGTCAGCTGAATAGTTTGAGCCGTCTAAACTATACTCCATATGGAATCCAGAGTCTCCTACAGTTCCTGCGGATACTAAATTCTGAGGGCTTCCATTATAGGTTAAAGTATTTGCTGTTGGAGCTGTGTAGTTTGTTACTTCTTTTGGTTGGATGGTGTATTCCACACTTGCTGCTTTGCCACCAACTGTAATACTAGCAATATAAGTTCCTGCAGCTGTAGGTGTAGCGTTCATTTCACCGCCATCTTTCACTGCGTAGTTTATAGTTAGTTCAGCTCCTTTATAATTTGTTTTGGTTACTATAGCCGCTTTCGACTGTCCATCATATATGAGTGAAGTTGGTGCAGAAATAGTCACAGAACCACCATCTGCTTCTGCACAATTATGCACACAATGTGCCTTTATCGTATTTGTTCCATCTACTGTATATCTCCATTCATGGGTATCACAAACAAGTTCTGGATATTGGCCCGCTGTATATCTCCATGTAGCTCCTACAGTTACATTGCTAGCAGTAATACCATCGTTAAGATTACCTACCGACTCCTGTGTTACACTAGTTTCGTTTGTATATACTTTTGTATTACTTATTGTACCACCAGAACTTTGTAGTTTTCCAACACCATCTTTATCCGCACTTTCACCGTCCTCCAGTGTTGAAACAGTCCATGAAGCATATACTTTGCCCTCACTAAGAATCTCCCCTACAATACCACCTATAGTCTGAGATGCACTTAATCCTTCACTAATGTTTCCACAGGCAACTACCGTACCTTCACTAACTTGTCCTACAATACCACCTAGGGTATCCTTTCCTGATACTGTTGCAGCATTTAAACATGCAAAAACAGTACTATTACTACCTATACCTCCAGCAATACCGCCAGTCTTAAATCGACCCTTAATCGTTCCACTTAAAACTCTACAATTAGATATTGTACTGTCATCTCCTGCAGAACCTGCAATACCTCCTGCACCATGCATATCACTTCCTGAATATGTGATATCAACATCTACTAATGTAAGATTCTTAATGGTAGCACCTTTCGCCCATCCAATAAAGCCGACATGTTGATTATTTTTATTTACTTTCAAATTAGAAATCGTATACCCCTGTCCATCTACCGTCCCAGTATATCGATTATCTGAGTCACCTACAGGTGTCCAGTTTGGCTCTTCACCCCTATCCGTAAGGGTAATATCCGCACCTAAAATAAGATTTGTATTTAAATTATTCTGTGCATATGCATTCCATGCTAATAGTCCTGCTTCTGTATAAACTGTATAGGTTTTTACATCATTAGCATCTGTTGTCACCGTATAATCTGTTCCTTCTACTGCTGTCTCCGCCTTCATCACCTCTGGCATCATAGGCATCAGTCCTACCACCATAAGTACACAAAGCATGATGCTTATGATTTTCTTTTTCATTTCTACGCTTTTTTTCATAACTTTTTCACCTTCACATAGTTTTAAAATTCGTCTACATTGTTATTGTTTATTTTAGCACGCGTTGTAGTGCATAACAATAAGTTTTAATCTATTTTCTACTAATCCATATATAACACAATTTCACCCGATGTTAAAGTGTTTTTCATATCCAAAACTCTCTGGTTTCTAGAACCTCTGAATTTCAGTGTCAAATCCTTCTGTTCTGCGATAAATGGACCATCTACCAAGACATCCAGCATAGATAGAAGCTCATCGGTAGCTTCACAGTATTTTCTACCGCCTTCTACTAAATCTTTATCGTAGATATATCCAGTAAACGCCCAGATATCCTTCTTTGGATACTGCTCTTTTACTTTTCTTACAAACTTTACCAGCTCTACCTGGTTTTCTGGCTCAAAGGGTTCACCACCAAGAAGTGTTAGGCCCTGCACATAGTCTGGTTTTAAGGAATCTAAAATATCCTGCTGCACCTTCTCATCAAAGGCTTCCCCGTAATTAAAATCCCAAGTGTGTGGCTGGAAGCAATCCTTACAATGATTACGGCATCCCGACACAAACAAAACCGTTCTACATCCCAAGCCATTTGCGATATCTGTGTATTTAATTCCTGCGTAGTTCATAATTATCTTTCTCCCATACAAAAATCAATTAAATTTATATGCTTTATTCCATCTCTAGAGGTGGTGATTTTATCCATAGACACTACATATTTTGGGTAATTATCTGGAATGTCCTTATATGCACCAAATTCACGCTCTATCACACTATCATCTGTCAAAAGGTATGCAGCTTGTACATATATTTTTTCTTCTCCTCTAGTAGCAATAAAATCTACTTCTCCTTTATAGGTCTTTCCTATATATACCTCATAACCTCTTGAAACCAACTCATTGTAACACATTGTTTCAATGATATAATTGTATTCATCCTTTACACGATTCTTTTTGATGTGGAAGAATCCCAAATCACATACATAAGTTTTTTCTTCAAATGCAAGCAACTTTTTTCCTCGTATATCGTATCTGGAAACCTTGTCGCATACACAAGCTTCTGTAATATAACGTAAATAGTCATAAACAACAGGTGCAGAAACTGATGACCCAGACTCTGACAAAGTTGTTGCAATAGCATTTCCTGAAACTGTTGTAGAAGAATTTGCAATCAGGTACTCTAGTACTTTTTCCAAAGCCACAGGCGATGCCACCCTATTTCTCATTACGATATCCTTCAAAACCACGGAGTCGAATATATTAGACAAAACAACATGTTTACTATTCTCATCGATTTCCTTACATACTAGTGGAAAACCTCCCCATACCAAGTACTCCTGCATGTACTCATCTAAGGACAAGTTCTGACCTTCGAATTTCTTAAATTCACAAAACTCTTGAAAATTAAAGGGCAAAACCTTGAAAGATAAAGTTCTTCCACTTAGATGTGTTGCCAATTCCCCCGATAAAAGCTTTGAATTGGAACCTGTGATAAATATACTCGCATCATGTGTAGAACGAAAAGAATTAATCACCAATTCGAAATCATCTACATTCTGGATTTCATCAAAAAATAAATAATATTTTTTTTGATCACTTATTTTTTCTTCTATATATTCATACAATGCATCCGCATTACATATTTTACGATATTTATAATCCTCAAAATTCACATAGATAATATGGGATTCATCTATTCCGTTTTCTTTTATCTCATCTATAATTTGTCGCATAATCGTTGATTTTCCGCAACGACGTATTCCTGTAATGACTTTTACCATCTCTGATTCATAAAATGGTCTGATTCTGCTTAGATATATCTCTCGTTTTATCATGATATCACCATCCTTTTTACTATCATATCATGCCAAAACTCGACTTTCAATAGTATTAAATATTTTTAATTCCATTTTCATTTTTTTGAAAGTATTAAATATTTTTAATTCTAAATACAGTATGCCCCATCCTAGGATGGGGCATACAAACTATAAGTGTAATACTCTTTCTTTGATTTCCTGGGTTCTACCCTGATTCCAGAACTGTGTTCCAATATATCCGCAAGTACGACGAGCAACACTCATCTGATCCTGGTCACGGTTACCGCAGTTTGGACATTCCCAAACGAGTTTGCCAGAGCCTTCTTCTTCTACAATCTGGATTTCTCCATCAAAGCCACATTTCTGGCAGTAGTCACTCTTTGTATTAAGTTCTGCGTACATGATGTTGTCATAGATGTACTGCATTACAGAAAGAACTGCTTCGATATTGTTCTGCATGTTTGGAACTTCTACATAGCTGATAGCTCCACCTGGAGATAATTCCTGGAACTGTGCTTCAAATTTAAGTTTATCAAATGCATTGATTTCTTCTGTTACATGTACGTGGTAACTGTTTGTAATGTAGTTACGATCTGTAACACCTTCAATCATGCCGAAACGTTTCTGTAAGCATTTAGCAAATTTGTAGGTAGTAGATTCAAGTGGAGTTCCGTATAAACTGAAGTCCATATTGTTTTCTGCTTTCCATTTTTTACATGCATCGTTGAGTTTTCTCATAACTGCAAGACCAAATGGAGTACCTACTTCAGGATCTGTATGAGATACACCCTTCATGTAGTATACACATTCGTGTAAACCAGCGTATCCAAGTGAAATGGTTGAGTATCCGCCAAATAATAACTTATCAAGTTTTTCGCCTTTTTCAAGACGTGCTAACGCACCATTCTGCCAAAGAATTGGAGCTACGTCAGATGGTGTGCCAAGGAGACGTTTGTGTCTGCACATAAGAGCACGGTAGCAAAGCTCAAGTCTTTCATCCATGATTTCCCAGAATTTCTTTTCATCACCTTCTGATGAACAAGCGATGTCTACAAGGTTAAGTGTAACTACACCCTGGTTGAAACGACCATAGTATTTTGGTTTGTTTGTTTCTGGATCTACGTATGGAGTTAAGAAACTTCTACATCCCATACATGTGTAGCAATGACCTTCGCCATTTTTATCTACTTTGAGTTCTAACATTTTCTTTTCTGAAATGTAGTCTGGAACCATACGTTTTGCTGTACATTT
>JAZPYQ010000030.1:0-13546 GCA_045544235.1 Agathobacter sp. | reverse complement strand
GTGGTTCTTTACGATATTGCTATTCATAACCACTACTGCTAACACCTGATGTGCACTGACACTGGAAAGCTGAATGAATTTCACCTTATTATGATAAGTAGGAGCACTAATCATGGTCGCATAGTTTGTATTCGTCGCAAGCATCTTTGCAACAGATTTGAGCACCTGTTCCATCTTCTGGGTCTTTTCGATGACGAATTCTTTCATCTTAGAAACCTCTCTGTCCTTTTCCTTCATCAGATGGTCTACATAAAAACGATAGCCCTTGTCAGAAGGAATACGACCTGCAGAAGTATGTGGCTGAACGATGTAGCCAAGCTCTTCTAAGTCTGCCATCTCATTTCGAATAGTCGCAGAACTGAGATTCAAATCTGTATATTTTGAAATCGTTCTAGAACCAACTGGCTCGCCTGTGGCGAGATAATTTCGAATGATAGCATCCAAAATCTTTACTTTTCTCTCGTCTAATAACTGTTCGTTATCTCTTTCCATTTTATTCTCCCGTTGTATTGAATACGTCAATTTGGGGTTTGTTAGCACTCGTTTGATTGGAGTGCTAATATCTACATTTATGAATTTACCACTAGTGCTGCGCTTTGTCAACATTAGTTTTACGATTTTATATTTAATTTATAATCTGTTTAGAAATAAAAAAGAAGCTCATAATCGAGCTTCTTTTCTAAACAACTTCCACTTATTTTATTTACCAACTTTAATCGCTTTATTTTTCCATTTTCCTCTACTATAGAAGAAAGCCGTAAGCATTGCACCAATACACCATGAAGCCAATAATGAAATCTGGATACATTCAAATCTTCCGAATGGTAATTCTGGTGTTCTAGTAAGGAACGAAATTCCGTATGCAACAGGTACGCGAATTAGAACTGTAGTAATCATAGAAATCCACATAGGAGTTACTGTATCCCCAGCCCCACGCATTACGCCGCCCAAACTCTGGGTTACTGCCATAGCAATATATCCTACTGCAAGTATACCCATTAGATAACGACTCATTTCAACAAGTTCTGCTGTATCAGTAAAGATGCCCATTAGATATTTACCAAACAATAAAATGATTGCAGTGATAGTTGCTGAAACACCAACTGCCATAATCGTACCCTGTTTTGCACCTTTTGTTACACGATCAATTTTTCCAGCACCAATATTCTGACCTGCATAGGTAGTCATAGCTGTACCAAAGGAGAAGTTTGGCATCATAGCAAATCCATCTACACGCATAACGATTACGTTAGCAGCAATAAACATTTCCCCAAAACTATTCGTCAGGGACTGCACAATAATCATCGCAGATGAGAAAATCGCTTGTGTCACACCAGAAGGAAGACCAAGACTAACAAGTTGCTTTACATATTTGCTCTTTGGTTTCAAACGTTCTAAGTTGAGTTCAAATACCTCCCTCATCTTTGTCAACTTTCTAAAACAAAGAAAAGATGATACTGTCTGGGCAATAACTGTTGCCAAAGCAACACCTGGTACTTCCATACCAAATCCTGCCACAAACACGATGTCTAACACGATATTCAATACAGTTGCTACCAATAAATAAAGAAGAGCAGAGAAAGAATCGCCCATTCCTCGAAGTATCCCACTTAAAATATTATAGTAAGCCATCCCTGCAGCGCCTATCATAGAGATAAGCAAATAAGAATCACACCAGTCAATGATTGTCGATGGTGTATTAAGCATTTCTAGCATTGGTCGAATAACAAATGGCGAAACTACTGCTAAAAAGAGAGAACATATACCTGTAACTGTAATAGCATTTCCGATTGTTTCCGACAAGTCTTCCCTAGACTTCGCACCAAAATACTGAGCAACCATGATGCCTACACCTGCCGAAATACCAATAAATAATACATAAAGCATGTTTAAAATTGGCGCAGCACTACCAACTGCTGCCAAGGCATTGTCACCTACATACTTCCCTACAACGATACTATCTACCGTACTATATAACTGCTGTGCCACATTACCAATAATCATTGGAATAGAGAACATTGCAATACTTTTCCATGGAGAACCTAACGTCATATCTGCTGGTTCAAATAATTTCTTTATTTTCTGAAACATAAACTGCCTCCTTTTCCCTATTAATTAGCATAACACTTTCTTTTTTAATGCACAAGAACTGTTATCTCACATTTTTATATGCTATAATACACAATGATAAATTTTATACAATTTATAAAGGAAATGCAAGTATGAAAAAAAGAATTCTTTCTATTATAGTTTTAGGAATTACAGTAGTCCTTGTTTCTTTAGGTGGTCATTATCTTTATCACCACATTAATCGAAATTTGCAGGAACCAATATCCATAATCATCGCATCAGATATACATTACCTATCTTCGGAATACAGAGGCGAATATTTTAAAGAACCTGCTTCTTATTTCGATGGAAAACTTACCCACTACTCTCCAGAATATTTTGATGCTTTTTTAGCTGAAGTCATCGAAAAACATCCAGAGATACTAATTATAAGTGGTGATATTACCTTGAATGGCTCACAAAAGAGTCATGAAGAAGTGATTGAAAAACTCACAAAAGTGCAAGAATCTGGAATCGATGTATTAGTCATTCCCGGAAATCATGACCTTGATACAACAGCCGGTGATTATTCTGGAGAAACACCTATTGCGTTTTCCTCTGTTACATCGAATACTTTTTCCACACTATACGAAAACTTTGGCCCAAATCTGGCAATTAGTCGAGACGATGCTACATTCAGTTATGTATATGAAGCTAATCCCTATCTACGAATCCTAATGCTAGATACAAACAGTATCTCTCCAAAAGGTATGATTCCTTCTGATACCTTTCTTTGGATAGAGGAACAATTAAAAGATGCCAAACGAGCTGGAGCAGATGTAATTGCTGTCTCACATCAAAACCTACATATCCATAACGAATTACTTTATTTCAGCTATCAGTTTTATAACGCGGATGAACTATTACCACTTTATGAAAAATACAATGTTGCACTAAATCTAAGCGGTCATATCCATATACAAAGTATCGTAACGGATTCTGCGGTGCCAGAGGTTGCTGTAGGAGCGCTTAGCATCTGTGGAACTCCTTATGGTGAAATAACCTATGATGGAAAAGCCATAGAATATAATACAAAAACAACAGATGTGTCTGCCTACGCAGAAAAAATGGGATATACTGACGAAAATCTTTTAAATTTCAACCAATATTCCTTTTCTTACTTTGAAGAAGTAGGTCGATTGCAAAGTCTTTCTAGCTTTGCGGAAAGTGATTTATCTTCTGAAGAAGTCCAACTTTTAGCAGATACCTTTGGCAAAATGAATGCTTCCTATTTTCTAGGCGAACCCGTTGATACTACCGAGCATTCCAATGGCATAGCCCTATGGCGCTCCCAAACCGAGGATTTCACACTTCGCTACCTAGAAACTATACTTGCCGAAACCGACTCAAACAACCAAAGTATCACCATCACCCTTCATTAAAACAAACGGAGCTGTCGCAAACACGACAGCTCCGTATAATTTATTGTGGTATGGATGCTTTTAAATTCGCCAATGCGGCTTCTGCATCTAATAGCGTCTGGTAGTTGGACACATAGGCCTTCGCTGTGTCAGAAAGAACATCATATTGGCCACGAATAGCCACGATGGTAGCCTCTGACTCTAATGTAACTTCACCAATCTCTTTAATTGCATCTGCTACCGCCCAGCCTTGATCCATTGCGTTTGCCAATGCTGACTGTGTGCCTGGCAACTCATACACAAACACTGGAAAACCTGTATCAACGTATTCATAAATCTCTTTTGCTTTGCTCCATGGCAAGTTGATACAACCGTGAGAACCATTTCTCTTATAAATAGCTGCACCAAAGGAACCTCTCCATGTAGCATCATGCATACCTACATTTCCATTAAATGGCATCCAGTAATCTACTGGTGTAGAGTAGTTTGCGCCATTTAAGGTTGCATCTTTCTCTTTATAAGTGAGACCAAACACACCAGTTGGAGTGTTATATTCTTTTGATACATCCCCCGATACAAAATCAGATTCTACTACAACTTCCCCATCTACATATAAAAACAAATGTTGAGCAGTTAAATTAATTTCTACATAAGAATTTCCATAATCATTGCCTTCGTGACTGTTGGCTGTCATAGAATAATTCAAATCACGTGTAACCGCTTCACCCTTCATAATATCTGCTATAATAGCAGCCTCTTCTGCTTCATTATCAACTTTCCAGCCATAATGACTATTTCCTATTGTAACTTCTGTTCCATAAGAAGTCATTAATTTTCTTGCTGTATAACATGTATTATATGTAGAAGCCAAGCCCCTTACATATTCAGAAAGGCTTTCATCGTCTACGCACACATTAAGGTTTTCATCTACATACAACCATGGCTGGAATGTACTTGCATCTAGTACCTGTGTAGATTCACCTACCTGATATGTAATAACCGTATCCAGTGCTGCATTTAACTGATCAATAGCAGCAAGTAATTTTTCATTATCATCATTGATTTCTGGTAATACATAGCACTGCATTGCATGCATATCGAGCTCTGTCTGAAAGCCTAAGATGCAGCTTTCCACAGCAGTTCTTAAGGAACCTTTATCTACTATATTTCCCTGAATTGCTGGAATCAGTTCATAGCCTTTATCCGCAGAATACTCAGAGATTTCTGCGTTTTGAGGTTCTATTTGCTCATCTTTTGAAAAGCATCCCAAGCTATAGATTTCATTCACCAGCTTGTCCTGATTATATGAAATATCCATTGGTGATACATGACGATCTGGTTTAAACAATTTAATAACCCAGGAAAAACCGTTCTGTGTATCCAAGAAACCGTCAATCTCATTATCCCAGGTAACCACCATATCAATATCACTACCAACAATAACATCTGTTGAGCCATCTCTTTCCTTTATGGTTAACTCATAATTATCCATTGCATTTTGCATAGTCTTCTCTGCAGACGCAATGCTTTTTCCAGAGACTCCCACTCCATTAATTGTGGTTCCAAAATAAAAATGGCTCATAAAGTAAATTGAGAGCCCAAAATAAATTACAACCAGGGCAGCCACTGCTGCCCCGATTGAAATAAGAATTTTTTTCTTCTTGTCCATTTCCATGTCTTTTCTAGTGTTCCTTTTCTTTCTTACGTATCAATACGAACATTCATCCAAGCCAACAAATCTTCAAATACCTCTTGTCGGTCTGTTTCATTTAAAATCTCATGTCGATCATTTTCATATAATTTATATGTTACATCCAATGCTCCTGCGGTTTTATGTAAATCATATACGTCTTTTACACCTTTTCCTAATCCACCTACTGGATCCTGTTCACCAGAAACAATAAACAATGGAAGTTTCTTAGGAATTTTCTGTACATTTTCTGGATTACAGCTAAAGTTTACTGCTTCAAAAAGACCTTTGTATCCATTTACTGTAAACATAAATGTGCATCTTGGTTCGTTATAATACTGATTTACTATATCTACATCTTTTGTCAGCCAGCTATTTTCTGGATGTTCACCAGTCATATCAAAGCCCTTATAATCTGCGCCAAATGCCAGGCTCTGAATCAATTTACTGCGATGTCTTGAGCCGCGGAATTTAGTTACAAAAGCAGTCAATTTTAATGCGAGACTTGTCATATTTTCTGGGATAAAACCAGTTCCCATAATAATAGCACCACGGAGGTTTTCATTATGAAAAGCCAAATACTTACGAAGCATAAAGGAACCCATACTGTGTGCTAGCATAAAGTATGGAGTATCTGGATTTTCTTCCTGAATCAATGTGCGTAATTTATGCATATCTGCAACTAACACATCGCTTGGATTTCCCTCACAAAAATATCCCCAATCGTTTTGGCTTTCTATAGACTGTCCATGACCAATATGATCATGTCCTACTACCATATATCCCTTTGTGGTTAAAAATTCTGCAAAAGGTGCATATCGTTCAATAAATTCCACCATACCATGGGTAATCTGAAGAATTGCCTTGTATTCCCCTGTCTCAGGTGTCCACTTCACAGCGTGTACTGCTGTTTTTCCATCATTTGATAAAAAGGTAAAATTTGTCGTAACCATATAACCCTCCTTTGTGTCTTACTTTAGTTGTTCTTCTGCAATATCAAACAAATGTGATAAATCACTTTCTAATTCTGTTACATCTTTCTTTTGATTCTGAACTTCTTCTTGAATATCACTTAGTTGTATTTTGCTACGCTCTGCGCACTTTGCGATTTCTTCGTCTAAATTTCGCATAGCAACAACTTTTCCACGTATTTCTATCATATCATCAGAGAAATCTCGCATAGACGAACTTTGTATCATCTTACTTGTTTCTTGTGATTTTTTCATCAGTCGAGCTGTTCCTACATTGTTTTCTTTCATCAGAGATACCAAGTGATGAATGGTATCTTCCAATTCCGCAATTTTTTCACGAGATTTCACCACTTCTTCTTTCATTTCAGCGGCAGCCTTCTCATAAGTAAGTGCTGTTTGTCGTATTTCTTCAGATACAGCCACAAATTGTTTTCCACTTTCACCTATTCTTCCAGCTTCAATAGCTGCATTTAGTGCCATGACACTCATCTTTCTGCCATACTCAGCCATAACATCTAGCTGCTCTTCGTAAGACTGGCAAGTCTGTTTCATAGCCCCTGGTGCTTCTGTCAGATATTTTGCTGGTGAAGTAAAATGTTTATTTTCCTCGACCAATGCAGTGCTTGCTTCTAATTGCAGGTCAATCAATTCTTTTAACTGACCATATTCGTCAACTGCTCCCTTTAACTCACGGGAAAACTCATCCAATTCATGAATCAAATTAGATTCTTCTTCAATATTTAACATTGCATGTCCCGCCAAGTCATTTGTAGTTTCCATCACCTGACAGATATCTGTATAAATACGTTTTTCTCCAGCTTCCACAGTTGCTACACTGGTCTCAAAAATCTCTCTTTGCTCTGCAACTTGAGAAAATACGTCTTTTATTTGTTCTTCTATCTTATTCTTCTTATTCCCAAACATGTAAATGCCTCCATTATTTACATTCTACAACGCGAGCGTTATTTTCGCAACTTTTTACTTGTAATATTGTATCTCAAATTGTAATTCGTTCACACCGCGAAAACTGTTGTTTTTTGGGAAATATACGAATGACATTTCTACGTTATTCTCTTTTCCGTCAAAAACTGCTTCTAGCTGTTCTTTTCCGAATTTTTCCTCTATGTAAAAACATAAGTTTTCCACATCCCCAAAGTAGATACCTGACACTGGAATTCCCTCATTGGTCACAAGTGATAACTTTAGTACATTCCTATTTTTTCCCATAATCCACATACGCTTTATATGCACACCTCTATCCGCAAATACTGGCTTTGGATTATCCTTGCCAAATGGAGCTAAAATAGAAAATTCAGAAACTAACTCTTCTGTCACATAAGCCATAGGCATTGGAACATCGATATGTACTTTTGGCATCAAATCATCATCCGTCAATCTTGACAATGCATTGATTCTTTCTCTGAAAACATCCACATTTTCCTCAGGCAAAGAAAGACCTGCCGCCATTGGATGTCCACCAAATTTTGTAAACAAATCCTGACACTTACACATCTCTTCATACATGGAGTATTCCTCTATAGATCTGCCAGAACCTTTAACCCCTTCATCAGCCTTTGTTAAAACAAATACCGGTTTATGGTATCTTTCACGAACTCTTCCTGCTATAATCCCGGCAATACTCTCATGCACATCTGGCAAATAAATGACAAGTACCGTATCCTTTTCACAACCGTTTTCTTCATAAAAACAAATTGCCTTTTCAACACCTTCCTTTGTCATTTCTTTACGCTCTTCATTTAACACTACAAGTTCACTAGCGATGATCACAGCCTTTTCTTTTTCCTTCTGAAAGAACAACTCCAATGCACGCTTTGCAGTGTCTAGTCTTCCACTGGCGTTGATACATGGGCCTAACACAAACCCGAAATGAAATGCATCAACTTGTGTTGGCTCTAGTCCACACTGAGCGATTAATGCTTTCATACCTATATTACTCGTCTTTCGAATACGCTTTAGCCCTTCCTTCACGAGGATACGGTTTTCTCCTGTCAAAGGCATAATGTCTCCAACTGTGGCAAAAGCCACATTTTCCAACAATTCTTCTGCCTCCTCAAAAGAAATGTTATAGCTTTCATATAATAAACAAACCACTTTCCAAGCCACGGCTGCACCACACAATTCTTTGTATGGGTACCTACATTCTTTTTGATGCGGATTGACAATGGCATCTGCCTGACTTTTTTTGTAGACACGTTGCCCCTCTATCTCTTCAAAAGGAATCTCATGATGATCTGTTACCAAAACTGTCATCCCTAATTCTTTTGCGTATGCTATTTCCTCAAGCGCCGCGATTCCATTATCACAAGTTAAAATGGTATCTATCCCATCCTCTTTTGCCTTTTCAATCAGACTCTTATTGAGTCCATATCCGTCATGAATACGATCTGGAATCTGAATACTAACATTTGCACCGCAGCGTTCTAAAGCAGTTTTTAATATATAGGTAGCCATAACACCATCAATATCATAGTCACCTATAATGCGAATCGCTTTTTTATCTTGGATTTTGGAACGTAAAATATCCACCAAACGTTCCCCATCAAACAGCAAATGCGGATTATGTAAATCTGACAAATCTCCTTGGAGGTATTTTCGGATTTCCTCCTCCTCTGTCACGTCCCTATTTCGAATGATTCTCGCAGTCACCTGATCTATATGAAATTGTTCGCCGATTTTTTTAAAGTCAGCCTTCTTGTTTATCACAAACCACTGTTGCATAGTCTACCTTTTTCTAGGGAAAGGTCATTGGACCTTTCCCTTATCTTACATTAATTCTGCAATACGGGTCACCGCCACATAAATTGCTGATATTTCATACCATGTATTATAATCTACAACCCCTGTAACTGGCAATCCAAAAACAGACTGAAATACCTCAACCGCTTCTCTCGTATCTGGTCCATACACGCCATCTGGGCGGATTGTAGGGATTGCAGGGTAACTCTTGGAAATTCTTGCCAGCTGCTCCTGCATCTGTCTTACTTTATCTCCTGTAGCCCCCAATCCTAGATTGTATCCCGGCCAAGAAGCTGGTATTCCAGAAATAGCCTCTGCCACATTAATAAACATATTATTTCCATAAAAATATCTAAGAATCTCAATGGCAGAATACCCTTGGTCTCCCAAACGCTTGCTTCCCCACTGCGTCATCCAATTCGGACAACTTACTTTATCTCCATCACAATACTGGGTCAATATTGGCTGGGTTATCCCTGGTCTGGACAAGTAGTTCTCAAACTGTTCGTCTACAATACGTGAAATACTTTGATAGTAGTTTCTACCCGGGATAAATTTGTGATCATAAGCCGTAGAAGAAGTGATAGTAAAATTATACCCCTTACCCCTGTACCATTCAGTGTACACTCGATTCAATGTAAATGACATAATCGCCAAAACATTGGCACGAATCGTTGCATCAGGCCATGTAGCATAGATTTCACTGGAAGCCACATTTTTGATGTAATCTCGGTAACGAACATAATAATTTCGCGCAGAAGCATCTCCTGGTGGTCCGTCATGTACAATCACAAACTCAGGTATTACTACTCTGCTTAATACTATTTCTCCTGTATCTGTCACAGTCTTTACTTCTTCTTCCGGTATCTTTGGAGGATAATCCCCGTACAAGGTATGTGGTCCAATTGCAATGTTATTTTCTGCTGGAACACTTGCATCCACAGTTTCCATCTGCACTGGTTGTTCAGAAAGCTGACCCGACATTAACTCTATCCCGGATATTTCAATCTCACGATATCCTTCTGCCTGCACAATGATTGAGTACTCTGCATAAGGTTGCCTATCTTGAGGTTGCATAGAATATTCTAATGGTGGTGTACGCAACGAAATAATATCAGCATTTCCTGATATATCAGTCCTAAGTTCCTCTATAATATCCTGTGGTCCCCCTGTATAAGTAACAATTACTCTTGCGTCCGATACGGGTGCTCCGTCATTTCGTGATGCCACACGGATTCGAAGCTGTCCTTCATCTACATTGTCCTGCATAGCACGCAAGTCTTCTCGAAAACGAGGTTTAGAAAAACACATATTTTTCTCCAAATGATTCTTCCTAATATTTTATGCATAGGACGTGTCTTCGTTTACATTTATTTAAAAATAAGCTATAATTTAATAGTTATGGAATAACATTTTGAAAGGGACAAATATGTTAGAAAATAAGACAAAACAACGAAGCATTCGACAGTTTATGGTAACACTTTTTGTCATTTGCTTTGGACTATTTATTACCTATTACGCCACCGAAGTTAGGCGCTATAATACAACCATTCTTGCTTTTAACTATTCTCACGGTTTCATTTCCCGTGGACTTTTGGGTACTCTTTTTCTATTGGCAGATAAGATTTTACCATATGAACTACTTACATATGAAAACATTGTAAATTTTACTCTGATTAGCACCACTGTGGTTATTGGTATTTTCTTTTGGTTGGTATATTTGATACTGAAAAGATGTGAAGAAAAATATTTAGCCAATGTTCAGTATATTATTATCTTTTTTGCAATGTTTTTCGTATCCATGTACTACTCAATACGAAATTTCGGAAGACCTGATATCTATATGATGTTCTTTACGTTTATCGGGCTCATCCTTATTGTATGTCAAAAATTCGAATGGCTCATCATACCGCTAGCCATTCTAAATGTCATGATTCATCAGGGATATGTATTTCTTTTTTACAATATCTTCATGTACTTATTGGCATATAGAGCGTATAAAACAGAGGGGAAAACACGCATTAAATATATTGCTATATTAGCACTTAGCTTCTTAGCAGTATCCGTGCTCTTTTTATACTTCAATTTCTTTAGCCACGTAAGTGATATCGAAGTATATAATGATATTTATTCCTTTGCCAGTGCCATCGGAAAAGACGGTGAAGTTTATGTAACCTTATTAGATCATGAAATCCTCGGCATTGACCCTTGGGACCAGGAATGGCCTCAGCATATTTATAACTTTATTGAATTACCAATCTTTTGTATATTGATGCTGCCATATCTTATTCTTGGTGTACGATTTTTTAAGAATATCATTCAGGCAGCTGAGACCAAACTGGATAAATTTGTTTATGCAATGCTTCCAATTTGTTCTCTCACCATGCTTCCAAGCTACTTGCTTAAAATTGATTACGGACGCTGGATATATGCTACTCTCGCATATTTTGCGCTGGTAGTATTGGTGCTTTGCGGATTAAAAGATAAGATTGTGACAGAAAAACTTCATGAACTGATGGAAGACATCCAATCCAGATATACATACTCTTATCTGCTCTTAATCTACATTACCACCATCGTTCCATTATACGATATTCATATCAACCAGGCACTACGTTCCATATCCGATTATCTGGATATGTACTGGCTACATATTTTGCCAGAAATACCAATGTAAGGAGAAATGGCTATGTCAGAAATTTCAACAAAAAAGAACCACATAAGTTTTTTACCAGCATTAGCCATTTTTGCTGTAGGATGCTTTCTGAGATATTTAAAAGTTTCTATATCGTCATATAGTTCAACTTTATTTGCGTTAAATTATGATTATGGTTTTATCCCACAAGGTTTATTAGGAACTGTATATAATTACCTTTATGAACATCTTCAATGGGAAGTTTCCAATTATATGGCCGCGCTGAATTTTACTGGCGTTTTTGTCATAATCTACTTTGTGATTCTATTATTGTTTTTCAAAGCACTCTTAAGTAAGGTTCGCACGGAAGACAAAGCAAATATGCAACACCTGATTATTTTTCTATCGATTTTTGCTTTTCCAATGTTTATGACAGATACCAATTACGGACATACCGATTTGTACCTTTTTATTTTTACACTATTAGCTTTGATTTTACTTATAACAGAAAAGTTAGAATGGCTAATTATTCCTATCGGTATGCTATGTTGTTGTATCCATCATGAATTCCTAATTACAAATGCAAATCTTATTACAGTAGTTTTGATATACAAGATTTTTAGCAAACAAAATTGGAAACGTTGGAAATACCTAATCATTTGCATCGGATTTGTACTTTCTACCTTATGGTTATTCCACTACTTTACCAACTACAACTATGAAACATTGGTTCCTTTTTATGAAGAAATCAAAGCTAACGCAAAGCTCTTTTCAGAAACAGAACTTACTTATAACACCTTTATTATTAATGGTGACATCATGGGTGTAGATTTGGTTGCAAAAGAAGCACCATACTATTTAAGCAACGTATTGGATTTTCCAATTTTCTGTATCTTATTTGCACCTTACATATACTGTGGTTTACGATTCTTCGTTCAATTAATGATAAAAAAAGAACTCACAAAATCACAGCGAATTATATATATTGCCTTTCTATTGGGCGGGGCAACAGTAATCCCACAGTTTATTTTTGGAATCGATTATGGTAGATACATTTTCAACACCCTCTTCTACTACATCGTACTCCTCCTGGTAGGATTAGCTTCACACGATGACAACATTAGTTCCATGTTGCAGGATTTAAAGATAGGACTTAAAAAACTCACTCCAATGCATTTTATTTGGTTTTTATACCCATTTATCCTGATACCACTAAGACGTATCAGCATCTCTACACAAATTCATGATCTTGCAGAGATTATCTTTACAGAGGCAAGTTTTTTCCTTTTGCCACAATAAAATTGCACATATAGCTCTAGATTTGCTATAATGATAGAGATGTATTTATAAAAAGAAAATAAGGGGATTTTACACATGCACACATTTCAACCATATCCAATGGAATTATTAGAAATGAACCCATTTACTAAATTCAACAAAGAATGGGCTCTTGTTACTGCTGGCAGCAAAGCAAAATGCAACACCATGACCGTAAGTTGGGGAGGTGTTGGTGTTATCTGGAACAAAAATGTAGTTTACATTTTCGTTCGTGATTCCAGATATACAAAAGAATTTATGGATCAAGGCGAATTCTTCTCCCTGTCCTTCTTTGATGAAGATTGCCGTGCTGCGCTCTCTTACTGTGGTGCGCATTCTGGACGTGACGAAGATAAATTTGAAAAAGCTGGCCTTACACCAGCCTTCCGCCACAGCATTCCATATCCAGACGAAGCAAACTTGGTAATGCTTTGTCGTAAGATGGCTGCAGTTCCAATAACTGAGGAAACTTTAAATGATAAGGCTATTATGAAGGATTTCTACAAAGATGGGGATATGCATACCATGTATGTAGGCGAAATCATCGAAGCAATGGCTAGATAACTAACGATATAGCTCAGACTTTTTAAATACTACGAAATGAGCCATGACATATATTGAATGTGCGCACGCTTTCGCTCTCAGCGGTGACGTCGCGTTACTAAATTCGTGATGATTTATCAATCACCACTCATTAAGTAACGAC
>JAZPYQ010000029.1:0-12756 GCA_045544235.1 Agathobacter sp. | reverse complement strand
TTCGTTTACTTCAATGTCTGCACCAAGTTTAATTGTCTGACCTTTGAAATCATGTGTTTTCGAAAGTTCTGCTACTCCATAGAACTGTTCTACTGTGGTGATGGTGAATTCTTCACCATTCTCGTCATACCAGCTGACGTCCCCGTTCACCACGGTTGTCTGGAAATAGTTTTTCCACAAAAATATTCCAGAAACAACTAGTACGCACAATAACAATACAGACAATATAGCTACTGCAATTTTGTTACCTTTCTTCATCCTGCTCCTCCTTCTACTATGTTTTTTATTCTATAATATTTGTTGTAATATAATCGACTCCAATTTCTTCCAGCCACTGGGCATTCTCCAGCTTGTTGACCGTCCATACATTTACCTTCATTCCATTACGATGAAATTCTTCTACATTTTCCTTTGTAATACAGGTAAACTTTGCATCGATGTC
Organism: Agathobacter sp.; assembly: GCA_045544235.1. Lineage (GTDB taxonomy): Bacteria > Bacillota > Clostridia > Lachnospirales > Lachnospiraceae > Roseburia. The sequence goes on along the minus strand of JAZPYQ010000029.1, from coordinate 12,314 downwards.
CAATTGATATTTTTTTAGAATTTCAAGCAATGCTTCTATATCTTCAATCTCTTCCACCAGATACTGCGCATTCTGCTCTGGATAAACCTCTTTTAAAGCAATTAAATTATCTAATGAAAACGAAATGAAAATCGTTGATTCTAGATATTCCATTTCCTGAATTTGTTTTGCAATCTCCAGAATTGTTTCTGCTTTCATCTTGTTTTTCAATTCCAAAACTGCTATTTTCCCATATCGCTTACAAATGGAAATGTATTCCTCTAAAGTCGGCAACACTAAATCTGCACGTTTTCTTTCACTTTTCCTTTCAAAAAGAGTAAGACTGCGAAGTGTATCGAAATCTGTCTGTTCTACTATGTACTCATCCCCTGATACTCTTTTGGTATTATCATCATGAATAATAATAAACTTCCCATCCGATGTCTCGTGAATGTCAGTCTCAATCCCAAAATAACTTCGATTTCCAGCTGACACAAAAGCTGCTGCCGTATTCTCTGTTTCAAGCCAGCAAACACCTCTATGTGCAATCATCTGTGTGTTGCCTTTATGATTCATTTTTAATGTATTCATGATAATTAATCTCCCTTCCTAAGAATTCCACATGTTTCCAATTTAGCAATTTTGTATAACTCTATCTTGATTGTAGTCAATTTTTATGTTAATATCCATCTACAAAACCAACACAAACTATCGAAAAACAAAACAAACGAAAGGAGAAGCCATGACATTAAATGAATGTAATCCATTTATACGAAGTATCAAAGCTCATACAGCAGAAAAGTCTACAAAGAAAACCTATGCTTTAAACCATCGTCTGCTCTATTTTACCGGTGGAAAAGGTATCTTACATATCCACCCGGCCAGTTATCCAGTTTACAAAGACACGGCTATACTATATCCTGCCGGAGTTGTATATGAGCTCTTTGTGGAGGAAGGGGCTTCTGTATCATTTATCACCTTGAACTTTGACTACACACAGAATTTCACTCATTTGGATAAAGCTCTTAGGTTGCAAAGAGAAGGCGAAGAATGTAGTACCCCTCTGGAGGAAATTACATTTTCAGATTTTCCGGCATTAAATCACGAAATTTATATTCCGAATGCAATTTCTATCATTAATGACATGCATTCTATTTTAGAAGAAATGCAGAACAAAAAAAGTGACTGTCAGCCATATTGTTCCGGATTATTAAAAACCATTATCTGTAAGATATTGCGCACCAGCACAAAGCCTTCCAAAGCAGCAAATCCAAAAGTTGAGCGCATTTTTTCTTACATTCACGAAAATTATGCTTCGGATATTGACAACATGCAGATAGCTGCTCATTTAAGCTATCACCCTTATTATGTCAATAAGATATTCTCGGCTCATACCGGAATGACGATACACCAATATTTAAACCATTATCGTTTGATACGTGCAGCACATTATTTATCAACCAGCACAATTCCAATTCATCAAATATGTTATATGGTAGGCTTCCAAAACCCTGCACATTTTACAGGAAATTTCAAAAAGAAATTCGGTATCAATCCGAAGGAATATCGTAATATGCACAAAAATGTATAGAAAAAAACAAACCTAAAATATCAAAAAAAGAAAGTATGCTTGTCTTAAAAATTCGAACAAAATATACTATAACCATAAAAATAAACACACGGAGGTTTGTAAATTGAAGGACAATAAAAGATTTATTTATGATACAAGACCAGTTGCTCTGCCTCAAAATATAGTTTGTGGTAAAAAATATCGTTTTACTATCCTAACACCTTCTCTCATTCGAATGGAATATAGTGAAAATGGTGTTTTTGAAGACCGTGCAAGTCAAAGTGTATTTTTCAGAGATTTCCCTGAAACTAAATTTACCTGCACACAGAACGATGAATGGTTAAAACTCGAAACAGAAAATTTGATTCTTACATACAAAGAAAATGAGAATTTCTCGGCGGACACTCTTTCGGTAAAATTAAAAATCGAGCCCGCTTCTACTTGGAACTTTGGTGAAGATTTTGAAGATTTAAAGGGAACTGCTAAAACTTTAGATGAGGCCAACGGTGCAATTCCATTGGGCAGAGGAGTTTGTTCCAGAAATGGTTTTTCTGTGATGGATGACAGCGACACCATGCTTTTAAATGACATCGGCTGGGTTGAAGTACGTAACCCTGAAACCATTGACTGCTACTTCTGGGGTTATGGTTTCCTTTATCTTGATGCAGTAAAAGACTTATATCGTTTAACAGGTGTGACTCCTATGCTTCCTGCCTATGCTTTAGGAAACTGGTGGAGCAGATATCACGATTATACACAGGAAGAATACCAAGACCTGATTCTTCGTTTTGAAAAAGAAAACATTCCTTTCTCTGTCAGCGTGGTTGATATGGATTGGCATATTGTAAAAATCCCAGAGGAATATAAGAACGGAGAAGGACCGCTATTTGAAAGCGGGTGGACCGGTTATTCTTGGAATAAAGAACTCTTCCCGGATTACAAAGGATTCCTCAAATTCTTAAAAGACCATAATCTTAAAACTTCATTAAACCTACACCCAGCTCAAGGTGTCGGCTGTCATGAAGACATGTATGAAGAAATGGCTCGTGCATGCGGTATCGATTCTGCTACCAAAGAACGTGTTCGTCTAGATATCTTATCTCCTGAGTTTATGGAAAAATATTTTGATATTCTTCATCATCCATACGAAGAAGACGGTGTAGACTTTTGGTGGATGGATTGGCAGCAAGGACAATCTTACTGGTGGATTCACGAAGAAAATAAAGACGGTGTTCTTCAAGACGAACGTGAAATACTCGACCCTCTTTGGATGCTGAATCATTTACATATTGCCGATATTAAGCGAAACGGGAAAAGACCGATGTTCTTCTCTCGTTTCAGTGGGCCTGGTTCACAACGATACCCTGTAGGTTTCTCAGGAGACACCTATGTCACTTGGAAATCCCTCGATTTTCAGCCATATTTCACAGCTACTGCTTCTAATGTCGGCTATAGCTGGTGGAGCCATGATATCGGCGGCCATATGGCTGGCTATCGTGACGGCGAACATAACATCCGCTGGTTACAGTTAGGTGTATTTTCTCCAATCAATCGTCTCCATAGCTGTAACACTGATTTCATCCGTAAAGAGCCATGGTGCTATGACAGAAATACAGAATACATTATGAAGGATTGGTTAAGACTAAGACACCAATTGTTCCCTTATATCTATACTATGAACAATCGTAACCACACGGAATTGGAACCATTGGTACAACCTATGTATTACGCATATCCTAAGAGAAGTGCCGCATATGAGCAGAAGAATCAATTTATATTCGGCAGCGAATTGATGGTGGCACCTATTACAAAAGCAAATAGTACCATTACGAAAATGGGTACTGTAGATGTCTGGTTCCCTGAAGGTGATTGGTTTGATTTCTTTTCAGGTACACATTACAGAAGCAAAACAGAACGAACATTGACTGTCAGCAGAAATTTGGAAGAATATCCTGTTTTTGCAAAAGCCGGTGCTATCGTTCCAATGCAGACAGAATATAACTTGGAAGCTGGCAATGACTTAAAAATAATAGTTTTCCCTGGAAAAGATAATAAATTTGTTCTCTACGAAGATGCCGGTGAAGGAAATGCTTTTGAACAGGGCGAATATGTTCAGACTGAAATGTCATTAGAATGGTCAGAAAATCCAAGCTTTACAATTAAGGCTGCAAAGGGTGATTTAGGGCTTCTTCCGACGAAGAGAACTTATCAAGTTGTATTCCGAGGCTTTCACAAAGATGTGACTATCAAAACTTTTTTTAATGGAAAAGAAATTGATGCGACAGTTACCTATGATTCGGAAACACTTTCAAGCACAGTAACTGTAAATGCATACACTACTTCCGATATTCAATTTAAGATTTACGGAGATACGTTGATTACAGAAAACCGCAATGTACTCTCCTGCTGTTCTAAGATTTTGCAGAGGTCTCACTTCGAAGCATTGACAAAATCAAGAACTATGAAAGTTTTACAGGATGACAGTAAAACCTTTGCTGAAAAACGCAGAAAAATCAATTCTCTGTGTGCCTTCAGCACAGCACACCAAGATGTGATTGATGCACTGTTAGAACAATTGACGTTAGTTGAATAGACTAAAAAAAGAATGATTTTGCCGTGTAAAGCGGCAATATCATTCTTTTTTATTGTGCTCCCCTAGGAGTATACAATTATTGTTCATCGTCAACAAATGACCCCTGTCACTTTTGATGAGTGACAAGGGTCATAGGGAGGTTTAACTATTGTTCGCCAAATCCTATATTTTCATCTGTTCCAGTTCCGGTTCCGGTTTCGGTTTCTTCCAATTCGGTTGTAGTAGTTGGAATGTATATATCTTTACCTTGAGAACTTTCACCATTTATAGCATTATTCGCGTAGGTATTTGCCCAACCAAAATCATAGTTAATATTTGTTGAAGCTGATGAGATACATACAGCTCCACCATTGGCTTTTGCGCCGTCCGTGTGATTTTCGGTAAATGTATTGCCTGTAAGGGTAGCTGTGTTGGCATTATTAAGATAGATAGCACCGCCGTGTCCGGCATCTCCTGTTGTATAATTTCCAGTAAAAGTAGAATTCTTGATGATTCTACTGGTACCTGCAGCACAGATGGCACCACCTGTCATTTTGGCGTGATTGTTACTAAACACATATCCCTCAATGTAAAAAGTACCACTTCCCACATAGATTGCACCTCCACCATTTCCACTTTCATTTAACGAAACGTTATTTTCAAAAAGAGCCTCTTGAGAGATACCATCCTCATTTTTACCGATTAAGTTTAATGTTGCACTTGACGCATTATAAATTGCTCCACCCATGGTTGTTGCTATATTATCAGAAAACTTGCTGTTAGATACTTCAAGAATAGTATTATTATTGTAAATAGCACCACCACGAGCGCCAGCACTATTACCAATAAACTTTGTATTTACAATACTTGTACCTGTATTAATACTGTAAATAGCAGCACCATCACTTGAAGATACATTTCCGTTATTAACTCCACCAAACGTACAACTTGAAATAGTCGTGTCGGCAGATGTTCGAACCGCACCACCGTATGTACCAGAATTCCTAATAAATGTGGAGTTTTCTGCAACCAACGTTCCTCCACTTGCTAAAATTGCACCACCATAAGCAGCCTTATTATCAGCAAATAACGTGTTTTTAAATTCCACACTTGCATCATTACTATTAATAGCAGCACCATGTCCACTTGTTTTCTTTGCATACTGCATCGTAGCATTTTCAATTTTTAGAATACCAACATTGTTGATCAGGCTACCTGTGCTTCCATCGGCATCTTCGATACTTGCACCTGCCTTGACCTCTTCTTTCGTTCTTCCGTCAAACACAAATGAATCCTGATTTTTTGAACCTGCAATCGTAAGTGTACCTGTGCTTTTCACTGTGAACATATCACTCTCAGAAAGATTGCTTCCTCTGTAAACGGTAACCCTGTCATCATCATTTTGAATTGTAATACTTGAAGCTATCTCGATAGTTGTCTGAAGTTCCACATCTTTCAGAACGGTAACTGTCACTGCATTTTCACTATCAAGAATAGGTGCTACATTTATCGCTTCTACTAATGTATCATAATATGCTCCATCAATCCTTGCCTCATAATCATCTAAACTTACATCATCCGGTGTTTCTTCTGTAAATAATACATGAATGTCCTGCGTATCCTCCGTCAAATCCGGCAATACATAGATTCCTTCACTCTCTGTATAATAATCAAGCTCGCCCGTCTCACTTCCCAGTCTTACAGAAGCAACATATCCTTTATCTGGAGCAATTCGTAAACAATCCCCTTCTGAATATACCTGACCGCCAGTCTGCGCCATTACAAGATAGTCATAAAAATCCGAAACCGCACCCGATGTACAAGTAAGATCACCACACTCAAAAGTTATCTTATCTTTGTGCGTATCATAAGTGTCATCATTAAAAATCATGACACTTGTCTCTCCACTCTGAGCAGTTTCATAACGAGAAAATGCACAAAGAGAATTATCTACTTTTGTTGTGAACACATAACTATATGTCTTGGTATAATCAAATTCGAGTTGAGCATCTTCGAAAATGGTCACGCTAGTATAACCACTAACCACATATGGAGTATCACTCCATGTCATGGTAAATTGCTTAGTTAAGTAATTTGTCACATCTTCTGTAGCCTCATTATAACATCCACCATAAATACGTCTGTCAACAATTCCACCTTTCACAACCACATTTGTATTTCCTGTCATAGCTTTTTCATCACATCCACCAAAAAGCTGTTCTACCCAACCGCCAGTCATAGTAAGATAAGTATCTCCATCAATTGTTCCACCACGTCCACCGCCGTATACTCCCATGGCCATCCCGGCAAACTGAATGTTTACATCACCAGTTACACTTCTATTATGACCGCCGCCGTATACCCGATGAAACAATACAGTCTCGTCAGTGATATTAATATTTACATCTCCTTCTACATTTGATCCTGTATTTTGACCACCACCATATACAATGTATTCACCATCATGTTCCTTATAATTCAAACCAAAATTAATTGTTCCACCTAATGTAATATTTACATTTCCAGTCAAAGCACTATAATTTCCGGCACCAAAAACTCGCGAATACTGACCCTTTTCTAAAATCAGATTGGTATCACTCTCTAACGCTGTGTTATGTGCTCCACCATAGACTCTGATATAAGCATTTTCGTCACCCCATATAACATCTGAAGCAATCTCCAAGGTGTTTCCATTTGCATAGATCTGTTGCTTATCAACATCTGCAAATGTAAGTGTGATATTTGTAAATTTCACCGAATCCTGTACATCCAGCGCATACGTAGTCTTTGCTTCTTCCGAATCTGTGGCTTCTTTTAATGTTACTTCTGGTAATGTTGTAAAATCAATAGTCCCTCCGGTAATATTCATTGTCTTATTATGTTCTTCCCAAGCAAACTCTGACGTAGTTGCGTAAGTACCAACAATGTGAATGGAACCTTGGTTCTTAATTCTGCCAAGAGCGTATTCCAGGGTCTTCACTGGATTTTCTGCCGAACCATTTTCCTCTGCATCAGCAGCACTCTCGTTATTATAATCCACGTAAACATCATCTTCTAGGAAAAAGTCATCCACGGATTTAATTACTTGTTCTCCATAAACCTTTGCGCCATCCAGCGTAATCCAGAATGGTTTTATCAGAAATGGGGAATTATATCGTTCTTCTGCTACTGTTTTAATAATACATGCTTTAAAATATTTGGAAAGACCGCAAAAATCTTGTGGTACATATTCTGTATCTTCCTCAGTGTCACTTCCAACTGTATAAAGTTTGTCATATACTTTGTTTGAACCACTTGTTACTGTTTTTTTTACTCCGCTGCTACTTGTATAAGTAATTTCAAAACCTACTTGCTTATAAAGCAAGGAATTTACTGTAGTAATAAAACGAATAGACGTTGAACCATCATTTTCTGTATTTTTATCAACCATATTGGCAGAAAGCTGCGCTTTCACATCTAAAATATGTGAAGGCATAAACAATGCATACAAGGTCTTTACGCCATTTGGAATACTGTTTCGTATGGCATATGTTGAAGCTTCTGTATCCTCTTTGGGAATACTATCACTTGTGTACCAACCTGCAAATAGATATCCATCCAATGTTGGATATGTATCATCTGTCAAATATTCGGTTGCTTCTTCTGCAGTGTAGTCTACTATTTTTGCTTCACAACTATCCGTTGTTTCGGTCGCATCTGCCGCATTGGTATTTAACACAAACACAGAAATTGCCACAGAAAACACCAATAACATTAACATTATCATTCTATATATTCTACTTTTCACGCCTTGATTCCTCCTTTCTACCTAGCTTCTAGTCAATCTCGATTATATCTCCAGAACCTATTTCTTCTCTATCAAGCATGGAATCAGTCACGACATCTAGTTCATCAAATATCTCGATTTCCATTTCCGGTTTTATATAATTCATCTATTTTTTCCTCCAAAAAATTTGCAAATAACTGAGTACTTACTATTTGGTATTGGTAAAAAATCAGGCATGCCCAGCCACCATAGCCGAGAATGCCCGGTTTTTAAATCATTTCGCTAATTGCATTCGTCCTAACATGTGTTATTTGATCATAGGTATATTTTCAGCACCTGTGTTTCCGTTACCTTGGCCTATTTCATCAAGTTCATTAGAAGTAGTAATAACATCATTGGACATGATAAGTATTAATTTTGGTTCTTCGTATTTCATAATGTTATTCCTCCTATTAATCAGCAATATAAACACCTTCATAGTTGCTGTTCAATGTATTAACTGCATCATCTGCCTCAACAAAATTATTACTAAATGAACAGCTAGACTCAACTTCTGAACCACCAGCAACAGCATTTGCAGTTAAATAGATTGCACCTCCATGTGCTGCACTTCCTTTTGTATAGTTTCCAGTAAATACAGAATTTTTAAGTGAACTAGCTTTTTTTTGACTAATCCAAACTGCTCCGCCATATCCGCCGGTTTCTGTAGTATAATTATCTTTAAACGTTGCACCATCAATTGTTATAGTACCATATATAGCACAGATGGCACCTCCTTCATATTTTGAATGATTTCCTACAAATTTATATCCTGTGATTGTAAGTGATGCTCCACCAGCATATATTGCGCCTCCACTATATTTTGCTGTATCAGAATTTTCTCCACTTGTTGAGTTGTTTTCAAAAACAGCATATTCGTTGACATCGTTCTCAGCAACAAGGGTTACCTTCGAACTACCTGGTTGGAATATTGCTCCTCCTCTTCCTTGTTTTCCTGTTGCCGTATTACCCTCAAATTTACTATTTGTTACATTAAGAACCGAAGTTTTTTCATTTAGACAAATTGCTCCACCATACCTTGTGGCAGTATTATATAGAAACTGTGATTCTTTAATTTCTATATCTGTACTCTGAGTATAAATAGCACCACCATCGTTTGTTGCTACATTCACATTTCCCAATTCTCCAAATATACACTTTGATACAAATACTTCTGCAGTCGACGCTGCTCTAATAGCGCCTCCATTTACAGCTTGATTTCCAATGAATTTGACATTTATCACATCTAAATCTGTTGCTCCCTGAGCAAAAATTGTTCCACCAGCAGCGGCTCCTGTACATATTCCATTTTGCAAAGTTGCATTTTTGATTGAAAGAGTCCCTCCATTACTATGCACCATAGCTACTGATGCAGACACCTTATTTCCATCTAACACAATCGAATCTTTATCTTCCGCACCAACAATATTCAACGTTCCACCAGATGCCACACTAAACATATTTGCACTCGTCAAATCAGATGCGCGATATAATGTCACATCTTTTCCGCTAAGATTTGTTATTGTAACTATTCCAGAAATTTCCGTATCACTGGCAACCTCTGCATCCTTAAACAAAGTAACCGTTTTTGTATCTGCCTTTACCGTATCAACTGCAGTTTCCAACACTTTATAATACGTAGCCTTAGTTACACCATCTGCTGTTTCATCAACACTTGCTTCATAAGTATGATAAACACCCTCTTGTACTGTCTTGATTACAGCTTCACTTCCATATACTTTCGCCCCATCTACTGTTGTCCAGAACGTATTTACAGAAACCTCCATATCAAAAGCATCAATCGGAATTCCACTCAATGTACATGCTTTGAAATATTTAGAACGTTCAGAAAACACTTCATATGGTAATAGTGTTTCGTCTCTTCCTTCTCCATCCACATAAGTTAAATAAGGATATACGAAATTTGTAATGCTTTCGCCAGATTGTGGTGAATTATTATAGGTATAAGACACTTCAAAACCGACCGATGCATATTTTTTTGTATCTACACTTGTAACCAATCTTAGATTTGCAGTTGCGGCATCTGTGGCACTTGCATTTAGATTCGCCACGTTCACATCATCATCGCCATCTATAATCGCAATTTGTCCTTTTACCCCTAACACAGATTGTTCTACAAATAAAGCTTTTACAGTCGTTCCCGTATAGCCTGTCAAAGAAGTCAAAGGAGAACCCTCAAAGTATTCTTGTCCAGTCACACTATCTGTAACGACTTTATCTGTTTCTGCATACCATCCTGCAAAAATGTATCCGTCTGTTTTACAATCAGGTGCTGTATCATTATCGAAATATGTTTTTGCAACAGTAACATCATAAGGTTCTACTATAGAGGTAGTGTCTGCTGCTTCTGTTTCCATATTTCCTACAAATATCGGCACTGCCAAACAAAATAAAAGTAACAACGCCACTGTCAACTTGCATGCTTTGTTTTTCATAAGTCTTATTCCTCCTTACTTTCACGACTCATATCATTAGTGAATTATCACAATGTTAACTTAAGTATAAGTAACGTTTTTAGTGAAATCCATCTACAAAACCAACACAAAATATCAAAAAACAAAACAAATGTAGCATTTATAAGCAAAATGTCTTAGAATGTATGTCATACAATTCAACGATTTAAGGAGGAATTTTCCATGGACAAAGTAAAATGGCAAAGACCTAGATATATGCCTTGTTTCCCTCTAGGGGACAATCAATCCCGCATCACAGAATGCGAAAGACACATTCAATTATCACGCAGGGCGGCTGCGGAAGGCTCTGTATTATTAAAAAATGAAAATAACGTACTTCCTTTCGAAAAAGGAACAAAGGTTGCGATTTTCGGAAAAGCCCAGATAGATTATGTCAAAGGCGGCGGCGGTTCTGGAAACACCGTTGTATCTTATGTAAGAAACATTTACCAAGGACTCAAAACGAAAACGAAACATATAAAAATATTTGAACCGCTTTCATTTTATTATCAGCAATATGTGGATGCACAATATGAAGCAGGCGGATTAAACGGCATGTTTGATGAAGCACCTGTGCCAGAAGATTTGATGGCTCAGGCAAAAGAATTCACCGATACTGCGATTATTACTATCTGCCGATATTCTACCGAAACGGAAGACCGCAGAAATGATAAGACAGATCATTATTTTTATTTAAGTCCGGCAGAACAAGATATGGTAGATGCTGTTTCGGCTAATTTTAAAAACATTATAGTTCTCTTAAATGTAGGTGCAATGATTGATACATCATGGTTTGCAAATAATCCAAAAATTTCTTCTGCCCTTATGCTCTGGCAAGGCGGTATGGAAGGTGGACTTGCAGCAGCTGATCTTTTAATCGGCGAAGTGACTCCTTCCGGAAAATTAGTGGACACTTGTGCATCTTCTTTTGAGGATTATCCTTCTTCTGAAGGTTTCCACGAATCTGATGATTACGTAAAATACACCGAAGATATTTATGTTGGATACCGCTATTTTGAGACTGTTCCAGGCCAAAAAGAAAAAGTCGTGTATCCATTTGGATATGGTCTTTCCTATACTACATTTGAACTATCTAACATTGATGCATATAACAATAAAAAACGTATATATGTCACCTGCACAGTCACAAACACTGGCTCAATTGCAGGAAAAGAAGTCGTACAGCTTTACTATGGAGCACCACAGGGAAAATTAGGAAAACCTGCCAAAGAGCTTTGTGGATTTGCTAAGACAAGTCTTTTAGAACCGGGAGAAAGCGAGGATTTAATTATCTCCTTTGTCATTGATGATATGTCATCTTTTGATGATAGCGGCATCGTTGCACTCTCTTGCTTTGTTCTAGAGGAAGGCACTTACCGCTTCTATCTTGGAACAAGTGTAAGAAAAGCAGCAGAATTAGAATTTACATATGAACTTCCTGAGACAAAAATTGTAGAACAACTACATTCTTACTGTGCTCCAGAAAGATTAGATATGCGAATGAAATCTGATGGTAGTTATGAAGTGCTAGAATGTAAACCAGTCGAAAGAGCTGAATTTCCTTGTGACTACAAATTTGCAGAAGCTCCTGTCAGAGAAAAACCATATACTCTTTTAGCCGTTTCCAAAGGTAAGATTGACTTAGATACATTTATTGCCCAACTTCCTGATGAAGAACTATGTCATCTTGTCGGCGGGCAAAAAGGACATGGGATTTCCAGCACCTCTGGAATGGGTCACCTTTTACAATATGAGATTCCTCTTTTTATGACAGCAGATGGACCGGCAGGCTTACGTTCTCGTACTTCCAGCAAGATTCCTGCAACAGCATTTCCTGTTGCCACAGCACTCGCATGTACATGGAATTTAGAACTTATGGAAGAAATCGGGCGTGAAGGTGCTTTAGAAGTCAAA
>JAZPYQ010000028.1:0-25534 GCA_045544235.1 Agathobacter sp. | reverse complement strand
CACAACGTAATCGAAATGCTTATTTTCTAAGAAACTCCCTTCTGGCTTTTGTGATTATTTATGTCTTTGCACTGTTTTACAATCTGCAAAGTATGTTCGCGTGTAAAAGACACCTTTGAGGAGCTTCGTGTGTATCTTTGCGAGCCGAATTTACAAAATGTCACATGCCGGAAGCAACTGTCCGAGACGCCGTTTTTGCGTCGAGTTTTGCTCCGGCATGTGTAATATCAACTTTGTAAATCGGCTCGCTTAGATACACTAGAAGGTACGAGCAGGTCTCTTTTACACGCGGACATACTAGCAGATGGTAAAAGCGTGCAAAGACACAAAACTTAAGCAAGAAGGGAGTTTCAAGAAAATTTACGCATTTCTCTTAATGTTGTGCACTGCAGATGCATATATCCGAGGCATTCTTCAACGCATAAGAAAAGGGATGCCACAAATTTGTATTTTGCGACATCCCTTTTTTAAGCTACTAACGGGAGTCGGACACACCACCAAAACCCCGAAACACTTGAAAATACTGTGTTTTTGTGATTTTGTTTTGATACCCTTTGATACCTTTTTGATACCCTTAGATCAAACAACGGCAAATTCTGGTATCTTACTAACCAGTTCGACTTTCCTATCAATACTTTTTCTATTTCTGTGATAATGGTTTTCAGTAACTTTAACATTGCTGTGTCCCATTTGACCAACAACAAATCTTTGGTCGATATTATTGTCAAGAAGAATAGTTCCATATGTTTTTCTAATCTTGTGTGGGGATTTATGATATATATTTAATTTATCACAAATCTTTTCCAGCCTACGTCTAATGCAATTCGTTGTAAGCCTATCCCCTTTGCCATTGACAAATATGTATTCTCCAAAAGGGTTAAGCGCTTTAATCTTGGAATACAACCACATATAATCATTTGGAATAACAACATTCCTTACTCCAGCATCACTCTTGGGAAATTCTTTGACATCATATACATACCTTCCATCATCTCCCAAATACCTTGTTTCTGTACGCCTAATCTTAAAATAGTTATCTTCAAATACATCATGCTTTAGCGTTACAAGCTCGCCTATTCTTATGCCCGTAACGAACATAAGCAATATTCCTATATTCTTTTCATCAAGATTATCTACCAAGTAATTTATTATAATTGGCATTTCATCTTCATTAAACACTTCTTGGTAATCTTCTTTGATAACCTTCTTAAAATCAACTTCTGAAACATCTAGGTCATATAATGCCTCTTCAATGTTCCAAGATATAAACTGTAACTTTTTCGCCCTTTTGAGAAACCCTTTTGTGATTCCTTTAATGTTTGAAAACGATTTTGCAGTTAAATCAAATCTTGGTATCTGCTCTTCTAAGAAATCAATAATTTCTTCAGGCTCAACATTTCTTATTCGCTTTTTGCCAAATAAATCATAATGCCTTTGATAATATTGCGTGTTTCTCAGATGCGTCGCAGCGCTAATTTTCTTTAACTCTAACCTTCTATCGTTCCATTCATTAAACACTTCATCAATAGTAGGATTCTCTTCTTTAACTTTCCAATAGTCCACTACAATTTTTTCAATCTCTTGTCGGCTATTTCTTTTCTTAGGTATTCTTCCTTTCTCTTCATCTGGCAAATATGTATGCCAAATTCCGTTTTTATCTTCCCATATTGAAAATGGGTGCATCTCAAGATATTTTTTTCTTTCGTTCATCTCAATCTGCTTCTGAATGGTGTCTAAATCAATCATACCATTCTCAATTGCATATTGCAACAAATCACTTTTCGGAAGTTCATTCACAGAAATTTCTCTTTCGTAAGAAGCTTTTGATAATTTCTGCTCTTTCATATATAAACAATGATAGGAAAGCTAGCTTTATGACCGGTCAAACCTCTTTCCTCCTAATCTATTATTTTGTTATTTCTCTCATGATACCCACAAACTCACTTATATCAACGAAGTAGTTTGGATATGCATCTTTTACCGTATCAAGTGAGTTTGCAGCAACAAGAACCGCATCAACATTTTCATCATTGTTCGCTTCAATCTTGTTATACGCCATTGTTGCAGCTTCAAGTTTTTGATGTGGGAAAGAATATACTCTAAGCATCTTACTTTCATAATTTAACAATAGAATATAGTATCCCATTCTCTTATCTAATTCTTTCTCATTTATATACTTGATAGCAACTGATAACGCACTTAGTTTTGAAATGATATTTAATTTTTTATCTATCAGCTTTATCTCTGCTACTAATTCATCATAATTGTTACTTGTATTAGGCACTACAGGCAGTTTCTCCTTAAGTGCAAATACTGATGATACAAGCGCAAAAAATCTAAGTACATCCTCATTTCCAATACTAGATTTCAAAGCTGTCTTTGTATAAACTCCCATCATCTCAATTGCAGTTGCCCATACATGCTGCAGTTTAGTTCGAAACTGAATTTCAATCATCATGTTTTTATTGTACGTATCAACCGTATCGCTTTGGAACTGATATACCATATGATAACTTCTATATCCAGACGCCTTAGGATTTTGAATATAGTCATATTCACGCTTTAGAATATGTCGAACATGCGAATTCTTGTATTTATTAACCGATGCATACACCCCTGGAACTGTATCAACAATCACTCGACAGCCACCAAGGTCTTGCATACGATACAAATCCATTTCCGGAAATCTCTGTAATTTTCCAATAATTGAATCCAAACGTTTCAATCTTTGAACAACGATTGCATTCGGATTGTCCCTTCTTAATTTTCTCGCAATTATCTGCAATGGATACGCATGGGATGAACGCCAATTATTCAATATATCTAATGCATGATTTGCATCTTTCAATGGGACATCCTTCGTAAAAGTAAGTATTTTACCAGCCTTTGTAATTTGTTTCTTGCTATACTGTGGAGTCTCAAACACATCAGTAACGCTGATAATTCCTGATTTTTCTTTTGTAGTCTGCATAAATTGTAGTTCCTTCAACGAATTTTCTACAATTATATCATATTTGTCGAAATTATACATACACATTTAGCCTACTATCTATTCTTTCATTAATTGCAATTTAGCTCAGAAAGTGTTTTACGACTTCTATTGCTTTAGTCATTGCTTCCTTGTAAACAACATTAAAAGCATATCTTCTTTTTTCTTCTAACTTTGCTACAATTTTTTCTCTGACTTTTGATGTCTCTGAATTAATAACAAGTATCTCTCCTACTAATTCATTAATATCGCACAATGTATCTCCGTTACACTCTTCTGTACGTTCTGCTTCATTGAGAATATTAAGAATATCCTCTGCTACTTCTGGTATTGTTCTCATGCGAACTCCCTCCTAAATCTTTATATATCTTCCTTATCTGATTTCTTTTTAGCAACACCTATTGGCTCTAGTTTGATTGTTTCTATTTTTTTCACATAAAACATTGAAACAATCATATGCCCTGTTATAAACCATAAAAGTGCAACTACACTTGTAGTGATTATATTTTTTGCGCTTGGTGTTACAAAAGCAATTCTTCCATGAATATTTAAAGTGAGTAACAATGCATTATTTAAAATCCAAACAGCATACCCTTTAATTATATTTTTCATTTTTTGCCTCTCTCTAAGCTAAATCGTTAGTTGATTTTCTCTTGTCTGGATGATTCGGACACCATAAACATTCGGCATATTCTCCGCATGGTTCTTTACCGTAGTCGCTATATCCACAATTTTCATCGTAATATTTCTGTTCTGCCATTTTACATCTCCTGTTCTAAATCGTTATTGTTCTAAAATCACATCACCATCTTTATCAATGTAAACTGTGCCTAGTGGAACTAACGCACAATCTTCAGTAACGAATATTTTTTTGTTATCATCAACTTTATTAAGTTTTTCTTTTAACTCTCCCACTGTCATAGGCTCACTCTCCTAAATCGTTTTTCTGACCAATCAGGAACTGCTGCTCCTCTAGTTTCTCAAAGAGTGTTCTACCATGCTTATCTACTATGTATGGCATGAATACTTCCTCAAATTTAACCATCTGAATATCGAGTAGTGCCATCTGCGCCTCTACCCAATCTTTTAAGATTCTCCATGCAACTCTTTCTGCTTGCTCTTTGGTAGCCTTGACGTTCTTGGTACCTTTCTTCTTTTCAAGTTCCAAGACCTTTAGACACTCGTCAACCTTAGCTGGCAACTTGATTGGAATTTGGTTACAGCCGGTATCTACGAGGAAACTTAAGGCTGTTATCTGCTCTCCATCATAATTTTTCATAATGGACAGTGCTTTATGTTTTACCAGTATCTGCTCTATCTCTGCTACTGTCTTATAGGCATCTACTGTTGTTGTATAATTTAAAATTGCCATATCATCCTCCTAAACCGCTACCTACCAGCTCATAATGCAGTAGCCTTCTTTTAAACCATATTCTGGAACATTACGAAGTACATAGGTTATATTTCTTCCTACTTCTCTACCTGTAAATTTTTCTCCGTCCCATTCCTGAAGAACTAATGCATCTCCGACTTGCGCATCATCTTCATCAAGACGAATTTCAAATTTCTTTTTGTCTTGGATAACGTCTTCAAAATATTCTGGTAATATTTTTTTATTTATTATTTTTCTTGCCATAATTACTCTCCAATACTATTCCACTTGTCTGCAAGTTTCTGTTTAGACGAGTGATAATCTAACGACAATCCACAACCACCTTCAAATATGTCACACTCTATGTAATACGAATCATCTATACGTGAAATTTCTACCTCTTTCCCACATATGTAACAATCATGTAATTCTGGATCAGTTTTTAGATTTTCTAACTCATAGTTCACTTTGCATGTGTTGATACCTAAAATTACGACCATACACAAAAGCACGGTGATGATGTATTTATTTTTATTTCTTTTTAATTTTTCCACTAATTTCTTATTCATTTCGACTCCTCCGCTATTTTCGTTCTTCTAACTGCTTACACTTTGTGTAATCTTTACACCAGCCACCTGTTGCTACTGGACAGATGTGCGGCACCATGTAATTCTCTTTATAGCAGCCTTCTACCCAATCTTCCTCTTTTGTCTGTTCTTCGATTTCCTGTATTGGTTTATCCATCCTATTTCTCCTACCACTCAAAATCCTGTATATTTGCTTTTGGCATATAGCCTGTTTCTTGTTCTATTTTTTTAATGGCATGCTTCATACTAACTTCGCTATCTTCCCAAGCATATGCATAGCCATCTGGTGCAAAAGCACCCTTACATTTACCATTACATCTGTCTGTTATTGTCTGCCTGCTCATAAAGTTTTTCTTAGCAGCTTCCCGTGCTGACGAATATACATCTACGATTTCACCTAATATGTCAATCTTAACAACTGCTTTTCGCCTTGATTTCGAACCTGTCTTTTTACCAAGTTCCTTGCGGCTTATATATGCTATGTTTTGTATGTAGTTATCACTTTGACAACCATTTTTGTGATATGGCACACATCCATCTGGAACTGGTCCTAGAAACGTCCTTGCCATAATTTGCAACAATATAACTTCCTTTGCCTTACCATCACCATCTGTTAGTTTCACTACTAGTCGTTGGCTTCCACTCATCTTTTTATGATAAGGTGTCATTGCTCGTGTTTTACCAGATGGATACACTCTTCGTATATTTGCTTCCATATCTACCTGATATTTCCCGTTATATCCTGGTATATTTCTCCATGTTTCAATCATGGTAATACCTCAGGAAAATCCATAATGCTTATCTGATTATTCTTTTTTAAATTCAACATTTCATCTTTTGCTCTTTGATAGAAATTACGGTCAATTTCGAATCCATATGCACTTCTTCCGAGTTCTACCGCAGCTCTCAGGGTTGAACCACTACCACAGCAAGGATCAATTACTACATCACCCTCATCTGTGAATGTTTCAATCAATTTTTTTAACAGTGCAACTGGCTTTTGTGCCGGATGTATCTTTGGAATATCTTTTCCGTCCTTTTCCCATGCAAACCAATTAAATACCATTCGTCCTGTTCCACGAACGTTCTTTCCATTTTCATCCACCTGCACGCCATTTCTAAATTTTGGAAGTCTATCACGATACAAAAGCAAAGCATATTCTGTCGCTCCCACAACTCGCATATTAGCCTTTAAAACCTGCGGGCTGTAGTTCTTCACAAATACAAGCGGTATGTAATTCACAAAACCATGCTTCTTTGCTGCGTCAATAAGTGTATGTAATTGCTCGAACGAACAAAATACAATCATGCATGGACTGTTGGAACTTCTTCCCCTTACCAAGGTCTTTGTATCTTCCTTTTTCATCATCTTTGAGCAGAAATGGAAGTACTCATACAAATTGAAATTAAAATCGCTATTAAAAGCCGATTTACCTGCAAGTTTACTTTCGCCGTTTTTATTCTCCCCCCCTACGTACCATGAAGGATTTGAACCATAAAAATTAGTTCCAACATTGTATGGCACATCTGCGATAATCAACTGTGCAGGTGGAATACCATACTTTTTATAGTTCTGCATTGAATCTCTATAAATTTCACATTTTACTTTCTTTTTTCTGTTTTCCATTTTCCAAAAGGAACCTGCAATTGCGTTACCATGGCCATAGGTTCGGCTCCTTTCTATGCTTTATAATCTTCAAACTTCGGTGTAGTTTCAAACACCGCTCTCATATTTACCCATCTTTGAACTTTTAAAGTCACATGCCCTTTTGGCAACTGATTCTTGTTGTAAACCATTACATATGGCCAGTACCCAAGTTCACGAAGGATATAAATTCTTTCCAAGTCTTGCTCATGTGTAGTATTGAAATTTGTCAGCACATACACTGATAACTTTCGCTTGTCCCATTGTGTAATCTCTTTGAACTGTTTGAACTTTGGGACCACAATGTCTTTATCCTCATATTTATCCCATGCAAAATGTACCTGTTTAATTTTCATCTGCTTAAGCATTTCAGCCTTTTCTTCAGTCATCATATGGATTCTTAAACCTTGTGAGAAGTCAACCCATGCGTTACTATCTATCAACTGTTGGAATAATTCCTTCCAATCCCTGCAACCAGTTATATTTGGATCAAGTAACACAATATTCTTTTGACCTTTCCAAAACTCCGACAAATTAGCCACTTTTACAGCACATTTACCTTCTTTCTGTGCTACATGACAGAAATCACAATCACATTGACAACCTCTTGTGAGAAATCCATATGCATTATCTTTGACCTCTGGTATCTTGTCATAATAGATTGAATAATCTGGATATATATGTTCTATTTCCTCTGGCAAATCAAAGTGCTTGTTCTTATCAAACACTTCTTTTCCATCAACAAGACTGATACAATAACCACTGCCCCCCCTAATGACTTCTTTGGCATTTATAAAATAGGGATAATCTGGCGTATATTCACTTGAGAAAACCTTTGACATATAAATCTTGTCAAATGGTTCTCCTATGCTATGGAATAATGGCTCGTACCATTCAACCGTATCTCCTTGTTGCTTATGCCATGCTGACAGTTTCATGAGTGGCAAGTTAGGGAAATTATGTCCATCTACATCTATAAGTCCAATTCTCATATTCTCACCTACTTATTCACAGTTAGTTCGCATTGGTCTTTGAAATACTGAATGATAAACTCGTCCGTCAGACCATCAACATACAATTCTGAATACTCTTTGAATTTGTTCCACCATTTCCAAATCATATCCTTGTTAAAACGATAATTCTCATGAAGCGTATGTATTGCCAAGATAAGATAGGTTTCAATGGCTCCGTTGATACTCACAAGAGCAACATTGTACTCCACCATATTCTTAGGCTTTCCACCATACATCTTCATCTTTGGTCTGTATGGAAAATTCTTGGCTTCAAGCTTGCAATCAAAGTCAAATTTCTTCTTAAACTTCTCTTCCAAGGCACTTGAAGTAAATCCACCATCGTCATATTCCTGGTTGTGGCGAGTAAGAATCTCATTGAAATTCTGCAACTTCTTCTTGGTAAAATCAAAGCCACCATCTTCCATAGGTGCATATAATACTGTGAAATTGATTAACTGCATGGAATCAAAAATTTCTGTAAAGCATTTCTCTGAAAGCGTCTTGTTCTTCTGTATCTGTTGCATTTTCCCTCGGTCTTCATAGCCCTTAGGATTAAATCTTCTTTTCTTCTTTAATGCACTACTCATGCCTTTCTCTCTTTCTTCCATCTAAGTTCCACATCTTCAAAATGTGCAAACACTAGATTTCTTGCTAATTTTTCCAAATCTGTTCCTTTGAACTTGGCAATGATTTTTTCGCCAGCCTCTCGCAGTTCTTCAAACCATGGCCCGTCGTTGTCCGACTCATAATACATCTGTCTCAACTGCCAGAAGTCATTGAATAACTCATAGTTCTCTGTTCCTTTTCCAAATTTCTTCTGCATAAGACACCTACCACTTCTTCACGATTCTACTGATTCCGTTATCAAAAGGCGTTTCTATACCATCGGCACTAACAAATCGCCCCTCGCCCTTTTCCATTTGCTTCACCTCGGCTTTAAATGTTTCAAACTCGGACTCACTTTCAACGAACTGCATGTGTTCTCCATCAAACTCCAATCCCTCTCGCATCAGAACTCCGTTTCGATTCTTCTCCACTTTTAAGCCTTTGTATGACCGAAGATTCTCTTTATCCGATAAATTCCAAATGAACATAATATTTGAAGCGTCCTGTTCGATATCTCCACTCTCACGCAAATCTGCCATATTAGGTTCTTTGTTATCTCTCATTTCTACTGCTCTGTTAAGCTGCGAAATCAAAATCACATGAGCTTTTAATTCCATTCCTAATGCTTTCAGTTTTCTAGAGTTTTCTCCAATCTCTCCGTTTCTATTGCCATTCCAATTCCTATCAGATTCGGATAACTGCAAATGATCTACAACAATCACATCAAAATTTTGGTGTCTGCACTCGGCTTTCATCCTGCTAACTTTTCTTGAAGAAGAAATATATAGATTGTAGTTAGACATTTCCTCGTTTGCCTTTTCAAATTTCTCCTGCTCATCACCGAGAAAAGCTTTTGCTCTCTTCACTCTCACAAGAGATATCTCCCCAATATTTGAAAGGAATCGTTCGTAAACTTGTGTTTCTGGCATTTCTAAGTTGAAATATCCAACCTTTAAGCCTTTTCGGCAAAGATGAGTTACAATCTGCGAAACTAATGCTGATTTACCAACAGATGGTCTAGCAGCTACAACTGTCACATCACCTTTTGGCAAATCGCCCAAACATTCATCCAATTTATCCAATCCAAATTGAATACCGCTTGTAGGTCTGTCCGATATGAAGTAATTACCTTTATTCTCTTCCACAATCTTCTTCATGCTCTTAAGATTCGATTCTTCGGATTTCTGTAATCCCTCTAACTTTGCCAAACACTCTGCAATTGTTTCCTCAATGTCCTTGGGCCTAAGGCTTACCCTAGAAAATAATTCTTTTACAGTTCTAGCCTTATATTCATTAATGATTGTGTGTGCATAATTCTTTGCAAGAACTGATGTAGGAGTAACAGATAAGCACTCTTTTAATTGCTCTGCTATAAATTGCGAATCGTACTTATGATTTTCCATCTGTTGCGCCAAGTCCATTAAATTGATTTTCTTGCCACAATCATACATAGCAAGCATTTCACGGTATGTATCACTACAAAATTCATCTGCGAACATCTGAGGCTCTAATTTTCCATAAATGTCATACAAACAAGATTGGTCTATCAGAACACAACCTAGTATTCCTCTTTCAGCTTCTATCATGATTATTTACCTCTTAAATCATTATCTGTTCACGAACCATGTTTTCCTTGGTCTTCTGCATTTCGGACACCAATACTCATGATACGATAAGGCAATCCTAAATCTCGTATCATGAAACAGAACAAACCTTTCAGCCATGCATACGGATTGTAGATACAAGTCATGGTTTCTCATGCATTTACTTGTGCTTATATACCAGCCATGCTTTTTTGCATACTGGCTTGTCTGTGCTGGCTTTGTTCCCTCTTGATACAGATAACTTTTAAATGTCGAATAATAAAACCAGGCACGAATAAAACTGATTATTCTTAACATATCTCACCTACCAAAATCTCACACTTATCATCCAAGAGCCAGTTGATAGACACATTCGACATTCGTTCATTCGCTCCGTCAACTCTCATAACTCCACACTCACAGATGTAATACAATGCACTTGTTCTTTGGTTAGAAAAACGGAAATACTGATTTTTTCTAATGCCTAATTTAAGGCGTACTAAAAATAAAATAAATCTACGCATAATCTCTATCCTTTCTGCGATTCCTCATATTGTTGAATCCAATAGTCACAATCATTTTTCAGCCAATTCTCATATTTAGGGATATACTGAAATGAAGTGTCATTTGGATTTTTCTCTTTATAATCATCAATGTACATTTGAGTAGCACACAGGATTAGAATTGCTACATCTTTCCTGTTGCTTTCAATGACAGGAATTAGTTTATCCATCCAAACAGTATGTGCCATAACTGCACCAGACTTCTTAGGATAGATTTCAAAGGTATCTTTCCAAGCCTGCTCGATGTTGAACATGGAATCGGCAGACGCAGGCTCGCTTTCGTATATATTTTCCTTTACTTTACTTTCCTTTTGTTCTAGTGAATGCTCATTCTCTCCGAGTGAATGGCTATTCTCTTCAAGTAAATGCTCATTTTCTCCTAGTAAATCTTTATTTTTGCGTACAAAAACTACACCCTGATAATCTTCATCGTTTTTATCAAGTAACCAAAATTCTTTATAAACCTCTGTTCCTTTTCTATTTTTAGACTTTAGAACAATGAGGTAACTTTTTTGAATACCCTTACTGGTAAGCACTCCCCACCTATCGAACAGCCTTTTATTGAAAAGACCAATTCGCAAGCAGTAGTCCACGGTTTCCTTAACCGTACCGGCACTAACGCCCCCGCCCATCTTCCTTGCGGTCGTTGCACATAAGTCGTAGCACCATTCGTAAAAGTATCCTTCACTTGCAAATGCCATTTGGCATAGGTAGAAGTAAACTCCAAATCCTACCCAGCCTTGAGCATCTAATAATTTGTCAATCTTAGTATCACTTGAAAAAATGTCGACAGACCATCCAGCATAATCTATGCGTTTCTTAGGTCTTCCTGCCACATCTATTCCTCAACTTTCAAAAGTTCTAATATTTTTGCCCCAACTTCTTCTGGCCTGCAAAACAAAAATTCCACGCCATATTTAAGCTGCATGGTCAATAATGCTTTCGCAAGTGTTTGACCATTTGTAGGCGGTAGTTTTGGCAACTGAGTAGTCTGCCATTTACCAATGCTGTGCATATATTTTATTTTGTTATAACGATGCATTCTTGGGTTTTGCCATCTAAATACATCTTCGATTGAGGTAATGTCCTCAGTATTTTCAATGAGCACATACAATTTAATGCCATTGTTTTGTGCCAAAATACATTCATCACGGAATCGAGCATGCTGCGGACCGCACACGTTACCACAAATCTCCTGCATGTCCTTTTTGGTATCAACAGAAACGTTGTAGCTGCCGAGGAAGTCCATCTTCTTTACATCAATTCCACGTTTTTTCTTACGTTCAATTACATCGCCTACTGCATCAGTGCAAAGTATGTAATCGCCAACCGGCAATGGAAGTCTGATAACTGTAATGTCGTGATCTGCAAACCACTTATTCTTCGCTACATGCAACCCTTCCTTATTGCCTTTATCCTCAATTAAAACCAAATGCTCACGCTCCTTTCTGGCGGCCATATAAATAACCGCCTGTAAGTATCTCATGGCTTTTGAATAAAACAGTTCGGTATTATTAAATATTCCTTACCAAAATAAAGATACCGCACATTAACGGTTTCTTTTAGGTATTAACCTAGGTGTTTCAACCTTTTAATAAATCTTGCACATATAAATCCATTGAATGACAAAGTTTAATACAATTTCCATGTAAAGCATGATTCTTCCATGCATTGTACTTTTCATAAAACTTTTTCTCGGTCATTCTGCCTGACTTAACCAACTTCGCCCATACACGTACTTTCTTCTGTATTCTTCGTTTATTTTCACCTTTTAAACGACGTATGTACTTGCCATCCTTAGTAATGTAATGATGAAAACCTAAAAAACTAATTCCGTTCTTAAACGGACAAATTTGCGTTTTCCCATTAAGAGATAAACCGAGGCTTAATACCATTTCTTCTATATAAGATAAACACCATTTCAAATACTCTTTGTCGTAGTGTATTAAATAAAAATCATCCATGTATCTGCCATAAAGATTTATTCCTAATTCTTCGACAATCATGTGATCTAAACCATTTAGCATTAGTAATGCATATACTTGTGCTACCTGGTTTCCAAGTGGTAATCCTAAACCATCGGTACTGTCAATGAATAAATGATTTAACCATTTCGTATACTCATCATCGAAATGATAATCAACTATCTCTTTTAAAATCTCATGGTCTATCTGATAAAAGAATTTTGTAATATCGCATTTCAAAATCCAACCATTCAAACCATGTTGTTCGTAAAACTCTGTCATATGCTCTTTTAAGCAATTCATTCCAAAAAGAGTACCTTTTCCTACTTGTCCTGCATAATTGGTTCTTATGAACTCGTAAGCAAGTCTTGGGTGCAAAATTTCATCACATAAACAATGTTGAACTACCTTATCTTTGAAAGAACACGATTTAATCACTCTTTCCTTTGGTTCGTATATTTTGAACTCGTTATATGGATTCATTCGATATGTCTGATTTTCAAGTTGTTCTTTCAGTAAGTGTATTCCTGTCAAGCTCATAGTTTGAAATCTAGCACAACTTCCATTAAACTTTTTCCCTGACTTTGCTTTTCTATATGCTTTATATAGGTTTTCAAAATTACAAATAATATTTTTATCCATAAGAAAAATTCCTTTGTGTTTACCCATCTAGGGAAGGTCACATACCTTTTTGTATCTTTGATTACTGATTTCGGCTTAATGCCTACTCTGACTGTCTGTGTGATACAGAATGGGCGAACACCGTTGTTGTTATTGTAGTTGTTGTTGTTGATATTGCCCGACGACGAAACAACGGTTTATACGGTATGTAACCTATAAAATTATCTTTTTTTATCTTTATCTCTCCAGCTTATCGCGTTTTTCTTTACATCATTTACCATACCGGACCAATATTCCATACTCTTTTCATTGATAATGTTTAGCTTATGTGACAACTCAATATAAAAAAGTAACTGGTCACAGTATGTAATTGCCTGCGTCTGAAGTTCTAAACGTTCTCTTTTGTAATCTTTTATATCTGTTCTGTTGGCTTCATGAATTTTCTCATAGATTTCTAAACTCTTATTCTGCATCTTATCTACCAAAGAAAATCTCCATTTCTTTGGATATCGATTACAATTCGAAGTTATTCGTAGAGTATGCTCAGCTAATTTCATGGCCTTTAATAAAGTCCTGAAGGTTTCATCTGCCATTTAACTATTCCTCTGATTCAAAGATTGCAGATGAGAAAGATACAAATGGGCGAACACCGTAGTAGCCATAGTAGCTGCCGCCGTTGAAATCGCCCGACGACGAAACAACGGCGAGCGTACTGTGATAATCATTACAAGGGGTGCTCCAAGGAGTAATCAGCCACCACCAATACTCATCTGTATTTGGAATTAATGGTCTGTATTTTCTGTATTCATCTACAGTAAGCAATGAAATCTTATCTTCGCACTTTCCATACTCGGTTTGTCCGTCAAGTGATAACAAATCTCTTTCCATAAGAACGATGTTATCTTCTCCAACAGTGGCTTTAAGTTTGTTGTAAAATTCTCCATTGAGATATTCTCGCAAGCCACTTGTCGCCCAATTGTTTGAGTTGGAATCGAACTGTATCTTTTCTTCTAACTTTTCTGCCAGACATTTGTATGTACCATCTACGATATCTAAGATTTTCCATCGAAGCCCAAGAAGTTCAAACGAATCTCCAACTTCATGTTTTTTCTTTAAAACGAATGGAATAATTCCATTCTCTGACACCAAAGCAACATTACTAGGTGCCTCAGTATCTAACTTCCAAACTACGTCATCAATTTTAATTTCTACCTTTGACATAATCCGTTACTCTCCTCTCGATACAAAGATATTAGATTTTAAGATACAAAATGGGCGAACACCGCTGCTGCTACTGCAGCTGCCGTTGCCGACATAGCCCGACGACGAAACAACGGCGATTGAATACTCCCAACCACGCTCAGCAGTAGACCAAGGCGTGCATGTCCACCACCAATCGTCTAAATCTTTGTTAACAAACAATGGATTAAATTCTCTTGCTTCATCAAATGTGATTGGTCTAACCTTGCATTTACATGGTTCAAATTCCTGCTGTATATCTACCGAAATCAAATCCACTTCGTGTTCAACAAGATTCTCTGCACCTACTTCTTTTTCAATAATTGGCTGGATTTCCGTTTCAATCACTTTCTTCAAATTTGATATATTGTAATCTCTACAATCCGAATCGAATTTAATATCTTCTGCCATAAACCATTTGGAAATGACTTTTGTCTGTCCTTCTTCCTGTGCCAGAACAATAAAGTCATGTTCTCCAATTTTGAATATTTCTCCTGGATTTAAAGTTGATAACTCAACTTTTTCCACAACCTCTTTTTCCTTGAGAAGTCGCACTGCTTCTTCTAATAATTCCACTACTTTATTCATTTATTTTCCTTCCCACCGCCAGTCAAATGACTGGCGGTATTGTTTCTATGAGATAACTGTAAACTGCGATAAATCAGCCAATTCAAATTCTAAATGGCTCTTAATATTTTTCATGGCTTCACGTTTCCAAGCGCCGCCATCTGCTTCAAAGATTGCACAAGAAACTCTGCGTTCATAATCTTTCATACGGAATACAAACTCAGATTCTGGCTGTTCAACCTCTGTAAAGGTACGATATGGACGAAGTTTTACTGGATTTGGAACCAATTTTGTATCTTTCCCAGCAATTCCCACTTTGACTGTAGCCGACTGTGAAATACCATCATCACCATATGTAGCTACTGTTCCATTCTCTACAGTACCTGCAAACTGTAACAATGCTTCTGCACCTTCGTTCTGAATAAACTTTGAACGGATACCGATAAGAAATTCTTCTGTATCCATATATTTACCAAATGCAAAGTCTGGAATATCAGCACGAACCTCTACTAAACATTCGCGTTTTCTGTCTCCATCCAACATAGAAATGAGTTTTACCTCTGTTGGCGACACAACATGTACCAACATATGGTCTGCCATTTTATCTGCATTAGATTTGATGTAATCAACCAACCCAGACAATGTAGTTGTCTTAATTGCACTTGCTCTTAAGCAATCATCTAATCTGTCCATGCGTAAGTCTGTATAACGACTTCCTTTACTTTCAATAATCTTCTCCTGCTGAGATTCAACAATCCATTTCAATGCTTCTTTAATCATGATATTTACCTCCAAATTTTAATTCACAATTTCTCCAGTAGACTTGTCTACTTCTTTACCTTCAATAAGGACCTTTCCATCAGAACTGTCCTCATAGTCCTTAATATGCATCTGCCCTCTAATTGCTGGACCATATTCTTGAACATACAACTGTCCGTCTCTTAAGTCCTTGCCAATAGCAAGATTCGTTTTCATAGGTGTTCTTGGTGATAATTTGGTGTCTACCTGTACACCAACCGCGACATCATTTCTCTCTTCGTTCTGCTCAAATGTAAGCTTAATTGTAATTCCTCTTTTGTTTTTGTATGGTGTATTTGGGTCAAGCATATTCTCGACTACTTTTTTTGCTGCAGCTTGGAACTGCACACCAAGTTCTCCGCCAACTAGATTGTCTAAATCAATTTCAAACATAATGACTACTCCCTTCATATTTTGAATTTATAAAAATTGAGCGCTCAAAAATTATTATTAGAATGGACAAAGGTTCAAATCGACCTCTAATCCCTTTTCTGCGACATATACATTCGCACCATATTTAATTGTTTCTTCAATCTTTTGTTGGAATAAAACGGGATCTCCGTTACTTTGACTTATGTGAATTAGAACTACATTTAATAATGTAGGATTATCGTTAGTGGAAATAAATTCTGTGGCTGTTTTAAGGCTAATATGACCTCTTAAAACGTGCTCTCGGTTGTTTGCCTGATTATCAATCAAATCGTCGCTATAATTGGTTTCTACGAGGATATGATTAAGGTTTTTAAAGCGGTATTTTATGTATTCTGTGTCGCTAGCATATATCAATTTTCCAATTTCGTCATGGAATATATAAAAGCCATGACATGGCACATCATGTACTAATGGGAATGCCTTGATTATAAAATTTCCAAAAGTCCTTAGCTGATTTGAATCCTCTATATCGAATAACTGAAAGACCTTTATCCCAGCTTTTTTATATTCAGAAACATATTTTGCATGGTCAAAGGTGTTCGTGGGATATAACCACGCCTTGAATTTTGCTTATATTAAAATCCAAAGCCTTTTTAACTTCCATAAATGGAAAACCAGCTTCAATAATCAAAGCCTCTGTTTCGTTATGAAGTATGTAGCAATTTCCAGAACTTCCGGAACCTAATACTTTTAATTTCATAAGCATATCTCCAATCTCATTTGTCCATCACATTGTTTCTGTTTTGGTTCTCTTGGTTTGTAAACCTTGTCCATATCTCCATCATAAAAAACATCAAGTTCGCAAAAATCGAAGTCCTTGCAATGGTTTACTCGCTTTGCCTTTTCTTCGGACATTGTTTTCTGTTTAACATCACAGTACACAACATCTCCACAATGGCAATTAGAACAATATCTACAATACTGTTTCATGCTCTACTCTCCTATACTCAAATTGAATATATCCATCTTTTGTAGGTAATGGTTTTGAATACCTTTTCATTCTTAATGGACCATTCTTTGTTGGAAGATAAATATATTCTTCTTTTGGTGTGAGAATAGTTTTACCCCCCCCCGAACCAAATAAGAGGTAATCTGCAGAAACACCTAATACCTTACATATTCTTGCGAGAATTAAGGAGTTGGGCATTGAGTCACCCCACTGCCATGAATAAACTGTTTTTCTTTCCATCCCAACTAACTTAGCTAATTGAGTAGCATTCACATCTCTGTCATACATGGCTTGATTGAGCCTATCTGCAAATCCTATTGTTTGATTGTAATGCTTCTTCATTTGAGTTTCACTCCCTTAATACCAACCAATATGCTAGGCGGCATTGGCAATTCCTTGCCAATCGGTCTCCATAGGTGCAAGCAGTTTTGCAAATTATTTACATATTCGCTCTTAGGAGGATGATATTGAACAACGCATTCTTTATCATTCCAAAACATTTCTTTTAACTTGCACATATCATCCCATGATGGAGTTATGTGTTTTTTATATGGACAAACAGATACATGTTCCCAGCCATTTCCAAAACTCCAAATTACAGTTCCTTTCCATCCATGAAAATGCACTTCCCCTGCTCTACCATCTAGTCCGATTTGACCTATTAAAAGATTTGGAACTTGTTTTAATTCATCTAGGTTTTTCATTTTTTAATCCTCAAATGGTGCTTTATCATCCACAATCTCAGCAATTACTTCTGGCTCTACAATCTGTGGATTGTCTACGGCATCTTTTACCTCTACATCAACGATGAAATCTTCTGAATTGGCATTCGCTGCAATATCATGTTCCACATCCATTACAACTCTGTCGTCAACCTCTGTCTGTTCAAAGTTGTCATAGGCATCCGAAACTGCCTGTGTGCCATATGTACGGATAATGTACTTCAAAGCACGATTCTTAACCGTTTTCATCGCCATCTGATCTGTGAACTTTTGATGCGTACCATTACCACTTTCTTTGTAACCAAAACCCTGTTTCCAAGCCTGCTTAATCATATCCATATTCATGAGCTCAACATATTTTGAACCATCGTCCATGGTACAGATTGCATAAGCACCAATAATCTTATCTTTGTTAATATGTAAGAAATCTTGCTTGTGTTCGTCTACAACAATTTTTGCATCTTCAATGTGGTAAAGGAAGTTATCTCCCTCATAAATACACATTGCATCGATATTTTTAAGGCCATATCTTCTTGCAATGCAGGTATTCCCATAAACAGATACCTGACATTGTAATTTACCACCATAGGCAACTGGATAACACTGTTTCTTTTGCATCGATACTCCAAGCGTAACCATATCCATAAGAGTATTTGCAATGGATGCCTGTGAACAACTTTCCAATACCGGTTTCTTGTTTGCATCTGTGGTTTCTTTCAAAATAAGATACGCACCCATTAACTCATTTGAATAGTTGTAATCCTTTGGAAATGTTAATCCAAACTTTTCCTTCTCCTGTAACTGTGTCACAAGTCCATCTACAAAGGCGTTATTTACAACGAGACTAGCCTGTTGTTTTCCAACTTCTGCAACTTCATTTTTTCCTGCCATGCGTTATTCCTCACTTTCTGCCTTAATAGGCTCTTCATATTTCTTAACAACACCAATCTTGTCCGCACCATAGGTTTCAACCCAAGTCATATCGACTTCTTCATCCACAACTACGAGTTTGCTACCTTTGTCATTTGTGACAATATCGCCCGCCTTTACATCATCTTCACAACGATATGTATAACTACGACCGCTAGGCTGATTGTCTTTCATGAATTTTGCTTTGATAAACTGCATTTATTGATTCTCCCTTTTGTTTTTATTGCTTCTTCAAATGAATACCCTGATTTGAATATTCTGTCGTGCAAAGTGGTTCTATTTATTTCAAATATTCTAGCCCATTCCGTAAGTGTTTTGGTTTCATTGTTATAGGTAAAATACAAGCAATTCGAACGATTTCTTTGTTGTTCTGCAATCGTTATCCATCTACAATTTTCTGGACAATATGGAAGTGAACCATCCATTCTATCAAGTGTAAGATTATCTTCATAGCCATTCTCAATTGCCCATGTTTGAAAGTTCTCGTATAACTCCCACTCTTTGCAATAAGTAATCCCTTTATCATGATAATATTCTGAATCTTTTCTGTTGTCAGAATTGCATCTAGCTTTCATATTCCACCAACATTGAAAAATTCTTTGATTAAAAATCTTGTATTTTATCTTTCCACAGCCACATGACTTGGTATGTCCACTTTTTAATTTATCGAATGGAACATATCGTATATTTCCACATTCGCACAAACATTTTTGTTTTATTCTTTTTGCGACTCTTTCTGCACCTACTATTAATAATCTACCGTATTTTTCTCCGATATGATTATTCAATACTTCTTACCACCAATTCTTTGTCTGTAGAAACAGATAAAAGAATCATCTGCGTATTCATTTCTGGGATATTGTATTCATTAATACTTTCAGCGTTATCCGTGAAGATAGGGGCATTTACACCATACAACTCGCTTAATGAACGAATAATATCTAAACCAGCTACAATTCTGTGACCGCTATTTAATGTACTAAATGGAACGCCATTAACAGTACATTCGCAGCACTCTTTTAGTCCACCGTTCAACTGTATTTCAAATAACTTCCAAGAAACTGTATTGAACTTAGAATTGATACTCTCCGAAATCATCATCATTTTGGCTTTGATAAACTGTTCTAAGAGATAAAGCATTTTCTCCTGGTCTGCAACTTTCTGTGCAACCTCTTTCTGTTCTTCCTCCAACTCGCCGATGCGTTCCTCAATTTCAACATTATTGGAAGCCTTAGCAATTTTTGTCTTAACAGAATCCAACTCATCTTCCAATGCTTTTCGCTCAACTCTGTATGTATCAGCAACACTTGTAGTCTCTTTGAGATTTGCAATCTGCTTTTCAAGTTCATGGTATCTTGCTTTCTTCTGCTGATATTCAGCGTTAGAAGACATATCTGGTTCTTCTGGAAGTTCTGCAATCTGCTTTTCGAGTTCATTCTTGGCACGCATAACCTCGATTTCATGTTTCTTTAATTCTTCGATTTTAGTTTCTAAAGAAGTGTTTTCCTCGGTCAGTTCTTCAATGAGATGTTTCTTTTCAAAACCTTTGGTCTTGATATCTTCCATGTCGGCTTTCTTCTGCTCATTGAACTTATTTCTCTGATACTCTAATTCCTGTTCTGCTTTCGCTTTTGCGTTGGCTTTATTCTGCTCAAAATCAGCCTTGATTTGCTCTATTTTGTCTGCAGGGTAAGTTTGTCCGCATAAACTACAAATCGTGCTAGATTCGTCAAATACCCACGCAGAATCGTCAAACAAATATGGTTCCTCATCAAAAACTCTTGCTTGAGCATTTTTATATTCAACACCGAGTTCCGTACGTTCTTCCTCAGCAGCTTTTATAACTTCTTTGTTGTATTCAATCTGCTTTATAAATGACGAAATCTGCTCATGCGTATCACTAAAGTCTTTTTCTGCAGCGGACTTAGAATCTTCCAATTCTCTACGTTTATGAAGAAGTTTGTCATGTTCTTCTCGGAACATATCATTGATTTCAAACTGCAACTCCATGCTCTCGCTACAAAGCTTGTCTACTTCTTTCCCAGAATCAGCAATCTTACTGTCAATTTCTTCAATCTGTCTCTCTAAGTCATTCTTAGCAAGTTCTAACTCTGCCACATCAATCTCAACAAGCGATTTTGATAATTCATCAATTCGCACAGGAATTTCCACTTGTTTTTTCTTCCATTCAGACAACGCTTTGCTGAATTTCTTCTGAATATCATCTGTTGAAGGTGCTTTTCCCAATTCAGCAATCAGATCTTCTGCAAAAGCATTTTCTTGAGATAATTCTCTTGCCAATTCCACATCTGAAACATTAGAAACAAACTTCATAAGGATGTCTCTCTGGTCTTTCCATTTCATGTTTACAAAGTGCTGTGGATTGGTAAGCATTTTAAATAAATCTTCTGCAACCAATTCTGATATATAGGCTTTGTACTCAGCTTCACTCTTGGGATATCCGTCAATTTCAAAAGAATTAACGTTGCCTTGCAAGGTAGAGGTTTCTGCTCCCCTTTTCTTCACCCAGTTTTGACGCTGGACCTTGGAAAGTTCTACCGCTTTACCATTTACATCAAGAACCGCTACAACCTTGATTTCTATGTTGTCGATTCGATTTCCATTTTCATCTAATGGACGGATATTGAACTTTTCCTCGCCTACACTGTTTTTATTGAATAACAGCCATGTAAAAGCATCAAAAATTGTTGTCTTTCCACTTGCGTTCTGACCGCTAATCTGCGTATTATCTCCAAAGATAACATCTAATACCTTAATGCCTTTGAAATTCTCAATATGGAGTGATTTTAGTTTAATTTGCATGGTTTATTCCCCCTATAATTCAATCTTGCTAACAGAAACTTCATATGCAACTCGATTCTCTACTTCTGTATCGCTAATCTTCTTTGTATATTCTCGGCTCTGAATTCTACCCCAAATTTGCACACGAGTTCCTACTTCAAATGTGGATGCAAAGCGTGCATTTCTGCCCCAGCAAATACATGGAATATAATCTGACTTACCATAAGAACGATTTACCGCTACCAATATGTCTGCAATCTCACGACCTAAAGGTGTCTTGCGATAAACAGGCTCTTTGCAAAGATATCCATCTAAGAAAATAATGTTTTCTCTATCATCGTCATATACGGTCTCTAATACTTCTAATTCTCTTACAAAAACCGATAATACTAATTGATTTCTAGTTTCTTCATGACGATTAAAAGAACGGAACTGACCATTAACTGATAAATAGATACCTTTAAAATCTTCATTTACATTAATTAATCTCTCAGAAACCATTAGAGGAATAGTGTCAACATATTCTGATATTCTTGCTACTGCCATATCTACCATGTAAAACTTTTCTCCGTAGACCTCATGGCTATATGTAAAATCTGATACGATTTCTCCTATTAATGATACCTGGTTGTTTTCAAATAATTTATCCATATTACTTCTCTCCTTTTATTTTTATCTTTTTAAAGTTCTTATTTAATTTATATTCTCTGCAAGGCATTTCCCTTAATTTATCTAAAGTATTACAATTGCGTCTTCTCCCACAGTTACAGCATGACTTAATCATTTTGCGCCGCCTGTTCTATTTCTGAAGCCCGTTGGACTATTTCAATTGCATAATCACTATAGTTTCCAGTTGCACACCCTTCGTTCGCGTGTCCTGTGCCTCCGTTGTATCTCATAAGTACCCAATACACATCTGAATTAGTATCTCTTATCTGTGCTACCCAACGAATACCCACCGAAACGTTTTGAAATGGATCCAACAAATCTGTACAACCTACTTCGTCCATGATTTCTTGTATTTCTGTCCATTGTGGCTGTAATTGCATAAGGCCATATGAGTCACCGCCATCTCCAATTGCAGATGCATCGAAGCTACTTTCTTTCTCGATCATGGCAATAATGATTGCTGGTGCGATATTGTATTTTTCACATTCTTCAAAAATATGAAGCTGTAAATCTTCGGATAATGGAACATCATAAAATGTCACCTTTTCCACAGTCTCAACTGTCTCCTCTGTAATCTCTATCGCACTAACCTCTTCTATTTTCCAACGAATAATGTCTTGGGATATTTCTGTCGTTTCGACTGGAACTGTTTCATTTTCATTAATACCTACCGCTATAAACAAACTGATTATGAAACAGTTGTAAAAAATATCTAACCTATGTTTTTGAAACCATTTTTTCATAATTTCATTCCTTTTCTCTTCGTTTTCGCACTTTTCCTACCACAAAGTAAAAAACTTCATGATAATAAAAAATCCAACTACCATTAATTGATAGTTGGAAAATATTGGTTGTCTCTGTTATGTTTTGTTGATACAATGAATACGTGATGGCGGCCACCATGGAAAAGAGGTCTTTTCATATGGCTAAAATCCTTAGTATGATTCTTATCTCATATCTGGGCTGGAAACTAACAGGATATGATTTCTTTATCTTATCCTCATTAATTTCTTTTGCCCTAGACACTTACCAAAGCCTTATTAAAGTACAAAAGAGATTAAATAAAACTACTAAAGATAAAACTGCCTAACGGTAGATGATTTACTAAAGAGGATAAACCGAACCACAACTTCGGTTTACTAACATTGTAACTCGTCAACCACCGCCATCACATATGCATTGTATCAACTTTATTTCGACATAATATGTCAAAAACAGTCGACACCATTTCTCAACTATCAATATTCAATTTTCTATTTTTGTGTTACTTGTTTTCCTCTTTATCTTCTGTCTGCTGATTTTCTCTCGCAATAGCCATTCCCTCAGCCACTCCAAGAATGTAATTCTGCTTATCCTTATCCAGTTTTGGTACTGTATCGGATAACTTCTGCATGATTTCTTTTTCTCTTTCTGACATAGATTTCACTTCCTTTCTGTATTTTTAAACATGTTCTCTCTAATTGAAAAATTATTATCACTGTGATAAAATTCGTTCATGCCAATAAGGCAAAGAAAGGGGCGTGGTCTTTTGACCGAGTTTTTGAATTTGCCTGTTCCCTTAATTTGAGGTCGCAATAGTGGTTCCCAAAGCACTCAAAACTGGGGCGAAATGTAGTTACTAACACGGCGTTACCGTGGCGTGCACCACGCAAAAAATGCAGGTTGGCATTTCCGATATAATGCCTCACCGTGTTGTGTGCTCCTCTTATCAAGTCAGCAATTAGGCATTCTGCAGAACTAAAACTGCGAAAGTGACAAGGTATTTTATAGAAACACTTGGCACCATCTTGTGTGACGAAAGTCTGCAAAATACATAGGGTAAACAAATTTAGCAATTGACTGGTGGAAATGGTGCTTCCATCAGTTTTTTGTGCCCCTTTCTGTGTTACACTACACATTATATCTGTCATTTATGTGTATGTCAACACTTTTTAAAATATTTTTGTGTTGTATTACACAATTTTTTATGTTATAATCATTCATAGGAGGTGAGTTATTTGAATAAAAGAATACGAGCAATAAGAGATGAACAGAAACTAAGTCAAGAGAAATTTGGAAAAATCATTGGAGTTTCTAGAGATACCATTGCCAATATTGAAGCTGGACGAATTGAAATAAAAGATATCTATATTACTTCTATCTGCCGAGAATTCAATATAAACGAAGAATGGCTACGAACTGGTGAGGGTGAAATGCGAAAAGAACTTACTCGCAATCAGGAAATTCAGTCATTTGCTAATGATATAATGGAGAATGTGGATGAATCATTCAAAAAACGATTTATGCTCGCTTTGTCAAAGTTGAATGAATCCGATTGGGAAACCCTTGAAAAAATAGTAAATGAATTAAGTAAAGAGGACTAGAAAATACTCTAGCCCTCTTTTGTTATGTTTAGAATACATCTGTATATCTGTTTTAATATCCAAATATCTTCAATTTTGTTAATCATCTCGATAATCTTTACTCTGTAATCGTTCTTTTCCATGCCTTATCCCCACTTTCGTATAAACCAATCGGCAAAATAGAACATCTGTTCGATTTGTATAATCATAATATAGCACGATACTCCTCTATTGTCAAATGCTCTCTGGTAGATTTTTAGGACACTTTATTTGCCTTTATTTCCTCTCTAACGAAAAAATATCTTGTACTGTACAATCTAAAGCCATAGCCAATAATAAAGCTGTTTTAACCGAAGGAACGCGTCTCTCCAGCTCAATTTCGCTAATCGTATGCCTACTAACTGTAGATTTCCAAGCTAACTGTTCCTGCGACAATCCTTTTTGCTCTCGAATAATACCTAATTTATTTACTACTCTCATAATCAATAAATTCCTTTCATCATTAGTATTGTTTGTATTAGGCATTTATTGATTACAGGTAAATATTACCATTTCCTATAATTCGTGTACGTAGCACAATTTATGGTAGTACTACCATATTCGGTAACTATATTATTAAGTAAAATGATATAATATTTAGAAAATTTAATGTTTAAACATAAGAAAAGAGGTAACACATGAACGAATCAATTGGAACAATTCTAAAGAATTCTAGAAAAAATGTTGGAATGTCTGTAGAGGATGTATCTGATTTTCTCGGCAAGCACAACATAAAGGTTGCAACTAAAACTATATATGGATGGGAAAACGACTCTAGTAGCCCCAATATTAATATATTTCTTCTTTTGTGTGAAATGTATGGAATCAAAGATGTTCTACAGACGTTTGGACATAAGTCCAAACTGAAATATTTTTCGTTATATTTTTCAGAAAAAGAATATTCCAAAAATGAGTTAAACGACATAATGAAATACGCAGAATTTATAAAGAGCAAAAGAAATAAATAAAATCTTCTAAGCTAAATCGTAATTTCGGTGGCACAGAAGAAGTTGCGGTTGTAAGAGCAGATACAGAAGTGCGTGTTGTCAGTATAGACAATAGCAAATATACACCTATTGTTGCTAGTGATTTTAAAACTACG
>JAZPYQ010000027.1:0-86380 GCA_045544235.1 Agathobacter sp. | reverse complement strand
CGGTGCTTTAATTGACAACATGGCAGTATTATTTGTAATCGGTGTTGGTGTTGGTATGTCAGATGACAACGATGGTACAGGTGCAGTTGCAGCTATCGCATCTTGGTACATGATTACAACATTACTTAACACAGGTTTCGTAACAACAATTATGCCATCTGTAGCAGAAGATGCTGTTAAAACACTTGCATTTGACAAAATCGTTAACCCATTCATCGGTATCTTAGCTGGTATAATCGGTTCTACATGCTACAACAAATTTAAAGGCACAAAATTACCAGATTGGTTATCATTCTTCTCTGGCAAACGTTGTGTAGCTATCGTAGCTGGTGTTGTTTCAATCCTTGTATCTGTAGTGCTTCTTTTTGTATGGCCAATCATCTTTGGTGCTCTTGTAGCTGTAGGTGAAGCTATTGCAAACATGGGAGCTCTTGGTGCTGGTATTTATGCATTCTTAAACCGTTTATTAATTCCAACTGGTTTGCACCATGCATTAAACAACGTATTCTGGTTCGATACAATTGGTCTTGGTGACCTTGGACATTTCTGGGCTGGTGAAACATCAGCAGATGTAACTTGGGATCTTGGTATGTACATGTCAGGTTTCTTCCCATGTATGATGTTCGGTATTCCTGGTGCAGCTTTAGCTATGATTCAGACAGCAAAACCTGCTAAGAAAAAAGTTGCTATCGGTTTAGTTGCTTCAGCAGCAGTTTGTGCATTCGTATGTGGTGTTACAGAACCTTTCGAATTCGGTTTCATGTTCTTAGCTCCAGCATTATACGTAGTATATGCATTATTATATGGTATCTTTACAGTTATTACTTGCTTAGTAGGATTCCGTGCAGGTTTCTGTTTCTCAGCAGGTGCTACTGACTTAGTATTCTCAGCTAGCTTACCAGCAGCTGCAAATACATGGATGATTATCCCATTAGGTATTGCTGCATTCGTAGTATTCTACGTAGTATTCAAATTTGCTATCGTTAAATTTGATCTTAAGACACCAGGTCGTGAAGATGATGACGTAGAAGCTGAAAAAGCAGTTGTTCTTTCAAATGACAACTTTACAGAAGTAGCTTCTATTATCTTAGAAGGTCTTGGCGGAAAAGAAAACGTTACATCTATCGACAACTGTATCACAAGACTTCGTCTTGAAGTTAAAGATCAGGCTTTAGTAGATGAAGCTAAAATTAAATCAGCTGGTATCTCTGGCGTTATTCGTCCAGGAAAAACTAGCGTGCAGGTAATTGTTGGAACAAAGGTTCAGTTCGTTGCTGACGAATTCAAGAAACTTTGTAAATAAACCTTATTCCTTAGTATAACATTAGGCAAAATGGGATGTTTTATAACATCCCATTTTTGCCATACTAAAAAGGAAATATGATATAATAGGAAAAAAGTAGAGGGAAGGGAAACATTATGATTATTAGGAATGGTAACGTTTTTACAGAAGAGGGAAAATTTGTTGAAAAAAATCTGTACATAGATGGAGATAAGATTTCCTCTACAGAAATCGGAGAAGTTATCGACGCTACTGGTTTGTATGTAATACCAGGGCTTACAGATATTCATTTTCATGGATGTGTAGGATATGATTTTTGTGATGGTACACCAGAAGCACTTGAAAAAATGGCTGAATATGAATTGAGCAATGGTGTGACCACTATCTGTCCAGCATCTATGACTTTTTCAGAAGAACAGTTAACTCAGATTTTTGCAAATGCAGCAAACTACAAGAGCGACAAGGGAGCTACTTTAGTTGGTATTAATATGGAAGGCCCATTTATCTCAATGGAGAAAAAGGGTGCGCAGAATGGTGAATATATTCATAGACCAGATGCAGATATGTTTGACAGATTACAAAAGGCTGCAAATGGACTTATTAAACTTTGTGATATTGCCCCAGAAGTAGATGGTGCAATGGATTGTATAGAAAAAATTTCTGACAAGGTAACCGTGTCTATGGCACATACTGCGGCAGATTGGGATATAGCAACAGAAGCGATTTCTAAAGGTGCAAAGCATGTAACTCATTTGTATAATGCCATGCCACCATATTCTCACAGAGCACCAGGAGTTATAGGTGCCGCTTGTGACAATGAACAGGTAATGGTAGAACTGATTTGTGATGGTATTCATAGTCATCCATCGACAGTTCGTACTACATTTAAGATGTTTGGTGATGACAGAATCGTTTTAATCAGTGATAGTATGGAAGCATGTGGATTAGAAGATGGACAGTATAGTTTAGGCGGACAGGATGTAACAGTAAAAGGAAAC
The DNA here is from genome assembly GCA_045544235.1 of Agathobacter sp. Classification (GTDB taxonomy): domain Bacteria; phylum Bacillota; class Clostridia; order Lachnospirales; family Lachnospiraceae; genus Roseburia. Next base: position 84,100 of record JAZPYQ010000027.1, on the reverse strand, counting down.
CTAGCTATTTTAACAGAGCTTGGAAATATTGCAGGTTCTGTAACCAACCTTATGAAGTGTATGCGTAAAGCAGTAAAAGAAATGCAGATTCCATTGGAAAGTGCAGTAAAATGTGCCACTGCAAATCCTGCCAAAGCAATTGGCATTTATGATAAGTATGGAAGTTTAACTCCAGGAAAGCAGGCAGATGTGCTTCTGTTGGATAAGGATTTAGAAATCAAATATATTATTAAGTCGGGGGAAGTAGTATATGGCAATGATTAAAGTAGCGGGGAAAACAGTATATAAAGCGATTGCGCGCGGTCCTATTATGGTAATGAACAAACAGGAAGTAGTTTTTGCTGATGGAACTGTTGAAGATGTGGAAGCGGAAGTACTTCGTGTAAAAGAAGCGATTGAAATAGCCAAAGAACAGATTGGTAAGTTGTATGAAAAAGCATTGGAAGAAGTTGGGGAAGAAAGTGCTGCTATTTTTGAAGTGCACCAGATGATGTTAGAAGATGATGAATATTTGGATTCTATCTTTACCATGATTCGTGAAGAAGGTGCACATGGTGAAGTTGCAGTGAAAATGACTGGAGATACCTTTTCACAGATTTTTGCTAGTATGGATGATGAATATATGAAGGCTAGAGCAACAGATATTTTAGATATTTCTGGCCGTGTAATTCGTGTTCTCACAGGACAGGCGGATGTAAGTCTAGATACTCCATCTATCATCATTGCAGATGATTTAACCCCAAGTGAAACGGTACAGATGGATAAGAGTAAAATCTTAGGCTTTGTAACAGTACATGGTTCTACAAATTCACATACAGCAATCTTAGCTCGAATGATGAACATTCCTGCACTTGTTATGACTCCTGTAGAGTTAGATAAACTTACTACCGGAACAGAAGCTATTGTTGATGGCATCAATGGAGAAGTTATTATTGACCCAACAGAGGATGTTATTAAAGAAGCAGATGTTCGTATTGCTGCAGAACTTGAAAAACGTCGTATGTTAGAAGAACTAAAAGGAGAAGAAACGGTTACTAAGAGTGGACAACATGTACATCTCTATGCAAATATTGGTAGTGTGGAAGACGTAGAATATGTTCTTGAAAATGATGCAGAAGGAATTGGTTTGTTCCGTAGTGAATTCTTGTATTTAGGTAGACCAGATCTTCCAACAGAAGATGAACAGTTTGAAGCATACAAAAAAGTTCTGACTGCTATGGGAGATAAAAAGGTTATTATTCGTACTCTTGATATTGGGGCAGACAAGCAGGCAGAGTCTTTGGCATTAGACAAAGAAGAAAATCCAGCACTTGGTTATCGTGCGATTCGTATCTGCTTAACTCAACCAGAAGTATTTAAGACACAGATTCGTGCACTGCTTCGTGCAGCTGTTTATGGAAACCTCTCTGTGATGTACCCAATGATTATTTCTCCATGGGAAGTAGAAAAGATCAAAGAAGTGGTAGCAGAAGTAGAAGTAGAATTGAAAGCGGAAGGAATCGAGTACAAGATGCCAGAACAGGGTATCATGATTGAAACCCCAGCTTCAGTAATGATGGCAGAGGAATTGGCACAGTTAGTAGATTTCTTTAGTATTGGAACAAATGACTTAACACAATACACATTGGCAATCGACAGACAGAATGAGAAACTAGACTTATTCTATGATGCACATCATCCAGCTGTACTTCGCATGATTGACATGACAGTGAAAGCTGGTCATGCACATGGCGCCTGGGTAGGTATATGTGGAGAACTTGGTGCCGATCAGGAATTAACACAGAAATTCCTAGAGATGGGATTGGATGAACTTTCCGTAGCTCCATCATCTGTGTTGCCAATTCGTAAGTTAATTAGAGAAGCAAACTAGTAATTGAAAAAATCAATTCAAAGGAGTATTATTATATCAACTTACATAAATGTATTGGAGGGTTTTCACATGAAAGATTGTAATTGCGGATATTGTATGAGAGGTGAACTTTTAGATAAGTTCGGTATCGAAATTTGTGATTTAGAAGTAAGCCAGCTCATTCTTTTCAAAGAACAGAGTCATCCAGGACGTGTTATCGTTGCTTACAAAGATCACGTAAGTGAAATCGTTAGCATTTCTGATGAAGAACGTAACCTGTTTATGGCAGATGTCGCTCGTGCAGCAAAAGCACTTCACGCAGCATTTCATCCAAAGAAAGTAAACTACGGTGCTTATGGAGATACAGGATGCCACTTACATATGCATCTTGTACCAAAATACGAAGACGATCCATTTGAATGGGGCGGCGTATTTGCTATGAATCCAGACCGTAAATATCTTACTGATGAAGAATATGCGGAAATGATTGAAAAAATCAAAGCAAACTTATAAAAAGAAAACCTCGACAGATTATTCTGTCGAGGTTTTTATTATTTAATAGGAATTAATTTGTCTACTTTTAAAATATGATTTACTAACCAGTTTTGAAGGAATCCTAAGAATTCATAGAGGTAAGCTTCCTGATTATCATCAACATCATCCAAATCCAATTCATTTAATTTGTCGATAAAGTTCTGATGAAGAATTTCCTGATATGCAAGTCCGTCATAACCAATTTCACGCATATAATTTTCTTCATCTTGGAAATGTACTTGTGTATATTCTTTTAACTCATCAACAATGTCTAAAATAAGGTCAAACTTATCATGTACCAATTCTGTTTCAATAGTGGTATAAATCTTTCCGATAATTTCAAAAAGTTTTTTGTGTTCCTCATCAACGATAGAGATGCCTGTTTTAAATTTGTCTGTAAAAACAGGTCTGCTAGGTTTTGTTTCTGACTGAAACTGCCCAATCAAGATATCGCTTCCTAAAATGTGCCCCATAAGCCATCTAGAAAGATAATCCAATAAGTCTAAAATCAAATCTTTTGCGGCTGTTTCGTCTGTGATGTCAGAAAAACGGTAGGTATTTACTTTGTCAATAAATGCCTGATGTTCTTTTTGTTGGCGTTCTAATTCTGGGTCATGAATACTAGCCATGTAGGTTTCTTCGTGAGAAAAATGAGTAACGGCATACTGTTTTAATTCATTCAGTAATGCCATAGCAGTGGCAACTGCATTTGAGTCTGTTTTTAAAGCCGTATCTATTTCTCCGATGAGTTCAAATAATCGTTTGTGTTCATCATCTATTTCTGGAACACCAATTAAGCAATCTTTTGTAAATGTAAACATACCAAACCTCCCATTACAAATATAGGTATATTATAGCATGTTAAATAAGTTCTTACACATAGTTTTTACATTTTCTTTACTTGACTACGATAGTGGACTTTACTTTTGGGAATTATAGTAATTGTGTAAATGAAAAACAATTTTTCGAAAGGAGAAAAATTTATGTGGAAAGAAAGAATAAAAAAAGCATGCCTTATCCTTGCGGGGTTAATCGTGATTGTAACAGGTTGTACTGCATGTGGTGGAAATGCAGATAGCGAGGAAGGAAGTGGAAGTCAGAGTAATGGAGGGGCGCAGTTAAGTGGAACACTTACTATGGCAGGAAGTACCTCTATGGAAAAATTAGCAAATGCATTAGCAGAAGGCTTTATGACCGCAAATCCAGGTGTAACAGTTACACCTGAGTTTAATGGCTCATCAGCTGGCGTAGAACAGATGCTGGCAGGAACTGTACAGATTGGAAATGCTTCTCGCAACTTAAAAGAAGGTGAACTTTCAGAAGGTGCAGTGGAAAATATTGTAGCGATTGATGGTATTGCAGTAATTGTGGATACAGCAAACGCAACAAATGATATTTCAACAGAAGATTTGGTAAAAATCTATACAGGCGAAATCAATAACTGGAAAGACCTTGGCGGAAAAGATCAGCCAATCGTAGTAATTGGTCGTGAAGCTGGTTCTGGTACAAGAGGTGCATTTGAAGAACTACTTGATATTGAAGACAAATGTGCATATGCGCAGGAATTGGATTCTACAGGAACTGTAATGGCAAACGTGGCTGCAACACCAGGCGCAATTGGATATGTTTCTTTAGATGTATTAAATGATACCGTAATTGCTGTTTCTATTGATGGCGTTGAAGCAACAGAGGAGAATATCATAGCTGGTGATTATTCTCTTAGCAGACCTTTTGTAATGGCTACAAATGGTGAAATTGCAGAGCAGGATGAGTTAGTTCAAGCATTTTTTGCATATATTGAATCGGAAGAAGGTCAAGCAATTATTAAACAGGTTGGCTTAATCCTTCCAGAGTAATTCTAGAGCGACTTTAGAATAATAAGTAGTTAGGAGATTCATATGAAAAACATTGTGGAGAAAATAGCAAAAGGGGTAGTGACCCTCTTTGCTGTAGTAGCGATTGTCGCTGTGTTTTCCATAACAGTATATATGATAGCAATTGGTACCCCAGCCCTTACACAGGTTGGGGTTATCGAGCTGTTATTTGGAACAGAGTGGGCACCAACAGCTGAAGAACCAGCTTTTGGGATTTTTTACGTTATTTTAACCTCTGTTGTGGGAACAGTGGCAGCACTTTTGATAGGTGTGCCAATTGGCGTTTTTACTGCCATTTTTATTGCTGAAGTTGGAAACAAAAAGATCGCATCTGTGGTGCAGCCAGCAGTGGAACTTTTAGCTGCCATTCCATCAGTTATCTATGGTTTGGTGGGTGTGATGATTTTAAAACCGATTATGTACAAATGGGAAATGGTAATCTTTGCAAATGATCCAAATCATCAGTTCACTGGTGGGTCAAATTTGATGTCTGCAATAATTGTGTTGGCGGTTATGATTTTGCCAACAGTAATTAATATCAGTACATCTTCCATTAGGGCAGTACAGCCATCGATAAAATCTGCATCTCTGGCACTTGGAGCGACTAAGATACAGACGATTTTTAAGGTGGTTTTACCAGCAGCAAAATCAGGAATTATGACCGCTGTTGTGTTAGGTCTTGGACGTGCATTGGGAGAAGCTATGGCGATAAACATGGTAGCTGGAGGTGTTGTAAATTTACCGCTTCCATTTAACTCCGTACGTTTCCTTACAACTGCAATTGTAAGTGAAATGAGTTATTCAGAAGGTCTACATCGTCAAGTATTGTTTACCATTGGTTTAGTGCTGTTTGCATTTATTTTATTTACGAACCTAATTCTCACTAGAATCATACGGAAGGGGGAAGGGGAATCATGAGTAGTATTTGTAAAAAACGTGTCCGATTCTCCGATTGGGTGATGTATGGACTGATTTATTTAAGTGCAACAATTTCAGTATTGTTAATTGCAGGTATTGTGATTTATGTTGTTTGGAATGGTTTGGATAAGATAAATTGGGAATTTTTGACCACAACAACGAGTGTGTTAAAAGGCACAGTAGGTATTGCTGGAAACATTTTAAATACGCTCTATATAATTGTGCTCACAATGCTTTTGGCGACACCGATTGGTGTAGGTGCTGCGATTTACTTAAACGAATATGCAAAACCAGGACGCTTGGTACGTTTGATAGAACTGGCTACTGAGACCTTGTCGGGTATTCCATCAATTATTTTCGGTTTGTTCGGAATGATGTTTTTTGGAGAGACATTAGGACTAGGATATTCCATTTTAACAGGTACCTTGACCCTAACATTAATGGTCCTTCCATTAATTACTAGAAATACACAGGAAGCATTGAAGACGGTGCCAGATAGATATCGAAATGGTGCCATTGGTTTAGGCGCAGGTAAATGGTATATGATACGTACGATTTTGATTCCATCTGCTTTGCCAGGTGTGATTACAGGCGTGATTCTTGCCATTGGACGTATCGTTGGGGAATCTGCAGCATTGCTTTATACCGCAGGAAGCGGAGCTTTACTTCCAGCATCGGTACAGGGCTATTTTGATAAGATTTTTCAGTCGGGTGGAACACTTACGATTCAGCTTTACTTAAGTATGTCAAAGGGTGAGTATGATGTGGCATATGGAATTGCTTTGGTATTGTTAGTAATCGTATTAACAATTAACTTAATTACGAAATTTGTAGCGAAGAAATTCGATGTAAATAGGAGAAAATAGAAATGAGTGAAAATAATACAAAGATTCAAGTGCGTGATTTAAATCTTTGGTATGGTGAAAATCATGCACTGAAAAATGTAAATATGGATATCAAAGAAAAAAGCATTACAGCTTTTATCGGACCATCTGGATGTGGTAAATCTACATTTTTAAAGACATTGAATCGTATGAATGACTTGGTGGATGGGGTAAAAATTACAGGAGAGATTCTTGTAGATGGAGAAAATATCTATGGTAAAGACGTGGATACTACAGCACTCCGTAAAAAAGTTGGTATGGTATTTCAGCAGCCAAATCCTTTTCCTATGAGTATTTACGATAACATTGCTTATGGTCCTAGAGTACATGGGATCAAAGACAAAGCGACTTTAGATAGAATTGTAGAAGAAAGTCTTCGAGGTGCAGCGATTTTTGATGAAGTAAAAGACCGTTTGAAAAAATCAGCTCTTGGACTCTCGGGTGGACAGCAGCAAAGAATCTGTATTGCCAGAGCATTGGCTGTAGAGCCTGAAATTCTTTTAATGGATGAACCTACATCCGCTCTCGACCCAATCTCTACCTTAAAGATAGAAGAGTTGATGGAAGATTTAAAGAAAAAATATACGGTAGTTGTGGTAACGCACAACATGCAACAGGCGGCACGTGTATCCGATGATACTGCATTTTTCCTAGTAGGAGAAATGGTAGAGTTTAATGATACAAATACAATATTCTCGTATCCACGTGATAAGAGAACAGAAGATTATATTACAGGGAGGTTTGGATAATGAGAAAAAGATTCGATCAGCAGCTTGAAGAATTAAATTTAGAGATGCAGGATATGGGAAGAATGGTGGAGGATTCCATCCAAAAGGCCATTGAAGCACTTTTAAAGCAAGATGAGAATTTGGCACAGTCGGTGATGGAAGCAGATGCTTTGGTTGATCAGAAACAAAAAGAAATTGAAAGTATTTGCTTTACTCTTTTGATGCAGCAACAACCAGTGGCTTCGGATTTGCGAGTGATTTCTGCAGCACTTAAAATGGTAACGGATATGGAACGTATTGGTGACCATGCAGCAGATATTTCCGAAATGACGTTGCATCTTGCACATGAACCTTACATTAAGAATTTGGATCATATTCGACAGATGGCGACAGAAACCACGTGGATGTTGATTCAGAGTATTGAGGCATATGTGGAAAAGGATACAAAGAAAGCATCTAGTGTGATTGCTCATGATGATATTGTAGATGAGTTATTTGCAGATACAAAAAAAGAACTTATTGAGTTGATACATGCAGATAAGAATAACGGAGAACAGGCGACGGATCTTCTCATGGTGGCAAAATATTTTGAACGAATAGGTGATCATGCAACCAACCTGGCAGAATGGGTAATTTTTTCTATTGATAAAAGACCAAGGGGATAATGTAAAGTAATGTAAAATCTTTGTAAAATCTGCTCGTTTGGCTTTACTTGAAGTTTACAAATTAAAATTTCTATGCAATAATCACAGTGTATGAGTTAATTTTTAGTAAAGAAATTTTAAGAAAAGGAGCCAATAATGGAGTTCGATTTTTTTAGTGTATTAACAATGGTAGGCGGCTTGGCGATGTTCCTTTACGGAATGGATGCTATGGGCGACGGTTTATCAAAATTATCAGGTGGTAAATTAGAAAGTATTTTAGAAAAACTTACATCCAATCGTTTGATGGCAGTTTTACTTGGTGCTGGTGTAACTGCAGTTATCCAGTCATCTTCTGCTACAACAGTTATGGTAGTAGGTTTTGTAAACTCAGGCATTATGAGATTACAGCAGGCGGTAGGTATCATCATGGGTGCCAATATCGGTACAACCATGACTTCATGGTTACTTTCTCTCGTAGAAGTAGAAGGAAGTAGCTTTATCATGCAGATGTTAAAACCTACTTCATTTTCACCTATTTTAGCACTTATTGGTATCGTTATGATTATGACAGCAAAGGATACTAATAAGAAGAAAGATATTGGAAATATCTTAGTTGGGTTTGCTATTTTAATGTTTGGTATGGATACCATGAGTGGTGCTGTAAAACCATTGGCAAATAACGAACAGTTTACAAGCATCTTAACTATGTTCTCTAATCCTATTTTAGGTATGATAGCAGGTGCTGTTCTTACAGCAGTTATCCAGAGTTCTTCTGCATCTGTAGGTATCTTGCAGGCACTTTGTGCAACAGGCGCTATGAACTTTGGTTCTGCGTTACCTATTATCATGGGTCAAAATATTGGTACATGTATTACTGCAATTATGTCTGGTATCGGTGCTAGTAAAAACGCGAGACGCGCATCAATGATTCATTTGTACTTCAACTTAATTGGTACACTTGTGTTCATGGCAGTGTTCTATTTGTTAAATGCGTTTATACATTTTGATTTCTTAAATGGTCCAGCATCTGCAACAGGTATTGCGGTAGTGCATAGTGTATTTAATATTACATGTACAGTTTTATGGTTCCCATTTGCGAACTTGTTAGTAAAACTTGCTGAACTTACAATTCGTGATAAATCAGACGAAAAAGAAGTAAAAGACGAATTTGCTATTCTTGATGAACGTTTCTTAGAGCAGCCAGGTTTTGCTATGGAAGTTTGTAGAAAAGAAGCTGTTAAGATGGCAGAGGTTGCAAAAGAAGCCATTTACTTAGCATTGGATAATATCGGTAATTACAAAGAAGAAGACTTTGTTCGTGTTCAGGAAATGGAAGCAGAAGTAGATAGATACGAGGATGCTTTGGGTTCATATCTTGTAAAATTAAATAACAAAGATTTGTCGCCAGCAGACAACCGTTCTTTATCTGTAATTTTACATTGTATCAATGACTTTGAACGTATTTCTGACCACGCTGTTAACATTATGGAATCAGCAAAAGAAATGCATGATAAAGATTTAAGCTTCTCAGCAAATGCTACAAAAGAATTTGAAGTGTTTGCAGCTGCAGTTCGTAAGATTGTTCACATGTCTGTACATGCATATGCAAAGAATGACTTAGAAAATGCGAAAATGGTAGAACCATTGGAACAGGTTATCAACGGTTTGAATGCTGAAATGAAACAGCGTCATATCAAACGTCTCCGTAAAGGAAAATGTACAATTGAGCTTGGCTGGATTTTACAGGATCTCTTGACAAACATTGAAAGAGTATCGGATCATTGTTCTAACATCGCGATTTGTATGATTGAAGTAAAAGAAAATGAATTTGATACACATAGCTACTTAGAAGATTTGAAGGAAAATAACTTCAAATGGTATAAGCATGCTATCTATGTTTATAAAGATAAATTTGCATTGCCAGAAAATGTAATAGATGAAGAAGAGTCTGTTGTTTCTATCGAAAAGAAAGAAGAAAAGGATTCGTAAGAATAGAATGAGTATTATTTATATTGTAGAAGACGATAGTAATATTCGTGAAATAGAAACTATTGCTTTAAGAAATAGTGGTTATACGGTGCAGGCGTTTGAAACTGCAAAAGAGTTTTATCGTAAGATAGAAGAACGTGTACCGGATTTGGTATTGCTTGATGTGATGCTACCAGATGAAAGCGGATATGATATCGTAAAGAAAATTCGAAAAACACCTACCACTAAGAAACTTCCTGTTATCATGGTAACTGCAAAGACGCAGGAGATAGATATGATTAAGGGATTGGACGATGGTGCAGATGATTACATAAAGAAACCATTTTCTATCATGGAACTTATTAGTCGGGTAAAGGCGCTTTTAAGACGTACTGTTTCAGAAAGTGAAAAACTTCTTGTGCTAGATGAACTTCGAATTGACCATGAACGCCACATCGTATATGTGGATGAAAAGGCAGTAGAGCTGACCTTTAAAGAATATGAACTTTTACGACTTCTAGTGTCCAACGTAGGAGTTGTAATGTCGAGGGAAAATATAATGATTCATGTATGGGGAACTGATTTTGAAGGAGAGTCTCGTACCGTGGATATGCATATTAAAACTCTCAGACAAAAATTGGGCGACATGGGTGCACGTATTAAAACTGTGCGAAATGTTGGTTATGTCATTGAATAAGGAGCGATTATGAGAAAAAAGATTAACATAAGGTTGATCGGAATCGCGCTAATAGCAATACTAGTCACTCTGATTGGGGTGACTAGTATTTATTATTATCTGTTCGAAAATCAAGTGCGAAAGGACTTGCATGTTTTGGCAGAGACATTAGTAGATTCAGGTGTATTTGAAAAAGAGAGATTAGAACATATCGTTTTTGAGTCCGAGGATGTACGTGTTACCTGGATAGATGAAGATGGTACGGTTTTGTATGATAACTGGAACAATATCGAAGATATGGAAAATCATATGAAACGTCCAGAAATTATGGCTGCATTCGAAACAGGAAAAGGAGATAGTGTACGTACTTCTGATACGATGCAGGTGAATACTTATTATTATGCGTTACGCATTGATGATGGTACAGTAGTGCGAGTTGCGAGAAATGCGAGTAGTGCAACCAGCATTTTTTTAAATGCCATGCCTGTTGTATTAGCGATTACGGTGATGGTTACTTTACTATGCGTATTCTTGGCAGGATATTTAACAAAACAATTGATAAATCCAATTGCTACGATTGCGAATCGACTGGATGAAACAGAAGGTAGTAATGCCAACAACGAAATATATAAAGAGTTGGAGCCTTTTGTACAAACAATCCGAGCACAGCATGAAAATATCTTATCTGCTGCAAAAATGAGGCAGGATTTTACGGCTAGTGTTACACATGAATTAAAAACTCCATTAACTGCTATTTCAGGCTATGCAGAATTGATTGAGAATAGAATGGTAATGGAGGCGCAGGAAGTGACTTTTGCTGGAGAGATTCGCAAGAACTCAGACCGTTTACTTACGTTGATTAATGATATTATTCGTCTTTCGGAATTGGATCATGCAGAGTTAAGTACAGAATTTGAAAATGTAGACTTGTATGAGGTGGCACAGGCATGTGCTGAAAACATAAAGGTAAATGCAAAACGTAGGAACATTGATTTTACGTTAGAGGGACAAGGGTGTGTTCTTCGAGGCAATCGCCATATGCTTATGGAATTAATAGAAAACCTATGTGAAAATGCGATACGCTACAATAACGAAGGTGGATTTGTTCGCTTAATTGTGGGAGAACAAAACGACAGACCATATCTTTCTGTTGAAGATAATGGAATCGGAATTCCGAAGAAACACCAAGAGCGTGTGTTTGAACGTTTTTATCGAGTGGACAAGAGCCGATCTAAAGAGACGGGAGGAACGGGCCTTGGATTAGCCATTGTGAAGCATATCGTGGCTATTCATTCTGCGAAAATCAAGTTAGACAGCGAAGTGGGAAAAGGAACTATTATAACAATTCAATTTTAAAGAGCATACCCTTCTTCTTTTTAGGGCTTGGAAGAATAGCCAAAATGTGTTAAAAAAGAAGAAGGGTAATTTTGATTGAAAGAAGGAGAACGTTATGTATCAGGAAATCTCGCAGCTTCTTATGTATGGAGACATAGATGAAAATGAAATTCTTTATCAGATGGGAGAGTTGTTTGCGCGCTTTGAAAAAGGCGGTTATGACAAAATGGAATTGGTGCGTGACATCAATACACAGGTGAAACGAATTTTAAAAGTGGCAACAGATTATGGATTTGATGATAATCTTTGGCACAATTATTTGACCTTTTATTTGATGATGAATGAAAATCCATTTAGCATGACTTGTGAAAAAATGGGAGCTAGTGATGGTAGTGTAAATGCACTAGTACAGAAGGATTTTGCTATATTCAAAAAGCTGTTTGATTATGATTTCAGTCGCATTGAAGAAGCATTGGAGATTTCTTGTTTTACTAGCATTTCTAACTATAAAGCTATTGTAAAAAAAGAACTTATGTATAATAAAAACGTAAGTGAAAAGGTGCGTGCTCTTAGTAAAAAGTTAGAAGCAACAAATAATGAAAAAGAATTTTTCCAGGTAATTACCGACTTTTATAAAGACTATGGCGTAGGTATGTTTGGTATGAACAAGGCCTTTCGTATTGAAGAAAATCCAAATGGTGGAATTGTCTTTAAACCAATTAATAACATGGACTCTGTTATGTTAGATGACTTGATTGGTTACGAAATTCAGAAGAAAAAATTGGTAGACAATACACAGGCTTTTGTGGATGGAAAGAAAGCAAATAATGCATTATTATTTGGTGACAGTGGTACAGGAAAATCCACAAGCATTAAAGCTATTGTAAATCAGTATTATGATGATGGTCTTCGCATGATCGAAATATACAAGCATCAGTTTAAATATCTGTCTACTGTAATTTCAGAGATTAAGAATCGTAACTACAAGTTTATTATTTATATGGACGATTTATCTTTTGAAGAATTCGAAATTGAGTACAAATATCTAAAAGCTGTTATTGAAGGCGGCGTAGAAACAAGACCAGACAATATTTTAATTTATGCTACATCAAATCGTAGACATCTTATTAAAGAAACATGGAACGACAGAAATGACGTTGATACAAAGATTGACAGACACCATTCTGACACAGTAGAAGAAAAACTTTCTCTTGTAAATCGTTTTGGTGTGACAATCAGTTTCTCAAAACCAAGTCAAAAAGAATTCTTTGAAATAGTAATTGGTTTGGCAAGACGTGAGGGTATCACCATGTCAGATGAAGAATTAAAGGCGGAAGCAAATAAGTGGGAATTGGCCCATGGTGGTTTGTCTGGACGTACTGCACAGCAGTTTGTGACACACTGTCTAGGCATGCAGCAGACGTAAAAATAAGATACGTCGTGCTTGCACGTAAGTAGCTTGTTTTTATGGATGCGGGATGGCGTTCAGCCATCAGCGAGAGCCTTAGCTACGAAGTAGCGAGAAAGGGCGCGAAGCGACCGAGGGTCGAGCTATGCCTAGAAATAATAGGAGAAAGAAACATGTTATACCAAATTTCAAATGGCGCCGTTGTATTTGGTGACGACGTCATTTTACATGACATAAATTTTGAAATAAGAAACACAGAAAAAATAGCAGTTGTTGGTCGAAATGGTTGTGGTAAAACTACACTTCTCAAGCTGATTTCAGGAGAAGTGGACATGTACCATGAAGATGGAGAAGAAGGTTCCATAGCTATGGCGGGAAAACCACAGATTGGATATTTAAAACAGATTGCTTTTGATGACCCGACGGTTACTTTGGAAAAAGAAATTCGAAAAGTGTTTGCGCCAATGATTGCCATGAAGGCAGAAGTAGAAGCTTTAGCGAAGGATTTGGAAACAGATCATTCAGATGAAAAAGTAAAAGCTTACACGATGTTGGAAGAAAAATTCCGTGATTTAGGTGGTTACTATTTTGAAAAAGAATACGAAGTATTGATTCGTAAGTTTGGCTTCTCTGAGGAAGAAAGAAAGAAACCGCTTTGTGACTTTTCGGGTGGACAGCAGACAAAGATTGCGTTTATCAAATTGCTTTTAAGTAAGCCGGATATATTACTTTTGGATGAACCTACCAACCACTTGGATGTAACAACCATTGAGTGGTTAGAAGGATATTTAAAGAATTATCCAAAGGCTGTGGTTTTGGTATCCCACGACCGTATGTTTTTAGATAATATCGTAGATGTGGTTTATGAAATTGAATATGGTACAGCCAAACGTTATCCAGGAAACTATACGCAGTTTATGGCCCGTAAAAAAGAGAACTATGAGAAACAGTTAAAAGACCATATCGCACAGCAGAAGGAAATAGAACGTTTGCAACGTATGGTAGACCGATTCAAAGGAAAACCTACCAAGGTTTCCATGGCACGTTCCAAACAAAAAGCGATTGAGCATATGGAGATTATTGAGGCGCCAGACCGTTACGATAATAGAACCTTCCATGCACATTTTCAGCCTCAGGTTGAGACAGGAAATGATGTATTGTTTGTAAGTAATTTAGAGATTGGCTATGAGCAACCACTTTCTACAGTAACCGTAGATTTAAAAAAGGGAGAAAAACTTGGAATCCTAGGTGGAAATGGTCTTGGGAAATCCACATTTTTAAAGACTATTGTAGATAAAATTCCAGCACTCTCGGGTGAATACAAATATGGTGTAAATGTACAGATTGGTTACTTCGATCAGCAGATGGCGATGTATCGAAGCAGCAAGACGGTATTGGATGACTACTGGGATGAATTTCCAAATCTTACAGAGACAGAAGTAAGAAATTCTTTAGGAGCGTTTCTTTTTACAGGAGAGGATGTGTTTAAAAATGTCAGCATGCTTTCCGGTGGAGAAAAGGTGAGATTAGCCCTTTGCAAGATTTTAAAAAGAAGACCAAATGTGCTCATCCTCGACGAGCCAACCAACCATATGGATATTATTGGAAAAGAAACTTTAGAAACCATGCTTAAAGATTTCAAAGGAACGCTTATTTTCGTATCCCATGACCGATACTTTGTAAAGCAGGTAGCGACACAGCTTTTGGTGTTTGAAGATGGTACGACTAATTTATATAAATTTGGTTATGAAGAGTATCAGGAAAAATTAGCTCGCGATGCAGAGAATGAAGATGGTGGTTACAAACCAACTATGGATTTGGGCGGATTGATTAGTAATAAAGGTTCCCAGAATACAGGTGGTGTGTCTGCCGAAGTTCCTGCAAAGAAACCAAATATCAACATTGGAAAAGAGCGTTCCAAAGTAGAGAAAAAGGTTAAACGTGCAGAAGAAGAACTTGCAGTAAAAGAAGAAAAATTAGAGGAATTAAAAGCAGAACTTCTTCGTCCGGAATATCAGTCTAGTTATTCCAAGCTTACTGAGATTCAGGGACAAATCGATGCCATGGAAGAAGAAATCATGGTTGCTATGGAAGAGTGGGAAGAACTCTCCACACAGCTAGAGGCGTTGTTGGCAGAGGAAAATGCATTAAAATAAGCAATAATTGTCAGAAAATTAATAAAAATAATTAAAATTGCATAAATTACTTTACGTTTTTGTATAAGTTGTTTATAATATAGTCATAACAAATCTTGTTATGACTATATTTATATGCGTGCAAGTTTTGTTAAATAATTTACTGCAGGGGGTCGACAGCATGAGAATTACAATTTCAGGTAGAAACATCGATTTAACACCAGGAATCAAAGAAGCAGTGGAGGACAAGTTAAGCAAATTAGAAAAGTATTTTAAACCAGACACAGATGTAAACGTTACACTCAGTGTAGAAAAAGACCGTCAGAAGATTGAAGTAACTATTCCAACAAAAGGACATACCATTCGTGCAGAAGAAGTAAGTAACGATATGTATGTTTCCATCGATCTAGTAGAGGAGACCATCGAAAGACAATTAATTAAATATAGAACCAAAATTGTTTCAAAGAAATTGAATGCAGCAGCAAATTTCAAGGCTGAATATTTAGAAGAACAAATCGAAGAAGACGATGAAGAAATTAAAATTGTACGTTCTAAGAGATATGATTTGAAACCTATGTATCCAGAAGATGCATGTATTCAGATGGAACTTCTTGGACATGATTTCTTTGTATTTGTAAATGCAGAAACAGATGAAACATGTGTAGTATATAAGAGAAAAGCAAATACTTACGGAATTATTGAACCAGAAGCATAGTTGTGTAAGCTACAATTGATATAAAATTATAAAAGCAGGTCACGAATTGTGAACTCACATTTCGTGACTTGTTTTTTGTTTCTTTGTCTATCTATAGTGGATGTATATTTACGAAGAAATGAGGTAGAAAAATGAAACAAAAGAAAAACACAATGGCACAATATTTGCATCAAATTTTTACAGAAGACAGATTTATAGATAAAAGAAATTACTTAACGCAAGAATGTGATGTTAGTAAGATTCTTTTGCTTTGGCAGATACTGTTTGAAACAGACTTGGAGGATAGGGAGCTTTTAGAGACACGCATTTATCATTATGGGAGCGTGCTCCAAGAAAAGGATCATTTTGGACGAGAATTATTCGTGTGTTTGGTTACCTTATTGGAATTAATATAAATTTTAAAAAAATTTTCAAAAAAATAAAACCTTTTCTGTTTTGAATGGAACTATAGTATGAAAACAAAAAACAAATACCTAATAGGAGGAATGAAAAATGAAGGTTAAGAAAAATGGAAAGCGTTTTGGGTTTAGAACTATGTTGGGAGTGGTAGCGGTTGCTGCATTGACTATGGTTGGTTGTGGAACAAATGAGAACGCGGAGGATACGAAGAATACAAATGGAGCATTTTCCAATGTTGAAAGTGAAGCAGAAACAAAGAATGATATTTTGTTAGAGGAAATATATCAGGTGGCAATCAATGGGAAAGCAATAACTCTCCCATGTACAGTAGAAGAGTTTTCAAATACTTGTAGTGAGTTTAACTTTGAGTTCGCGCTAGATGATGCAAGAACAGAATATACGGGAGGAGTAGATATTTATAACGCAGAGACGGGCGCCTATGTAGGAGAAATGTTTACTTATTATGCAGATAATAGTGAGCATAGCTTTAAAGAAGAATATGTGTATTGGCTACATTTTGAAAAAGAAGATCTTATGGTGAGTGGAACAGAAGTGATACTTTGCGGTGGTCTTGATTTTAACAGTACAAGTGATGAGTTTATAGAAGTGTTGGGAGAACCAACAAGAGAAACGGAATTGGATGACTGTGTTATTTATGGATGGGACAATAATCCATACGAATTAATGGGGGATGATTGGGAATGGATAGAAACTTCATTCTATTTTGTTGATGGTGAGTTAGATGAAATATATATTAAGCATGAAACAAATGAGTCAAGATTTCATTAAAGTAGGAAAGCCCTTTTGCAAAGGGCTTTTCTCTTGTTATAAGATAAAAAACGTGATACTATAATATAGATGTGAAAGTGTGTCTTTTTACAGGCATACTAGAACCATATGCAAAAACGTAAGGAGGATATCACATGGATATCGTAGTATTAGCAGGTGGATTAAGTACAGAAAGAGATGTTTCTTTTAAGTCAGGAAGCATGGTAACAAAAGCATTACGTGAAAATGGACATCGCGTAATTATGTTAGATGTTTTCATGGGGTATAGTGATAAAGAAGAAGATTTAAGTGGAGCCTTTGAACGTGCAGAAGAAATGAGCGTACAGATTTCTGAGATTTCTGAAGTGGCTCCAGATTTAGCAAAAGTAAAGGCTTCTAGAAAAGATCAGTCTGATTGTTTCTTTGGACCAAATGTCATTCGTTTATGCCAGATGGCAGACATTGCGTTTATGGCACTTCATGGTGAAAATGGCGAAAATGGTAAGGTGCAGGCTGCACTTGATTTGTTTGGAATCAAATATACAGGTAGTGACTATTTAAGTAGTGCAATTGCAATGAACAAAGGCATTGCAAAGCAATTTTTCCGTGCAAATGGTATTCCTACACCAAATGGTCTTGCCATGACAAAAGACAAAAGAAACGATGATTTGGCTTCTTTAGGACTTCGACTTCCGGTTATTGTAAAACCATGCTGTGGTGGTTCAAGTATTGGTGTAACTATTGTAAGAGACCAGGCAGAGTTTACAAAAGCTTTGGATGAAGCTTTCCATTGGGAAGATGAACTTATCATTGAAGAATTTGTACAGGGTAGAGAATTCTCATGTGGTGTTATCGAAGGGAAAGCATTACCTGTTATCGAGATTGCTCCACTTCAGGGATTTTATGATTACAAGAATAAATACAAAGCAGGTAGTGCAGTAGAAACTTGTCCAGCAGACCTTCCAGAAGAAGTATCCGCACAGATGAGAACTTATGCAGAAGCAGTGGCAAAAGTAATCGGATTGGACACTTACTCACGTTCTGATTTCCTCATTAGTGATGCTGGCGAAATGTATTGTTTAGAGGCAAACACACTTCCAGGTATGACACCTACTAGCTTACTTCCACAGGAAGCTGCAGCAGTAGGAATGAACTTTAATCAGCTTTGTGAAAAGATTATTGAAATCTCATTAAAGAGATACCAGAAATAAATTCTCATGCATATGATAAAGCATGATATGGAGGCAACAAATATGAAAAAAGAAATGCCTAACATGACTTTGAAAAACATTGCACAAGCATGTGACGGAACATATATTGGTGCGACAGAATTAGAAAATAAAGTGATCTGCGGTGCAGTTATTGATAGCCGTCTTGTGGAGGAAGATTACTTATTTATTCCAATCAAGGGCGAACGTGTTGATGGACATAATTTTATTCCACAGGTATTTGAAAAAGGTGCTTGTTGTGTGCTTTCAGAAATCGAATTGGAAAATCCAGCAGGACCATATATTCGTGTGAAATCTAGTGAAGAAGCTTTAAAGAAAATAGCAGCCTTCTATCGCCAGAGCCTTCCTGTTAAGGTGGTGGGCATCACAGGTAGCGTAGGAAAAACCAGCACAAAAGAAATGATTTCTTCTGTAATCTCTCAGAAGTACAGAGTACATAAAACGGCTGGAAATTTTAACAACGAAATAGGCCTTCCTCTTACAGTATTTGGTATTCGAGCAGAACATGAAGTAGCTATTTTGGAAATGGGTATTTCCGATTTTGATGAAATGCATCGTCTTGCAACAGTAGCAAATCCAGACATTTGTGTTATCACAAATGTTGGGTTATGCCATCTAGAAAATCTTGGGACACGTGATGGTATTTTAAAGGCGAAAACAGAATGTTTTGAACATATGAAAACAGGTGGTTTGGCTATCTTAAATGGTGATGATGATAAGCTTTCTACCAAGAAAAATGTAAATGGCAGAGACACTGTGTTTTATGGAGTAAATGAAGAACCACAAGTAGACGAGAGTGGAAATCTTATGGCTTCAAAATCCATCTATGCCACAGAAGTAGTTAATCTTGGTTTTGAGGGAATGGAAGCAAATATTCATACGCCTCAGGGAGATTTTAAAGCGAATATAACTATCCCAGGTGAGCATAATGTATATAATGCCTTAGCGGCGACTGCGGTAGGATTGGAATTGGGACTTAGCCTTGAAGAAATTCAAAAAGGCATTGAAGAAGCGAAAACTATTGCAGGTAGAACCAATCTGGTAAAAGCAAATGGGATGAATGTGATTGACGACTGTTACAATGCAAACCCTGTTTCTATGGAAGCAGCTATGGATGTATTGTCCCATGCAAAGGGACGAACCATCGCAGTTCTTGGCGACATGGGTGAGCTTGGTGAAGATGAAAAAGAGCTTCACTTTGGTGTAGGAAAATGTGTTGCAGAGAAAAAGATACACACACTTTTCTGCGCAGGCGTTTTGGCAGCAGAATACAAAGCAGGCGTTCAGTCAGTGGAAAGTGATTGTGAAGTGTTCTACTTTGAAAATAGAGATGATATGATAAAAGAGTTGCTTTCGTATGTGAAAGAAGGAGATAATATTCTTATTAAAGCATCTCACTTTATGGATTTCCCTAAGGTAGTAGAAGCACTTACAAAATAGATATTAAAAGAAAAGAGGAAATATAAAATGGCACAGAATCCAGTAGTAACATTTGAAATGGAAAATGGTAGCGTTTTCAAAGCAGAGCTTTATCCAGAAATCGCTCCAAATACAGTAAACAACTTTATTAGTTTAGTAAACAAAAACTTCTACGATGGAATTATTTTCCACCGTGTAATTCGTGGATTTATGATTCAGGGTGGCGACCCAACAGGAACAGGTATGGGTGGCCCAGGTTATGGTATTGACGGCGAATTCTATCAGAATGGTTTTGTAAATGATTTAAAACATACAGAAGGTGTTCTTTCAATGGCACGTTCTATGATGCCAAACTCAGCAGGCAGCCAGTTCTTCGTAATGCACAAAACATCTCCACACCTTGATGGAGCATATGCTGCATTTGGTAAAGTAATTGAAGGTATGGACGTAGTAAATGCAATCGCTGAAACAGCAACAGATTATTCTGACAGACCTTTAGAAGATCAGGTAATGAAAAAAGTTACTGTAGATACATTTGGAGTGGAATATCCAGAACCAGTGACAAATAATAATAGATAAATCTTTGTTTTTCTAAATACTACGAAATGAGCTATAACATATATTGAATGCGCACACGCTCTCGCTCTCAGCGGTGACGTCGCGTTACTAAATTCGTGCTGATTTACAATCATCACTCATTAAGTAACGACTACCGCTAAAGGTGCTTATTCAACATATGTTATAGCTCATTTCTTATGTAAAATAAAAACTAAGAATACTTTAAATTATTATTTGTAATTGGTTCTGGAATTTAGTAATCTAAATGTATCAATAGTTGTAGGGGAAATGTTTTGAAACTGGAAAATATAATTTGTTTAAAAATTGAGAAAATAGATACAGATGGTGTATACCCTGAGTTTGAGTTTTTGATTTATGAAGATAATCTGGAACTTATCAGGAGGATGAAAGCAGATGAGAATTTAAAAAAGAACTCTCTGCTTATCGCATCGACAGATACTTCAATTGCTCTTGGAAAAGAACTTGGAATTGCTACGATGGCATATGCAAATCCAGCGTTTCCAAACCAGAGTTATTCCGGCGTGGATATGCTAGTGGAAGGATTTGAGGAAGTAGATGCAGATTTTTTAGAGAAGGTGTATCAACGATTTCATCGTATTCCATGGACGATTTTGGAAACAGAAAGATGTGTGGTTAGAGAACTTACACTTGATGATTTGGATGCATTGTTTGAATTATATAGTGGAGAGGGAATTGATCAGTATACGGAGAGTCTCTATCCATATGAAGAAGAAAAGGAATTTCAAAGAGCCTACATCGAAAACATGTATCGATATTTTGGTTATGGACTCTGGCTCGTGTTTTTAAAAGAGACAGGAGAACTAATCGGAAGAGCAGGACTAGAACATCGTGAATACAATGAAGTGATAGAGTTAGAATTGGGCTACATTATCGGCATACCATTTCAAGGGCAAGGGTATGCGACAGAAGTATGTGAAGCGATTTTAGAATACGCGAAGGAGAACACCGGATTTGAGAGAATCAATTCCTTGATTGAAGAAGGGAATGAAGCATCCATTCATCTCTCACAAAAACTTGGATTTTTATATCTAGAAGATTATGAGTTAAATGGAAAAAGGATGCATCGTTTTGTGAAAGATTTTAATTTGTAAAACAGTCGTCAAAAACCTTGATTTTACAACAAAAATCGACAATTTTGCCCATCGAAAATATTGCTTTTTTTATAATTATAAAATATAATAAAGTATTATTAAAACTATGAAAAAAGGGAGGTGAATCCTGTGGCAGATTATTCAATGGAAGAATTGGAGCGTCTCGAGAGAGAGTTTCGAGTAGGAAGTAATAATATTAAAAATATCAAAGAATTTACAAGTCCAGATGAATTGTATCAGGAATTGATTGCGAGTATTCGTAAATACCATCCATCTGCAGATATTTCATTGGTTGAAAAAGCATACAGGGTTGCCTATGATTCTCACGAAGGACAAATGCGCAAATCGGGAGAACCTTATATTATCCATCCACTTAGTGTAGCAATTATTCTGGCTGAGTTGGAATTGGATAAAGAGACTATCGCAGCAGGACTTTTGCATGATGTATTAGAAGATACTATCATGACAGAAGCGGAGATGGAAGAACAGTTTGGAAAAGAAGTTGTTCTTTTGGTAGATGGTGTTACAAAATTGCAGCATCTGCATTTTACAGATAATATAGAAAACCCAAAGGATAAAAATGCAAATCGTTTAGAGATGCAGGCAGAAAACCTTCGTAAGATGTTTCTTGCTATGGCAAAGGATATCCGTGTCATTATGATTAAATTGGCGGATAGACTTCACAATATGCGTACCTTAAAACATCAGTCAAAAGAAGGTCAGCAGCGTATTGCTCGTGAGACACAGGAAATTTACTGTCCTATCGCACAGCGTCTTGGTATTAGCCGTATCAAAATTGAATTAGATGACTTGTCTTTAAAATATTTAAATCCAGAAGCTTATTATGACTTGGTAGAGAAAGTTGCAGTAAGAAAAGATACTCGTGAAGAGTACATTAACAGTCTGGTAGAAATGGTGCGCAAGCAAGTGGTGGATGCTGGAGTAAAAGCAGAAATTTCTGGACGCGCAAAACATTTCTTTAGTATATACAAAAAGATGGTGAATCAGGATAAAACTATTGATCAGATTTATGACCTTTTCGCAATTCGTGTTATCGTGGATTCGGTAAAAGATTGTTATACAGTACTAGGGATTATGCATGAAAAATATATTCCTTTACCAGGACGTTTTAAGGATTATATTGCAATGCCAAAACCAAACATGTATCAGTCCCTTCATACCACATTAATTGGACCAAGCGGTACACCATTTGAAGTACAGATTCGTACCTTTGATATGCACCGTACTGCGGAGTATGGTATCGCAGCACATTGGAAATATAAAGAAACAAACAACGGCAGTGCAACATCTATGGCACAGTCCGAGGAAGAAAAACTAAGCTGGTTAAAACAGATTTTAGAATGGCAGCAGGACATGTCTGATAATAAAGAATTTATGTCTCTTTTAAAGAGTGATTTGGATTTATTTTCAGATGCAGTATTCTGCTTTACTCCAAATGGTGAAGTAAAGAACTTACCAACAGGCTCTACACCAATTGACTTTGCCTATAGCATTCATTCTGCGGTAGGTAACAAAATGGTAGGTGCCCGCGTAAATGGTAAGCTGGTAAATATTGATTATGTCATCCAAAATGGTGACCGTATTGAAATCATTACTTCGCAGAACTCCAAAGGACCTAGCCGTGACTGGCTAAATATTGTAAAGAGCTCTCAGGCAAAGACCAAGATTAATCAGTGGTTTAGAAGTCAGTTTAAAGAAGAAAATATCATGAGAGGAAAAGAACTTATCATTGCTTATGCAAAAGCAAAAGGTTTCCCTTATCATGATTTCTATAAACCAGAATATCAAGAAAAGGTACAGCGTAAATATGGATTCCGTAGCTGGGAGGACTGTCTTGCAACCATTGGACACGGTGGTTTAAAAGAAGGTCAGGTAGTAAACCGCATGTACGAGGAGTACAAAAAAGACCATGTGACTGAATTAACGGATGCAGATATATTGGAAAATGTGGCTGAGAACAAGGCTGTGGCTCAGAGAACAAAATCCAAGAGCGGTATTGTAGTAAAAGGTCTTTATGACATGGCAGTGCATTTTTCAAAATGCTGTAGCCCAGTACCTGGTGATGAAATTATAGGATTTGTTACCAGAGGTCGTGGTGTATCTATTCATAGAACAGACTGCGTAAACATGCTAAACCTCACAGACGCAGAAAGAGTTCGTCTCATTGAGGCTGAATGGCAGGAAGGCGCAGAAAACGAAGATTTGGGTGAATACTTTACAGAGATTAAGATTTTCTGTAATGATAAGCCAGGTATTTTGGTAGATGTATCCAGGGTGTTTGCAGAACGAGATATCAACATTTTAGGTATTCATTCTAGAGCAAGCAAACAGGGGGTTGCTACTATTGAAGTTTCTTTCAATACAAAAGGCAGACAACAGATTAGCAGTTTGATTGAAAGACTTCGCCAAATTGAGAATGTTATTGAAATTCAGAGAACCACTGGCTAGTGGTTCTCGTTTCTCATTTTTTGAGAAATAAGAAAGTGGGTAGTTATGAGTATGAAAATAAACCACTATGTGGTAGGCATGGTGCAGACAAACTGCTATATTGTTATCAATGACCAAACAAAAGAATGTTTCATCATCGATCCAGGTGCGTCAGGAAAACAGCTTGCTCAAAAAATAGAAGAAGGTGGATTAACACCGGTTGCGGTTTTGTTGACTCACGGTCATTTTGATCATGCTGGTGCAGCAAAGACGTTAAAAGATGAATTTGACATTGCGGTGTATGCGCACGAAGCAGAAGCAGATACTTTACATGATCCAGAGAAAAATGTAAGCTGGATGGTAAACTGTAAAGAAAGCTATGATGCAGACGTGTTTTTGAAAGATAATCAAGTTATAAATTTAGCTGGCTTTGAAATTAAAGTGCTTCACACACCAGGACATACGGAAGGTGGATGCTGCTATTACATCGCTGATGAAGGTGTGATTTTTACAGGAGATACACTTTTTGCACAGTCAGTTGGTAGAACTGATTTCCCAGGTGGAAGCATGTCTCAGATTGTACGTTCCATTCAGGAGAAACTGATGACTTTAAATGAGGTTGGAAATTTGGAGACGGATATCATGGTATATCCAGGTCATAATGACCCAACTACCATAGAAACAGAGAGGATGGAAAACCCTTACCTATGATCGTTATAAATTTTAATAAACCAGAATTTGAATATGATGTGCACTCTATGGTAAAGGCTTACTTACCAAAAGAAGATGTAGAAATGTACTATACCTGTCCATTAGATGAAGTGGAAGGGAAAAATGTAGCCTGCACACATAGAGAAATTGAAAATGAAGATGAAGAAACGAGAAAACGTCTAGAAGATGCAGAGTATGTTTTCTATGTAGATTACTTGGAAAATAAAATTTCTATCAAGTGGATTATCGGTGGAGAGAAGCTGCTTGTCAGAGACTTTATGGTAGATTTTGCAGATAGAAAAGAAACTAAGAATGCACTAAAGCAACATCTTTATGCATTGTTAAAAGAGGGTACAGGAAGAGAACTTCCTTGGGGTACGCTTACTGGTATTCGTCCTACCAAGATTCCAATGAAACTTATGGAAGAAGGGCAGACGGACGAAGAAATTTTCAAATATATGAAAGATACTTATTTTGCGACGGATGAGAAAATTCAGTTATCCATCGACATTGCAAAACGTGAAAGAGAATTGCTTTCGAAGATTGATTATGAGAATGGATATAGCCTTTACATTGGTATTCCATTTTGCCCAAGTACATGTCTCTACTGCTCATTTACTTCTTACCCTTTGGGTATGTGGAAGAACAGAGTGGATGAGTATCTGGATGCGTTGGAAAAAGAAATCGCATTTACTGCAACCAAGTTTTATCACAAGAAATTGAATTCGATTTACATCGGTGGTGGCACACCAACGACCTTAAATGCGCAGCAGTTAGACAGACTGATTCGTAAGATTAAATGTAGTTTTGATTTGCAGCATTGCGTAGAATTTACAGTAGAAGCCGGTAGACCGGATTCTATTACAAGGGATAAACTCGCGGTGTTAAAGAAACATGGTATTGACCGTATTTCTATCAATCCACAGACCATGAAACAGGCGACTCTTGATTTGATCGGTAGACATCATACCGTAGAGCAGATTAGAGACAGCTTTAGAATGGCAAGAGAGGTTGGCTTTGACAACATCAATATGGACCTTATTATGGGACTTCCGGAGGAGAATTTCGAGGATGTGCGAAATACTATGGAAGAGCTCAAAGCTATGGAGCCAGACAATATCACAATCCATTCTTTAGCAATCAAACGTGCCGCTCGTCTTAATATGTTCAAGGATGATTACAAGGATATGCAGATGGTAAATACGCAGGAGCATATGGACCTTTGTGCAGACTATTGTAAAGAGATGGGATTAGAACCATATTACCTCTACCGTCAGAAGGGAATGGCGGGCAATATGGAAAACGTCGGATACGCAAAAAAAGGCAAGGCAGGCGTATATAATATCTTGATTATGGAGGAAAAACAGACTATAATGGCACTTGGTGCAGGTGCGACTACAAAGTTTGTTTTACCTGAAGTAAATCCAGACGGCAGTCAACGTATTGAGCGTGTGGAAAACGTAAAAGATGTGAAAAATTATCTCGAACGTGTAGATGAAATGATAGAAAGAAAAATTCGTAAAATGGAGGAAGTAAAATGGCATTAAGCAAGAAGCCAGTAAATGGCATGAAAGATATATTGCCAGCAGAGATGGAAATCCGTGACTACGTGACAAGCGTAATCAAAGAAACCTATCGAAGCTTTGGTTTTACCCCTATCGAAACTCCTTGTATGGAAAATATCGCAAACCTTTCCAACAAGCAGGGTGGGGAAAATGAAAAATTAATTTTTAAAGTATTAAAACGTGGTGAAAAGTTAAATCTCGAAACTGCTACAGAGGAAGCAGATGTAGTAGACTTTGGTATGCGTTATGACTTAACAGTACCTTTGACACGTTTCTACTCAAATAATGCAAACAACTTACCAACACCTTTTAAAGCACTTCAGATTGGTAATGTTTGGAGAGCAGACAGACCACAGAGAGGTCGTTATCGTCAGTTCACACAGTGTGATATTGATATCTTAGGCGAACCAAGTAACCTTGCAGAGATTGAGCTCATTACTGCCACAACCACTACACTTGGAAAACTTGGTTTCAAGAAATTTGAAATCCGTATCAATGAACGCCGTATCTTAAAAGCTATGGCAGCATATAGCGGATTTGCAGAAGAAGATTATGACAGCGTATTTATTACTCTTGATAAGATGGACAAGATTGGTGTAGATGGCTGTGCAGAAGAATTAGAACGCAACGGATATAGCAAAGAAAATATTGAAAAATACTTAGGCCTTTTCAAACTCTTAGAAGAAAAGACTGATGTAGCAGAAGGTGTGACTTTCCTTGCAGATACACTCGGCGAATACTTAGATACAGACGTAGTTAAAAATATGATAGAAATCGCTACGGCAGTAAATGCAACAAAAGCTGCTGATTTTGCGCTCGTGTTTGATCCAACACTTGTACGTGGTATGAGCTACTACACAGGAACCATTTTTGAAATCGCAATGCCAGAATTCGGTGGTGCTTGTGGCGGCGGTGGCCGTTACGACAAGATGGTAGGCAAGTTCACAGGCAACGATGTACCAGCCTGTGGTTTCTCCATCGGTTTTGAACGAATCATCCTTCTTCTCATGGAGAGCGGTTTCCAGATTCCAGAAAGACCAAAGAAGGTTGCTTACTTAGTAGAAAAGAATTATCCAGCAGACAAACTTGTAGCAGTAATGCAGCAGGCAAAAGAAGCTAGAGAAAACGGACAGCAGGTATTAGTTGTTCGTATGAATAAAAACAAGAAATTCCAGAAAGAACAGTTAACTAAAGAGGGATATGTGGAATTTGTTGAATTTTTCGCAAACTAACGAGAAGGGTTAAATTTTTGAGAGGAATCGAACTGACCCTTCGAAATAATATATAATTTAAGGAGAACACAAAATGGCAGAATCTATGCAGGGCTTACACAGAAGCCACAGATGTACAGAAGTATCTAGTGCCAATGTCGGTGAAAAAGTTACCGTTATGGGCTGGGTACAGAAAAGAAGAAATTTAGGAAGCTTAATCTTCGTAGATTTACGTGATAGAAGCGGTCTTTTACAGATTGTATTTGATACAGACAGCGTTGGAGAAGAAGGTTTCGCAAAAGCAGAAACTTTAAGAAGTGAATATGTTATTGCAGTAGAAGGTACTGTTGCAAAGAGAACAGCTGCTGTAAACGAAAACTTAAAAACAGGTGATATCGAAATTATTGCAACAAGTCTTCGTGTTTTGTCTGAATCACAGACACCACCATTTGCAATTGAAGAAAATTCACCAACAAAAGAAGATATTGGTTTAAAATATCGTTACTTAGATTTAAGAAGACCTGATATTCAGGAAAAACTCATGCTTAGAAGTAAAGTGCTTCGCCTCATGAGAGACTTCATGGCAGATGAAGGATTCCTTGAAATCGAAACACCAATCCTTTGTAAATCAACACCAGAAGGTGCTAGAGACTACCTTGTACCAAGCCGTGTACATCAGGGTAACTTCTATGCGTTACCACAGTCTCCACAGATTTTTAAACAGCTTTTAATGGCATCTGGTTATGATCGTTACTTCCAGATTGCACGTTGTTTCCGTGACGAAGACTTAAGAGCTGACCGTCAGCCAGAATTTACACAGGCAGACATGGAACTTTCATTCGTAGATATCGAAGATGTAATCGATGTAAATGAAAGATTATTAAAACACATCTTTAAAGAAGCAATCGGTGTAGATGTACCTACTCCATTCCCAAGAATGCCATATCATGAAGCAATGGATCGTTTCGGTTCTGACAAACCAGATACACGTTTCGGCATGGAACTTGTAGATGTATCTGATGTTGTAAAAGACTGTGAGTTCGTAGTATTCAAAGGCGCATTAGAAGCTGGCGGAACTGTTCGTGGTCTTAATGTAGAAGGACAGGGGGCTATGCCTCGTAAGAAAATTGACAAACTCGTTGAGTTTGCAAAAGGCTATGGAGCAAAAGGTCTTGCTTATGTATGTATCAACGAAGATGGCACATACAAATCTTCTTTTGCTAAATTCATGACAGAAGAAGAAATGAGTGCTTTAGTAGCAGCTATGAATGGTAAACCAGGCGACTTATTACTTTTCGCAGCAGACAAGAAATCCCTCGTATATAACGTACTTGGTGCAATCCGTCTTGAAATGGGTAAAGAACTTGGTCTCATCGATGAAAATAAATGGAACTTCTTATGGGTAACTGAATTCCCATTATTCGAGTGGTCAGAAGAAGAAAACAGATTTATGTCTATGCACCATCCATTCACAATGCCAATGGAAGAAGACTTACATCTTCTTGACACAGACCTTGGTGCAGTTCGTTCGAAAGCTTATGACTGCGTACTTAACGGTACAGAGCTTGGTGGTGGTTCTGTGCGTATCCACCAGAGCGATATTCAGGAAAAAATGTTTGAACTTCTTGGATTTACAAAAGAAAGCGCACAGGAACAGTTTGGTTTCTTATTAGACGCGTTCTCATATGGTGTTCCACCACATGCAGGACTTGCTTATGGTGTAGACCGTATTATCATGCATATGAGCCATACAGATAACATTCGTGAAGTAATCGCCTTCCCTAAGGTAAAAGATGCTACATGTATGATGTCAAAAGCTCCTGGAACTGTAGACGAAAAACAGTTAGAAGAGCTTGGTATTGCAATCGTAGCACCACTATCTAGCCAAGTAGAAGAATAAAAAATATGCGCTATGCAAGCTTGCTTGCAATAGCGCATTTTTTTGTTCTGAACATTTGGCTTATACTTCCTTTTCCGCCAGCGGCAAGGTAAAAATAAATTCTGTACCTACCCCTTCGGTACTGATTACGTCGATGTTTTCATTGTGTGCCTGCACAATTTCCTTTACAATAGCGAGACCAAGACCAGTTCCCTTTTTGTCCTTGCCACGGGATTGATCTGTTTTGTAGAATCGTTCCCAAATCTTTTTGATGCTGGAACTAGGTATACCAATACCCGAATCTTTTACCGAAATGAGTACTTTTTCATTTCTGATATTGGTGTCGATTATAATAGTCGAATTATTGTTGGAGAATTTTGTTGCATTATCTATCAGGTTATAAAGCACCTGCTGTATTTTGCTCATATCTCCTTTTACAAAAAGTTGTTCACCAGTTAATAGTAAGTCAAAGGACAATCCTTTTTTACTACAAATACCTTCAAAGGTTCGTGTGGTAGTACGTATCATGTCGTTGATATCAAACTCACTGATATTTAATGACATACCATTCGAACCAAAGGTATTAAGGTCTAAAATGTTGTGTGTCAGTTTGTTCAAACGCTCAGTTTCGAATAGAATGATATTTAAATATTTTTCCTGCATTTCCACAGGGATGGTTCCGTCCAACATGGCTTCTATGTATCCTTTGATAGAAGTGAGTGGGGAGCGGAAGTCGTGGGATACGTTGGAGATGAACTTACGTTGCTGTTCCTCCATAGTATCCAGCGTACTAGCCATGTAGTTTAATGTGTTTGCAAGGTAGCCAATTTCATCATTACTATTTACTTTGATTTGCTGTGAGAAATCACCTTTTGCATAGTTTTCTGCCACGTTTGTGATTTTTCGAATTGGTTTGTAAACCAAAAATGTAAAAACAAATAAAAGTACAAAAGCACAAAGTAACACAATGACAACAGAAAGAGATACGATATCTACGATTTCGTTGGACTGCTCTAAAACGGCAGACATAGGTTTATGAATTAAGATATATCCTTGAACCTTGTAATTGTTTGTTATGGTAGAATATACAGTTAAGGTGTCCTCTTTAAAATTCTCATAAAAAGAACCTGTTTGATAATAACTGCTTCCAAAATCTGCCACATTAAATCCATCTACCATCATGGGGTTATGTGAAGTGGCCAATGTATAGGCGAAAGGATTTGATGAGTCTATAAGGATTTTTCCATGAACATCAATAATCCAGATTTCTGCAGATAAATAAACACTTAGTTTTTCCAATTCATCTTGAGTATCTTTCAAAGAAAGATCTGGAGATGTTAAACGAGCTCTATAGTCAGAGGCAATCAATGAGGATTCTCGATGAAGCTGTTGCGCTTCTTTTTCCATGACATAGAGGTCTGCAGTGTTATGGGTAAATGTGCTTAGAAATAAGATTGCAATTGCAGCAAACAAAAGGTAGCTACCCAGTAGTTTAAAATAAAGTCTGTGTTTCATTATTTGACCTCAAATTTATATCCGATGCCCCAAACGGTAGAAAGTTGCCAAGCATCGTGATCTTTGATTTTTTCACGGAGACGTTTTACATGTACGTCTACAGTACGGGTGTCTCCAATGTATTCATATCCCCAAATGTGATCTAAAAGCTGCTCTCGGGTGAATACCTGATTTGGAGAAGATGCCAAAAAGTAAAGAAGTTCTAATTCCTTTGGAGGCATATCAATTTGATTTCCGTTGTAAATAACAGAGTAGTTGGAAAGGTTGATGGTTAAATCAGGATATTCCACACACTTTGTAGCAGGGATTGGGGCTGCTGCAGGTTTTACTGGTTGGAAACGACGGAGTACTGCTTTTACACGAGCCACAAGCTCTTTGGAATCAAATGGTTTCATCATGTAATCATCTGCTCCTAATTCCAAGCCCAATACTTTATCAAAGATTTCCCCTTTTGCAGAGAGCATGATAATTGGCACATTGGATTTTGCGCGGATTTCGCGACAAACCTGATAGCCATCAATGCCCGGAAGCATAAGGTCTAAGAGAATCATATTTGGGTTGTAGCTTTCAAATGCAGCGAGTGCTTCTTCACCATCATTTACAATTTTGGTATCATAACATTCCTTTGTAAGGTACAAAGAAATAAGTTCTGCAATATTGTTATCATCATCTACGATTAAAATTTTGGTTTTTGCAACCATGGTAGTCCTCCATTTCTACCACATCGTGTGGTTTAGAAATATTATTTAAATTCTGCGATTGTAACACCGGCATCCCCTTCGCCGAATTCTGCCAATTTATATGATTTTACATATTTTTGACGTTTTAAATGCTGGTGTACAGCATCACGGAGCGCGCCAGTACCTTTCCCATGTACGATTCGTACGGAAGGAAGATGTGCAATATAGGCATCGTCTAAATATTTATCCAGCTTAGCAATAGCCTCATCTGTACGCATTCCTATTAATTTGATTTCAGTAGAAGCAGTAGCAGATTTGCTCATTTTAAGTTTGCTAGTGCTGCTACCGTATTTTTTGCTAGGAGAAAGGACATCTTCATCCATCAAAATTAAATCATTGATATTTACTTGAGAACGAAGAATACCCATTTGCACATAAAGATTTCCTTTCGCGTCAGGAAGTGTGTGTACGGTACCTTTCAAGTTCATGGAAAGAACCTTTACGGTATCACCAATGCGAAGTTTCTTAGGTGCTTTGTGGTTTACTTCCTGTTTTTTTATGCTGGTTAATTTTTTCTCTTTTTCAGAAAGTTTGTCACGTAAGGCAGAACGTTCTTTTTCCATCTGACTCATAGGAGCGCTACCTTGTCCATACTTGTTGAAGTTTCGGATGGTTTCATCTGCTAAGTCCTTGGCTTCTTTGATAATACGGAAGGCCTCTTCGTTTGCTTCACGCAAAATCTTATCTTTGGATTGGTCAAGACGTTCGTGCTTGCTTTCTAATTGTTTCTTTAAGTTTTCAATCTCAGCTTTGTGCTGATTGATTTCTAACTGTTCTTTTTCGATGGTAATACGACTTGATTCAAGATTTGAAAGTACATCTTCAAAATCCACGTCTTTTTTATTGAGGCGTCCTCTTGCGTCGTCGATAACGGAGTCATCCAATCCCAATTTTGAAGAAATGGCGAATGCATTACTTTTTCCAGGGATACCAATGAGAAGTCGATAAGTAGGACTTAAAGTCTCCACATCAAATTCGCAGCAAGCGTTTTCGATGCCTTCTGTGGTAAGAGCATACACTTTTAGTTCACTGTAGTGAGTGGTAGCCATAACAATTGCACCATACAAGTGAAGCTTGTGCAAAATGGAAATAGCAAGGGCTGCACCTTCTGTAGGATCGGTACCGGCACAAAGCTCGTCGAACAATACTAAACTTCTGTCATCCGCTTTGTCTAATATTTTTACAATATTTACCATGTGAGAAGAGAATGTACTAAGGCTCTGCTCAATGCTTTGCTCATCTCCAATATCCGCAAATACTTCTTCAAAAATAGCAAGTTCTGAACGGTCTCCTGCAGGGATATGAAGTCCTGCCTGCCCCATGAGAGTAAGAAGGCCCACGGTCTTTAAGCTTACAGTTTTACCACCAGTATTTGGACCGGTGACAATCAGTTGCTTGAACTGGTCGCCTAAATACACATCAATTGGAACAACCTTTTTAGGGTCCAACAATGGGTGACGTCCTTTACGAATATTGATGTATCCTCTTTCATTAAAGATTGGTGCCACACCATTGTAAGATTTGGCTAAATGTGCTTTTGCAAAAATGAAATCTAGTTCTGAAAGAACAGTATAATTATTTGCCAGAGCCATTTCATATCCTGCAACCATTTCACTTAGTTTTGCTAAAATGACATTGATTTCATCTTTTTCTTTTATGAAAAGTTCTTTTAATTCATTGTTTAAATTTACTACAGCCATAGGCTCAATAAATACAGTGGAACCAGAAGAAGACTGGTCATGCACCATGCCCGGAATCGCTGATTTGTCAGAGGATTTTACTGGAAGACAGTAACGTCCATCTCTCATAGTGACTACTGCGTCCTGCAAATGATCTCGGGTCGTGGCATTGTTCATAAGAGATGCCAACTGCGCATGAATACGTTCATTCATTCCTCGAATGGATTTGCGGATTTTAAAGAGCGCAGGACTTGCATCGTCGGCAATTTCTTCTTCGCCTAAAATACAACGCTTGATTTCATCGTGAAGAGGAGTCAGTGGCTCTACCTGAGAAAATAATTCTGTCAAAGAGTCTGTTTTTTCTTCAGCACGGTCAGAGCGGTCGTATGCTTTTGCTCGTTTAGCTACTTCCAGTAAAGAACTTATCTGCAACAATTCAATCGTATTTAAGGAGCCGCCAATAGATAGTCTCTTTAGAGAACCATTAATATTGTGGAGCCCTGCAAAGGTAATATTATTACTTTTGTAAAGACGACTGAGAGCATCTTTTGTGGTTTCCTGTAAGTGGTTAATTTCATCCAAATCTGTAATAGGAACAAGCTCCTGTATTCTTTTTTTCGTTTCGTCTGCGGCTGCGTAGCCTGCCAACTGTTCTAGAATTTTATAATATTCTAAAGTCTTTAATACTTTCTGATTCATACTTACCTCTATAAATGCACTTGCGTGTAAAAAGTGTCAAAATATAAATCTATTATAACTTATTCTGACAGTTTGGAAAAGGCAAAAATACTTGCAAGGAGCTATAATTGGCAATATAATTAAATTGGTGTATTTTCGATACATCTTTTCTAAATAGATTGGGAGAATATATGGAATTTATACGTGAAAAAATCAAGGAAAAACCAATAAGTAAAAGACGTCTTTTTATAAGAATTGGGATAGCAGCTTTATATGGGCTGGTATTTTCTGCAGTTGTATGCGTAGTGCTCATGTTGTTTATTCCGATTTTGAAAGAGGAACTGGTGGCTGAAACGGGACAAACGGAAACAGCTGAAACAGAGATGGTAGCTACTGAAAACACCCAGATAGAGGGGCCAACATTTGTGTTACCACCGGATATGAGCTTGTCTATTTCGGATTATCAATCCTTACAGGATGAGTTATATAATATCGGCAGTCAGGTGAATAATTCCATTGTAACGGTAACCAGTGCAGAAAATGAAACGGATTGGATGAACAATGCCTATGAAGCAGAGGGGCAATCCTCTGGAGTGATTGTGTTGGAAGATGATAATTATCTTTATGTTTTGACAGAGAAAAAAGCACTTTCCAATGGCCCATTAATTCGAGTTTCTTTTATAGATGGAACAGGTGCCAATGCAACACTTTTAAAATATGATGGTAATACTGGAATTGCAGTAATCACCGTGGAAAAGAGACTGCTGGATTCTAGTACGAAGAATGAGGTACAGGTAGCTACATTTGGAGATTCAGATGCAGTGCCAAATGGTTCCGTTGTGATTGCATTAGGAAGTCCTTTGGGAACGAATTATTCTATTTTAACAGGAAACATTACATCCATTGAAAATAAAATTAGTACACAGGATAAAAACTATTCTGTATTTACCACAGATATTGTAGCAAGTGAAAAAGGTAGTGGCGTTTTAGTTAACACCAATGGTGAAGTTGTAGGCATGGTAATTCAGTCCTTCAGCGGTTCTCAGGACGTCAATACATTAACAGCTGTGGCGATAAACGAAATTGAGTTGATAATCGATACTTTGGCGAATGGAAAAGACGTGCCATATATCGGATTGTATATATCTACAGTAACCGATGATATTTCTGAAGAGTATGACATTCCAAAAGGAGTGTACATCAAGGATGTAGCTACAGATTCGCCAGCTATGTATGCAGGACTACAGAGTGGAGATGTTATTATAGAAGTGAATAAAGAAGAAGTATCAACCGATGAGGAATACAGTGATAAAATAGGACCACTTATTCCAGGTACTACCTGTGAGATTACTGCAAAACGTCAAAATGGGGACGAATACTATGAGGTAACCTGTATGGTAGAAATTGGTGTGTTAGAATAAGCGAAAAGTAGAATCGGAGGAGTTATGAAATATATCGAAAGCTTTCGTGAAGGTGAACGCGTAAATGACGTATACCTTTGCAAATTTAAACAGGCAGCATTAACAAAAGCAGGAAAGCCATATGACAATGTTGTATTACAGGATAAAACAGGAACAATTGATGCAAAAATCTGGGATCCAGGTTCTGTAGGAATCGATGAGTTTGAAGTAATGGATTATGTTTGTATCACAGGTGATGTGACCATCTTTAATGGTAGTCCACAGCTTTCTATCAAACGTGCCAGAAAAGTAGAGGAGGGAGAATATGATCCAAAGGATTATCTTCCAGTAAGTGAGTATGATATTGATGGCATGTTCGTGGAATTAATGGGTTATATTAATTCCATCAAAAATCCATATTTACATAAGCTCCTTATGGCGTTCTTTGGAGATGGAAATTTTGAAAAACGTTTCAAATTTCATTCTGCAGCAAAGAGTGTGCATCATGGTTTTGTTGGAGGATTATTGGAGCATACTTTAAGTGTCACTAGAAACTGTGATTTCTTTGCAAAAAATTACGCGATTTTAAATAGAGATTTGTTGCTTACTGCAGCAATGTTTCATGATATTGGAAAACTAGAGGAGTTATCTACTTTCCCAGAAAATGATTACACAGATGAAGGAAATCTTTTGGGCCACATCGTAATTGGATGTGAGATGATTGGAGAAGAAATTAAGAAAATTGATGGTTTTCCAAAGGTGCTTGGAAATGAATTAAAACATTGTATTTTAGCACACCATGGTGAACTTGAATTTGGTTCTCCTAAAAAACCAGCTTTAGTAGAAGCATTATGTTTAAGTTTTGCAGATAATTTGGATGCGAAGATGGAAACCATGAAAGAGCTTCTTGCAGGCATTTCAGATAACAGCTTAGAATGGCAGGGATACAATCGTTTGCTTGAATCAAACTTTAGAAAAACAAGTATGTAAAGTGTTTGGGATGGAGAATTCCAGATTGATGAGAGGATATATATCACAATGAAGAAGAATGATATATTCGAATTAGAAATTACTGACATGGGCGTAGACGGAGAAGGTATCGGTCATTTTGAGGGTATGACTTTCTTCGTAAAAGATGCATTGATAGGTGATGTGATTCGTGCCCGTGCTATGAAACTAAAAAAGAATTATGGGTATGCAAGAGTGGAAGAAGTGATAACTCCTTCCGCTTTTCGCGTGGAACCAAAATGTTCACATCATAGAAGATGCGGAGGCTGTCAGATACAAGCTTTGTCATATGAAAAGCAGTTGGAATTCAAGCAGGAAAAGGTGCGTGGAAATCTAATCCGTATTGGAGGTTTTTCAGCAGAAGAAATTGATGCAAAGATGCTTCCAGTAGTTGGCATGGAGACACCATTCCGATATAGAAATAAGGCGCAGTTTCCAGTAGGAACAGATAAAGAGGGAAATGTGGTAACAGGCTTTTATGCTGCCAGAACGCATAGCATTATTCCGGTAGAGGACTGTTTGCTTGGTGTTGAGGAAAATGCACCTATTTTATCTGTGATAAAAGAATGGATGAAAGAGTATCATGTGCCAGCTTATGATGAAGAAACAGGAAAAGGATTGTTGCGTCATGTGCTTATTCGTTTTGGCTTTACCACAAAAGAAATCATGGTTTGCCTTATCATAAATGGAAAGACACTTCCAGCACAGGAGGTGCTTGTCTCACGACTTTCGAGCATAGAAGGAATGACCTCGATTTCCGTTAATGTGAATATGAAAAATACAAATGTCATATTAGGTGATGTGACAGAATGTATTTGGGGTCAGCCATATATTACAGATTATATACATCTTCGTGAGACGGGAGATGGGTTAGTTGGAAAAGAAGAAGAGTATGGTTTAACTGAAACAGCAGTTGCCTATCGTATATCACCACAGTCATTTTATCAGGTAAACCCAGTGCAGACAGAAAAGTTATACAGTACGGCATTGGATTATGCGGAACTTACTGGTGAAGAATACGTATGGGATTTGTATTGTGGTATCGGAACGATTTCGCTTTTCTTGGCACAAAAAGCAAAGAAAGTATATGGTGTAGAAATCGTGCCACAGGCAATTGAAGATGCAAAAAATAATGCCAAGTTAAATGGCATTGACAACGCAGAATTTTTCGTAGGAAAAGCCGAAGAAGTGTTACCAGAATTCTATGAAAAATTAAAAGAAGGGGATGCGATGCTTACTCCAGATGTTATCGTAGTAGACCCACCGCGTAAAGGTTGTGATCAGGCTTGTCTGGATACAATGCTTAAGATGCAGCCAAAACGTATCGTGTATGTAAGTTGTGATTCGGCTACACTTGCGAGAGATTTGCGAATTCTCTGTGATGGAGGATATGAGATAAAGAAAGTGAGAGCTTTTGATCAGTTTGCGCATACAGGACATGTGGAGACGGTTGTGGTATTAAAGAGAAAATAAAGAGAATAATATTATGAAAAGAAATAGTTCCTGGGATGGAACTATTTCTTTTTTATTGACTATTGTAAGTTAGAGTGGTAAGATGTACGCAATTACGAATCAAAAGAGATGATATTATACTTGTTGATATTAGTTTAAAGACAGAAGATTGGAGGAATACTATGGCAGAAGCTACGGAGTTAATGACAGTAGATAATATATGCAATCGAGTCTATATCATAAGAGGTCAGCAGGTTATGCTTGATTATGATTTGGCAGAGATATATGGATATGAAGTAAAACGCTTGAATGCACAGGTGAAAAACAATTTTTCGAGGTTTCCGGAAGATTTTATGTTCCAATTAACAAAACAAGAGCTTGAGCATTTGCGGTCGAATTTTTCGACCGCAAATATAAATCCCAAAAGTAGAGCATTACCTCACGCGTTCACAGAGCAAGGAATTTATATGTTAGCAACTGTGTTGAGGGGCGAACTTGCGGAACAACAAAGTATATTTATTATGCGTGCATTCCGTGAGATGCGCCATTATATAAAACAAAATCAGCAGTTTGTTACACAATCTGAAATGAGACTTGTAACAGCAAAAGTATCAGAGATGTCTGTGCAGATGGCGGCTATATCGGATAGACAACATAAGACAGAGCAGAATGTTGAAGATATTCAAAAAAGCATAGATACACTCAATGAAAATTTTGTGTCGGATAAGGATTTCAAAAATTTTGTTATTTATAAAGGTCAGAAATTTGAGGCAGATGTAGCATACATAGATATATACCAACAGGCAACAACAAGTATTTATGTGGTTGATGATTATATGAATACAAAGACATTACAGCTTTTATCACAGAAGAAGCAAGGTGTAGAGGTTGTTTTATTTACGGAGAACGGGCATGGGAAAAAGGGATTTCTGACATCAGCAGTTGTTAGCGACTTCATCAATCAGTATCCACCACTTCGGATCAAATCTAATCCGGATTGCCATGACCGATTGATAGTGATTGATTATGGCTTACCAACAGAACTGGCATATCATTGTGGTGCATCTAGTAAGGACGCAGGCAAGAAATTATGTGCCATAAATAAGATTGAGAATACAGAGATGATTCGTCCAGTGATAGATAAGTTATTATTAGGAGCAGATAAGGTTATTTAGTTTTCAAGGTCGCAAATTGTTACTTTGGACAAAAATAGAAAACTCTTCAATATACAGGTGAATTTTTATATGATATAATACTTTTAATATTATATATGGGGTGAACTATGGGAAGAGAAAGATTTGCAAAGAACACAGCAGATTTTGTATTAAAAGGGGTTTGTTTAGCAAACGGCGGTTTATTGCTGTGTCACATTTATTTTTTGATTATGTTTAAAATCATTGGCGCAGATATTATGCATTACGTAAACTATGCCAGTGTTTTGACATATATCATTTTATTCTTTTTTGTACGAAATAAAAAGGATGGGGAGAATCCAATTCGATATGGCTATGTAATTGCCGTTTATGTGGAAATGTATGTCCACATGGTGATTGCTACCATTTGCTTAGGCTTTGAATATGGATTCTTGTTATATTGTTTTAGTAATGTATCATCTATCATCTGTGCAAGTTATTTGCTTGGTGGTAGAGCAAAAATTACTCGATTTGCAAATATCTTTGTAGTATTAAATGTAATCACTTTTGTAGCACTACGTATTTGGACATATATGGTAGAGCCGATTTATGAAGTGAACGAGGAATTTGCAAAAAGCTGCTTTATGGGAAATTCATTGTTGGTATTAGGATTCGCATTTTACTTTGCAAAATTCTTTGCACAGGTTACATTCAAACAAGAAGATACACTTAAGAATGTGGCCGACTATGATATCCTTACAGGACTTAAGAACCGTCGTGCCATAGTAAGAATTTTTGAAGAATGCTCTGTTCGTTATCTTCAAGAAGATAAATTGATGAGTGTAGCCATTTTGGATGCAGATTTCTTTAAAAAGATTAATGATACCTATGGTCATGATGCTGGTGATATTGTTTTAAAATCCCTAGCAGATTTATTAAAAGAAAAAGAATCTTTTACAAAAGATTTTTATTGTGGCAGATGGGGCGGTGAAGAGTTCCTCATTATACAGCTTGTAGAAAAAGGTCAAAAGAATAAGGTGATTGAACGCTTAGAAGATATTCGAAAAGCTGTAGAACAACAGGTAATCGCATATCAAGATACAGAAATCAAATATACAGTAACGATTGGTGCAACGTTCTGTGATTCCTCTTCTTCAGATGGGTATGTGATCACAGAAGCAGATCAGATGTTATATGAAGGAAAACAAAAATCTAGAAACTGTGTTATGCATAAGTAAGAAGAGTAACTAAAAATAGAATAGAAAAATGGAAGAAAGCATGATATTTATTATGCTTTCTTTTTTTATAAAAAATTTCATTCTTTTTTAAAACCTGTAATCATCTTCCTGTGTTATCTAAGTAGAAGCACAGGAAAGGAGAAAATGAAAATGTGCTTTCTGTAGAAATGAAACCCTAGTTATGATAAAATAGAGAAAGATTATATGAGGTAGAAAAATGATTACAGAACAGTTAATTAAACAAGCGCAGCAAGGTAACAGCGATGCTTTTACAAAAATTTATAATGAGACAATTAAGACAGCGTATTATGTGGCAAAACGTATTTTGTTAGATGAGCAAGCGGTAGAAGATGTATTGCAGGAATCTTATATCGCAGTATATGAACATCTTGGTGATTACAAAGCCGGCAATTTCCAAGGATGGGTAGATACTATTGTGGCGAACCGTGCAAAAAATTATTTGCGTAAAAAGAATCCGATTCTTTTTTCACAGATGGAAACAGAAGACAATGCGATAGTGGAATTTGAAGAAGAAAAAATTGAATTCCGTCCAGAGGAAAATATTGATTATAAAGAGACAAGACGTTTGGTTATGAACATTGTAGATGGTCTTTCAGAGGACCAGCGTCTGACTACGATTCTTTTCTATTTTGAGCAGAAGAGTATAAAAGAAATCGCGATGATTTGCGAATGTTCGGAAAATACAGTAAAGAGTCGGCTGAACTACGCTAGAAAGAAAATCAAAGAAGATGTACTAGAACTGGAAAAGAAAGGAACAAAACTTTACTGTGCTCCTATCTTACCATTCCTTTACTGGTTGTTCAGAGAAGAACTCAAACGCTCATTTGTTTCTACTGTGGCAAGTGGACATATCGTAAGTGCGGTACAGAAGGCTGTATCTGAGTCAGCAAAGCAGGGGGCTGGTGTAGTAGCAAAAGCACAGGCAACAGCACAGACTACAACACAGGCTGCCACCACAACCTCCCAGGCTGCTACTACAGCACAGGCGACCACGACAGCAGCGCAGATGACAACCGCACAGGTGGCCTCAGCGGTAGCCGCGGATGCAGCAGTAAAAACAGGTATGGCACTTGGAACTAAGATAGCAATTGGTGCAGTAGTAGCAGTTGTCACTTTAGGCGGCGGTACAGGTGCTGTTATGGCAGTAAATCATTTTGTAAATGAAAGTCAGTATGAAGTAGATGATGATAGAGAAGAAGACGAAGATGACGATGAAGACAGAGGCGAAGAAATCTATGACACTGAAGAGACGGAAGTAGGTTTTGGCGAGCCTGTAGATGTCACAAATCAATTCACATCAGAAGAATTAGATATGTATAATAAACTTCTAGTAACCATGTCTGAAGAATTTGGATATAGTGGAGCAACTAACGTTGACACAACACCAGCGGAAATGGAAGACTATATGAAGATAAATATCATGGTGAATGCCATGTATCGCAACAACTATCATCCATTTGCAAGTGTTGAAGAAGCAGGACTTATGACACATGAGCTTAGAAGTGGATATATGGTTGAGTATGATGTGCTTCATTTCACAGAAGATTCGTTTATGGAAACAGCGGGCTATCTATGGGATAGAGGTCTTCGTTCATCAGAGGATTTCCATGCAAAATATAATTCAAATATGGAAGATGGCGTAACTGTATATGATGATGGAACCTATGACATTTGGCCTCATGAAGGTTTTATGGATTATTATACAATTACGGATTTCAAAATAATTCAGACATCAGAAACAACTTATCGTATGGAAGCTGTTGCAAATATGACATTTGAATATAGTACTTTGCCAAGTTATACTATCACACTTGAGTTAGTAGAAAATGAACAAAGTCCATTTGCTGGAATGACGATTACAAAAGTTATCATGACATCAGAGGCAGAATAAATCTGCGAAAAGGAGCAGCTTATGACCATTACATTAGAACAGATTTTAATGGATGAATTTGTGGAGACAGAGGTTCCGGAAGAGACAAAAATTCAGCTAATGACACAGCTTCTTTTGAAGTTGTTTCAGATAGAAAATATTTAAGATATAAAGCATGGGGGATTTTATTATGGAGAAAAAACAATGGTACAAAGATATGGTGTTCTATCAAATTTGGCCTCGTTCTTTTAAGGATGGAAATGGAGATGGCATGGGTGATTTGATAGGTGTGTACGAAAAACTTGACTATATCAAATCATTAGGTTGTGATGGAATTTGGTTTTCTCCATTATATCCTTCTCCAGGTGTAGACTGTGGATATGACATCTCGGACTATATGGATATCGCAGAAGAATTTGGTGGAATGGATGCGTTCAAAAAAGTGCTGGATGGTGCTCATGAAAGAGGAATGAAAGTCATCATGGACCTGGTAGTAAATCATACAAGTACAGAGCACGAGTGGTTCAAAAAGAGTCGTCAAAGAATCGAACCATATACAGACTATTATATCTGGCGTCCAGCAAAAGCAAATGGAAAATTACCAAACAACTGGGATTCCCTTTTTGAAGGAAAAGCATGGGCATGGGATGAAGTAAGACAGGAATACTATATGCACATATTTGCCATTGAACAGGCTGACTTAAATATGGATAATCCATTGGTTAGAGAAGAAGTAAAGAAGATTTTAAAATATTGGCTGGATATGGGCGTTGATGGATTTAGAGAAGATGTTATTACCTTTATTTCGAAAAAGGAAGGCTTACCAGATGATTATATTATGCCTGCATCAAAAGGAATTAATTACTTTAATCATGGTCCACATTTACATGAATATTTGGAAGAGTTTAAACGAGATGTATTTTCAAATTACGATTGCATGATTCTTGCAGAAGCGCCTATGGTAACACCAAAGGT
This sequence comes from Agathobacter sp., assembly GCA_045544235.1. Lineage (GTDB taxonomy): Bacteria > Bacillota > Clostridia > Lachnospirales > Lachnospiraceae > Roseburia. The sequence goes on along the minus strand of JAZPYQ010000027.1, from coordinate 41,403 downwards.
TGCGCTTAAATACATTGATGAGACAAACGAACCAGTACTAGATATGATGATTCAGTTTGCGACTCAGGAAGCAGATTGTATGTTTACAGATTTTATGCACATGCCATTTAATCTTCGTAAGCTTAAGAAAGCATATTCTTCATGGCAGAATGGTTTGGAAGGAAAAGGCTGGAACATGCTTTATATCGAAAATCATGACCATCCAAGAATGGTATCTCGATATGGAAGTGAACAGTTTCGAAACGAAAGTGCAAAGATGTTAGCTGTTTCATATATGTTCCAAAAGGGAACACCTTTTGTATATCAGGGACAGGAAATCGGTATGAGTAACTGGTATCCTTCTGATCCAGAAATGTATGAGGATGTACAGACTCGTTGGCAGTATGAAAATGTCGGAACCAAGAAATCTCCAGAAAAACGATTAGAGCGTTTGTGGCATGGCTCGAGAGATTCTGCTCGTACACCAGTACAGTGGGATGACAGTGATAATGCAGGGTTTACAACGGGAACACCATGGTTCTATGTAAATGAAAATTACAAGGAAGTCAATGTGGCAGCACAGGAAAACGATGAGAATTCTATTTTGAATTTTTATCGTAAAACAATTCAGCTTAGAAAAGAATTATCATGTGTAAGACATGGTAAATATACAGAGTATGGAAAGCATTCATCGCAACTTTATACATATGCGAGAGAAGACGAAAAAGAGAAAATTCTCGTGGTATGCTCTTATACAAAAGATATGGTTGACTGGAAGGTTCCAGAAGGATTTAAGCTTGATAACGCAGAGTTAGCATTATGCAATTATGCGGATGTAAAAACAAATGTGTTACGTCCATATGAAGCGAGAGTGTATCGTTGGAAGAAGTAGTAAAAAGGAAAAAGAAGGAAGCATGACAAAAGTTGTGCTTCCTGTTTTTTGTTTGTGGAGTGCCAGAAAAATATTGACACTTAATTCGGATTGAGATATGATGGTGCCACAAAATAAATGGCACAACTTGAGGAGGAACTATGTATGGAAAAGAACACAGAATTAATAATTTCTGAAAAGTTAATCATAGATAAGATGTATGAAATTCGCGGACAAAAGGTAATGCTGGATGTGGATTTGGCTGAAATTTATGGGTACTCAACAAAAGCATTTAATCAGCAAGTAAAAAATAATATTGAAAAATTCGAAGAAGATTTTATGTTCCAATTAACAAAGGAAGAAGCAGAAATATGTTCAAGGTCAAAAAATTTGACCTTGAACACGGAAAAAGGTCGTGGGAGTAATATAAAGTATCTTCCTCATGCATTTACAGAACAAGGTATTTATATGCTTATGACGGTTCTGAAAGGAGATTTAGCGACGAAGCAAAGTAAGGCACTAATTCGAACTTTCAAAAAAATGAAAGACTACATTACAGAAAATCAGGGCCTTTTGGGTCAAAGGGATATGCTAACACTGTATATGATAACATCTGACAATACGCAACAAATAAGAGAAATAAAGCAAGACATACATTGTATTGAAGATAAGGTGGCTGAGGTTGTGGAACAACTTGGAGATGTGGTAAAAAAATCAGAGATATCAGATGTTATGTGCTTGTTTAATGAACCGGAACTCCGCAATCATTATGTGCTCTGGGATGGAAAACCATTCGAATCAGATCTTGCATACTCAGCTATATATGAGAGAGCGACAAAAACAATAGTTATTTTTGATGATTACATAAGTATAAAAACACTTGCATTACTGAAGAGTGCGAAAGATAATGTTGGGATTACAATTGTAAGTAGTAATAAATCAAAGGAATTACACAGTAGTGAGGTGCAAGATTTTTGTAAAGAATTTCCTAAAAATCCTATCAAAATAGTGAACTCTTATGGTAAAATACATGATAGATATGTAGTGCTTGATTATGGTACAAAGGATGAAGTAATCTATCATTGCGGTCTTTCATCAAAAGATGGTGGAGAAAGATTTGGAACAATCATAAGGCTAGCAGAAGATGCGGATTATCATAAAAAATTTGATGAAATGCTCAATAATTCTGAATTAATATTAAAATAACCCGGAGAATTATAATATGAAAAATAATATGCCACTTGAGCAAGCATTGCTTCGCGTCAAACAGCTAGAAGAAGAGAATACGATGTTAAAAGAACGAGTTGCAGAACTTGAAGAACGAAGTGTTGCAGGTAGAAAAAAACATGATAAAAAATGGAGAGAATCCTATGATGAGTGGGTGAAACTCTATGAATCCGGGAAAACAATTATGGAGATAGTGGAGAGCTCGGATATCAGCCGTAGAACTTGTTATCGTTATAAAAGCTACTATGATAGTTTAAAGAATAGAGGAGAATTGTAGAAATGCAATATCGCACAGACAAATATGGAAACAAAATATCGGTTCTTGGCTATGGCTGTATGCGTTTTACAAAAACAGCAGGTGCCATCGACATGGACAAAGCAGAAAAGGAACTTATGGCAGCTTATGAAGCAGGTGTAAACTATTATGATACTGCCTACATTTATGGTGGTAGTGAAGCTGCTATTGGAAAGATATTTGAAAAGAATAGAATTCGAGAAAAAATAAATATTGCAACCAAACTTCCACATTATTTGATGCATTCTATGGAAAGTATCGAGAAATGTTTTCAGGAAGAGCTTAGTCGCCTTCGAACAGATTATATCGACTATTATCTCATGCATATGTTAAATGATGTAAAGACATGGGATAAATTAGTCGCTATGGGAATTTTGGAATGGATTGAAGAGAAAAAGAAAAGCGGAGCAATTCGTCAGATTGGTTTTTCTTATCATGGAAATACAGAGAGCTTTTGTAAAGTAGTGGATGCATATGATTGGGATTTTTGTCAGATTCAGTACAACTATCTGGATGAACATGCACAGGCTGGCAGAGCAGGGTTGCATCATGCAGCAGAAAAAGGAATCCCTGTCATTATCATGGAGCCACTTCGAGGAGGTAAACTTGTAAGTAATCTTCCAGAAAAGGCAAAAGAACTATTTGCAAATCATCCGAAAAAATATTCGCCTGCAGAATGGGCTTTTCGTTGGCTATGGAACCAGCCGGAGGTAACCTGTGTGTTATCAGGAATGAACTCTATGGAAATGCTAGAAGAAAATATTCGCGTAGCAAGTGAATGCCAGGTGGGAGAGTTTGCAGAGGATGATTTTAATCTCTTAAGTCAGGTTGTCGAATCTATTAATTCAAAAATGAAGGTGGGATGTACCGGCTGTGGCTACTGTATGCCATGTCCTATGAATGTGGATATTCCCGGAACATTTGCTTCCTATAACGTATCTGCAATCGATGGAAAAAAAGAGGCTTGGTATGAACATTTGCGTAGTACCACATTCCGTAAAGATGCTACCTCAGCTTCGAATTGCATTGGTTGTGGTAAATGCGAACAACATTGTCCACAAGGCATTAAAATTCGTGAAGAATTGAAGAACGCACAGAAGGTGTTAGAAGGACCAATCTATAAGGTGGCGAAAAAGATTGTGCCATTGTTTATTAAATACTAGTTGTGATATAATGAAAAACAAAAATTGAAGGGAATAAAAACATGGGGTTACAAATGAAGAAAAATTTAATGTTATTTCTAGCAATTATTATGATGTTTGCTATTACTGCGTGTGGAGGGAAAGAAGAGTCTACAGAGCAACCATCTGAAACAGGAAAGGTGCCTTCTAGTCAAATAGTAGAAAATCAAGAGATTGGAACGGAAAGTATAACAGAATCAGAAACAGAAGTTTCTACCGAGGTAGAGGCGACAGAAACTGAGAGCGAAACAACAGAAAACACATCTAGCGTGGCAGGAAATGGTTCCACTACTCAGAACAACTCGGGTGGTGGGCAAAGTACAACAGGAAACGCTTCATCTAATACGACGTATGAAGAATTCCCATATGAGTTGTATGTGGCAACTTTTGACGGTCAGTATTTTACATTTTATCATGATCAGACACATGGCGGATATGCAGATGGTTGGGCATCTATTAATGCACAAGTGCACCAAATAGCCAATAACAATAACTATGGTTATCCTGGAGGAACAACCTATTATGGGGATTGGCAGAATGAGACTGCCGAAGTGATAGGAAGATACAAAAACAAGAGTAAGTATGTTACAGGAGAAACTATGAATGTGGTTCGTATTACAGTTCCATTTGTAGTGGAATTACCTAGTGCATATGTATTGTTTACAATGGAACAAGTGGAAGGTTCGCAAGATACATATTCATTTTATTATATTGAAGGGGTTTCTGATTTTAATTCCTTAAAAGCACAAGCGGATGCGAAGGCAGAAGCATACTGTCAGGAACAGGAAACATTACATCCAGATTTGGATTATATAACAACATCTTCAAACACTTATGTAAATACCTATCAAGAAGGTAAGGTATATCTATATAGAGTGGAGGGAGTAATGAATTATAACGTACAATAAAAGAGGGTAAGATATAATGAAAAAAAGATTATTTACATTACTTATGGCAGTTCTTATGATTTTTAGTCTTACTGCATGTGGTGGCGGAACAGAAGACAGAGAAAGTGATAAGGAACGAGAAGAAATTGAGGAAGTAGAAGAAGTAGTAGAAACAGAAGAAGAGACTATTATAGAGGTAAATGGCGATACCTATGAAAAAGTGCTTGCAGGTGGATTGAACGAAATGCAGTTCGCCTTTATCCTCGCACATTCTCCAGCGGAGTTAGAGGAAGGTGCCTATTCTATGGATGATTTGAGTAGGCTCATGTTATATATTTCGGATGTATTATACAGTGGGGATTCACCAGAGATTAGTGTTTCGGCTTGGCATGATGATAGCAGCTCATTTTTGCATTATAATCTTGCAGATGTAAATGACATGATTAAGATTGTGACAGACTTCCAATTCTCTGAGGAAAACAATGGGACATGTAGTGCTGCAAGTGCATCAGGTAATGTTTTGACATTTTGCCCGGCTACACCAAGTAAAAGCTATACTGCAGAAATTCAATCTGCAATCATAAAGGATGATGTAATGACAGTGGTATACAAAGTACACATTGTAACATTTGAAGATGGTGAATGGGATGAAATAAGAACAGCTGTGTTAAGGAAAAATGCGGATGGCTTATATCAGATTAAGACCATTACAACAAATGAGATGAAATAGAAAATAATTAACGCGCGGATATCAATTTTGTGTATATCCGCGCGTGTTTTTTATAGACTAAGATCAAAATGTTGACCAACCATCTTTTCTTGATCAGTGATAACGCTATCTGCTTTTGCTTCGTACATAACATCTTTAATCTTGCTGACTAATTCCTCCATGCTAGAAGCGGTCACTGTGGTTAGTTTTTCTTTGTGAGTAGCATTCTCTTTTGCGTCAGCTTTTTTCTCAGCACGTTTTTCTTCTAACTTTGTTTCAATACGTTCTTTCTGAGCTGCCATAGATTTGTCTACTACTGCAAAGTAGCTAGCAGTTCCGTCGCCATTGAACTCCATGCCAAATGATTTTGCTTCTACACCAGATTCTTTTAACTGTTCCAATAATTCTGGCATCTGAGCTTTGGCATCTTCGATGAGCTTTTCGTTCTGTGTACGAACGGTTTCGTCTGTGGCCATCTGTTCTACTTCATCTTCGCTGATAAGCACAATCATGCTTTTGCTACTAACAAGATTTGAAGCATATTCTTTCGCTTTATCCAAGTTCTCTTTGTCTACAAGAACGAATTCCACATCGCTATGTTTTTTCTTTAGTTCTTCGTAGTAGTTGGAAGCCGTCTCGCTTAGTTTTGGATTGCCAAGCGCAGACTTTACGTTTGGTGCTTTTGCACTATCTTTGTTAACTTTGTTATCATACTTTCCCTGCATTGAAGAAAGCATATTGTCCATTCCAAATAATTGACTCATAATTGACTCCTCCTTGTCTTGTTTTGCAAATCCATTTGCCTATATTCGGACATAATATTCCTGTTATCTTTTGTATCGACGAAGAACCTAGAATAGTTAATAGCATTATAATAAAAAATTCACCTTTTTTCTACTTGATGATGACTGCTTTTTGTTCCATTTTGGAGTATTTAGTGATACAATATATGTTGGATTAAAATGTCACAAGAGAGGAATAGAATATGGGTAGCGGATTGTATTCAATTATTACTGGTCTGTGCTTATTACTCGTTGCAGTTCTCTATATGCGAATTAGCGTAGGGATGGAACGTGGTGAGAAAAAAGAAATCTATGTGGGCATCATGATTATTGGTATGATGTATCTGGCAGCGGATATGTGCTGGGGTGTCCTCTATGATGAGCTACTGCCAATACCGATTTTTGTCCAAAAAATAATATATGTAGTGTACTATGCTCTATCAGCGGTGTTGTCATACCGATGGTTTGTGTACATCGAATTTATGCAGGACTCCGTCTTGTATAATAACACTACCATAAGAAATTTATGTAAGATTCCGATGTGGGCGGTTGTAGGAATATCAGGGTTATCTTTGTGGACAGGTTCTTTCTTCTACATTGATGAGGCAGGAAATTATTGTCGTGGAGACCTGTATGTTCCACAGTTGATTTTGACCTATGGCTACATTGTATTTTGTGCGATAAAAGTAACGGTAAAATTATTTATTGAAAAGGAATTTGAAAAACAGAATACATATATCATTATGTTGTCTTATTTTATTTTCCCAGTAGTGTTTGGTGCATTGCAGATTGTAAATCAGAACATGCCATTTCTTTGCATTGGTATTGCAATGGCGACGTTACAGACTTATCTCTTTAATGTAAACTTTGAGCAGGAGCGAGAATTAAGTTCTTCTAAAATTCACAGTTTTACAAGATTGTTCATTAGTTCTTATTATTTGGATTTAAGAACAGGAAAAAGGGAATATTTAAGTAATAAAGAAGAAAAGGTGGAATCCTATTTAACAGGAGATTTTTATAAAGAAGCACCTGAAAATCATGAGGATGCTATTCGCGTATATGCAGACAAATATATACACAAGAATGACAGAGATATGTATTGCGAAATGTGTTCTAGAAACTACATGGAAAAACACATAGATGAGGAAAATCGTTTTTATTCTTTTAACTACAGACAGTTGGCTGGTGGGGAAGAAAAATGGTATCGAATGCATGTAATTGCAGCATCCAATGGCGTGGATGGAAAAGTTAGTCATGTAGTTATGGCGGTCATGGATGTAGACAATGAGGTAAGAAAAGACATTGCGCAAAAAGAAGCAGTGGAAGAAGCTCTTGTTCAGGCAGAACGTGCAAATAAAGCAAAGAGTACATTCCTTTCCAATATGTCTCATGACATCCGTACACCAATGAATGCGATTATCGGTTTTACTACTTTGGCACAGTCCCATATGGAGGATAAGAAGTTAGTAGAATCCTATTTGGAAAAAATTCTATCTGCTAGTAAACATCTGCTTAGTTTGATAAATGATGTTTTGGATATGAGCAGAATTGAAAGTGGAAAACTGCAGATTGAAGAAGATGAAATGTCGATTTCTGAAGTGGTTCGTGATGTAGAAAATTTAATTCAGCCAATGGCAGAAGAAAAAAATATAAACTTCCAAATTTCGGTCAATATTGAAAATAATTATGTTTATTGTGACAAACTAAGATTAAATCAGGTATTGATAAATCTCCTTGGAAATGCAGTGAAGTTTACACCTGCGGAGGGAGAAATCTCTTTGAATATTCGTCAGGAGATGGTTGCTCCAGATGGATATGGCGTATATATATTCAAGGTAAAAGATAATGGTATTGGAATTGGTGCAGAGTTTATAGATAAGCTTTTTGAAGCGTTTGCAAGAGACAAGGGCGTTGCAAATGGTATTCAGGGAACCGGTCTTGGCCTATCCATTACCAAGAGTATTGTAGAAAAAATGGGTGGAAGAATCACAGTAGAAAGTGAACTGGGAAAAGGAACGGAATTTGCTGTAAAAGTTATGTTCATGCTACAGGATACAGAAGGAGATGGTATTGCTGTAGAAGAGATTGCCAGAAAAGAAGCAGAAGAGGAAGAAGCAAGAAGAAAAGAACAGAAAGAGCTCTTTGCTGGTAAGAAAATTTTGTTGGTAGAAGACAATGCACTAAATCGAGAAATTGCTCGAATGATTTTATCGGAAGAAGGCTTTGTGATTGATGAAGCTGTAAATGGTCAGGAAGCAGTAGATAAGATTAAGGGTGCAGAGGTTGGCGAATACGCAGCGGTTCTTATGGATGTGCAGATGCCAATCATGGATGGTTATGAGGCCACAAAGGCAATTCGTAATCTGTCAAATCGCATGCTGGCAAATGTACCAATTTTGGCAATGACAGCAAATGCCTTTGAAGAAGAAAAGAAGGAAGCCATTACAAAAGGTATGAATGGCTACATTACAAAACCAATTGAGGTATCCGCTTTGTTTGAATCACTCAAACAGGTTATCAAATAAAAAGGAAAATAAGAAAAAGAAAGAGAGACGAAAATGAAAAAGACAAAAATTGTTTGTACAATGGGACCAAACACAAATGACTTGGAATTAATGAGAAAGCTTGTAAGAGAAGGAATGGACATTGCACGTTTTAACTTCTCTCACGGAGACCACGAAGAACAGAAAGCGCGTATGGATGCGTTAAAGAAAATTCGTGAAGAAGAAGGAAAGCATATAGCAATTCTTTTAGATACAAAAGGACCAGAAATTCGTACAGGGTTATTAAAAGATGGACAGAAAGTTCAGCTTGTAGAAGGCGATGAATTTGTCCTTACAACAGAGGAAATTGAAGGCGATAACAAACGCGTAAGCATTACCTATGAAGGCCTTGTAGAAGATGCAGAAATCGGTGGAAAAATTTTAATCGACGATGGTCTTATCGAATTAAAAGTAACAGATATCAAAGGTAAAGATATAGTATGTGAAATTATAAATGGTGGAGAATTGGGACAGAGAAAAGGCGTAAACGTACCAAATGTACCAATTCACTTACCAGCTATCACAGAAAAAGACAAAGAAGATATTCGCTTTGGTGCAGAACAGGATGTAGATTTTATTGCTGCTTCATTTGTTCGTAATGCAGAATGTATTCGTGAGATTAAAGCTCTTCTTCGTGAATGTGGAGCACCATACACACCAGTTATTGCAAAGATTGAAAATGCAGAAGGTATTGACAATTTAGATGAAATCTTAGAAGTAGCAGATGGTATCATGGTTGCTCGTGGTGACTTAGGTGTAGAAATTCCAGCAGAAGAAGTTCCATACATTCAGAAAATGATGATTAATAAGTGTAAAGAATGTTATAAACCAGTTATTACTGCAACACAGATGTTAGATTCTATGATGCGTAATCCACGTCCTACTCGTGCTGAAGTAACAGACGTAGCCAATGCGGTTTATGATGGAACAGATGCAGTAATGCTTTCTGGTGAAACAGCTCAGGGTAAATATCCACTGGAAGCACTTCGCATGATGGTTCAGATCTGTGAAAATACAGAACAGCACTTAGACCACGAAGAAATTTTATCAAAAATGAAAAAACAGCGTATGAAAGATACTACAAGTGCATTGGGTTATGCAACTGTATCTACAGCAAGTAACTTAGATGCAAAATGTATCATTGCTCCAACAGGATCTGGTGCAACAGCGCGTGTTATTTCAAAATTCCATCCAAAAATGGAAGTTCTTGCAGTAAGTCCAAATGCTAGAACTCTTCGCAGAATGCAGATCCTTTGGGGCGTAAGACCATATCGTTCTGAACAGGCAAACTCATCTGAAGAAATTAGTAACAGTGCAATCGCTATTGCAAAAGAAAGAGGACACGTAGAAGAGGGTGATTTAGCAGTTCTTACTGCAGGTATCCCTTCACCACACGTAGGTGGATTTGATTATGGCGTAAGCAATATGATGCGCATTGTAACCATTGAATAAAAGAGGAATCATAGGATGAAAAAAAGTAAGCACTATAGAAAAGATGTTATCTTGGCAAGAGTTATATTTGCAGCTCTCTGCATTGTAATACTTGTTTTAATTGGTCTTGGAATTTCTGCCCTTGTCAAAAATTTTGACAAGGGAGTTAAGCCGCCAAAGCCTCAAACAGAGAACACACAGGTGACAGAAAATACAGAACTGGATGTAGAAATTGACACAGAGGACGACCAGCAGGATACGGAGGATGTTACAGAAGTTGCATACTATGTACAAGTGACAAATGACAACGTAAGTTTACGTTCGGAACCAAATACTGATTGTGAAATTCTAGCAAGACTTTATACAAATGATGAAGCAGAATTATTAGAGGAATTAGATGGATGGTATAAAGTTTCCTATAATGGACAAGTTGGTTATATAAGTGCAGATTTTTCTACTATCATTGAGAAAGTTGTAAGTAGCGGCAGTTATGTTATTATGATTGATCCAGGTCATCAGCTCGAAGGAGATAGTGAAACAGAGCCAAATGGTCCAGATTCTACAGAGATGAAAGCCAGAGTAACTTCTGGAACGGTAGGAGTAGAAACCGGTGTATACGAATATGAATTGAATCTGGAAATCGCTCTTATGTTACGCGATGAGTTGGAAGCTCGTGGATATACCGTGCTTTTGACAAGAGAAGTTCATGATGTAAATATCAGCAATATGGAACGTGCCCTTATGGCAAATGAAGCAGGGGCAGATATTACAGTTCGAATTCATGCAAATTCTCATGAAGATTCAAGTGCTGATGGCGCGGAGGCGCTAGCCCCATCCACATCAAATCCATATTGTAGTGATATTGCAGAGCAAAGTCAGGAACTTAGTAGCTGCGTGTTGAATGCATATTGTGAGGCTACTGGAATGGACAATCGAAAAGTGAAAATTAATGATACTATGACAGGTATCAACTGGTGTGAAATGCCGGTTACCATCTTGGAGTTAGGATTTATGTCAAATCCAACTGACGACACAAATATGCAAGATGATGCTTACCAGCAAAAAATGGTAAGTGGTATTGCAGACGGAATCGATGAGTATTTCGGAAAATAATACGAAATTGAGGAATAAAAGATGAATTGGTTACTTTATGGAATTGTAGGGGTAATCTTTGCAGGAGCATCTCCAGCATTTGCAAAAAGCGGGATGCACAAATCAAACTCTCATTTAGCAGCGGCTCTTAGAGGAACATTTCTTTTCTTATCTGCACTTTTTATGGTGAAATTGACAGGAACTGATTTGAACCTATCGCAAATAGGACAGACAAATTTTATGTATTTGTTGTTCTCAGGTATTGCCACAGGTATGGTGTGGGTTTGTTTGCTTAGGGCATTGCAATTAGGAGAAGTTATAAAGGTAGTTCCTATTGTAGAAGGAAGTGTTGTTTTAAATATCCTTGTAGGCATTTTCTTTTTTAAAGATGGTGTAAGTTGGAACACAATTATCATATTGATTATTTTGATTGTTGGCGTAATTATGATGGGCTTAAAAGGCTCAGGACGCGGTGGGAAAACTGGCTCCTGGTTAGGCTATGCAGTGGGTGCCATGGCGCTCACAACGGTTACGGTTGTATTGGACCGAATTGGTATTAGCGGAATCAATTCTAATTATGAGAGATTGGTTCGATATGGAGTAGCACTTATTGTGGTATGGACCATTACCTTTGCTACAAAGGGGTATAAGGGGTTGCGTTCCATGTCGTTTTTAGATGGAGTTTATCTTTGTCTTTCTGGTGCATGCATGGGGGCTGCCTGGTATTGTCTCCACCAAGCCTATGCATTAGGAATCAACGAGAATGTAGCATTTGTAGAGAGATTTGATTTGGTAGCAGCTATTGTTTTAGGCTGTGTATTTATGCGTGAGCGAATGACAGTTCGTTCTATTTTTGGAATGATCTTTATGATGCTTGGTTTTTGGTTGTTATTGGCAGACTTGCCAATTATTCCATTATAAAATTCAGTAAATGAGGGAAGAGGTTTGTTATGGAACATAATTTTGGAAAAATGATTGGTTACGAAGTAACAGGAAATGAAATCAAAGTTCAGTTTGAAAAACAGACAGCATATTTTACTGTTGTAAGAGATGAAATTATTCGTGTGTATGTACCTTTTTTTGATGTAGCATGCAAATCAAAAGCCATTGAAAAAGAAGTGGTTGTTCCTACGTCTTTTGATGTAAACAACGATGGGGACGTTTTGTGTGTTACTACAGATAAAGTCATGGTAAAAATTCAGGACGATTTTGTAATTGATTTTTATCAGCCAAGTGGAAAACCATTGATGGAAGATTATCGTGGCGAAAGAACCATAAAAGAAAAGGTAAGCTGGATGTCTTTGGAAATGCTGGAAGCAGAAGGACATGATATCTCAAACTATTTGGAAAAGGCATGTAGATATCAGATTGTTAAAAAATTAGAAGATGGCGATGACTTCTACGGATTGGGAGATAAATCCGGTTTCTTAAATAAAAAACATTATGAATACGAAAACTGGAATTCAGATTTGCCACAGGCGCACAACGAAGATTTTAAAGCTTTATATAAAACCGTTCCATTTTTGATGTGTTTGAAAAAAGATGCAGCATATGGTGTGTTCTTTGATAACACATTCCGTAGCAATATTAACCTTGGAAAAGAAAATCCAGAATATTTTTATTACACCACAGAAGAGGGAAATTTAGATTACTATTTTATGGCAGGAGATTCCCTTGTGGATGTAATTGGAAGTTATACATATCTGACTGGCACAACACCACTTCCTCAGATGTGGGCATTGGGATATCAGCAATCCAGATGGGGATATGAATGTGCAGAAGATATTAATTACGTAGTAGATAATTATAGAAAAGAACAGATTCCATTAGATGTTATTCACCTTGATATTGATTATATGGACAATTTCAAAGTGTTTACGTGGAATGAAAAAGCATATAAAAAACAAGGAGACCTTTTTAAAGAATTAAAAGAAAAAGGTGTAAAACCAGTTACAATCATTGACCCAGGTACAAAAGTAGAAAAAGGATATTGGGTGGATGATGAAGGCGTAGAAAAAAATTATTTTGCAAAAGATAAAGACGGTAGTGATTACGTAAATGCTGTTTGGCCAGGAGACTCTCACTTCCCTGATTTCGGACGTAAAGAAGTAAGAGAATGGTGGGCAAACAATCATAAAGTACTCACCGATATGGGGGTGGCAGGTATCTGGAATGATATGAATGAACCAGCCAGCTTCCACGGAGAACTTCCAATGGATGTGGTATTCCATGATGAGGAAAGAATAACAAACCATGCAGAAGTTCACAACATTTATGGTCATAATATGTGTAGAGCTACTTTCCAGGGCTTACAGGAGCAGACAGGAAAACGACCATTTGTAATTACACGTGCATGTTATGCCGGAACACAGAAATACTCTACTGTATGGACAGGAGATAACCAGAGCCTTTGGCATCATCTGCAAATGGTTATTCCACAGCTTTGTAATTTAGGCATGAGTGGATTTGCATTCTGTGGAACGGATGTGGGTGGATTTGGAGCAGATTGTACACCAGAACTTTTGTGTAGGTGGGTGCAGGCTGCGTGCTTCTCGCCATTGTTTAGAAATCATGCCGCAAAGGGCACCAAGGATCAGGAGCCATGGCGATTCGGAAAAGAAGTAGTGGATATCAATCGTAAATATATCGAACTTCGTTATAAATTGTTACCATATATTTATGACTTGTTTTATCAGGGAGAGAAAACGGGACTTCCGGTCATGAGACCACTTGTGCTGCACTATCCAAAGGATCCAGAAGTACGTAATTTAAATAACGAGTTTTTAGTAGGTGAACATATTCTTGTAGCACCAGTATTAGAACAGGGTGTTACTAAGAGAATGGTATATTTACCAGAAGGTACATGGTACGACTACTGGACTGGAGAAAAGATAGAAGGAAGTCAATATATTTTGCGTGACGCACCAATAGATGTATGCCCAATGTATATTAAAGCAGGAAGTATTATTCCGACCTATGAAGTTGTACAGTTTGTAGGCGAAAAACCATATAATAAATTACATCTTCTAGTGACACCTGGAAATGGGTCATATGTACACTTCCAGGATAACGGTGAAGACTATGCATATAAAAATGAAAAATACAATTTATATCATTTCTCTACAGATGAGAATGGAATCGTTGCTACAGAAATGTTGCATAAAGGATATCAAGAATATGATGATATCTCATGGACCATGTTAGGAAAATAGAAATATATAGACACATTTTTGATGTTTTCTCATATCTTATGAATGATGAAAAGATGGAGAAATCACGTGGAAAATAGAGAAGATGTGTTTGAAAAAATGCCATTTTATATGACATATCCTATGCAAAATTTGTATCTAACAGAAATGGAATATGAAAAGGATATGGAACGTATGAAGGCAATGTACCCAGCAGAGCTTCGTCAGATGTTGCAGATGATTGAAAGACACTGTGACGAGATGGAGTATGAAGGCAGCAGGATGTTTGATGAAAATCCGGATAGGATGATGATGGAGGAAGAGGCGCGCAGGTTATACGAGAGATTTTTACGAGAAAATCCTCAGTATGATGTTATGATGCCATCAACCCCACCACCAATGCAAAGTCCAGAAAGGCAGATGCCACGTCCAGGTGCGCAGCCAGTGCCGATGCCACGACCAGAGATGCAGATGCCACGTCCAGGCGCACAACCAGAACCAATGCCACGACCAGATTTAGAAGGACAACAGTATCGTCGTAGACGAAATGATGATCCATGGTTAAGAAGATTAATTGATGTTCTATTTTATGATGAGATATATCGTAGAAGATGTAGAAATCGTAGATGTAGACGTTGGTGGTAATGAAAAAAGTTACGTAAGGTGAAGTGAATGAATAGTAAAGCAACAAAGCCGGTAGTGCTAATTCTAGTATTTATTGCGGCACTCATTATTTTTAGTTTTTTGACAAATAAAGTGAATAAGGACTTGACTACAACTATGGATGAGGCCTCTTTGCCGGTGATACAGTTTGTTTATGACGACACCGCCATAAACGAATTGCATGGGTACGTCAGAGAAATGGATATGTTGTCCATGAGGGATGGTTTGATGCCATTAGGTGAAGAACGTGAGCTTGAACTAGAAATTATGACCTATGGAAATACAATCGACAATCTCTCATACAAGATCCGTAGTATGGATGGAGATCGTTTGTTAGCAGAAGAAGACAATGCAGACATATTTGTCACTCAGGATAAGGTGGAATGTGATATTACACTTCCAAGCATCTTTGAAGACAATGTAGAATACAACATGGAAATTGTTTTATCTATGGGCGAAAAGGATGTCTATTATTACACTCGTATTGTGCACGCTCCAGATTGTTATGTAAGTGAAATGCTGGAGTTTGCACTTACATTCCATGAATATACATTTAGAGATGATGCAGGTTCATTTATTCCAACTTATATGGACCCTGCAACAGGTGATGCAACTACTTTGCAGTATGTTGACTTATCTTGTACTTTAGGACAGATTACATGGGCAGATTTCGAGGGTGTAAAGCTGACAGAACCTGTCGCATCATTTAAGGAGATAAATTCTTCTTACAATGTTATAACTCTAAATTACGTTATGACAAATGTGAACGAAAAGAATCAGGTAGAATATTACAATGTAGAAGAGTATTATCGTCTCCGACAGACGCCACAGCGTATTTATGTGTTAAATTATGAAAGAACAATGAATCAGGTATTCCGTAGTGATAACGATTTCCTTTCTGGAAACAACGCATTGCTATTAGGAATTCGAAATTCAGATGTAGAGTTTCTGGCAAATGATTCTGGTGATAGCATTGCTTTTGTGCAAGAAGGTGAGTTGTGGAGCTACGATAGATTAAATAATACGATTTCTCAAATATTTAGTTTCCGTAGTCCTGAGGGAATGAATAGCAGAGAAAACTGGAATCAACATGATATAAAAATTATTCGTGTGGATGAAGCGGGAAGTGTTTCTTTTATTGTATCAGGATATATGAATAGAGGAATCCATGAAGGTGAAGTAGGGGTTGGTGTATATCATTATGATGCATTAGCCCATACAGTAGAAGAAGAGATATTCATTTCTTCCAATAAATCCTATGAAGTGCTTCAGGCGGAATTAGGACAGCTTATGTATGTGAATGAGCAAAAGATGTTTTATTTTATGCTCAGTAACAATGTCTATAAAATAGATTTAACGAATTTTAATGTAGAGACATGGATTGAAAGTGATACGGATGAATGTTATGCCGTATCTGCAAGTGGAAGATATTTGGCATGGGTTGATTCTACAAAAATAAATAGTAGTACAACTATTATGTTAGAAGATTTAAAAACAGGTATTTCCTATGAGATTACATCGGGTGCGGATACTTATCTAAAGCCAATTTCGTTCATTGGAGATGATTTTGTATATGGTGTTGCAAAGCAGTCTAATGTCAGAACAGATTCCGTTGGTAATGAACATTTTCTCATGACATCCATTGAGATTTTGAATACTTCGGAAGATAAGCAGGATGTCATCAAAACTTACAGACCAAGTACAGGATATATTGGTGGCACATCTGTAGATGAAAATAATATCTATGTAGAACTTGTAAAAGAAGAAAACGGTCGTTATGTAGATAATGGTTCAGATACGATCATGAACCGAGAGACAGAACCAAGTAATGGTGTAAAAGTTTCCAAAACGGTGTCAGACATAAAACAGACACAGGTAATTTTGAACATGAAGGAAGTAAGCAATGTTGGTAAACTAAAAGTCATTACTGCAAAACATATTCTTTTAGAGGAAGATAGAGAAATTGCATTAGACGTAGAAACAGAAGGATACTATTACGTTTATGTAAAAGGTGAAGTGCTCTTAGCCACAACAAATGCATCAGAAGCGATTCATTTGGCAAATGAAAATTATGGCGTTGTGGTAGATTCTGATGTAAACTATATTTTCAAAAGAGCGAGAAGCACGAGCCAAAGTTCATTAACAAATCTTACCCCAAATGAAGCAGACACAAATGCATCATCGATGGCAAAATGTGTCAGCATCATGCTTGCACGAGAAGGTGTAGGTGCTGGGGTTAGCAACCTAATGCAAGCAGGTCAAACTCCACACTATATTTTAGAGAGTGCATTGGAGGATGCAACTGTTTTAGAATTGTATGATTGTACCATGGATGAATTATTATACTTTATCGATCAGGGGACTCCTGTGTTTGCAAAAGTAGGAAGTGATCAGGCTGTATTGTTAACTGGTTATTCCTCTAATTATGTATATTACTATAATCCAGAGGTAGGACAAACCCAGACGATAGATTATGCTGGAATGGAAGATATGTTTTATGCGGGTGGCAATTACTGTATAGCATATGTAAAATAATGGTATTTTTATTGTAAATTTGAACAATTACAAATGTGGTTTTCCCAATCCTTTGTAGGAGTTTAACAGAAATAAAGTAATCTCTTGCAAAACATGGAAATATAAGTTATATTGAGACTTGTATTTATAGAAGATTGGAACAAGGAGTGCGTTATGAGCAGAAAAAATGTAATTGTATCAAATGTTTCAGAAGGCCACGATAATCCAATCGCTGAACTGGTTCAGTTAGCGTGTAGATTTGACAGTGAAATTACATTGGAAAGTGAAAACCGTAGAATTAATGCGAAAAGCATTATGGGAATTATGGCTTTCAATCCATCGGAAGGCATGTCAATCAACATCGTGACAGAAGGTTCGGACGAAGAAGAAGCAGTATTAGCAATTGAAAAATTCTTAGTTTGTGAATAAGAAATTCTTAGGAGGAAAAAATTATGGCAACAAAGAAAACAACAACAAAAGCAACAGAAGTTAAAGAAGTAAAAGAAGTTAAAGTTGAAGCTCCAAAGGCTGAAGTAAAAGCTGAAGTTAAAGCAGAAGCTAAAAAAGAAACAGCTAAAAAAGCTCCAGCAAAGAAAGCTGCTACAACAACAAAGAAAGCTCCAGCTAAAAAAGCTGCTGCTAAGACAGAAACAGTTATTACTGTTCAGTTCCAGGGAAATGAAGTATCAATCGCTTCATTAGAAGAAAAAGTAAAAGCTCAGTTCGTAGCTGAAGGAAACAAAGCTTCTTCAATCAAATCTTTAAACGTTTACGTTAAACCAGAAGAATTTTCTGCATACTACGTAATCAACGGTGACTTTACAGGTCGTGTAGATTTATTCTAATCTGTAAATTACATAAGAGATTTAAAAGACTGTCGTTAAGACAGTCTTTTTTATTTTCAATGTGAAATAAGAAGTTGCATAAAAAGAGGCTAAGTGATAAAATAATATCATTACAGAAAGAGGAGATGTGTTTATGGCTTTTTTAGATAACATTTTTGGAGAAGAAAATAAATTAAAGCAGGAAATTAAAAGCTTAGAGCTTAGAAGAGAATCTGTTTTTACTGCAATTAATGGAGAAATCGCTTCTCTCGAAAATCAGAAGAGAGAACTTTTTCTTACTGTAGGTACAAGATTGTATGATGCATGGAAAGATAAAAAAGAAGATAGTGTAAATTTTGAAGATTATTGGACAAAAGTACAAGAGCTTGAAAAACAGATTGAAGAACAAGAGAAGAAGCGTGTGGAAATGGGAGAACGCTATAATGAAGAGATTAACTTGATTCGTAATACAATTGCGATGAATCAGGCTGCTGCAGCGGCTCCTCAGGCAGCTCCTCAAGTAGTTCCAGATGTTTTAAAATGTCCTAAGTGTGGAGTAAATGTGCGTCCAACAGATGCGTTTTGTCAGAACTGTGGAAATAAACTTAAATAAAAAAAGCCCCCGAGTTAAACTCGGGGGCTTTTTTAAGCGGGTGATGGGAATCGAACCCACGTATCTAGCTTGGAAGGCTAGTGTTCTACCATTGAACTACACCCGCATATGCCCAGAGCCGGAATCGAACCAGCGACACGAGGATTTTCAGTCCTCTGCTCTACCAACTGAGCTATCTGGGCCTGTTGCATCAACAACAAAGTTGATTTTACACGATGATGTTTTTCATGTCAAGAGTTTTCGGAGGGACTGCCCTATGAGGCAGCCTTTTTTATTTTTAAAGCAAAACAAAAAGGGACTGCTATATAGGCAGTCCCTTTGAGAACTATAGATATGGAAGAATATCTTCGGTATAGCAACGGAGGGTTTCTCCGATGCTCCAGGCTTGTGCGTAGCATCCCCGTCCGTTGTGTGGTGCATCGCCATCAAAGATTTCGCAAATGGAGCCTACGCAGTTGTCGTAGAGATGAGCTTTCATAGGCTCTAACATTTTTAGTGCTTTGGTAGCGGTTTCAGATGATCTGCCGTACACGTTGCAATATGCAGTGATAAAGCCACCTGCTATGAAGCCCCAGGCTGTGCCCTGGTGGTAAGCTGCATCACGCTTAGGTAAAGACCCGATGTAGATTGGATGATAATCTTCATGGTCTGGATCTAGGGAACGAAGGCCCACGCCTACAAAAAGTTTTTCTTTTACAACGTCCACTACAGCTTTGGCTTTCTCTTCATCTAACATAGTGTAAGGAAGTGCCACAGCATAAATCTGGTTTGGACGGATAGATGCATCATAGATGTCTTCTGTGTGATTTGGATTTACATGACCACAGTCATCGTCTATTACATCATAGAGACAATTATCTTTTTCATTCCAGAATTTCTCGCAGAAAGAAGTTTTTACCTGTGATGCAAGTGTGGTATATGGTGTAGGATCATCGTCATATTTCGAAGAAAGATCTTCCATGACTTTTAACGTATTATACCAGAGTGCATTGATTTCTACTGGTTTACCGTGGCGAGGGGTTACTACCCAGTCGCCTACTCGAACATCCATCCAGGTTACCTGGTCAGTTCCGCTTCCTGCATGAATAAGACCATCTTCCTCCATGTAGATAGAAAAAAGAGTGCCATTTTTATAAGATTCCACAATCTCTTTTAAAGCAGGATAAATGGATTCTTGAATGAAGGCATAGCCTTGAGGAGTGTTGTTGTATTCTAAATATTTGTGTACAGCATAGAAGTACCAAAGAGAAGCATCTACCGTATTGTAGAGGGGCTCAAGTCCGTTGTCTGGGAACATATTTGGAACCATTCCGTGGTCTACATATTTCGCAAATGTAAGAAGAATCTCTTCCGCCTTTTTTATGCGACCTGTAGATAAAACAGAGCCAGTAAATGCAATCATGGTATCACGTCCCCAGTCAGTAAACCAAGGCAATCCGGCTAGGATAGTGGTAAGCCCTGTAGACTCGCGATAAGATAAGACTTCGTTGGCTGCAATCGTTAAAATTTCCGATAATTCATCTTTGCATTTTGCATTTTTGATAAGTGCATCAAAAAATTGGTTATTGTCATTAAGCACATCAAAAGAACTATCTGTTGTTACATCCATACCCCATTTCCAGCTAGGTGTATGTTCTGGTAAAATATCTGCTACAACATTACTGCAATGTATGTTTTCTGTATTTTCTACATGACAAACAAGAGATACCTTTTTTGTGCTGTTTGCTGGAATGTTGATTTTAATTTTGTATGGAGTATAACAGGTGTCAAGACCTGGTACTTCATTTTCTATTTCTGTTGCAAATTGAAGGTCCTCATCGAAAAGTTGTTCTGATTCGATTATCTCGCCTTCACTAGCACATAATACGATTTCTACAGAAGGATTCGCTTCTGGTATTAGCATAAATCCGGTATTATCTTTTAGTTCAAACTTGTGAAAAACAAGAGATTCTTTCGTGCTACTATTATTGTGCTCACGATAATTCATTAGGGGAGTGATATAAAAATCTGCAGAATTACCGTTATTTGTGATGTCATATGCAATTGTCACCGTATTTTCACCCTGTACAAGGGATATATGTTTTTTTAATGTAATAGCACCTGCTTCATAAGTAAAACATATGTTACCGTTGTAATCAAAACTAGTTAAATATTTATTTCCTTCTGTGTAAACAGGCTTGCGTGGTGTAAAGTCAGAGGCTACAAAAACCGTATTAGGATCTTTGTAAACATCTGGAACATCCTCGGAAGAAACCAAAGTCATATCCATTTCTTCTCCTGCATGTTGTGCAGCTTCCAAGTTGTAGATTATACCATCAACATCAAAGCATTCGTTGGTTTTGCTAAATACCAGATAGCGCTCCACAGGAGGGTGGAAACTGGCAATCAGGTATCCTTGATGTGTGCGTCCAAGACTGCCTAAAATGGAGCCCCCTGCATAGCCGCCAATACCATTGGTTAGAGCCCATTCTCTTTTTGCATTCTCCTTAAAGTTGGATAGTTGTTCTTTTGTAAAATGAAAATTCATAATCCACCTCATAATTTACGAAACTTTAATGTTATTGTAACGGAAGATGGTGGAAAAATCTATGTATTTGTGTTAGAATGTACTGAAAAAGGCGGAAAATGAGGTAACAAAATGTTAGAAGTATATGTACTTGTAGAAAAGAAACAAAATCTACTTTTGAAGATATGTGAGATGGTTTTATGGATAGTAGCTGTTTTATCCATGATACTGACAGTAATGGGAGCGTCGTTGTTCCTTTTAGTGATGACCATAAGCATGTTGTTGGCATACTTTTTACATACCAGAAATTTTGAGTTTGAATATTCGTATTTTGACGGTGAAGTAAGATTTGCAAAAATCACGAACAAAAGCTCTAGAAAAAGATTGGGTGTATATGATATGGAAGAAGTGTTAAATATTGCGCCAATCGAAGACAGAAGTATGTACAATTATTTAAATGATTCTCATATCAAGGTATTGGATTATACATCCAGAAAGAATGATGTAAAAATATACGGCATGGTTGTAAAAGGTGCAGAAGGTTTGAAATTGATTAAGTTTGAACCAGATGAGAAGTATTTAGATGCAGTATGTGTGAAGTATAGACAAAAAGTAATAAGATAATGGAGTAACAAATGTTAGAGTTAAGAAATATATGCTACGAAGTAGATGTAGACAATGAACGTAAAGAAATTTTAAAAAATATCAACCTCACAATCGATGAGCATTTTGTAGCGATTACAGGTCCTAACGGTGGTGGAAAATCGACTTTGGCAAAAATGATTGCAGGTATCATTCAGCCAACTAGTGGACAGATTTTATTGGATGGAGAAGATATTACAAATTTAAATATTACAGAACGTGCCAAGAAAGGTATTAGTTTTGCTTTTCAGCAGCCGGTACATTTTAAAGGACTTACAGTAAAAGATTTAGTATCTATTGCTGCTAGAAAAACCATGAGCGTTACAGAGATTTGTAACATTCTTTCAGAGGTAGGACTTTGTGCGAGAGATTATATTGATCGTGAGATTAACAGTAGCCTTTCAGGTGGAGAGTTAAAACGAATCGAAATCGCCATGATTTTAGCACGTGGTACAAAGCTTTCTATTTTTGATGAACCAGAAGCAGGTATTGACCTATGGAGCTTTAACAGTTTGATTAAGGTTTTTGAAAAGATGCGTGATGAAATAAATGGAACAATTCTTATTATTTCTCATCAGGAACGTATTTTGAATATTGCAGAAAAGGTTGTGGTAATTGCAAACGGAGAAATTGAAAACATTGGAAATAAAGAAGAGATTCTTCCGGGATTATTATACACCAGCAGATCATGTCAGAGTTTGACAGATAAACAGTAAGACAGAAAAGAGATAGAAATATGGATATTATACAGAAAAATCTTTTATCACAGATTGCAGATTTACATGAAGTTCCAGAGGGAGCATACAACATTCGTGCCAACGGAGAAAGTCTTGGCAACAATACAACTGCAAATATTGATATTGTAAAAAAAGAAGATAAAGATGGAATTGATATTATTATCAAACCAGGAACCGTAAATGAAAGTGTACACATTCCTGTGCTTCTTAGTCAAAGTGGTATTCAGGAAGTGGTATATAATGATTTTTACATTGGAGAGGGTGCAGATGTAACCATCGTAGCAGGTTGTGGTATTCACAATTGTGGAGTGGATACATCAAAGCACGATGGTATTCATACATTCTATGTAGGAAAAAATGCTAAAGTAAAATATGTAGAACGTCACTATGGTGAAGGTGATGGAAACGGGGAAAATATTATGAATCCTGAGACCATTCTTCATTTAGAAGAAGGTGCCGTTTTAGAGATGGAAACTACACAGATTAAAGGTATTGACTCTACAAATAGAATTACACGTGGTGACTTGGCAGCCGGTGCAGTACTGGAGGTTCGTGAGAATCTTATGACCCACGGAAAACAGTATGCGCGTACAGATTTTTCCATTGATTTAAATGGAGATGGATGTAGTGCAAATGTAGTTTCTCGTTCTGTTGCAAGAGATGAATCCAGACAGGAATTTTTCTCAAACATTAATGGAAATAGTGTGTGCACAGGACACAGTGAATGTGATGCCATTATTATGGACAAGGCTATAGTAGCAGCGAGTCCACAGCTTACAGCAGCAAATATTGAAGCAAGCTTGATTCATGAAGCTGCAATTGGTAAAATTGCAGGAGAGCAGTTAATCAAACTTATGACTCTAGGACTTACAGAAGCAGAGGCAGAAGAACAGATTATTAACGGATTCTTGAAGTAATGCGCAATAAAAAAGAGTTCCGTTTTGGAACTCTTTTGTTTTATTTAGGATTATTGTCTTTGTCAAAGAAACGCATACGGTCATCTTCATGAATTTTCTGCATATCGTAGCCATGAATGTTTTTATCCAAGGATCTTAAGCATTTAGTGCAGACAGTTCCAAAAGTAATTGGAGCACCGCATTTGCTACACCGCATATTACTGTTGATGGTTCTTTGACCTGGTGCAAGTTCTTTATATTCGATACGGCCTTCCTCAATCCAGCCCTTTACCATGCGCAGAGGAATGCCGAAATGGTCAGCAACCTGGAATTCATTTACGTCATTGGCGCGAATGTATTCTTTTACATGATGAAAAATAATTTTTTCCTGGCAGGCAGAACAGTATGGTATTTCTTGTGCTCGAGGAATAGGAGCCATGCAAAATTCACAGTATTTATAATCTAATGTGTTTTTTGTATCCTCAGGTTTAAAATCAGAATCAGACCTCATCACTACCTCCAAAAAAAATTCTTTCTACTATTATACATAATAGGAGGGTATTATGTCAAAAAAAACACAACCAATTGCGGTTTTTGATTCCGGAGTAGGTGGAATCAGTGTATTAAGAGAGTTAGTAAAAATACTTCCAAATGAAGATTATATTTATTATGGTGATTCCAAGAATGCGCCTTATGGTATGAAGGATAAAGAAACTGTAAAGCAGCTTACTATTGATGCAGCAGAATATCTTTTTGACCAGGGAGCAAAGGGATTGGTGGTAGCATGTAATACAGCCACTAGTGCAGCGGTAAGAGTTCTCCGTGAAATGTATCCAGAGATTCCTATCGTAGGCATAGAGCCAGCGGTAAAACCTGCAGTCACATTAAAGCCGAATTGTAGAGTGTTAGCAATGGCAACACCTATGACAATCCGAGAAGAAAAGTTTCAGAATCTTATGGCAAAATACAAGGACCAGGCAGCTGAAATCATTCCACTTCCATGCCCTGGGCTTATGGATTTTGTAGAGCGTGGTGATTTGAACAGCGATAGCCTTCGAAACTACTTAGAGGAATTGCTTTTTGCACATCGTATCCACCCAGTAGATTCCGTAGTATTAGGTTGTACTCATTACCCATTCGTAAAAGATATGATTCAGGAAATTCTTGGGCCAGATGTTATCGTATATGATGGTGGTGAAGGAACTGCTCGTGAAATGCGTCGTCGCTTAGCAGAGGCTGACCTTTTGAACGAAAGAGAAGAAAAGGGAACGGTAGATTTCCAGAATAGTTTGGAAGATGAAGATAAAATTAAGTTATGTAAAAAATTGTTAGAAATATAAAAAGTTTATAAAAAAATATTTTCTTATTTTATAAACCTTTTCGAAAACGGACACATTTTTGCCACATTTTCTGTATATACTAACACTTGTAAAGGTCGAAAATGCCTTTACAACATTCCCTTTTTATTATAAACATTTTCATAACTAAACTCCTCGAAAATGGGGCACCTTGCGGTGCCCCATTTTCACGTGTACAAAAAAAGGACTGGCACAGTGGAAGAAAACCAGGCAGTGCCAATCCTTTATATAATTTATTTTGCTTCTACATTTTTTGTAGCGATGATATCTACACCTGTACCAGCAGCATCTGCTAATAACACATCACCAATAGCAACTGGTGCTTTTGCAACAACAGTTTTTAAAGCATCTGTTACTTCAAAGATTTTATCCTTAGGAATATCTGCTGCAGTTTTGCAGGATACCATAGGAGCTACACCACCTTCTACTACGACAGTAGAGGTAACGATACGTGTTGGATTGGTTACTTCCTTACGTGCGTAAGCATCACCCTTTGGACAGGTGTTGCCGGTTACTGCAGTAACTTCTCCGTTTTCGATTGTAACAGTGAGTGGGCATCCTAAAGGACATCCAATACAGATTAAGTCTCTATTTTCCATGTCTTATGCCTCCTCCAATGTAATAGTAATCTTGTTAAGGTCAGGATATTCGGCAAGTTTCGCCTTTGTAAGGATAACTTGTTCCATTTCACCTGGAGCCATAACAGGACGTTTGCGTTTGTTAATGAGTTCGTTATCAAAGTAAGTGCAGATAGCGTAGTTTTTATAAACATCTGCTACACGGAAACGAACGGTAAGTGTATCATCCATTTCACTTGGACGAATAGTTGCAGGTACAGTGTAGCGTACACCACCTTCTGGGTAAATTTGAACTTCTTTTGCTTCACCATTTTTACCGTGTAAAATATAGTTTGCAGCGTTCTTACCAGCAGTAGTAGCTTCCTGAGAAACATAGTCTACCAAATCGTGTACATGAAGTACGTTACCGCAAGCGAAGATACCGTCAATATTGGTTTCTAAGCTGTCATTTACAACTGGTCCAGAAGTGATAGGTGAAAGATCTACACCAGCGCTTCTAGATAATTCATTTTCTGGAAGAAGACCACAAGAAAGAAGTAATGTATCACATTCATATCTGATTTCTGTTCCAGGGATAGGTTTTCTATCTGGACCAACCTGTGCGATTGTGATGGCTTCTACACGTTCTTTTCCTTCAATGTCGATAACAGTGTGGCTGAGTTTAAGTGGAATACCAAAGTCATCCAAACACTGTACGATATTTCTCTTTAATCCGCCTGAATAAGGCATAAGTTCTGCAACAACTTCTACTTTAGCGCCTTCTAAAGTCATACGACGTGCCATGATAAGACCGATGTCGCCTGAACCTAAAATAACGCATTTTCTACCAGGCATAAAGCCTTCCATATTTACAAGTCTCTGGGCAGTACCAGCAGAGTAGATACCAGCTGGACGGTAGCCTGGGATATTAAGTGCACCACGGCTTCTTTCACGACAACCCATAGCGAGGATAACGGCCTTTGCCTGAATCTGGAACATGCCATCTTCACGGTTCATAGCTGTAACCACTTTATCGTCGTTAATATCCATAACCATAGTGTTTAATTTGTATTCAATATTTCTTTCGTATACCTGAGCTGCAAAACGAGCTGCATATTCAGGTCCTGTTAATTCTTCTTTGAAAGTATGTAAACCAAATCCGTTGTGGATACACTGGTTTAAAATACCACCAAGTTCTTTATCACGTTCGATAATTAAAATGCTTTCAATTCCATTGTCTCTTGCTGAGACAGCAGCGGCAAGACCAGCAGGACCGCCACCAACGATTACTAAGTCATAATTTCTCATTTCGGGGTCCTCCTTAAATGTTTTTATTGGTGCCTACAATATATGTAGATTTGCCACCAGATTTTGAGATTTCATTCATTTCCATTGGAACTTCACGAGCAAGGATTTCCATTGTTCTAGGTGAACAGAAACCTGCCTGACAACGTCCCATACCAGCACGGGTACGACGTTTTACACCATCGAGAGAACGTGCACCAAGTGGACGATGAATAGCATCAAGGATTTCTCCTTCTGAAATCATTTCACAACGGCAAATAATGTTGCCGTATGCTGGCTGTTCTTTAATTAAAGCATTTCTTTCTTCCATTGTGAGGTGTTCTGGATTTAAGATGCCCTTACGAGTTGCTTTAAAGTTATCTTTCTTTGTAAGTGTATATTTTTCAGCAATCATTTCTGCTAAATATTCGCCGATAGCTGGTGCAGAAGAAAGACCTGGTGATTCAATACCAGCTGCATTGAAGAAGCCTTCTGCATCTTCTGCCTCGCCAATAACGAAGTCGCCGTCTACTTCATGAGCACGAAGACCGGCAAAACTTGTAATAACCTGACGAAGTGGAACATTTTTTACAGAAAGAGCAGATAAAGGTCCCAATGAATCTAAATATTTCTGAGTTGTGTCAGTTCCTTCTTTGTTTTCGATGTCAGCGGCAGTTGGTCCAACTAAAAGGTTTCCATGTACAGTAGGAGATACTAATACACCTTTACCCATTTTGCTTGGAAGCTGGAAGATGGTCTGGTTTACATGACATCCTGCCTGCTTATCTAAAAGCATGTATTCACCTTTACGAGCAATAATCTGAATTTTTTTATCGGAAATCATGTTGTTGAATTCATCTGCGTATACACCTGCAGCGTTTACAACCGCTTTGGCTTCGTAATTTCCTTTATCTGTTGTGATAACATATCCATCAGCAGCTTTTTCAATTTTTTCTACACGAGTGTTTAAGAAAAATTCTACACCGTTTTCAGCTGCATTTTCAGCAAATGCTATAGTCATGTGGAATGGACACACGATTGCACCAGTTGGAGCATGGAGTGCAGCTACTACGTCATCACTTAAATTTGGTTCCATAGCAATGAGTTCATCGCGGTCAAGGATACGACATCTTGGAACACCGTTGGCTTTTGCTTTTTCTAAAAGTTCCTCTAAACCAGCTGGGTCCTGATCCTTTGTACAAACAACTAAAGAACCATTTCTCTTAAATGGAATATCCAAATCTTTAGATAACTGATCCATCATTTCATTACCACGAACATTTAATTTGGCTTTTAATGTTCCTGGTTTTGCGTCAAATCCTGCATGGATAATGGCGCTGTTAGCTTTGGAGGTTCCACAGCATACATCTTCTTCACGTTCGATGACGCATACTTTTACATCATATTTGGAAAGTTCTCTTGCGATAGCACTTCCGATGACGCCGGCACCAATAATCGCTACATCATACTTCATAATTAACTCCCTTTCCCTCATTTTCTCTTTTGAGATAGATTTTTTTCAGTTAGAGTAATTATAGCACTTATAAATAGGATTGAAAAGCGCAGAAGTGCTGATTTTATAGAGAAAATAAATTGCATCAAAGAAAGCGATATGCTAGAATGAAACCAGTTTATAGACTGTCCGATTTATAGGTCGGAAGTGAGGAGATGCTTATGCCAAAATCAGAAAATCAAAAGCAGAAATTATTATATATTGCAAAATATTTGATGGAGAATACAGATGAAAATCATGCGGTTTCGACACCTCAGTTGATTTCCTATCTGAATTCTGTTGGAATCAAAGCAGAGAGAAAAAGTATTTACAATGATATTGATACTTTAAATGATTTCGGGATGGATATTATTCGCTCAGAAGAACATCGCGGAGGATATATGCTGGCGAGTCGTCAGTTCGAACTACCAGAGGTGAAACTTTTGGTTGATTTAGTGCAGTCATCAAAATTTATTACAGAGAAAAAATCCAGAGAATTAATTGGAAAATTGGAGACGCTAGTAAGTAATTACGATGCAAAAGGCATGCGCCGTCAGGTTGAGATTATCGGACGAAGTAAAGCCTTGAACGAAAATATTTATTATAACGTTGACGTGGTACATACAGCCATTTCCCAAAATGTAAAAATTCGTTTTCATTATTTTGATTGGGACATAAACAAGAAAATGCAATTGCGTCATGACGGGGCATGGTATGAAGTAAGTCCTTGGAGATTGACATGGGATGATGAAAACTATTATCTAATGGCATTCGATGAAAAAGCAAATGAGATTCGATTCTATCGTGTAGATAAAATTGTGGATATTTCTCTAATGGAGGATGCTCGTGTTGGAAAAGAAGCCTTTGAAAAAATGGACATTGCTGAGTTTTCCAAGAAAACATTTGGCATGTTTGCGGGAGAAGAAAAAACAGTTCGTTTATTGTGTGAAAATGGGCTGGCTGGGGTTATTGTAGACACCTTTGGACCAGATGTAGCCATTCGAAAAGAAGATGAAACGCATATAGTTGCACGTATGAATATAATCGTTAGCAAGCAGTTTTTTGGTTGGGTAACAGGATTGGGCAATGGTGTAAAAATTATAGGCCCTGACGATGTTTGTAAAGACTACAAGGCATACATTAAAAATATTCTCTCGCAATATAATGCGTAAACGATAGAAAAAGTGAAAAAAGGAGAGCGGTATGAGCTTACCAAAAGATCCGGTAATGCTGCTTAGTGTGGTAAATACAAAATTAAGAGACTATTATCCAAATTTAGAGGAGCTTGCAGCAGCAGAAAATATAACCATAGAAGAGATAGAAACAAAATTAAATATAATCAACTATACCTATGACGAAAATCAAAATCAGTTTGTATAGTAGATGTTGTTTTAAGAGTAAGATGTATGGAAAGGAGATCAATCATGCAGACTAGTTGTGATTTTTGCGCATATAACGAATATGATGAAGAGGATGAAGAATACTATTGTTCTGTCAACATGGATGAAGACGATATGGCGCGCTTTATTCAAAGCAGTTATAAAAATTGTCCTTACTTTAAATCGGGAGACGAATATCAGGTAGTAAGACATCAAATGTAATCCTAGTAAAGAAAAGTATAAAATCTTTATAAAGATTCATAAAGTTCCTAGGGAAAATGTTGATTTTAAGGGCTTTATTCTTTATAATAGGGTATTGTACGACTAGAAAAATGGAGGAAATATGAGTAACCTGAATGATTACAACAACCCAGAATTTGGCCCAGAAAACTCTGGCGAAAATGGGAATGGAAATAATAACGGAAATAATAACGGAAATAATAACGGCAATAACGGTAATGGACCTAAAAAACCATCGGGGCAGAATGCATTAGTGTTTATTTTATTTACATTAGTTGCACTCTTTGTTATGTCATTCTTTTCCAATCAGTATAATAGCATGAGTACACAGGAGACATCTTATACGGTCTTCTTAGAACATTTACAAAAGGGTAATGTTGCCACTGTGGAATTTGATGCTTATGAAATTGACTATACATTGGTAGATGATGAAAAAGAATATGATGTGACTTATTTTACGGGATACATTGAGGACCCAGGCTTAATCGAAGAGATTAAAACCATGGAAACAAAAAATGGGGACCCGGTAGAAATTAAGGCAGCAGTTCCAGACACTACATCTTCTATTATTTTTGAAATCGTAGGATGGATTCTTCCTTTAGCAATTATGTGGATGCTTTTAGGATTCTTAATGAAACGTATGGGCGGTGGCTCTATGGGTGTTGGTAAGAATACTGCGAAAGTATATGTAGAAAAATCCACAGGAGTGACTTTCAAGGATGTAGCAGGACAGGATGAAGCAAAGGAAACCTTACAGGAAATGGTAGACTTCCTTCATAATCCTGCAAAATATAGAGAAATTGGAGCGAAGCTTCCAAAAGGTGCTTTGTTAGTGGGCCCTCCAGGTACAGGTAAAACCCTTCTTGCGAAAGCAGTGGCAGGAGAAGCGAATGTACCATTCTTCTCACTAGCAGGTTCTGATTTCGTAGAAATGTTCGTAGGTGTGGGTGCCTCACGAGTAAGAGATTTGTTCAAAGAAGCAGAAAAGATGGCACCATGTATTATTTTCATCGATGAAATTGATGCTATTGGTAAGAGCCGTGATAGCGGCCGCTATGGTGGTGGAAATGATGAACGTGAACAGACATTGAATCAGCTTCTTGCAGAGATGGATGGATTTGATACTTCCAAGGGTATTCTGATTTTGGCGGCTACAAACCGTCCTGAAGTATTAGATAAAGCATTACTTCGTCCAGGTCGTTTTGACAGACGAGTAATTGTAGATAAGCCAGACTTAAAAGGTCGTTTGGAAACCTTAAAGGTTCACTCCAAAGATGTTGCGATGGATGAGAGTGTAGATTTGGACGCACTTGCATTGGCAACAGCGGGACTTGTGGGTTCTGACCTTGCGAACATGATCAATGAAGCTGCAATTCTTGCAGTAAAAGATGGTCGCAAATTTGTAAATCAGAAAGATCTTTTCGAAGCATTTGAATTGGTGGCTGTAGGCGGTAAGGAAAAGAAAGACCGCGTGATGGGTGAAAAGGAACGTAAGATTGTGGCTTACCATGAAGTGGGTCATGCGCTGGTTTCTGCACTCCAGAAAGACTCAGAACCAGTACAGAAAATTACCATCGTACCACGTACAATGGGAGCACTTGGATATACTCTTCAGACTCCAGAAGAAGAAAAATATCTGGAAACAAAAGATGAGTTAGTTGCAAAAATCACCACATACATGGCAGGACGTGCAGCAGAAATGCTTCAGTTTAGTTCTGCAACCAGTGGTGCAGCAAATGATATTGAAAATGCAACCAAGATTGCCCGTGCGATGATTACCATGTATGGTATGTCAGATCGTTTTGGTATGATGTGTCTTGCCACAGTTGAGCACCAGTATTTGAATGGCGCAGCAGGACTTATTTGTGGCGAAGATACAGCAGCACAGATTGATGAAGAAGTTCTTGCTCTTATTAATGCATGCTACAACAGTGCATATAAGATGTTAGAAGAAAATAAAGAAGTTTTAGATGCTATTTCAGAATACCTCTTCGAAAAAGAAACTATTACAGGTAAAGAGTTCATGAAGATGTATCGTGAAATGAAAGGTATCCCTGAACCAGAAGAAGAAAAGCAGACAGAAGAAATCTTCCAGGAGGAAGATGATTTGCTTACAGTACTTACTGAAATGACAGCAGAACAGGAAGCAAAAACAGAAAAAGTCGCTATGGTGGAAGAACTAGTAGATGACTACTTTGATGAAGATTAATCATCACAACAAATATAAAAGAGGATTCATATGTTTGATATACAGGATGAATTAAAAAAACTCCCGGATTTGCCGGGAGTTTATATTATGCATGACAAATCAGATGCCATCATTTATGTGGGAAAGGCAGTAAGCCTTCGAAAACGTGTGCGCCAGTATTTTCAACCTAGCCACAACGAAGGCATAAAGAAAAAGCAGATGGTGGAACATATTGAGCGATTCGAGTACATCATTACGGACTCTGAATTGGAAGCATTGGTGCTAGAGTGTAATCTGATTAAAGAACATACTCCAAAATATAACACCATGCTTCGAGATGACAAAACCTACCCTTATATCCGAGTGACATTGGGGGAGGATTTTCCGCGTGTGCTTTTTTCACGTCAGATGAAAAAAGACAAGTCCAGATATTTCGGTCCATATACTAGTGCAGGTGCTGTAAAAGATACCATTGATTTAATTAATAAAATTTATCGTCTCCGTACCTGCAATCGTAATCTGCCTAGAGATATAGGGTTGGACAGAGCGTGCCTTAACTATCATATTCATCAATGTGATGCCCCTTGTCAGGGCTGCATTACAAAAGAAGAATATGGGAAAAAGATAGAAGGTGTACTTGAATTTCTGAGTGGAAATTATAGTCCGATTATTCGAGAACTGGAAAGCAAAATGAATCAGGCTTCCGAAGATATGGAGTTTGAAAAAGCCATCGAGTATCGAGAACTTCTTTCTAGTGTAAAACAGATTGCACAGAAACAGAAAATTACAAATACAGACGGAGAAGATAAGGATATTGTTGCTCTGGCGGCTGACGATGTAGATGCAGTGGTGCAGGTGTTCTTTGTGCGAGATGGAAAAATCATTGGCAGAGACCATTTTCATGTGCGCGTGGGAACTCAGGATTCAAGGAGTGATATTTTGGCTACGTTTATCAAGCAGTTTTATTCTGGAACACCTTTTATTCCAAGAGAAATTATTCTACAGGAAAGCTTAGAGGAAGCAGAAGTTTTAGAAGAATGGCTGGGTAAAAAGCGTGGAACAAAAGTAGTGCTTCATACACCACAAAAAGGCATGAAGAATAAACTGGTGGATTTGGCAGCTAGAAATGCCCAGATGATTTTAAATCAGGATAAAGAAAAAATTAAACGTGAGGAAGGTCGAACCATTGGGGCAGTAAAAGAAATTGAAAGTCTTTTGGGTTTAACTGGACTAAGTAGAATGGAAGCTTTTGATATTTCCAATATCAACGGATTTGAAACTGTAGGCTCCATGGTGGTTTATGAAAAAGGAAAACCAAAACGAAGTGATTACCGAAAGTTTAAACTCCGCACGGTAACGGGACCGGATGACTATGCATCTATGCATGAAGTGCTTACAAGACGTTTCCTTCATGGAATGGAAGAGCAG
The DNA here is from genome assembly GCA_045544235.1 of Agathobacter sp. GTDB lineage: Bacteria > Bacillota > Clostridia > Lachnospirales > Lachnospiraceae > Roseburia. Next base: position 7,897 of record JAZPYQ010000027.1, on the reverse strand, counting down.
AACCAATTAAAGGAGAAGGAGCTTCCGGAAGAGATGGGCTCCTTTACACGTTTTCCTGATATCATCATGATGGATGGTGGTCGCGGACAGGTGAATATTTGCTTGCAGGTGTTAGATGAACTGGGGCTTGATATTCCAGTTTGTGGCATGGTAAAAGATGATAATCACAGAACCAGAGGTTTGTATTTTAACAATGTGGAAATTCCAATCGATCGTCATGGAGAAGGATTTAAGCTGATTACTCGTATTCAGGATGAAGCTCATCGATTTGCTATTGAATATCACCGAAGTTTACGTAGTAAATCTCAGGTAAGATCTGTTTTGGATGATATTGAAGGCATCGGTCCAACTCGTAGAAAAGCCTTGATGAAACAATTCCAGTCTCTGGAGAATATTCGGAATGCAAGCATAGAGGAACTGGCGCAGACCGACGGAATGAATCAAAAGGCAGCAGAAGCCGTATATTTATTTTTCCATAATAAGAATTCGCAGAGCAATGCAAAAGAGTAGCAATCCCTGCAGAAATATGGTAAAATTATAACAAGTATGGGCACAAATAAATTGTGCGATTATGGGAGGGACAGACCATGAATAAAAATGGCGTTAGTGTTTCCAAACTTGTCGAACGATTAGATTTAAAAATCTATACCGATGACATTGATTTAAAAAAGAGAAAAATACAGAGTGCGGATATCAACCGACCAGCCCTTCAGTTAGCTGGATACTTTCAACATTTTGAAAGTTCCCGTGTACAGGTGATTGGTAATGTAGAATATTTCTACACAAAGCAGTTAAGAGAAGATGTAAAAATAGAAATCTATAAAGAACTCTTAAGTTATGATATCCCATGTATTATTTTTAGCCGCGATCTGTTTCCAGACGAAGCTTTCATAGAGATTGCAGAGAAACAGGGGATTCCAGTACTTGGCACGAGTCGTCCTACTTCGGAATTTACAGCTGAATTGATTTACGAATTAGGCGAGCTTTTAGCACCATGTATTACCATTCACGGCGTATTGGTAGACGTATATGGTGAAGGTGTACTAATTACAGGCGAAAGTGGTATCGGTAAGAGTGAGGCCGCATTGGAATTAGTTCGAAGAGGGCACCGTCTTGTATCCGATGATGTGGTAGAAATTAGTAAAATTAATGATCACACTTTAGTAGGTACTGCACCAGACATCACTCGTAATTTTATTGAACTTCGTGGTATCGGAATCGTAGATGTAAAAACTCTTTACGGTGTAGAATGTATCAAAGAAAAACAGGAAATCGATTTGGTTATCAAATTGCAGGAATGGAAAAAAGATGCAGAGTATGACCGTATGGGATTAGAAGAAGAATATATTGAATATCTTGGAAACAATGTGGTATGTCACTCTGTTCCAATTCGTCCAGGACGAAATCTGGCAGTTATCTGTGAAACAGCAGCAGTAAACCATAGACAGAAGAAAATGGGATACAATGCCGCGCAGGAACTTTATCGCAGAGTGCAGGCTAACTTAGTAAAATCTCGTGAAGAGGATGAATAAGATATAGAAATGGAGAAATGTAAAATGGAAAGAAAAAATGCTTGGGCAAAATACCCACAGGGAGAAAAAAGAGATGCAGTATTTGCATTTGCAGAAGAATATCGCAAATTTATTAGTGAGTGCAAAACAGAACGCGAATGCACCACTTATGTATATGACTTAGCAAAAGAAGCTGGTTTCGTAGATTTAGATGAAGCGATTGCAAATGGGGTCAGCTTAAAAGCTGGTGACAAGGTAATGGCAAACAATATGGGCAAAGGCCTTGCAATGTTTATCATTGGTGAAAAATCAATGGAAGAAGGTATGAACATCCTTGGTGCTCACATCGACTCACCTCGTATTGATTTAAAACAGGTACCATTATTTGAAGATACAGAAATGGCTATGTTAGATACTCACTACTATGGTGGTATTAAAAAATATCAGTGGGTAGCACTTCCACTTGCTTTACATGGTGTTATCTGTAAAAAAGATGGTTCTATTGTAAATGTAAATATCGGTGATAAAGCTGGAGATCCAGTATTTGGTATTACAGATTTATTAATCCACCTTTCAGCAGAACAGATGGAAAAGAAAGCTGCAAAAGTAATTGAAGGTGAAAGCCTCGACCTTTTAATTGGTAGCATTCCAGTAGAAGAAAAAGAAGACAGCGATGAGAAAATCAAAGATAAAGTAAAAGCAAATATTTTAAATATCTTAGAAGAAACTTATGGTATCGATGAAGCAGATTTCCTTTCAGCAGAAATCGAAGTAGTACCAGCAGGAGATGCAAGAGACTATGGTTTTGACCGCAGCATGATTATGGGATATGGACATGACGACAGAGTATGTGCATGGCCATCTTATAAAGCAATGTTAGAAATCGACGTGCCTACTTACACAAGTGTATGTCTCTTAGTAGATAAAGAAGAAATTGGTAGTGTAGGTGCAACTGGTATGCAGTCTAAGTTCTTTGAAAACTGTGTAGCAGAAGTTATGAATTTAGCAGGCACATATTCAGAACTTGCAGTACGTCGTGCCATGAAGAATTCTAAAGTTCTTTCTTCAGACGTATCAGCAGCTTTTGATCCAAACTTCCCATCCGTTATGGAAAGAAAGAACTGTGCATTCTTCGGAAACGGACTTGTGTTCAACAAATACACAGGTTCTAGAGGAAAGAGCGGTTCCAACGATGCAAATCCAGAATATTTTGCAAAACTTCGTAATATTATGGATACAAATGAAGTTGCATTCCAGACATCCGAACTTGGTAAGGTAGACCAGGGTGGCGGCGGAACTATTGCATACATCCTTGCAAACTACGGAATGAACGTAATTGACAGTGGTGTAGCAGTTCTTAACATGCATGCCCCATGGGAAATCATCAGTAAAGTGGATTTATACGAAGCATATAGAGGATATGTAGCATTCTTAAAAGAAGCATAAGATTATAAAAGAGAGACGTTGGTTAAAATGAAACAGGAATTTTATAATAAATTGAGAGAAATTGTTTCTGCAGAAGCGATTTTAGAAAATGAACCTATGAGCAAACATACAACATTCCGCATTGGAGGCAATGCGGATATGTTTGTTTCTCCAGAAATCGAAAAAGTTCCAGCTATTATGAAACTTGCAAAAGAATATCAGGTTCCAGTGACTATCGTTGGAAACGGTAGCAACCTTTTGGTTGGGGATAAAGGTATTCGTGGTTTGGTACTTTCTTTTGGGAAAGAAGCAGATAAGGTAAATCTTGATGGTGCCCGTATGACGGTAGCAGCAGGCACACTTCTTTCTAAGGCAGCTGCTGAGGCTGCAAAGAACAGCCTTACTGGTATGGAGTTTGCAGCAGGTATTCCTGGCACTATGGGCGGAGCAATGGTGATGAATGCCGGTGCCTATGGTGGAGAAATGAAAGATATCGTTGTCAGTGCAAAGGTTCTTACTCCAGAAGGGGAGGTTGTAGAACTTAGTAAAGACGAATTAGATTTATCTTATCGACACAGTTGTATTCCAGAAAAAAATTATATTGTTTTGGAAGCTACATTGGAACTTACACCAGGGGATGAAACTTCTATTCGTGAAATTATGGCTGATTTTAAAAATCGTCGTGTAGAAAAACAACCTTTGGAATATCCAAGTGCAGGCAGCACATTTAAGAGACCAGAAGGGTATTTTGCAGGCAAGCTGATTCAGGATGCAGACCTTCGTGGATACACTGTAGGTGGTGCACAGGTTTCGGAAAAGCACTGTGGTTTCGTTATCAATAAAGGTGGCGCTACTGCAGCAGATGTATTGCAGCTGATTGAAGATGTAAAGGAAAAAGTTTACGATAAGTTCCAGGTAGAAATGGAACCAGAAGTTAAGATGATAGGAGAATTCTAGTGAAGCTTGTAATTGTAACCGGAATGTCCGGAGCAGGAAAAAGTACAGCAATGAAAATGATGGAAGATATGGGGTACTTCTGTATTGATAATCTTCCAATCGAGTTCTTTGGAAAAATAATAGATTTCTTCAAGGGAATGCATGCACCTCATAAAAATATTGCCATAGGAATGGACGTGCGAAGTGGCGAAGATTTAGAGGATTTAAGAATTTCCTTGGACAGATTGGAAAGTGAAGAAGTTCCATATGAAGTATTATTTTTAGATGCACAGGACAGTGTTCTTATTAAACGATACAAAGAAACTCGTCGTATTCATCCGCTTTCCAATGGGGACCGTATTGAGAAAGGTCTAGAAAGAGAACGCGAAGAGGTAGCATTTTTAAAAGAACGTGCAGATTATATCATTGACACAAGTAAACTTTTAACAAGAGAATTAAAAACAGAATTGGAACGTATTTTTGTACATGACGAAGAGTACAAAAATATGATTGTTACTATTCTTTCTTTCGGTTTTAAATATGGCATCCCAGCAGATTCGGATATGGTAATGGACGTAAGATTTTTACCAAATCCATATTATGATGTGGAGCTTCGACCAAAGACCGGAAATGATAAAGAAATTCAGGATTTTGTTATGAAATATCCTGAGGCAACAGAATTTATTGATAAGTTAGAAGATATGATTAGTTTCTTGCTTCCACAATATATTTCGGAGGGCAAGAATCAGTTAGTTATTTCCGTTGGATGTACAGGTGGAAAACACCGTTCTGTGACTCTGGCAAACGAACTATATAAACGATTAAATACAGAAGATCGTGAATATGGTTTGAAGATTGAGCACAGAGACTTATCCAAGGATGCTTTAAGAGGAAAATAAAATGTCATTTTCAAGTGATGTAAAAGCAGAGCTGACTCGTCAATACAGTAAAAGCAGACATTGTCAGGTAGCAGAGTTGGCTGCAATGATTATGCAGGAAGGGCACATTAGTATGGCACCTTTGGAATTATCATTTGAAACAGATAATCCCTTGCTGCAGGAGAAGTATGAAATATTATTAAAACGTGCTTTTAATGTGGAAGATGCGAGTTTGATAGATGAGCAGAGTTGTAGAAAAATAATGAATGCTATACAAGAATTGTACCTGGAAAAGACTTGTTGTAAACGAGCATTTATCCGTGGTGCATTTATGGCATCAGGTTCCATGAGTGATCCAAACAAGGCGTATCATTTCGAGATTGTTTGTAGAACACCAGAACAAGCAGCCAGACTTCAGGAACTTATGAAGGAGTTTGAAACGGAACCAAAAATAATAGAACGAAAGGGTCATTATGTGGTATACTTAAAGGAAGGTTCCCAGATTGTAGATATGCTCAATGTTATGGAAGCCTATGTATCACTTATGAATTTAGAAAATGTGCGTATCCTAAAAGAGATGCGTAACTCAGTAAACCGTAAGGTAAACTGTGAGACGGCAAACATTAGTAAAACAGTAAATGCGGCCGTAAAACAAATTTCAGATATTGAATTGATTCGAGATACGCAAGGGCTGGATAGTTTGCCTATGCCACTTAGGGAAATGGCACAGGTAAGATTAGAACATCCAGATGCGCCATTAAAAGATTTGGGTCAGTATATGGATCCTCCAGTGGGAAAATCTGGAATCAATCATAGACTTCGTAAATTAGCATCTGTGGCGGATGCCATTCGCGAAGGTAAGTAATAAAGTCATTCTAAGGGAGATTGTTATGAAAAAGGAGATTACTGTAAACACTGCATCTGTATATGATGCTCGAGCGTTGGCAGAATTGGTGGCACTTGCCAACAATTTTTCCAGCAGGATTATGATTGAGATGGAAGGACGTTGTATCAACGTAAAGAGTATTATGGGTGTTATGGGCCTAGGACTTGATGTAGGTAAAGTAATCATGATAGACGCTGTAGGGGAAGATGAAACCGCAGCTATAGAGGCACTAGAGGAGTTTTTATCCAAATAAGAGGAGAAAAAGATGAGTGGTAAGAAACTATTGTTTGTGTTCAATCCAAAATCAGGAATGGGTCTTATAAAGAACAACTTGTTAGATATCGTAGATATTATGGTAAAAGCAGGTTATGACCCAACCGTATATCCAACACAAGCCAGAGGCGATGCAACAAGAAAAGTAAAAGAAGATGGAGCAAACTATGATCGTATCGTATGTAGTGGTGGAGATGGTACTTTAGATGAAGTCGTAACAGGGCTTAGAGAAGCACACCTTCACATTCCATTGGGGTATATTCCAGCAGGAAGTACCAATGACTTTGCACGTACTTTAGGCATATCAGGAGATATGGTAAAAGCAGCAGAGATTGCAGTGGGAGAACATTATTTTCCATGTGATGTAGGTCAGTTTAATGATGATACCTTTATTTATATAGCAGGCTTTGGTGTATTTACAGAAATCTCTTACGAAACACCACAGGAACTTAAAAATGTTTTTGGACATGCAGCATATATTTTATCCGCTGCAAAAAGCCTTGCAGCGATACCAAGTTATTTGATGCAGGTAGAAGCAAATGGAGAAGTGATTCAGGATCGCTTTATTTACGGTATGGTTACCAACTCTGTTTCTGTAGCCGGCTTCAAAGGATTAACTGGAAAAAACGTACAACTAGATGACGGTGAATTTGAAGTAACTCTTGTAAAGAATCCAAGCAATCCACTGGAATTAAATGAAATTATTGCATATCTGACAGGTATCATTCCAGAAACAAAGATGGTATATAGTTTCAAGAGTGGTGAAGTAAATATTCGTTCAAGATCTAGTATAGCGTGGACCTTAGATGGCGAAAATGGTGGAGATCATTGGAATGTTCATATCAAGAACCACCATCAGAAATTAAATTTCTTAACCAAAGAAGATAAATAAATGTTAATCTTTTAACTTTATTTTTTATAGTAAATGTACTATAATCAAAACATCTAATGAACTTATTTTAGGAGGGGAACAAAATGTTAGTATCAGCAAAAGAAATGCTCGACAAAGCAAAAGCTGGCCACTATGCAGTTGGACAGTTCAACATTAACAACTTAGAATGGACAAAAGCTATTTTGTTAACAGCACAGGAATTAAACTCACCAGTTATCCTTGGTGTATCTGAAGGTGCTGGAAAATACATGACAGGCTTTAAGACAGTTGCAGCTATGGTTAAAGCTATGGACGAAGAACTTGGAATCACAGTTCCTGTAGCTCTTCACTTAGATCACGGCTCATATGACGGATGCTACAAATGTATCAAAGCTGGATTTACATCTATCATGTTCGACGGCTCACACTTCTCTATTGAAGAAAACGTTGAAAAAACAAAAGAACTCGTAGCAGTAGCTCATCAGTTAGGATTATCTATCGAAGCAGAAGTAGGTTCTATCGGTGGAGAAGAAGATGGTGTAGTTGGTGCTGGTGAATGTGCAGACCCAGCTGAATGTAAAGCAATTGCTGACCTTGGCGTAGACATGCTCGCTGCTGGTATTGGTAACATCCACGGAAAATATCCAGAAAACTGGGCTGGACTTAGCTTCGAAACTCTTGATGCTATCCAGGAAAAAACAGGTACAATGCCATTAGTACTTCACGGTGGTACAGGTATCCCAGAAGAAATGATCAAAAAAGCAATTGACCTTGGTGTTGCTAAGATCAATGTTAACACAGAATGTCAGTTATCATTTGCTGCAGCTACACGTACATATGTAGAAGCTGGAAAAGATTTAGAAGGTAAAGGATTTGACCCTCGTAAATTATTAAACCCAGGATTTGAAGCTATCAAAGCTACAGTAAAAGAAAAAATGGAACTTTTCGGTTCTGTAGGAAAAGCTTAATTGTAACAATCTAGCTCAGTAAAGAGTTTTTCTAAAGACTACGAAACGGACTAGTATATATATTGAAATCGCACACGCTCTCGCTCTCAGCGGTGACGTCGCGTTACTAAATTCGCAACAACTAAAGTTGCTGCTCATTAAGTAACGAC
>JAZPYQ010000026.1:0-113894 GCA_045544235.1 Agathobacter sp. | reverse complement strand
ACGACATGGCTACGATCCGACTTCCTCGTCTGAAATCGCACCAGGTCTTTGTACACCCTCTGCGTGCCAATTAGACTCACGGCTGACAAAATAAGTACAAGTGCCGCCCCGAGAAACAATGTAATCTTTTATCTCATTTGTGACTATAAGATCTTTGTCTTTGTGTTCATTTGTAATTATAAAAAAATTGCGCATTTATTTATCCAGCTGCACATGAGCAGCCACTACGACAGCCACTGCATCTATTTGGATTGCATCCTCAAGTGCAGCATTTTTTTCAATATGCATCAAATACTCGATATTACCCTCTGGACCTTTGATTGGAGAATATTCCAAGTTCAAAACGGCAAACCCAATCTCTCGGGCAAAACTGAGCACGGTTTCGATGACTTCCAGATGTACCGCCTTATCGCGAACGACACCCTTCTTTCCAACCTTTTCTCTTCCAGCTTCAAACTGTGGCTTGATAAGACATACCATTTGCCCCCCATCTCGCAAAAGTTCTTTTGCAGGGCCTAAAACCTTTGTTAAAGAAATAAATGATACATCCACAGACGCGAAATCCAAAACATCACCTATATCATCTGGTGTAACGTAACGAATGTTTGTTTTTTCCATGCAAACAACTCGTTCATCTTGTCTTAATTTCCATGCAAACTGTCCGTAGCCTACATCTACAGCAAACACTTTTGCAGCGCCGTTCTGAAGCATACAATCTGTAAAACCGCCAGTAGAAGCACCAATATCCATACATACTTTTCCATCTAAAGTAATACCAAAATGAGTCATGGCTTTTTCTAATTTTAAACCACCACGGCTTACATATTTTAAGGTATTTCCATGAATCTCTATATTACAATCATCAGGAAACATAGACCCCGCTTTATCCTCACGATTGTTATTTACAAATACATTCCCTTCCATAATCATGGTTTTAGCCTTTTCTCTAGAAGGTGCTAAACCACGATTAACAAGTAAAACATCTAAACGTTCCTTCATATAATCCTCTAAATTTCCTTTTATTTTATTTCTTGATAAAGAGCATACACTTTTTCATAAATTGTATCTGCATCAATACCAATATCCTGTTTTAAAAGTTCTACATTTCCATGCTCTACATAAGCATCTGGAATTGCAACAATCTGAACTTTCAAATCTATATTTTTTTCTCCCACATAGGAAATTACATGTTCTCCAAAACCACCACTTACTACATTTTCTTCCATGGTTACTAACAATTTATGCTCATTTGCTAATGATGCAACCATTTCTTTATCAAATGGCGCAGCAAATCTAGCATTAATTACTGTAGCTTCAACGCCTTGCTCTTTTAATTTCTCTGCAACCTTCTCTGCTGTCTGCACCATACTACCTAACGCAAACAACGCAATTTCATTTCCTTTTGCAAGGACTTCGCTCTTACCAAGCTGAATTGAACTACGCATTTCCTTGCATCCATCATAAGCGGTTCCTCTTGAATACCGCACAGCAATTGGGCCATCATAGTTTGTAGCAAACTGCATCATATCAGCAAGTTCCCACTTATTCTTTGGCGCCATAACTGTCATTCCTGGAATAGAAGAAAGATATGAGATATCAAAAATACCCTGATGGGTTTCTCCATCACTACCTACCAATCCAGCTCTATCTATAGCAAATACAACTGGTAAATTCTGAATACAAACATCATGCAATACCTGGTCATATGCTCTCTGTAAGAAAGATGAATACACCACAAACACAGGCTTTAACCCTGCTTTTGCAAGCCCTGCAGCAAAAGTAACTGCATGTTGCTCTGCAATGCCTACATCATAAAAACGTTCTGGATATTCTTTTGCAAATTTACCCAATCCTGTACCATCAGCCATCGCTGCGGTTATAGCTACTAGTTTCTTATTCTTCTCAGCCAATTGACACATAACCGATGAAATAACATCAGTATATGTGGACTTTTCTTTTTTCTTTAATGGCTTTCCTGTCTCAATATCAAAAGGTTCCGCACCATGGAATCTAGAAGGATTCTTTTCTGCTGGCAAATATCCAGAGCCTTTCTTTGTCATTACATGAACAAGTACTGGCCCGTCTACTCTTTTCGCTTCCTGAAACACCTGCACCATTTCCTTAATATTACTTCCGTCTACTGGTCCCAAGGAAATAATCCCCATTTCTTCAAAGAACATTCCTGGTACAAATAGCTGCTTGATACCACTTTTTGCACTACGGATACTTTCAATTAACTTATCTCCATATAATGGAACTTTATGAAGAGACTTCATGACACTCGCTTTTAAATCACGATATGCATCTGCCGTACGGAAATTTGCCAAGTATTTACTCATACCACCTACATTTTCAGAAATAGACATATTATTATCATTTAATACAATAATAAAATTCTTTTCTATCTGAGATGCATTATTTAAGGCTTCGTACGCCATCCCCCCAGTCAAAGAACCATCACCGATAACAGACACTACATGATAATCTTCCCCCGTAATATCTCTAGCAGCAGCAAGTCCTAAACCTGCAGAAATAGAGGTCGAACTATGTCCTGTATTAAAACAGTCACTGTCACTTTCGTTTGACTTTGGAAAACCACTCATTCCACCATACTGACGCAAACTCTGAAAACCATCTTTTCTGCCAGTAAGAATTTTATGGGTATATGACTGATGCCCTACGTCCCAAATAATCTTGTCCTTAGGCAAATCAAAACAAAGATGAAGTGCCATAGTAAGTTCTACAACACCTAAATTAGATGCCAAATGACCACCAGTAACAGAAATGCTTTCTAATAAAAACTGTCTAATTTCATCCCTTAATTCATCTAGTTCTGTCTCTGTTAAGTTTTTAATATCATTCTCTTTCTGTATACGATCCAGTATCATGATAAAACCTCTTACAGTTGTTATTTTTCTCTATGTATCAAATACAAAATAGTTTCTTTCAAAAATTCGCTTTGAACTGGAAGTTCTTCCATCAAATCTAATGCTTCCTTGGAAAGTCTTGCAACCTCTTCTTTCGACTTCTCTAATCCTACCAATGTGACATATGTAACTTTGTTGTTCTTTTCATCACTTCCGATTGGTTTTCCTAACACTTCCATGGAACTTGTCACATCTAAAACATCATCCTGAATTTGGAATGCAACACCCACTTTTCGTCCAATTTGTTCCATAATATCTACATCTTTTTGACTTCCGCCACCTAAGATAGTACCAATCATCAAAGAAGATTCTAAAAGAGCTGCTGTTTTAAGAAGATGGATATACTCCAATCTCTCTACCGTCATTTCTTTCCCATTCATTTTTTCTGATTCAATATCTACTACCTGTCCGCCAATCATACCATAAGCTCCAGCCTTCTTAGCTAGTACTCGGTACGCTTTTAAATACGATGGATTAACATTTTCTTCATCAAAAGCATCTGCGGCTGTCTCGAATGCATAGTTTAATAATGCATCTCCCGCCAAAATCCCCATAGTTTCTCCGTATACCGCATGAGTAGTAAGTTTCCCACGACGATACATGTCATTGTCCATAGCTGGAAGATCATCGTGTACTAAGGAATAGGTATGGATCATTTCCATTGCAGCCATAAACGCTTCAATTCCACCATGTTTTTCATCTGAATGAATCGAATCAAACATCTTATACGCTTCTTCCATTAAGATTGGTCGAATGCGTTTTCCCCCAGCTAGCAAGCTATAATTCATAGCTTCAAAAATGGTTTTCTGTAGTTTTTCTTCTTTTGGTAAATAAGAGTTAAGTATTTCTTCTACATGTCTTGCACGATTTGCAAGTTCTACTCTAATATCCATTAGAATTCCTCCAAACTTCCATCTTCATTTAAAATCAACATGGCCTTTTCCATGTCATCCAACATTGCATTTGCTTCTTTTATTTCCTCTAGTCCGTTTTTGTATAATTCAAAAGATTTATCCAAGGATACATCGCCTTTCTCCATCTGTTGAATAATTGTTTCTATTTGTTCAAATCGTTCCTCTAAGGAAACCTTTTTTTCATCACTCATTTTTTATAGCCTCCGTGATAACCGCTTTCATATGACCATCTATTACATGTACCGTAATTTCATCTGATACCTGTACCGATTCGATGGATTTAATGGATTTTCCTTTATTTGTTTCTACATATGCATAACCACTGCTTATCTTCTTTGCAGGAGAATATCCATCCAACGTCTTTGCCAAAAGAGCCAAATAATGTTTCTTTTCCTGCAATGCTCTCTGCATGCGTATGGTCATCTTTTCTTCGAAATCCATCAAACGTTTTCTATTTTCTTCCAATCTGCGTTTTGGACTTAAAAAACTTAATTTTGTTGCTTTATGAGCCAAACGTTCTCTCATAGTGGAAATTTTTCTTTCCATAGAGAGATTTAATCTCTGCTTCATCTGGGCAATCTCAATACGTGTCTGCTCATATTCAAAAACAGCCAACTCTGCAGCTTGAGAAGGAGTCGCAGCTCTTTTATCAGCTACATGATCTGCAATGGTATAGTCCGTTTGATGTCCGACAGCTGAAATTACAGGCACACTACAATTAAAAATAGCTTCTGCAACTATTCTTTCATTGAATGCCCACAAATCCTCAATAGATCCGCCACCTCTACCAACAATAATGACATCTACACCCAACTGTTCCAATCTCCGGATTCCACTTACAATACTTTCCTTTGCTCCATCCCCCTGCACCTGAGCTGGACAAAGGATAATCTGCACATGAGGGTTACGACGAAAACCAACATTTCGAATATCCTCTATAACAGCACCTGTAGGCGAAGTTACCACACCGATTTTTCGAGCAAAGGCTGGAATTGGCCTTTTGTACATATCATCAAACATGCCCAATTCTTCCAACTCTTTCTTTAACGCTTCTAATTTCAGATATAAATTGCCTTCACCATCTAATTCAATCGTTCTGGCAATAATCTGATACTGGCTTGAAAACTTATAGGATTCTATCGAACCTGTTACTACAACCTGGTCCCCTTCTTTTAGACGAAACTGCAAGTTTTTTCTGTTGCCAGCAAACATTACACCTTTTAAAACCCCATTTGTATCTTTAATTGTAAAGTAAATGTGTCCTGTAGAATGATAGGTACAGTTTGACACTTCTCCTTTTATGCTAATATTTTTCAGCATAAAATCCTGCGAAAACATATTGCCTATATATTCACTTATTTGACCTACGGTATATACATTTTTTAACATACAAACTTAGCCAATACTCCATTTACAAATGATGGCGATTCATCTGCACCATATTTCTTCGCAAGTTCTACAGCTTCGTTGATAGACACCTTTTCTGGAATATCATCTTCATATTTCATTTCATACACAGCTAAGCGAATAATTGTTAAATCCACCTTACTCATACGAGAAGTCTTCCAGCCAGTAGTTGATTCGTTTACTGTCGCATCTATTTCTGGAATTTTCGCTATGATATCACTACATTTATGATTAATATAAGCAGAATCTTCTTCCCTCATATCTTCTACCTCTTCCTCATACAATCCAAGCTGTTCTGACATTTCACCTTCTTCATGAAATTCTACACGAAACAGCATTTTAAAAACATTTTCTCTTAACTCTCTTCTTGTCATATTGTAATCCTCTTTATTTTCTAATAGAATTGTGTGCGAAATTTTATATAACAGAACTCTCTGACATATAAAAAAGGATGTCGCACTCCGACATCCTCTATTATACTACAAATATGCAATTTTAAAAAGTACTAATTATCTCCCATATCAACACTTGCAACACGAATATTTACGATTGCAACGTTAAGACCAGTCATATTTTCAATTGCGGTTTTCACTCTATCCTGTACTTTAGTAGAAATGTCAGGAATTTCATAACCATAATCAATATTAATTGCAACATCAACTTTTATTTCGCCATCTAAAACTTCTACAAAAATACCCTTTGAAAGATTCTTCATACCAAGTTTACTAACGATTTCGTTTGTGATATTTCCCGCCATAGAACTTACACCTTCTACTTCCGTAGCAGCAAGTCCTGCAATGATAGCTACTACTTCTTCGGAAACTCTTACATCACCTAAATCGTCTGATTTTATCTGAAAAGATTTCATTTCTGCCATTTTATTTGCCTCCTGAATATTATTCTGCACCTATTATAACAGATTATGTATTTTTTGGAAAGTTATTTTATTTTTCTAAAACCTCATCACTGGAAAGAACCCAATCTCCTAGTATTTCTTCTGACCATGTTTGCAAATCAGCCAATGTAAGATTTACACCGCCATAACCATGTATCCCATGATTTGCAGCTTGCTCTTCCGTATATTCATCCAAGAAATACACACTTTCCAATCTTGTAGGACTATATACATAGTGACACACCATAGGTATCACGCCGGTTTCTTCTTCTACTATCTTTACTCCATCCTCTTCAACTACGAATGTAACCCACGCCATAGCCTCCAACATGGACAATCCAGTTTGTTGCGTAGACACATAATTTCCTAAAGAATAGTAACAGAGTGCTCTATTCCCATTTTCACTTTCTATCCATTCCACAGGCTGTACAACATGAGGATGGGTTCCAATAATCAAATCCGCTCCAGCTTCTGTCATCTGTAATGCAAATTTCTCCTGATAACTGGTCGGTTCAGAAATATATTCTGCTCCCCAATGAGGGCAAACAATTACCACATCTGCCAATTGTTCTGCCTGTGCGATATCCGTCAACACATCCGGATGAATTGTCGTAAAGTCAATAAGGCCTGTGCTTTCATTCCAATCACAAAGCATTCCGATATGTCCCTGCACGGAAGGAACCAAAGTCTCCATATTTGGACCATAGGTATAATTTAAAATTGCAAAGGTTACACCATCTATTTCCAATAATGCAATATCTTCATTTTCTTGACCTGGATTTTCAAACATTCCTGTTACAATTATATCTGGGTATTGCGCCCAAAACTCCAAGCAATTATATATTCCATCTATTCCTTGATCCGCTGTATGATTGGAAGAATGTAATACTACATTAAAACCTGCTTCTGCGATTGCATCTCCCACTTCTGTAGGAGAATTAAAATAAGGAAAACCTGAAAAACCTCTTTCATTTCCAGCTAGAATTGTTTCTTGGTTAATCATTTTAATATCCGCATATTCCAAATACTCTGAAATATTTTCAAACAAAAAGGAATAATCACGTGTTCCATCTGCCTGCACACCAGTTTTCACAATTCCCATATGCATCAGGTTGTCCCCTAGCATCATAAGTCTTATCTTCTGTGGTTCAGGCTCTTCTGTTACTTCCGTTTCAAGAACAATCGTCTCTGTAGGTTCTATAATAGCCGTTTGTTTATCCTGATTGCTCTTCCACAAAACTCCTGTGACAATTCCAGCAAGTGCAAGCAATGATATAATAAGGCTAATTACTATTATCTTTTGTTTTTTCATAATTATTTTTATTCATTGACTCTGATTTTAGTCAATTACATTTCTCACTCCGTAAATTGTAGTATATGTTGCAGAACTAATTTTTACACCATCTCTTGAGTTTGCCGCATGAAGGATTTGTCCATTACCAATATAAAAACCTACATGTGTACAACTTGCACCACCATTTGAACTATAACAAATAATATCACCTGGCTGCACCTGTGAGTAATCGATAGCTCGACCTGCACTTGTATATTGCGACTGTGGAGTACGACCAATGGAATATCCAAACTCAGCTAAAACGTACATTGTAAAACCTGAACAATCTGTACCTGTCGCTAAACTCTGTCCGCCATGTACATATCTGCTTCCCAAATACTGCATTGCATAATCTACAATCGCCTGACGTAGCTCTGCATTTGTTGTATATGTAGTAGATGGTGGTTGTATGTTTGTAGCCACATTATTATTGTTTCCACCATTCTGCCCTGGTGTCTGAGTCGTTTCAGGTTGTACGCGTTGTGCTCTATCAGCTTCCACAACCATCTGAGCCTCTTCTTCGTCCATGGTTCTAGCAGTCACATAGTCTTCACTAACAGTTACATATTCTGCAGAAACATAGCCCGTCTTACTACTTGTGTACTGAATTTTTAACCATTCACCACAATCCTCTAACACGCGCACCTCTTCTTCAGCTTCCAAATAACCGATTTTTTTACCATCTGTGCTCTGTTCATCTCTAACATTTAACTGTTCTACATTTACTGTTGCAAACTTTGCAACATACTGATCCATAACAGCAGCTGCTTCTTCGCCATGGATAAAGAATTCCGCTTTGATATATCCAGTTACATTTCCTGATGTAATTTGGAACCAATCGTCATTCTCTCCTGCTGTGGCTACAATTTGTGCTACAGCACCATCATAAATTTTTCCAACAATTTGAGACTCCGTAGTTGGCTCCTGACGCACATTAACATAACCTGTTACATTTGCAATTGCAAAGTTTTCATATTCGCTATCTTCGGTTCCCTGTTCTGTACTTTGCACTTCCGTACCTTCAACTAATGTTGACTGGGTATTCTCTGTAGAACCATTTTCTCCGTTTTTACCGCCACAGCCCACACAAAGAAGTGCCATAACTGTTGTTGTACATAAAATTGTTAAAATTTTCTTTTTCATATCTTTTGCACCATTTTTCAAATTTGTCATCAGTTACTCTCTTATTATAGTACATTAAAAAAGACGTTGCAAACATTATAGTTTGCAACGTCCATTATTATAGCGCATTTTTATTATACAGTCTGTTTTTTAGCAACAAATACCTGGAAAGAATCTGTACCAACTAAAGACTTGTTAGCTGTAACTGTAACATCTTTATCAGTAATTACATATTCAAGGTTTGCACCTTCGCCAACAACAGTATCCTGCATTAATACACAGTTTTTAACTTTTGCACCTTTAGCAATCTTAACACCTCTAAAGAGAACAGAGTTTTCAACTTCACCTTCAATAACACATCCATCGGCTGCCATAACGTTTGAAACTTTAGCGCCTTTGATATATCTTGTAGGGTTGTCATCACGAATCTTTGTCCAAACTGGTCCTGGTCCAAAGAGTCCTTTTAAGTTTTCTTCTTCAAGGAGTTTCATATTTTCATCAAAGTAGCTCTTCATATCATGAATATGAGCAACATATCCTTCGAAGCAGTATCCACGTACATCAAGCATATCAATCTGTGGAGCAATTACATCTCTTTCGAAACATGTAAATCCAAGAACATAAGCTTCATCGATTAAGCGGATAAGTAATTCACGTTCAATAACGTAAATATTCATAGAGAAGTTTACTTCTCCTTCTCTCTTAGAATTAACGAATAACTGTTTAACACGATTGCCTTCTAAGTCAAATGTGTAATATAAGTCATGGTTTGTTCCAAGAGGTTTTTTGTATGTTTCAGGAATTTCCTGTTTACGATATACAACAGTAATGTCTGCACCACTCTTTTTATGTTTAGCAAGAATATCAGCAAAATCAATGTTTGCAGCGATATTTGCATCTGACATTACAACGTATTTTTCTTTCTGTGATACAAGGAAACTCTTGATGCTTTCTAAGGCTTCAACACGTCCGTTGTATACTTTAATTGCTTTCTGCGCATATGGAGGAATGATATTTAAACCGCCGTTTTTACGAGCAAGATCCCATTCGCGACCAGATCCAAGGTGGTCCATAAGTGAAAGGTAATTTTCACGAGCGATCAATGAAATATTATCGATTCCAGAACGTGCCATGCTAGAAATTGTAAAGTCTACCAAACGATAACGGCTTGCAAATGGAATAGAAGCCATTAATCTTTCTTTTACAAGTTCTGGTACTAATCCGTCGTAGCTGTTAGGAAAAATAACGCCTAACGCATCGTTTTTAATAATTGTGTTTAGCATTTTTCTCCCTCCTTAACATCTTCATATACCTTAGCTGTTGCACTAACTACAGCGTTTGCACCAATCTTTAATCCTGGTCCAACATGTGCAACATCACCAATTCCGCCACCAGCTGGATGTTCACCAACTACAGCATTTTCACCAACTTCTACGTTTTCACCAAGAATACAGTGTTTAACTACTGCACCAGCTTTGATAGTACAACCACCCATAACTACTGCATCTTCTACTACTGCACCTTCTTCTACTTCAACACCAGCATAAAGGATAGAATGTTTTACTGTACCCTTAACATCACAACCATCTGTAATCATTGAATCTTCAATTACAGCTGAAGGAGCGATTCTGTGTCCTGTATGTCCGCTGTTGCGGCTATAAATCTTCCAGTTTTCATCAAAGAGGTCGATACCACTGTTTTCAGGATCAAGAACTTCCATATTAGCTTCCCAAAGAGAACCAATTGTTCCAACGTCTTTCCAGTATCCATCGAAACGATATGCATACATGCTACGTCCATCTCTTAAGAGGTTAGGAATGATGTTGTTACCAAAGTCATTTTCTGAATTTGGATCAGCTTCATCTTCGATAAGATATTTTTTCAAAATAGCCCAGTTAAATATGTAAATACCCATTGATGCAAGATTTGATTTTGGATTTGCTGGTTTTTCCTGGAATTCTGTAATCTTATCGTTTTCATCTGTAACCATAAGTCCGAAACGAGAAGCATCATCCCAAGGTACTTCCATAACTGCTACTGAGAATTCAGCGCCTTTTGCTTTATGGAACTGTAAGAAGTCATTATAATCCTGTTTACAAATCTGGTCACCAGAAAGGATAATAACATACTGTGGATCATATTTTTCAATAAATGCGATATGCTGATAAATCGCATTTGCTGTACCTTTAAACCAATCTGAACCAGATGCTTTCTGGTATGGTGGAAGTACATGAATACCACCATAGAGACGGTCGAGATCCCAAGGCTGTCCATTTCCAATGTAATTATTAAGTTCTACTGGCTGATACTGTGTTAATACACCAACGGTATCAATACCAGAGTTTACACAGTTCGAAATAGGGAAGTCGATAATACGATACTTTCCGCCAAATGGAACTGCTGGCTTTGCAAGGTTCTGTGTCAATGCATATAATCTGGATCCTTGTCCTCCAGCGAGAAGCATTGCAACAATTTCTTTTGCCATACTTATTTCCCCCTTTTTAATATATGTACCCCATCTTTGGATACTCTTGCTAGTATTTTAACACAGTTGTCCAAAGATTACTAGTAAAATATATGCAAAAAAGGCGAAAAAAATAACCAAAATTATCCTTTTCGCCCAAAATTTTATTTTCTGTCCTTATAAATCTGTTCTGTATGAATAAAATCGTATGGTGTAGTCTGGTATACATAATAATTTAAGTAGTTAAAATACATTAAATTACCATGAGAACGCCACTGTAACAAAGGTTTCTGAGTATCATCATCAGATGGATAATAATTGATAGGCACCTCAATAGGAAGCCCCTTATTCTTATCTCTCATATACTCTTTATCCAAAGTCATACGGTCATATTCCGGATGCCCCATCACATAAATCTGCTTTCCATCATCTGAAATCACCAGAAACACACCAGCCTCATCTGATTCTGCTAAAATAGTCAAATCACTATGCTGCATAATATCTTCTCTTCGTACTTCTGTATGTCTAGAATGTGGCGCATAGAAAATATCATCAAATCCACGTACCAAAGGTACTCTTCTATTCATAACACGATGTGGAAATACCCCAAACATTTTCTTTTCTAATGGTCTTTTCTGGATACCATAATGGTAATACAATCCCGCTTGTGCCCCCCAACATAAATGCAGTGTAGAGGTTACATGGGTTTTACTCCATTCCATGATCTCACAAAGTTCTTCCCAATAATCTACTTCTTCGAATTCCATCTGTTCTACTGGCGCACCGGTAATAATAAGTCCGTCAAAATTCTGATTTTTCACATCATCAAACGTCTGATAGAACTTATTCAAATGGCTCATTGATGTATGGGTAGACTCATGGCTTTTTACCATAAGAAATGACACATCCACCTGAATTGGTGTATTAGAAAGAGAACGCAAAATCTGAAGTTCCGTCTCTTCTTTTAAAGGCATTAAATTTAAAATCGCAATGCTAATAGGACGAATATCCTGATGCATTGCACGATGTTCATCCATTACAAATATATTTTCCTGTTCTAAGATTTCCTTTGCAGGTAAATCACTTTGAATTTTAATTGGCATTTCATCCTCCAAACATTTCTAGGAAGGTGTCTTCAGAAATAATAGGCACACCTAGAGATTTTGCTTTTTTATTCTTTGATGAAGTTGACTCTACATCATTGTTAACCAAATAATTAGTTTTGCCAGAGACAGACCCTGCTACTTTTCCGCCTTCTGCTTCAACATACGCTTTAAAGGCATCCCTATTCTTAAAATGATGCACGTCTCCTGTAATAACAAATGTCAAATCTTTACAACGTCCATTTTCAACATTGACCTTCTCTACTTTTTCAATCTGCACTACTTCCAATAGATTTTTTAGTTGATTTTTATTTACTGGATTTGCATACCAGGTTAGTATCGAATTGGATTTTTCACCACCGATTCCATCAATATCTTCAAATCCAACTCCCTGTTCCATTCGTTCTAAAAATCCATCAAAACCAACTGTATTCACAATTTTCTTTGCAGCATCTATTCCAATCATAGGAATACAAATAGCATAAATAAATTTTACAGGATGGACTTTTCTACTCTTTTCGATGGCTTTGTCCATATTTTCACAAGATTTTTCTCCAAAACCTTCTAGCTTACTGATTGTTTCAAAATGTTGCGAAAGTCTATATATATCTGCATATTCTTTCATAAATCCTTCGTTAATAAAACGAAGCATCGTCTGTACAGATAAACCATCAATATCCATACCGTTTTTACTCACAAAACGACTAAATTTCTGCACATTTTTCGCAGTGCAATCTGCATTCGTACAATGCAATGTCTTTGTTCCACTAGCACTTGTACGTATCTTTGTTGCAGCTTTACAAACTGGACACTCTGTAGGAATCTCCACCTCTCCCACAGCATCTTTTACCGCAATACACTTTGGAATTATTTTATTGGCTTTAATTACTTCTAAAGTACATTCCTTACCAACTCCAAGACGTTCAATTTCGCTTAAGTTACAAAGTGATGCACGGGAAACCGTAGTTCCTTCTATCTGTACTGGTTCAAACACTGCCACCGGCGAAATTGTAGACACTGCACACGACCACTCAATATAACGCAATTTACTTTCCACTGACTCATCCTGCCATTTAAAAGCATAGCCAGCTCTAGTTGCATGATGACCTGTAACACTTCCAGTAGACGCGTACTCCGTATCGTCATAGCAGATAACAAGTCCATCTACTGGCACATCCATCTTACCAGACTCAACACGTTTGGTCCATTTCTCTATCATCTCAGCAATGACATCCGCATTCCCTTTTTCTCTATCAACCACAGTAAATCCCATCTGTTCGAGATAGTTCATTCTATCCCCCCACGAAACCATAGGTTCATCCATATGAACTAGAGTAAAAGCATAAAAATGCACACGACGATTTTTTACTTCTTCCACATCATCAAGATTTAATGTACCAGATGCCAAATTACGAGGATTTGCATATTTTTCATCCTCATCTTCTATCATATCATTGATTGCTTCAAAATCAGAGTAAGAAATAGCCGCTTCTCCACGAACAACCAAATGACCTTTATAGGATATTTCCAAAGGAAAACCTTTAATTGCATTTTTTAAATGGGTAATATTTGTTCCAACTGTTCCATTTCCTCTGGTAAGAATTTTTACCAATTTCCCATTATCATAAGTCAACACCAAAGTACATCCATCCAATTTCCACGAAAGCCAGATTGGATAATTTTCTGCCCACTTAACAAGTTCTTCCACTTTCTTTGTTTTCGCAAGAGAAAGAGCTGAAAATTCATGAGTTTCCTTTTGACCGCTAGCACTTTCATATCCTGCATTCTGAGTAGGACTATTTTGTAATATATATCCAGTCTCTGATTCTAATTCCGTCAACTCATCAAACATGGCATCCCATTCATAATTAGACATTATTTCATCCTGTCCATTGTAATATGCTTCAGATGCTTTATTAAGCTGTTCTACTAACTCTTCTATTCTATTTATTTTACCAGAACTTATTTCTGCCATTTCCTATATTCCTGTTCTATATATTTTGTGTTGTCCTTTTTTCTCCTCGGACTTCTTCGCACTAGTTTTTCTATAATCAATTGGTGCACTGGAAGAGTTTTTCACCAGTTTCATTAACTTTGCATACTCATCTTCCGTCACTTCACGATATTGTCCTGACTTCAAATCTCCCAGTTCTATATTCATAATGCGAACTCTTTCTAGTTTTTCTACACGATAACCAAAGTATTCACACATGCGTCGAATCTGTCGGTTCAATCCCTGAGTCAAAATAATACGGAATTTACGATTGGCAATCTTTTCAACCTTACATTTTCTCGTAGTAGTATTTAATTCTACCAAAGGTACACCACCTGCAAGCCCTCTTACAAAACTGTCTGTTACTGGTTTATTTACAGTAACAACATATTCTTTTTCGTGCATATTTCCTGCACGCATGATTTTATTCACCAACTCGCCATTATTTGTCATAAGAAGGAGCCCTTCTGAATCCTTATCTAAACGTCCAATTGGATAGACACGCTTTGGGTATTTCATAAAATCGATTACATTATTTTTCTCTCGTTTTTCCGCAGTACAGACAATCCCTGCTGGTTTGTTTAACACCAAAAGAACCATTTCTTCTTCTTTTTCAACAGGTCTACCATTTACGTAAACGCAATCTTCTGGCATAACTCTATCGCCAGCAACTGCAGCACGATCATTAATTGTCACTTCTCCATTTTCAATTTTACGGTCTGCTTCTCTTCTAGAACATACGCCCGCTTCACTTAAAAACTTGTTAATTCTAATCCCGTTGTTTTCCATAATCATCCTTTAAACCAAGTAACGGAGACTTAAAACTCAAGTCTCCGTTAGATTATACTATTCTGTTACAGCTTCAGTGAAATCAGATCTTACAAATCCAACTTTGTCACCGTCAAACTGAATTTTAATCCATACATGTGTACCATCTGATTCTTCACCAAGTTTTTCATACACATCGCCATTATGTGCATCACCAATATCTTCCGAATCACCATCCGCTTCTTTTCGAATGTTAACATTTGTTGCTACATTAACAATCTTAACTTTATCCGCTACTGGTTCTGGTTCTTCCGTTGGCTCTGTTACTTCTGTTTCTGGTTCTTCTGTAGGTTCTGTAACTTCTGTACTCTCAGTAGTCTCTGTTCCTTCTACATCTTCTGTACTCTGTACATAATATACAGAATCTTCCCACATCTGTCTTGTACCAGGAATGGTACGTTTTGTAAGCTGATAAATATCATTATTATCTTTAATCAACTGATTGTATGCAGTTTCTACCTGATTGTACAATGCTAAATAATCGTCCTGTGTAGTATATTTGCGCAAGGCTGTGAATACATCCTGATTAATATCCACTTCTGAATACTGCATATTAAAATCAGAATACAAGTTATTAATGTATAACAAACCATTTGGATCTGTCTGAACATAGAACAACAACATACTTGGTGCTGTTACTTCTTGTCCAACAAATTTAATATCAAAACATACTGTAACAATGTAAGAATCCTGAGACAAACCATGTTTTGTATAACATGTAATGTTCTTATACTCTTCGTAGAACTGACTCATTGTAGTAATATAGCTCTTTTCCATCTCAGAAACTGGGGTTGCTAATTTTTCTAATGCAGCAAAATCAGCGTTTACATAAGCTGTAAAATATTGCTGGATCAATGAATTCACTGCTGGGTATGCATTTACTTCAAATTCAGCATCTGGAACATAATCTTCACCAGAAACTGTCTTACTATTTAAACGAGCAATTCTTTTTGCATTAAACGCATCACCTGTGAAGAAAACAAGTACTACTATCATTACAACAAATAACGCCACAACACCTAAATAACGTTTGTGTTCTTTTGCTAATTCAAAAACCTTACCACAGAACGGTTTAATTTTTTCTGAAATATTTCCTAGTACATCTTTTACTTTATCTAAAAATTCTTTCATATAATCCTCCATTGTCTAAAACGCCTCAATGCAACCGGCGGGAATCGAACCCACACCCCAGGAGTCGGAGTCCTGTGTTCTATCCATTATACTACGGCTGCTTCAACTAATTAAGTTTACCAAACAGCCCTACAAAAGTCAACCTTGCTAAAAGCTAAGCACATCTAAAATATTTTGCAATTTCTCCACAGGAATCTGCCCAGGAGCACTAGCATTTTTCCCTGCACCAAAGGTTACACAAGAGCCGAATGTCTCTCCTGCCACCCTGGATATGGTCCCCATTTTTCCCATAGACATGGTAATAATTGGCAAATCAGGATATTGTTTATGAAATTTATTTGTTTCATCCAAAAGTCGAATTACATCTTCTGTCACTTGTGGCATCATAGCCAGTTTCACTATATCAGCATTGCTATGTCTCATCTGTTCAAGAAGCATGTATATTACATCTGAAGATGGCGTCTCATGAAAATCATGGTGAGATGTAATAACCTTGGTCCCCATTTTTTGCAATGTATAAATCTCTACGTCCGCATCTTCCGTATAAAAATATTCAATATCAATAAAGTCTACCACATGTGATTCTGCCGCAACCTGATGCAAATCATACACTTTCTCATTTTTCATAGAGTGCTGTCCACCCTGTTCTTTCGAACGGAAAGTGAACACAAAAATAGTCTCCTCCAAAACAGGGGCAACTTCCTGCAAAACTTCACGCACAGCATTTGGACTTTCTACCCCCTCAAAAGCATCCACTCGCCATTCTATCATCTCAGTCCCTTTATCAACCAGACGTTTTACCTCTGTTACAATCTCATCCTTTACAGAATCCATAACTGAAACACATATCATAGGTTTTCCGTTTCCAATTGCTTTATTTTTTACTTTTAACATATCTGTTATCCTTCTCCTTAAATAGTCCTTATAATTATACTAATAATACCAAATTATTGCAACGAAATAAGCCCCTTAAAAATTGACAATCCATACAAAAGGGATTAATATAATGAATATTTATGCAATCAGCAAGGAGTACTATTATGAGTTTTACATTTTTAAATCAATTACCTAGTCCAGAAGAAATAAAAAAAGAATATCCATTATCCAAAGAGTTAACAGAACTCAAAGCTTTACGAGATAAAATGGTAAATGATATCATCGCAGGAAATGATGAACGTTTCCTTTTAATCATTGGTCCATGTTCTGCCGACAACGAGGATTCTGTATGTGATTATGTAAGCAGACTTACAAAAGTTCAGGATGATGTAAAAGAAAAAATCGTAATTGTTCCTCGTATATATACAAATAAACCACGTACAAATGGTACAGGTTATAAAGGTATTGCTTCACAGCCAAACCCTGAAAAGAAAGAAAACATGGTAGAGGGATTAATCGCCATGAGAAAAATGCACATTCGCGCAATAGCAGAAAGTGGTCTTACTTGTGCAGACGAAATGCTCTACCCTGAAAACTGGGGATATGTAGAAGATTTATTATCTTATGTAGCAATTGGCGCCCGTTCTGTAGAAGATCAGCAACATCGTTTAACAGTAAGCGGTTTTGATGTAGCATCTGGTATGAAAAATCCTACCAGTGGTGACTTTGGCGTAATGCTCAATTCCGTTTATGCAGCGCAACACTCTCACCATTTTGTACATCGCGGATACGAAGTAGAAACATCTGGCAATCCATATGCCCATGTTATTCTTCGTGGTGCAGTTAGTAAACACGGTAACACAGTTGCAAACTATCATTATGAAGATTTGATGCGACTTCATGAAATGTACGAAAAGATGGATGTTGTTAATCCAGCAGCTGTAATTGATACCAACCACTCAAACTCTGGAAAGAAATACAAAGAACAAATTCGTATTGCAAAAGAAGTACTTCATAGCCGCAGACACTCCGAAGACCTTCATAAACTTGTAAAAGGCCTTATGATTGAAAGCTACATTGAAGAAGGCTCTCAGTCTATCGGGGATGGCATTTACGGAAAATCTATTACTGACCCATGCCTTGGATGGGATGATACAAAACGTCTCATCTATGACATCGCAGACGGATGCTAATAAATCAAAAGGCTCAGCAAATGCTGAGCCTTTTTCTATCTCGTTATTACTACACCATGCTCAATCGAATGACCCATGGTATAAAATGTGTTCCAACAATGCTTTCCAACACACAGCCCGTAAGAAACATCAATATCATAAAAACATAAGATGCTACGCCTTTTACTGCACGGTCTTTTGTATGATATGTACGTAATCTTCTATTCTGGAGCAACATCAACACCACTGCGCCATATAACAGCCCATGTGGTATAACAGAAAAAATAGCAATAACCACACCTGCCAACCCCATCTCTGCCACACAACACATAGAAAAAAATCCCCATATAAAGCTAAATAACGCTACCAAAATAACAGACAATTTTTCTCGAATAGGCGTTAAACAAAAAAGTATAAATACTGAAAAAAGCTTTATCCTTTCATACAATACACTCCAAAATACATCTTGAAAATTCAATTTTGCGTTTGCATACCCTTGATATACAACTTTATCTAACAAAGATGTACTCTCCTTTATTTGTTCTAAACATATATCCGCAGAGAGAATTCCAGACAAAAAAATAATAAACAAAACCAAAAAGAACTTTTTCATATTATAACCAACCTTTCGTCTCGTATCATAATATGTCCAAGTTCTTTTATTTATGCCTACACACTATTTAATTTTGTTAGCATAAGCTAAAATAGCAGCTACCGTTTTTGCATCCTGCATCTTTCCGCTATAAATCATATCTAATAAATCACTTAGTTCATGGGCCTCTACACGAATATCCTCTGCATCATCTAAGTGTTGTGTTCCTGGATATAAGTCTTCCGCCAAATACACATCCACCATTTCATTACAAAATGCCACCGTGGTACGTAGTTCCAAAAGTTTACTTACCTTGTCACTCTTATATCCTGTCTCTTCTTCCAGTTCACGTACAGCGCACACCATTGTATCCTCTGTCACACTATCTCTTGCTCCCGCAGGAACTTCTAAAGTATCTCTTTCAATAGCGTTACGATACTGACGTACCATAAGAATTTTTCCATCTGGAAGAACTGGAACGATACACGCAGCTCCTTTTCTATGAGCAACAAAATCCCATTCTTCAATCTTTCCATTCCCGACGTCCATCGTATCTTTGTAAATATCTAAGATAGATCCCTTATGAACAAGTTCTCTACTCAAACGTTTAATTTTATCTGACATGATTCCTTCTCCTCTTATGCATTTTTATATCATGTCTAGTATACTCTCTATACCCTATCTTTTTCAATTATTTCTTTTAATTTCATAATAATACACTCTATTTTTTCTCCACAATTTCTTGCTTTCTTCAAGGTGTTTCTATCAAGTTTCAATATCTCTTCTTCTGTAGTAGCTCCCAATCTTTCTAGCAAAGTATATGTTCTCGTAACGACTTTCTTATCATCACATAAAGATGAAATCAAACCATATATATGATTCGCATTATGCTCTGCTTTCCTCTTCTCATTTTTTACAATGGCACCAATTCGCGCGGCAGAAACCAAATACTTTTTCCCTAACGCTTCATAAGTTGCCCCGTCTATATATTCTTGATAAATTTTACTGTTTCGACTATCATCTATCTCCATAATCCACCTATTCTTCTGTAATTTTAAGAATTATAACTTATTATAACGTAAATAATTGGCAAAGTGCGTCATTTTTTCTCGTTAAATAAGAATTAATTACATTATACACTTTTGTCTCACTTTTACAACCATTAATGAAGATAATAAAAAAAGACCGAATTCCTTTATAAAGGATTTTCGGTCTTTTAATTGTTTGATTATTTTGCGTAATCAATTACGCGAGATTCACGAATAACATTTACTTTAATCTGTCCTGGATATTCTAATTCAGATTCAATCTGTTTTGAAATATCACGAGCCATAAGTACCATATCTGCATCGCTAATCTGTTCAGGAACTACCATAATACGAATCTCTCTACCCGCCTGGATAGCAAAAGATTTTTCTACTCCCTTATAACCATTTGTAATGTCTTCTAACTGTTTTAATCTGTTAGAATATGTTTCCAATGTTTCTCTTCTAGCTCCTGGTCTAGCTGCACTGATTGTATCAGCAGCCTGCACCAAGCATGCAATAAGAGAAGTTGGTTCTACATCACCATGATGTGATTCTACTGCATTAATCACAAGTGATGATTCTTTATATTTCTTACATAATTCAACACCAAGCTGAATGTGTGAACCTTCCATATCATGGTCAACTGATTTACCAATATCATGTAATAAACCCGCACGTTTTGCGATACGAACGTCCTCACCGATTTCAGCGGCAAGTAAACCTGTAAGCTGAGAAACTTCAATAGAATGTTTCAAAGCATTCTGTCCATAACTTGTTCTAAATTTCATCTTACCAAGTAAGCGAATAAGTTCTGGATGTAAGCCATGAATGCCTACTTCAAGAGCAGCTGCTTCACCCTCTTCACGAATCATGGTTTCTACTTCTTTCTGAGCTTTTTCTACCATTTCTTCAATACGAGCTGGATGAATACGGCCATCTACTACTAATTTTTCCAAAGCAATACGAGCAATTTCTCTACGAATTGGATCGAAGCTTGATAAAATAACAGCTTCTGGTGTGTCGTCAATAATCAAATCTACACCAGTCATTGTTTCAAGAGTACGGATGTTACGTCCTTCTCTACCAATGATACGTCCTTTCATTTCGTCGTTTGGAAGCTGTACTACTGAAATTGTAGTTTCAGCAACATGATCCGCTGCACACTTCTGAATAGCTGTAACAACATAATCTTTTGCTTTCTTACTAGCTTCTTCTTTCGCTTTGTTTTCTAATTCTTTAATTAATTTTGCAGTATCAAGTTTAACATCTTCTTCAATGGTCTTTAAGAGATATTCTTTTGCCTGTTCGGAGGTTAATCCAGAGATTCTTTCAAGTTCCTGTATACGCTGTTCGTTCAAAGCAGCGATTTCTGCTTTCTGAATGTTTAGCTCTTCTTCTTTTGCTGCAAAGTTAGCCTCACGTTTTTCAATCGCTTCAAGCTTTTTGTCCAAGTTTTCTTCTTTCTGAACAATACGACTTTCATTGCGCTGAATTTCTTTTCTACGCTCTTTGATTTCTTTGTCAAGTTCATTCTTAGCACGAATAGACTCTTCTTTAATCTCAAGCATAGATTCACGCTTCTTGCTTTCCGCTGTCTTTACTGCATCATCAATAATTTCTCTTGCACGTTCTTCAGCGTTACCAATTTTAGATTTCGCAGAGTTCTTATGGAAAACACCAGCGCCAATCCAAACAACAACGCCTGTAATAGCAACTGCAACTAAGCAAATTACTGCAACAAGAATTGGATCCATACAGGAGCACCTCCTTTATTTAATTTTCATTGTACATATAACAAAAACATTTTTTAGATGTTCATAGTTTACAACATGTAAATTTTATACTTTTTCACAACATATGTCAAGCGCAAAGACTCCATTATATCGAATTGTTACAATTTTCTAACACAAGATATAGTAATTACAAAAGCGGACTGTTTTTACCAGTCCGCTCCTACACATTTCATTTCTTTTAAAATATCGTTACTTCGAAAACCTCGTCTCAACAAAAAGTTATATACTCTGCGAAACTCTCCCTCATCAGCCGTTTCAGTTGAAAAATGTTTCTTCTCTAATATTTTGCGAATATGAACCGATTCATCCATATCATATTCTGTCTCTATTGCATCTGTAATAATATCTCTAGAAACACCTTTCATCATAAGTTTTTGTTTGATCTGTTGACGACTCATTTGTTCTTTCTTGTATCGGATAAAAGTTTCCGCATAGCGTTCATCATCTAAATAATGAAACCCTTTTACATAGGAAATCGCATCCTCAATGCATCTGCTAGGATATTCTGAAGTTAAGAGTTTTTCACGAAGTTGTTGCTCCGTTCTATCCATCTTTTCTAAAAGATGTAATGCTCTCTTCTTCGCTCTCTTTCCTACAATTTCTTTCATAATACGTTCATATAATTCACAGGATACATACGTTCCTTCTTCTATATGTAATCCTCGGAGTTCTGAATAGTATACTATACAACCTTCACCATTCTCAAAACGAATACGATATTTTCCCTTCTGTAATTTCTCAATTGAAGTTACTAATATATGTTCAGCACTCACCATAAGTACCTACCGCTCCATATTATTCATCATCTTCTACAGTAGCTG
Organism: Agathobacter sp.; assembly: GCA_045544235.1. GTDB lineage: Bacteria > Bacillota > Clostridia > Lachnospirales > Lachnospiraceae > Roseburia. Next base: position 91,495 of record JAZPYQ010000026.1, on the reverse strand, counting down.
GGTCAACCTCTGCAACATCTTCTGGATGACTAAAGTAGTGCTCACGAACCATTCCTTCAATCATATCACAGAATGCTGGATTCTCTCTTAAATAGATCTTTGCATTTTCACGACCTTGACCAATTTTATCTCCTTCGTAAGCATACCATGCACCAGATTTATTAATAATACCTACGTTTGCTGCTAGATCAAGAATATCACCTTCTTTTGAAATTCCCTGTCCAAACATAATGTCAAACTCTGCTTCTTTGAATGGTGGAGCCACTTTATTCTTTACAACTTTAACTCTTGTGTGGTTACCAATTACTTCACCAGCCTGTTTCAATGCTTCTACTCTACGAACATCAAGACGTACAGATGAATAGAATTTAAGCGCACGACCACCTGTAGTAGTTTCTGGATTACCAAACATAATACCTACTTTTTCACGTAACTGGTTAATAAAGATAACAATACAGTTAGACTTGCTGATAACACCTGTTAATTTACGGAGCGCCTGACTCATAAGTCTAGCCTGAAGACCTACATGGGAATCACCCATATCTCCATCGATTTCAGCCTTTGGTACAAGCGCTGCAACAGAGTCCACAATAACAATATCAACTGCACCAGAACGAACCATAGTTTCTGTAATCTCTAATGCCTGTTCTCCACAGTCTGGCTGTGAAATATAAAGATTATCAATATCTACACCTATATTCTTTGCATATGCTGGATCTAATGCATGTTCTGCATCAATAAAGCCTGCAATACCGCCTGCTTTCTGTACTTCTGCTACACAATGAAGGGCTACTGTCGTTTTACCAGAAGATTCTGGTCCATAGATTTCAATAATACGTCCCTTTGGAAGTCCACCTAATCCTAATGCAATATCTAAACTTAAGGAACCTGTTGGTACAGTTTCAACGTTCATATTAGCTGCATTTTCGCCCAACTTCATAACAGAACCTTTACCATACTGTTTTTCAATCTGTGCAATCGCTGCATCCAATGCTTTCAATTTATCTTCTCTTGCCATAATGAATAATTCTCCTTTAATTTAACATTTTCTTTCATAACGTTCCGTAAACATAAACATTTGTTCGCGAACGCGTGTTCGTTTTCTTGTTTTAATAATAGTATAAATGTACCTCCTTGTCAACAACTAAATTAAAACATTTTATATGGGTAATAATTCGGACACCGAAACATGAAATTCTTATAAAATTATATCAAAAGAAAAAAGACAGTCACCTAAGTGACTGTCCTAATTATACTAATTTCTGCCAAACTCTGTCAACACAAGACCACTATTTCTATCTAATGTCATGCCAACACTCCATGCATTTACAAAGAGAAGTAATGGATTACCTTTCATGTCAATAACTTTCTTCATATCTGAAGTTCCGGTTAAGCTATCCACATCCACTTCATCTTTATTTTCAATCCAACGAATATGTTCGTATGGAAGATTTTCCAGACGAATTTCTACATTGTATTCGCTTTCCAGACGGAATTTCAATACGTCAAACTGAAGCACCCCTACTACACCAACGATAATTTCTTCCATACCACCTTTATATTCCTGGAAAATCTGGATAGCACCTTCCTGTGCAATCTGTGTCACGCCTTTTACAAACTGTTTACGTTTCATAGAATCTACAAGACGTACACGAGCAAAGTGTTCTGGCGCAAAAGTAGGAATACCTTCGAACTGGAATTTATCCTTTGCTGTTGTAAGTGTATCACCAATAGAGAAAATACCTGGGTCAAAAATTCCAATAATATCTCCCGCATATGCTTCTTCTACCATCTTACGCTCGTCTGCCATCATCTGCTGTGGCTGTGAGAGCTTAATCTTTTTATTTCCCTGTACATGGAATACTTCCATACCAGCATCGAATTTACCAGAACAAATACGCATAAATGCGATACGGTCTCTATGGTTTTTATTCATATTTGCCTGAATCTTAAATACAAAAGCAGAGAAATCTTCATTAAATGGGTCTATCATCCCCACATCTGCTTTACGAGCTAATGGTGAATATGTCATTTTTAAGAAATGCTGTAAAAATGTTTCTACACCAAAGTTTGTAAGTGCAGAACCAAAGAATACTGGAGACAATTCTCCTTTTGATACAAGATCAATATCAAACTCTGCACTAGCTCCATCCAAAAGCTCAATTTCATCCATAAGCTGGTCGTACTTATCCTGACCAATCTTTTCGATTAAAGATGGATCATCGATATCTACTAATTCTTCTTTTCCTTCCTTTGTTCCTTTTAAAGTATCAGAGAAAAGACGAACCTGCTTTGTATTTCTATCATATACCCCTTTGAACTCTTTACCAGAACCAATTGGCCAGTTTACAGGACATGTTTCAATTCCAAGTTCTTTTTCGATTTCACCTAATAAATCGAATGTATCATTGGCATCACGGTCCATCTTATTAATAAATGTAAAGATAGGGATATGACGCATAACACAAACCTTGAACAATTTACGTGTCTGTGCTTCTACACCTTTGCTACCATCTATAACCATAACTGCAGAATCTGCAGCCATAAGGGTACGATAAGTATCTTCAGAGAAGTCCTGATGTCCAGGTGTATCCAAAATATTGATACAATATCCATCATAATTAAACTGCAATACAGAAGAAGTTACAGAAATACCTCTTTGTTTTTCAATTTCCATCCAGTCGGAAACAGCATGACGTGCTGTTGCTTTTCCTTTTACACTTCCAGCTAAATTGATAGCACCACCGTACAATAAGAACTTTTCTGTTAAAGTAGTTTTACCAGCATCCGGATGGGAAATAATGGCAAATGTACGTCTTTTTTCTATTTCTTTTCTTAAGTTACTCACCTTGAGTGTCCTCCAAATTTATATAAAACCAATTAATATACTATAGGTACTCAAACGCACCGTTTGTAAGTATACCTTAGATTTATCTTCTTTTCAATGCATTTTTATTCAGATTCGCTTGTATTTATTGGTGTAATCACAATATTTTCTGCTGCAATACCGGTCTTTCGTTTCACTATATCTTCCACCTGAGCTCGTTTTGCATCTGTTACTTCTCCCATATCCAGTACAACATCACAGTTTTCGCCGCTAATACTTACTACTACATTGGTAAATCCTTTACTCTCCAGAAGCATTTCTGCATTGGCTTCTTTTTCTGCAATGTCCGTCATTTCCACCAACTGATTTACTGCATCCTGTTTTGCTTCTTCGGAAAGCTGTTCATTATTAATAATCTCCATAAGTGTTTCCTTGTTCGATGCACGAATTTGTTCTCTGTTTAATTTTACAGATGCAGCATAATCTGTCACATTAATAATATTACCTGTAAGAACCGATTCCCCGGGATTTAGCTCCTCTTCTGTGTTTGATACAATTTCCGTATTTTCTTCATTCCACACTAGTTTATCCCAAAGATTTGCATCTTCTTCCTTTGCCACGTCATCTGCACCCACTTCTTTACTTTCAGGATTTAGATTTATCCCTGATTTGTCATAGCTTATGTACCCTGCAATTGCAATTAAAACAGCTAGGGTTGCAATTACAACTTGATTTTTACGAATTTTCATGCTCAATTCTCCTCCACGGGTCTCATTTTTACTATACTTATTTTATGCACATCTATTGAAAATAATGCCTTAACCGCTTCTGTAATTCTTGTATCAACCGACGCATTTCCAGCTCCTTCCGCCACCACTACAACTCCGCAAACTTGTTGTGATGCTTCCTCTCCAAAAAGCGTGCCTTCTTCTGTCTGAGTCGTTATCATTACTTCCACAGCTCCTACACCTTCCATTGCAGACAATACCTTTTTCAACCTTGCTTCTAGCTCTTGATCTTCTATTACCTCTCCTCTTGTATATGACTCTTCTTTCGTTGAATCTGTTGGGACAAAAAGCACAAGTACCAATATACCTAGCAAAATAAAAACAAGATATTTATTCCCCTTCTCCTTCAAAAAAGAAAAATTCAAATATATTCTCCCCTTCCATCATTTCTAAATCCCTATGTTCAATCTGCATATTTATTTTTTCAAATACATCCGATACTAATCCAGGATGATCCATAGTTACAAACTCCAACACCGGCTTTAAGAAAAGCACTAACAAAAATATACTTATAAAAAACTGAATATATACCTTATACTCTTTTTTCGGGACGAGATAAGAAAAGACCATAAGAATCAGCATAAAAACATAATAATTTTTTAAAAGTTCTAACATAACTTTACTCCTAGAACACAAAGCTGGTGGCAACGCTTATCATGGAAAAAAGAACAAAAAACAACAACATGGAATAGAACACCATTTTTAAATACAAATCACAGCCTCTTGCTACTCCTGAAACGCACTCCGTTATTCTTTTGTCTGCTATAGGTTGTAGAATAATGGATAAACCATGATACATCAACCAAAAACATCCTATTTTCAGCAACGGGAGCACTGCGAGAAAAACTAGAATGATTAATCCAATTACACCAACACTATTTTTTATTAACATCCCGCAACTTAAAATAATTTCGCCTGTAGCACCAAATGCATTCCCAGCTCCTGGCAAAGAGGATAATCCCGATAGCAAAACATTTCCTGCCAGACGATCCTTGACTGGCGAAATCATAGACTGTACCACGCTAAGACCAATAACTGCAGCAAATGCACCTTTCAATATCAACTGCACACCCTTTTCCAAAAATTCAGCCAGCTTTGACAATTTATCCTCATCAAAAAGATGATTTAGAAATAGCACCAAAATAAACACATGAACCATTGGACTCAAAAAAGTTTTCATTACAAACTCAATAAGGTATACCATAAGAAAAGCAATTTCATACAAAAATGCTCCAGTCACACTATTTCCTGAAAATACGAGTGTCAATGCATAAGTGGGTATCAACGCATTCAAGAAAGAAATCAATGTATCAATCCCACTTATTGCGATATCTCTCACCATGAAAAAAGACTGCATGAGCAACACCATCAAAGTAGAATAGATTGTAAGAAACCCCATATCCGATATATATTGATTACGTGTCATAAGTAGTTTATGTATTACAGAAAAGAGTAGTGTAAATAAAAGCATTTTCAAAAAAACAGGTCTTGCAATAGATAACTCATATAAAAATGCATCATAAAAGAAAGTACAAATATTTTCTGCATTTAAGGCATCCAAACCATTCATGCTCACTTGTGCTACCAACTCTTCAAAAGTCATTTCTGTTCGCACATGTCCATATATAAAATCATTAAGTGAACTAAAATCTAATGCACTTAGTATTTCTTCTAGATATTCCTCCACGGAAGTGGACTGATTTGCACTCATATAAACATCCCCAACGTTTCTACCAAAAACACAAGTCCCGGTATACTTAATGCAACTATAGATATTTTTGCAAAAAGTTCTATCATTCCCGCTATGGATTGGTGTCCTGCATCTTTACAAATCGCAGACGCAAATTCTGCCACATAAGCTACACCAAGCATTTTCAAAAGTTGTAAATAATAGGTTTCTTCCAGTTCTACCATGTCCAACAACTCTGATACAAATCCAATAACTACGGACAACTGTGTAATCACATACAAAAAAATAATAACTCCTGCAACAATTCCGATAAGTAAAGCTATTTCACTTCTTTCTTTTTTTATAAACGTGGCCAGCAATGCAGCAGCCACTCCAATCAACCCAATTTGAAAAATACCTGTCACCTCTTATCCCAATAAAAACAAAGTTTCCATCGTTTCAAACAGTTCTCCTATATACGGCACAATCCAGAATAATACAATGACTAAACTTACCAGGCTAAGCAAAAAAGCTTGTTCATCTCTTCCACTTTGTTTTAACACTTGTCCCAGAATGGTAACGATAATTCCCACTGCCGCAATTTTAAAAATAATTCCTATGTCCATATCCAACCTCTCTTACTATATGGGTACACTATATAAAAATAATAACCAACATTACTGCGCCCAACATCCCCACTGGCACCCACACCTTTCTTTCTCCTGCATCCTTTTCTTTTACTTTAACGCTTTGTCGTTCAAGTTCCTTCAGTGATTTTTGCAGGAAACAGATATTCTCTTCTCGATTACGTCCAAAAAATCCGTTCCCTGCATCCATCAATACTCCAAAGCTCTCTCTATCAAACGCCAGGTTCTGTTCTTCTTCCTTAAAAACTTCCTCCCAAACACGCTGACCCTTTGGATAAACATTTTGACTTAATCTATATGCAATTTCATTCAAACTTCTATCTAACACTTCATCCTGAAAATCGTATCCTGAAAAATATGTAATTAGTTTTATATTTTCTGATTCCATGGCAAATATGGATTTTTGCAAAAAATGCAACATCTTCTCCATGCGTCTTTGTTTTTCATTTTGTTTTTCCACCCAGTTATACAACCCATAAGCCGTACCACTCAACAATAAAATAATCCCCACTATCTTCCCCATACTATGTTCCCTTGTCCATCATAGATATAGAAATCTCTTTTTCCATCTGAATGTTTTATTAGTTCCACAAACCGTTCCACTGCGCCAGTCTCTATACTTTGTCTTATCATTTGATTTCTCATCACCTGTTCTATATCCCCAGCATGCATAGTTCCAAGCACCTTTACTCCCGAACAACGCATTTGCTCCATAAGTAAAAACTCTTCCGCCTTCCCCAATTCGTCTACCGCAATAATTTCTGGTGACATAGTTCGAAGCACCATTCTCATCCCCAATTCCTTGGGACAAGCATCTAATACATCTGTACGTTTTCCTAAATCATTCTGTGGTTTCCCATCTAAACAAGCCGCTATTTCAGAACGTTCATCTACCACACATATCTTAACCCCCGAATACTCCTTGTCCCCATTTGATAAGATTCGAATTGCATCTCTTAAATATGTGGTTTTACCTACTCCTGGTGCTGCAAAAAACAACGTATTATATATAGTTTCTCCATTTCTTAAGAACGGTATTATCTTCTCTGCACATCCTTTTCTTTCATGTGCAATACGTATATTCAGCCCTCCAATATCTATCATATTTGTGATTTGTGGTTCTCTTGTATTCCGTAATGCCTCATAAGTTGCATGTCCCGTAATGCCAATGCGATGACCACCAGCAAATGTAATGTACCCTTGTTTCAATTCTTCTTCCATGGCATAAATGGAATATCCTGTTATATAGTTTAGCATTTCATCCAGGCACTGCCTGTCTATCATGCTGTCATAATTTCCAAGCCATTCATTGTGATTTCCATAAATGAGTTCTACTGGCCAGCCGATTCGTACACGGATTTCCTCTAACCCATCCCAATTTATCTTTCGCATTCGCGGCCTAATACTTGTCGGAAACACTGTTACCAATCCTCTGACCATTCTGCTCCTCCTTTGATTTTGCCTTAATAAAAAATAAAGACATAGGCAATAATACCTATGTCTTATATATATGACTTGTCTTAAGTTTTATGACTAATATTTACATACGTTCTGGTGCTTCAAAACCAAGCATATCGATACATGTTTCTAAAACACTCTTTGTTAAGCAAAGTAAACCAATATATGCCTTCTGTGTTGCTTCATTCTCTTCAGAAAGAATCTTTGTTCCGTGATAGAAACCGTTGAAAGCATTGGCAAGTTCATAGATGTATGCACAGAGTTTGTGTGGTGCACTTTCCTCATATGCATTTTCAACAACTGCGTTGAAACGAGAAAGAGCAAGCATGAGGTCTTTTTCATGCTCGTTGTGTGCAGCTTCCATTGCACCGATACAATCTGCTACAGATTTTCCTGTTGTTTCGTATTTTGCAAGAATAGATTTGATACGAACAATGGTGTAAAGGATGTATGGACCTGTATTTCCTTCAAAGGATGTAAATCTTTCAATATCAAAGATGTAATCCTTGCTAGCCTGGTTAGAAAGGTCACCATATTTGATAGCTGCTAAAGCAATTTTTCTAGCTGTATCCTGTGCTTCTTCCATAGAAATGTCAAGGTTTTCTTTATTCTTCTGATTTTCCAGAATCTTCTTTAACATTTCTTCATAAATTTCTTCTAACAAGTATTCAAGACGCATTACACCGCCATCACGAGTTTTAAATGGCTTTCCATCTTTACCATTCATAGTACCAAAACCGATGTGTGTAAGTTCTGTCTCTGGTTTTACGATACCTGTTTTTTTCGCGCAACGGAACACCTGCTTAAAGTGAAGTTCCTGACGCTTGTCTGTAATATAGATGATAGACTCAGGATTGTAATCTTCCATACGCATTACAAGTGTTGCAAGGTCTGTGGTGCTGTATAAAGATGCGCCATCAGATTTTAAAATGATACATGGAGGAATTTCCTTTGTATCAGTTTCTTCCGCAACGTCTACTACCAATGCGCCTTCACTTTCATATGCAAATCCGCCCTCTTTTAATTTTGCTACCATATCTGGAATGTATGGCTGTGCGTCAGATTCACCCTTCCAAAGTTCAAAGTCTACGTTTAATTTTTCATAGTTTTTCTTAAGGTCAGTTACAGATACATTTAAGATATGTGCGAGTAATGCACGGTATCCTCTTCTGCCCTGTTGTAATTCGTTGGTTGCTGCAAGCGCTGCTTCTTTATAAGCTTCATCTTCTTTTGATTTACCACTAGCTGTTGGATAGATTTCTTCTAATTCAGCAATTGTAAATGGTGCTTCTTCTGGATAATCTCCTGTATAGCTTTCATCAAAATAAACGAGTTCTGGTTTTCTAAGTTTTAATTCCGTAATGATAAGTCCCATCTGAAGTCCCCAGTCTCCAAGATGAACATCACCAATCATTTCGTGTCCAACAAATTTTCCAATACGTTTTACACTTTCACCAATGATTGCAGAACGAAGGTGTCCTACATGAAGTGGTTTTGCCACATTTGGTCCGCCGTAGTCAACCATAATAGTCTTTGGATTTTCTACCTTAGTGCAACCAAAGCGTCCTTCATCCGCCTGCATATCATTCATATATTTTGCTAAATATGCTTCATTGATTTTTAAATTTAAAAAGCCTGGTTTTACAGATTCTACCATTGAGAACATTTCATTTCCAGATAACATTTCTGCAATTTTATCAGAAATCATAAATGGTGCACACTTATATTCTTTGGCAGCTGCCATGGCACCATTACACTGATATTCACAAAGGTCTGGTCTGTTAGACAAAGTAACCCTACCATATTTTTCATCATAGCCACATTCCACGAACGCCTTGGTTACTTCTTCTGAAATTAAATCAAGTAATTTTTTCATAACAGCCTCCTATTTTTCTTAATTCAAATAATTCTAGTCTTTAAAAATAATATTTTTATATGGCAAGAGTGCATTTAAAAGCACTGTACCTAACACACATACAGAAATGATTTCACCAATTCCTACTGTTGTAACAAAATATGGAATCGACCAATCTACACCTTGATATTCCCATGTAAAACCATATCCATAACGTAACACCAGGGGTACAATCACCGCATTTGCAATTACTGGTGGCAAAGTCATAAGGAACTTATGCTTTCTCAAAAGATAGGTTCCAATTGCTCCAATTAATGTAGCAAAACTTCCAAACAACACATCCCAAACAAAAGCACCTGTCAAAAGATTTGAAATCAAACAACCAATGGTAAGTCCTGGAATCGCTGCCACTGTAAAGAATGGCAATATACATAGCGCCTCAGAAAATCGTACCTGAATGGCATAATTTGCAAGCCCCATTGCATTGGCAATCATGGTAAGTACCACATAAAGTGCAGCAATGATAGCCCCTTGGGTAATCATCATTACTTTCTTATTTCTCATATTTTCTTGTCTCCTTAGTTTTGATTTAGAGCTATCGCTCAAGTGAGGATGGTTTCGAACTCACTTTATATATGAACGAAATCACTTCGTTACATAACTTGAAAATTTTAACATAGGAAGATAAAAATTGCAATTAAAAATAGCTCACCTTCACTCGTTTTCCCATTTCATTTAAATATTTTGACAACTCCTCTACCAAACTCATCTTGATATTGAAATTGATTGGTAGATTTGGATTCTGATGTGCTGGGTTAATCGCTTTTCCAACAAATAGATGGATATCTGTCGCTTCTTCGAACAAGACCTGACTAATTAATGCTGCACCATTCTTTTTAAAATACCAATTCTCAAACAATTCATTTTCTGCCACATAGTCTTTTGCATATTCCACCACACGGTTTATGGTTACTACGCCTTCTGTAACCAAATCCACACCGTCTATTTTTGAAATAGGTGGAATATCCGTCTGTTCCGTATTCATAAGAGGCTCAATCTCTTTATCCAGATATCTTGCCACCACCTTTGATGTGGTGCCACCACACACCACATGCTTACCTTCTTTTGCAAAGAACAACGATAGCATACGATTCTCATCATCTGGGTCAGATGGTGGTCCAAATAAAAGATTAACCGGAACACGATTACGTACTTTTACTACACAAGCTGTAGTGTCATCTCCTGGCTTTTCGGCATATAATTTATTGCATTCATCTACCAGCATAGTCGCAAGATTCTTGGCAGTAAGGCCATTTAGTACCATAACCTCCATAAATGCAATGATGTCCTCTCTTTTCCAATCATAGTTTAATGTTTTCTCTGCACCAGCATAAGGACATCCATCACTCATGGCAATAAATACATCCCCTTCCTGAAGGCGAATGTTTGTCTTATATATTTTTTTCCCATCTAATACAATCTCTGTCATGGAATACTCGTAATTTTGTCCATCGCGAATCATAATTACATGTGGGTTATCATATTGAATCATTTCGATTGTCTCGTTATTAAGCAAATGTAAAATGGTAAATGTAGAATAGGCCACACATCTTTCCGAGCATACTGGAAGGGTTGCTGCAATCGTAGCAACACACTCATCTATTGGAAGTCCAGCTGCCATCATTGTGGAAATAATCTTGGAAGTAAGTGTAGATAAAATACTTGCTTTTACTCCACTTCCTAACCCATCTGCCAACACAATAACTGACGAATTTTCATCCTGTTCTACAATTTCTACATGATCACCACAAAGTTCTTCTCCGTAATGATTGATACTTTTATAGCCAATATCGATACACAAATTATTCATCTTCAATTGACTCCTTTAATTTTGTAAGTGCAATCTTTGTTTCAGCTGCAGTTTCACCTAAAAGGGATGCAATTTCCTGTACAATTCGCATTTGTTTTTCTACTACCTTATCTGCAACCTCAATGGTATCTCGACCAATTTGTTCTTTCTTCATACGGTGTTTTTCTTCTTCTGTTACATCACGCATAATACAAATCAAAAGATGTGACTCTTTATCATATATAATGGATTGGTCCACATAACGATTATATTCTGCAAGATAAACATTCTTATTTTGAACCGTATCTTCCTCTTCTGCATACAAAGCATTGACAAAATCAACTGGATCCAAAATACGAACTACTGGTTCCCCTAAAATATCCGAACTAAAACGAATATTCATCATTTTACGTGCAGCCTCATTGATTTGCTGCACTTCTAAATTCTCATTTAAAACCACAATTCCGTTTAAGGAATTCTTTACAATAGCATCTGAAAAACTTTCTGCTTTCTTTTTCAAATATGGCAGACACATAGAGATTTCTGCTTTTCCCTGACAAACAGCTATGGCTTTTTCACGGCAGGTATTATATCCACAAGAACCACAGTTTAATTCATCGGATTCTTTTGCCTTACCCATTTGCTGAAGCGCATTACGAATCTGTTCTTCTGATGGTTGTGACACGCCTGTCTCTATCTGTGCATACTCTTTTCGCAGTTTCTCCGATACTGGTTGTTCTACTGCAAAATCCTCTTTTCCGGCATAATTTGCAATTGCAATATAATCCGAAATTGGATCTGTCTGATGGTATTTCTCCATAACAGGGCCACCAATACAACTACCAACACATGCAGACATTTCAATAAAACACTTATGCACCTTTCCATCTTCAATATCTTTTAGGGCATGCATACAATTCTCTACACCATCTAAAGATAAATAGGTATATCCAGGCGCATCCTGCGTCATGGTTTTTAAAATACCTCCTGTTGTTGGGAAAAAGCGAGCACGACTCTCGTTGTTTTCTCCCCTCTCTTTTTTTAATTCTATATTCTCTTCCTTGAGCCAATTGGATAATTCTTCAAATGTTAATACTGCATTTACCAATCCCTGACTGGTCTCTGCTTCATATTTTTTTGATACGCAAGGCCCAACAAAAACTGTCTTTGCATTTGGAAATCTTCTTTTAATATCCTGACAATGCGCCTGCATAGGTGAAACAACATCTGCTAAATATCCAGCTACTGATGGAAAATGTTTTTGTATCAACAAATTAATAGAAGGACAACAAGAAGAAATGATAATATCACGCTGCTCTTCTGCTAGCATTCTTTCATATTCATTTTTTACAATAGTAGCCCCAATAGCAGTTTCTTCTACATCATAAAAACCTAATTTTTTCAAAGCTTCTCGCATAGCTTCAATTCCCACACCCTCATAGTTAGCTACAAAGGAAGGCGCAAGGCTAACAATAACTGGATCTTCTCCCTGTAAAAACATCTTCACCTTTTCGGTTTCATCTACAATCTGTTTTGCATTCTGAGGACATACTACAAAGCACTGTCCACACAAGATACATTCTTCTTTTATAATATGAGCCTGATTCCCAGAAAAACGTATTGCCTTTACAGGACAATTACGAATACATTTATAACAGTTTTTACAATTTGATTTTTTTAGGGTTAAACAAGCCATCTTCTGTTCATTCCTTTCTTAGTTCATGCCAATTCGTTAATATTTTAACACTTTATGATGTTTTTTGAAATATAACTATTGGATTTTTTTAGCAGTTTGTTTATAATTGACTTGGTTAAAAAATTAACAATATATAAAGGAGTAACTCATGAACGCAGATGAAAATGTAATCAAAATAAAACATCAGGTATTGGATATGGTTGCAAAGCTAGCATTTGAAGGTGAATTGGATGCGAAACGAGATTCTATCGCTTTTGAATTAATTCCAGGACCTACTCCACAATTCCGTTGTTGTATTTATAAAGAACGCGAAATCATACGTCAGCGTGTGCGATTAGCAGAAGGAAAATCTGCTGGTCCTGTTGATGACGGAAATATCATGCAGGTAATCTCTTCTGCTTGTGAAGACTGTCCAATTTCTACATATACAGTAACAGACAACTGTCAAAACTGCGTGGGAAAAGCATGTATCAATGCATGTAACTTTAACGCAATCCGTCCAGGCAGATATCGCTCCCATATTGATGCTAACAAATGTAAAGAATGCGGTAAATGTGCGGCCGCTTGTCCATATAACGCAATTGCCCATTTAAAGAGACCATGTAAGAATGCATGTCCAGTGGATGCCATTTCCTATGATGAATTTGGAATTTCCATTATTGATAAATCAAAGTGTATCTCATGTGGTAAATGTATTCACAGTTGTCCATTTGGCGCAATCGGTACAAAAACTGCTATTGTGGATGTTATCAATGCCATTAAATCCGAAAAGCCTGTATATGCCATGATTGCTCCTGCTACCATCGGACAATATGGCGCAGACATTACTATGGATAGTTGGAGAAACGCAATGCTCGAAGTTGGTTTTACCGACTGCTATGACGTAAGCCTTGGTGCAGATATGACCGCCGCTTACGAAGCAGAAGAATGGGCGGAAAGCTACAAAGACGGAAAGAAAAAAGTAACTTCCTGCTGTCCAGCTTTTGTAAATATGATTCGTTTACATTATCCAGAGTTAGCAGATTGCATCTCGACTACAATCTCACCAATGTGTGCTGTCTCACGTTTGATTAAAGCAAGAGACCCTGAAGCCGTGACTGTATTTATCGGACCTTGTATTTCAAAGAAATCAGAACTCACTGAACAGAAAATTGAGGGCAATGCAGACTATGTTTTGACTTATTCTGAAATAGAAGCCCTTATGAGTGCAAAAGAAGTTGTTTTAAAACCAGTAGATTCAGAGAAGCAAACAGGTTCTGTTTATGGAAAACGCTTTGCAACTTCAGGCGGTGTAACAGAAGCTGTGTTACAAAGTTTAAAAGAATCCGATGCAAATATAGATGCAAAAGTGCACGTGGCAAACGGTGCTGCTGCATGCAAAAAAGCTCTGGTATTAATGAAAGTCGCACGATTACCAGAAGATTTTATTGAAGGTATGATTTGTGATGGTGGATGTGTTGGTGGTCCTAGCGCCTACAAAGACCCAGTTTCATCAAAGAAAGACCGTGACACTCTCCTATCTCAATCCGATGAACGAGGCATCCATGAAAACTTACAAAACTTTGATATGGATTCCTTCTCAATGCATAGACACGAATAAAAATAAGGCTGTTACAAAATGGGCTCCGCCCGTGGTGTAACAGCCTTATTTATATATATGTACGATGCTTCAAAGCAATAAAGAAATAATTGACGTTTTGCATAAAACAAAATAAAACTGCAAAAACTTCCTGTATAAAAAAAGATTTGAAAATATACAGGAGGCTTCCATGGGCACATATAAAGTAGACATCTGCGGGGTCAACACCTCAAAACTTCCTATACTAAAAGAAGAAGAAAAAGAAGAACTGTTTCGTCGCATTAAAGCAGGTGACATGGAGGCTAGAGAAACCTATATTCAAGGCAACCTGCGATTGGTACTCTCCGTTATTAGGCGTTTTTCTAACCACAACGAAAACCTAGATGACCTCTTCCAGATTGGTTGTATTGGACTTATGAAATCCGTCGACAACTTTGATCCAACGATTGGAGTAAAATTCAGCACCTATGCAGTTCCGATGATTATTGGTGAAATTCGCAGATACTTACGAGATAACAGCTCCTATCGTATCCCTCGTTCTCTACGAGACATCGCATACAAAGCAATCCACGCAAAAGAAATACTCTCTCGCAAATCCTTTCATGAACCTACTCTAGATGAAATATCCAAAGAATGTGAGATTTCAAAAGAAGACATTATTTACGCCTTAGATGCAATCCAAACACCCCTTAGTTTATTTGACCCTGTGTACACAGACAGCGGTGACACTTTGTATGTCATGGATCAAATTTCTGATAAGAAAAACAAGGAAGACAACTGGATTGAAGACCTTTCCCTATCTTCTGCTATGAAACAACTTAATGATAGAGATGAACAGATTATAAGACTACGTTTTTTTGAGGGAAAGACACAGATTGAGGTGGCAGAACAAATTCACATCTCTCAAGCTCAGGTTTCCCGTCTTGAGAAAAATGCATTAAAGAGCATGCGAACTTATTTAACATAGCCAACAAAAAAGGAGTTCATCGCATATCAATGCAATGAACTCCGTACTATTTTTATTCGCCTTCCAAAACTGCAAGCATTAATATACCTACAATAATGATACCGATAAACAAATATTGCTTCTTTGTTAGTTTTTCTTTCAAGAAAATTCTAGACAATAACAATGAAACAACACATACACTTGAAAGAATTGGTGCTGCAATAGCCCCATTTCCACTCATAGCATATACATAGGTTAATTGTCCTGCTGTTTCACAAACAGCAGCAATTGCCTTGTCACCCTGCTTTGGCAGTTCGAATTTTACTTTCTTTATTTTCATAAAAATAAACAATACCAAGCCAACAATTGCAAAAGTCAATTCATAAGAAATATTTGCCACTAATTCAATATTCTCTTCTGTGATACCGATTAATGGGCTTGTCTCCATTTCCAAGAAGAAAATATCCAATACGCATCCGATTGCATCAATGAACGCATAACAAAATGGCATTAAAAAGGCTACTGTTGCCAACTTCTTTCCTAATTTCTGGCTTCTATTTACCTCTGCACTCTTTTCCGTTTGTGTTACTCCGATAATACCAATCACAATAATTGCGATAGCAATCCATACTGGAAGCGAAATCTTATCACCCAGGAAAAGCACACACATGATAGAACACATTGCTCCAGATGTGTTTTCAATTGGATCTGCCAAAGATTCTTCGATAAATCTAATTCCAAAAAATGAACATGCCATAGATAATATGTAACACAAAGAAACTGGCAAATAAGCAATTAAATTCATTGGGTCATATGTAATATCAGAAGTCACTAATGTAAATATAGCATGAATTCCCATTACTGCTCCAACTAAAACACATACCCTCAAATGATCATATTTACAATCCTCATGTGAACCTTTTTTATAAAAAAGTTCTGCTATACCCCATAACAAAGTTGTTACAAGTGTAAAAAATAACCACATATTTTTTCCTTTCTATATAAAACTTTATTTAAGGCAACTCCGACCAAAATATATTCTCACATTTTTATTTATCTGTAAAGAAAAAATTTTACAAAAAATAAGAACACATCCATAAAAATGGATGCGTTCTTAAATTAAAGATTCCATGTATTTTTATAATAATTTATGCAATTAAATATACAAAATATGCCACATATCCAAGAAGCATTACAATAGCCCAAGGACGTGTAAGTTCTTTTCTACGGATAGTTGCTACCCAAAGAAGAACACCCGCAAGTAATGCTACAATTGCATCTACTAAGAATGTTGCTTCAAAGATAATTGGAATAATAAGTGAACTTGTACCGATAACAAAAAGAATATTGAAAATATTTGATCCAACGATGTTACCAATAGCAATATCCGCATTACCCTTCTTTGCTGCTGTAACTGATGTTACAAGTTCTGGAAGTGATGTTCCTAAAGCTACAATTGTAAGTCCAATGAAACGTTCTGAAAGGCCAAGTGTTTTAGCGATAGATGTAGCTGCATCTACAGAGATATCAGCTCCCCAAACTACGATAGCTGCACCTACTACACCAAGCAATAATAATTTCCAAACTGGACGTGTTTCTGGTTCATTATCTTCTTCTTCATTTCCTTTTTTCGCAAGTACAAAAAGATATGCAAGATAAGCAATAAATAATACCCAAAGAAGAACACCATCAACAAAACCAACATTACCATCATTTAAACCAACAATTGCAAATACAACTGTAATAGCCATCATGAAAGGCATTTCAATCATAAGTGTAGATTTCTGAATTGCTACATTTGTAATGAAACCTGTAAGACCAAGGATAATTAAAACATTTAAAATATTACTTCCTAATACGTTACCTACAGCAATATCAGCTGCACCATTCATAGCACCTGTAATAGAAACAGCTGCTTCTGGAGCAGATGTACCCATAGCTACAATTGTAAGTCCTACTACCAACTGTGGAATACCAAATTTTACTGCAATACCTGCAGCACCATCTACAAACCAGTCAGCACCTTTTACAAGCATAGTAAAGCCAACAACTAACAAAACAACCTGAATTAATAAATCCATACTTTTCTCCTTTTTCCTTTTCATTCAAATTAAGAAATCGCAAAGTTTCTTTGCGACTTCTTTACCATTATACATCACTATTGGCAAAGATACGGTAAAGAAACCTTTAATTTTATATATTGATTTAGAGCACATTATTCTTTATACTAGAGGTATCTTGTTTTTAGGAGGAATTGATAATGTTATTATCACAAAATTTAGTAAAAGAAGCATTATGGAAAGCATCATCAACAGGCGCTGATTATGCTGAAGTATTCGCTGAATACACAAACCAGAAAAGCATTAGTATGGTTGCATCAAAAGTAGATAAAATTGCTGATGGAATCATCTCTGGTGTAGGTATCCGTATTTTCAAAGGAACTAGATGTGTATCTGGTTCTACTTCTTCTCTTTCTAGAGAAGCTATCTTAAACTGTGCACAGAAAGTTGCTGACGCACTTATTGGTACAAGAGAAATGGAAACAGTAGTTCTTCGTGAACGTCGCTTTGGAGACATTCATCCAATTAAAGTCGTTCCAACCTCTGTAGAAAATGCTGTAAAGATTGACTTAATGAGAGAAGCTTCTGAAACAGCAAAGAACTATCACTCTGATATCGCTCAGGTTACAGCTAGTTTCTTAGATGTAGATCACAATATCATGATTGCTACTACAGAAGGCTTACTTGCAGAAGACAGACAGATTCGTACTCGTATGGCTGTAAGCGCTGTTGCAAGCAAAAATGGCGAAAACCAGACAGGTTCTTGCTCTCCTGGTGGACGCATGGGTATGGAATTCTATGAAATTCACAATCCAAAGGAAATTGGTGAAGAAGCTGCTCGCCAGGCTATGGTTATGATTAACGCAGGATATATCCCAGCTGGTAAAATGCCAGTAGCTATCGGAAATGGTTTCGGTGGTGTTATCTTCCACGAAGCATGTGGTCACGGACTTGAAGCTTCTGGTGTTGCTTTAGGACAGTCTGTATTCGCAGGCAAACTTGGCGAAAAGATTGCAAACGAAAAAGTAACAGCGATCGATGATGGTACTATTCCAAACGGTTGGGGCTCTATCAACATCGACGATGAAGGTACTCCTTCTCAGAGAAATGTACTTATTGAAAATGGTATTTTAAAATCATACATGGTAGACAAATTAAATGGTCGTCGTATGGGTATGGCATCTACAGGTAACAGCCGTCGTCAGAGTTATGCATACGAACCAACATCACGTATGACAAATACTTTTATCGCAGAAGGCACAGATAAGAACGAAGACATTATTGCTTCTATCGAATATGGACTTTATGCAAAATCTATGGGTGGCGGTTCTGTTAACCCTGTTACTGGCGACTTCAACTTCGCAGTAAACGAAGGCTATATCGTTCGTAACGGCGAAATCTGCGAAGCAGTTCGTGGTGCTACTCTTATTGGTAAAGGTTCTGAAATCCTTATGGATATTGATATGGTTGGACAGAACTTAGAACGTGCACAGGGTATGTGTGGTGCATCTTCAGGAAGTATTCCAACAGACGTTGGTCAGCCAATGATTCGTGTATCTTCTATCACTGTTGGTGGACGTTAATATTCAATATTCAAAAAAGAGGTGAACAAAATGAATTATCAAGAATTTAAAAATGCAGTTATTAAATATGCTGCTGAAAATAATGTAAACGACTATGAATTATACTATAGTAAATCTGATGAAACTAGCGTTGAAATCTTTATGACAGAAGTAAAAGGCTTTAACTCTGCAAACAGCATGGGCATTTGCTTCCGTTGTAACGTAAACGGTCAGACAGGATATGCTTCTACTGAAAACATGACTGAAGAAGAAGCTGAATCTATCGTAGTAAGAGCGATTGAAAATGCAAACTCTTTAGAAAGTGAAGCACCATCTTTTATTCACAAATTAGGCGACACTTATGCAACTGTGGAAAAAGAAGAAACTACTACTCCTGCAGCCTCTGAATTGGTAGATTTTGCATTAGACTTACAGAAAGAAATCTATGCACAGGATGAAAGAGTTATCGATGGTACACAGGCTATCGCTGGATGCGGTTCTTCTGAAAGAGCTATCTTTAACTCAAACGGAATTGACCTTGTTGACAGTGCTGCTTTCGACTACTGCTACGGCTATGCTATCGTTTCTGATGGAACAGAAATGTACACAGGTATTGAAATCGCATCTGGTAAAATGGCTGATTTCGATAAAACATCTGTTGCTAAAGAAGCTGTAAAAGATGCAACTGAAACTATCGGCTATACATCGGTAGACAGCGGAGAATACACCGTTGTATTCTCAAACAAAGTAATGTCTAGCTTACTTAGCACATATTCTTCTGTTTTCTCTGCAGAAGCTGCTCAGAAAGGTCTTTCTCTATTGAAAGACAAAGAAGGTGAAATGGTTGCTGCAGATATTATCACTATCACAGATGACCCTATGTATAAAGATGCATTAGCAAAAGCTACTTTCGATGACGAAGGTGCTGCTACTTATGCAAAGAATGTTATTGAAAATGGTAAATTTACTACATTCCTTCACAACCTTGCTACAGCAGCAAAAGCAGGCGTAAAAACAACTGGTAACGGCTACAAAGGCTCATATGCATCACCTGTAGGTGTAAACCACTATAGTTTCTACATTAATCCTGTAAAAGGTAGCTTAGAAGATTTATTTGAAGAAGCTGGAAACGGTATCTACATTACATCTGTAGAAGGTATGCACGCTGGTGCAAATCCAATTACCGGTGACTTCTCTCTTTCTTCTGGTGGTTTCAAAATTGAAAACGGTAAGAAGACAACACCAGTAAAAGGAATTACAATTTCTGGTAACTTCTTACAATTATTAACCAGCATTTCATCTGTTGGTGAAGACTTAAAATTCAACCCAGGCGCAATCAGTGCTCACAGATGCGGCTCTCCATCTGTATTAGTAAAAGGAATTACTGTGGCTGGTAAGTAAACACCTATTTTACAAATAAATTACATGCTGTGGGATACAAAATGGGCGGTAATGTGTTTTTCTTTCACATTACCGCCCATTATCATTACATAAACATCAAATGCAACTATTCATGTTTTCTCTTTTTAGAAACTACAATAGCTCCAGCTCCTACCAACAACATGCACGTCCATGGTAATACAGATGTGTTGTCACCTGTTGGTGGTACTACTGCTACATCTTTATAAACTACTACATATGTAGAAAAATGATTTGTCTCAAATGTAAGGTATTTTGTAGTTTCATCAAATTTCGCTTCCAAAACCTCTACATCACCGTCATGAATATCAATGACACTATATACACGATTTATATCATCTTCGTTTTCAATCAGTAAATCCGGAAGAGTCAACTGTACTTTTACTTTTCCATTTAAATCAAGAATCTTAATAGCCTCTTCATCACCAATCTGTTTGTACATATTGATATCCATATACATACCAACTTTATTGTCCCCCAGGTTACTCTGGATTAAAGTTTTCTCTGTATCTGTCACTGTACTTGTAGCATCTTTTACTTCTAATGTAATTTTTACATCAGCACCAGCATCAATTAAAGCTTTTTCTGCATCTGTAAATGGAACCTGTTCTACAACTTTGAATACGTCACCAATTAATTTACCAGAAGCTACATTTGTGCTAGGTGCTTCTACTTCATATTCAGGCTGTGGAGTTGCTTCACCTGAACCTGAGGTGCTACCTTCTGCTAATGTATAGATACTAAAATGATTTGTATTAAAGATTGCATAACCATTTTTTTGAGTTACAGGATATTTAATAATATTATCATTCTCATCTACATAATATGCTACTAATTCTTTCCCCTTTAACTCTTCTGTTAATGGAATTTTTACCTCGAAGGTACCGTTTTCAAGTTTGGTTACATTATCACTTAAAGAATCTGAGTATAAAGAAATATCGTATGTAACATTTTCTTTAACATCTAATAATCCAATGATTTTATTATACTCTGTTCCACTTGTTAATACTTCAGCCTCAATACGTGTATCCAATGGAACTTCAGAAGATTCTGAACTTACTTCAACATTATTTTTAACATCTACAGTTTTATAATCTGGAGTAATCATCTTTGAACTATCACATTTAATAACCACATAATATGCCTTCTCCTGTCCACTTTCTCCTTTAACAGTCAATTTGTACGCAAAATCATCTCCAGATATACTTTCAGCAAAGATTAAATCTTGTAATACATCTTCTGATTCACCTGGATATACACTTTCTAACACATCAAATACTGTACCAACAGGAATTAATTCTACTTTATCTGCACCAATATATTCATCAATTCTTTTCTGTGCAGCTTCCATCATCGCTGCAGATGTATTTGCTGTATTATCTGGAACATAAATCACATGCTCCGCATATGTACCAATCATATTATTAACATAATACACTGTATCATTATACAGGAACATAGCTATACCAACACGTTCTATATAAAAAGGTTCATCTGTTCCCATTCTGTTGTCTACATAATATTTTATATTACTATATCCAATATATTCTTTTAAATCTCCAGAATAAGCATCTAGTGTATCTGCTTCATCTGCATTTGCTGTATTTACCCAATAATTCACCAGTTCCAAATCTCTTACTGCAAAAAGTTCATCCATAGGTAAATTTTCTAAATATCCCCTCATTTTTGCAGCTATACTTGCATCATAATTATATACAATTTCTACTGTATGCATTTCATCATTAATTGACAAATCAAAGGATGTATAATCTTCTGCAACATTATAATGGAAAACTCCTTCATCATAAATCATCAATTCAAACAAAGCATAAAAGTCCCATTCGTTCTGTGGTGGTGCTGCATCTAATTCTATTTTTCCATTTGAACTTAAATAAGCTTTAAAATCATCACTCATCTCTGATATACGAGATAACTCAACTGTGTGAAATTCACAATACCCATCAGCACGACCCAGCTTAATAACTGCTCTTGAAAAATCATCATTAATACAAGCAAATGTTTCACCCGTAGTAATATCATAACCATTTGCAACACTAAATAGATCTGTATTTACATCACCTAAACTACTCAAATAAGATGACAACCAATCCATCGAAACATTTTCACATGTAGTAGGCAGAATCAACTTTCCATTTGTCAAAATGTCATTAAATTCAGCACTAAACTCTTCGTTAATCACAACATCAACATCATGTACTTCTTCAGTTCCAAAAGTTGTACAGTATCTTAAAGTTACCTTTTTCGTAGAGTCATTATATGCAACCACATAGAAACTACCATTTACATCTGGATGGTTACACAGAACCCATTCTGAAAGTATGAATGGCATATATTCTTCATCACTCGACCATGTCACTTCTAATTTTAAATCATCATTCAAAATACTTTTAAAATCCTCTGACATCTCCGTCTCTTCAGCAAATGTTGTCATTGGCATCATAGTCAACAACATCATTGCTACTAAAAGAAATGATAAAATTCTTTTTTTCATAAAAACTCCTCCTTTGTATATTTTCCCTTTCATAATTAGTTGCAATAATTATACCCTATAGTAAACCTTTCGTCTATTCCTATTTCATCATAGCACTTATGTCATTCAATGAATCCACTACAGCGTATACATTATCTTTCACTGCTTCGTCCGGCTTATCTTGATCCGGAACCATAACAGGAATGCATCCTGCTTTATATGCTGCTTTTAGTCCTGTAGGTGAATCTTCTAATACTAGACACTCTTCTGGTTTTAGTTCTAGCTTTGATGCAGCGTAGATATAAATATCTGGTTCAGGCTTTCCCTTTGGAACCATGTGTCCACTGACTATCTCATCAAAATACTCTATTACCCCAACTTGTGATAGGTATTTCTCAGCTCTATCTAAAGGTGAGGAAGTTGCAATCGCTGTTTTAATCCCCTGCTCTTTTAAGCGCGAAAGCAATTCATGAACTCCAGGTTTTATCTCCACACCATGTTCCTCTATATATGTATTCATCATTTCAATACGCTTATTTCGCACTTCTTGATAATCCACAGTCTCACCTAAATAGGCTTTTAGCTGTCGCTCTCCTGCTTCTCTGCTTAAACTTCGCATGCCAAGACCCATTTCATAAGTCATAGGATAGCCCAGCGCTTGTGCTGCCTCCTGCCAAAAACGTGTATAAAGTTTTTCCGTATCTAAGACGATTCCATCCATATCAAAGAGGACGCCTTTTACAGCCGTCCCCCTATATAACTCTATATTGCATATTTCTACATGTGGAATTGTATAATTGATAAGTTGCATCTTATTTCTATCTCTTTCGTGTTTTATTTCTAGCCAATTATCTATCCCATTTATCACAAAGTGAATTTATCTGGTCCGCAAACTTGGCTAAATCTTTGTTTGCCATACCTTCGCACTTCTGGATAACAGCTGCCAAACGTTCGCCAGCCGCAATAAGGCGAGCAAATACACCTTGTGCTTTCGCCTGTTTCTTCTTCACCGCCAGCTTGTGTGTTCCCTGCTGAATACATAGACCTGTTTCCAAATCATAAATATCTCCACTATAAGGAGCCACTGCATCTATACCGGTTTCTTTCTTTACTAACTCTGAAAAATAAACCGCAGCATCTTCATCACCATGTACTACAAACACCTTTGTTGGAGTATCTCCAAATGCCTGTATCCATTCCAAAAGATGTGGCTGATCTGCATGACCACTGATACCTGGCAGATTGATAATTTTTGCTCTTACTTCGACTTCTTCACCAAATAGTTTAACTTTATCTACACCACCTAGCAAAGCATTTCCCAGGGTTCCAGGCACCTGATAACCTACAAACATAATTGTAGAATCTGCTCGCCATAAATTGTGTTTCAAATGATGACGGATACGTCCTGCTTCACACATACCCGATGCAGAAATGATAACCTTAGGATTTGGGTTAAAGTTAATCATTTTTGAATCATCACTGGTTACTGATACATTAAGTCCAGGAAACTTGATTGGATTAATTCCTTGATTTACTAATGCCAAAGCCTCATCATCAAAACAATCCGCTACATTCTTATGAAATACATTTGTTGCTTCTACAGAAAGCGGACTATCTACTACAGCTTCAAAGTTCGGAAACTCTGGCAATAACTCTTCTGTCTTAATTCGACGAAGGAAATACAACATTTCCTGTGTTCTACCTACAGAGAATGCAGGAATAACTAAATTGCCACCACGGGTAAAAGTATCTTTCATTACTTCTGCTAGTTCCACTGCATAATCCACTGGTTTTTCATGAACTCTGTTTCCATATGTAGATTCCATAATAACGTAGTCTGCATCATGGATAAATTCTGGATTTCGAATCAATGGACGATTGGTATTACCGATATCTCCTGAAAATACAAGTTTTTTGCTAACTCCATCTTCTTTTATCCAAATCTCAATAGAAGAAGAACCTAACAAATGTCCCGCATCCACAAAACGAATATCTAAGTCTTCACAAACATTGATTTTGCTACGATAATCACATGGAATAAAGTGAGGAATAACCCCATTTGCATCATTCATATCATACAACGGTAATACTTCTGGTTTACCCGCTCTACGATTCTTACGATTCTTCCACTCTGCTTCAAATTCCTGAATGTGAGCAGAATCACGAAGCATAATACTACATAATTCACAGGTAGCCTTTGTGGCAAATATTTGACCTCGGAACCCATTCTTATATAGCAAAGGCAACAAGCCCGAATGATCAATGTGGGCATGTGTGATAAACACATAATCAATAATGGCAGGGTTTACAGGTATCTCTTGATTTTCATACAAATCAGCCCCCTGTTCCATACCACAATCTACAAGGAAATGCACATCATTAAATGATACATAATGACAACTTCCAGTTACCTCTCTAGCCGCACCCAAGAATTCAATAATCATAGGTTCATCTCCTTTTCTGAAAAAATTCCAAGCCTCATCCATACATCATCATGTATGAACCTAAATATTATATATGCATTATACCACTATATACCCTACATAGGCTATAATTTTCTGAAAATTTAGAAAATATTTTTAAATTATCTTTTTATTCAATTCTTTGAATCTCTCTTCGCAGGCGTAACATAATCTTTTTTTCTAGTCTAGATATATACGACTGTGAAATTCCTAATAAATCTGCTACCTCTTTTTGGGTCATTTCTTTTTCATTTTTCCGATTATATCCATATCGAAGTTCTATAATTTCACGTTCTCTGTCTGATAGTTTTTTCATTGCCTGACGAAGAAGCCCTATCTCTGCTTCTGTTTCCAAATCTCGATAAATCACATCTTCATCCGTCCCCAGAATATCCGATAAAAGCAATTCATTTCCATCCCAATCCACATTTAATGGTTCATCAAAGGACACTTCTAACTTCAATTTATTCGTTCTTCTTAAATGCATCAATATTTCATTCTCTATACAACGTGATGCATAAGTTGCGAGTTTTATTTTTTTCTCCGGATTAAATGTATGTATCCCCTTAATAAGACCAATTGTGCCAATGGAAATCAAATCTTCCACTCCAACTCCTGTATTTTCGAACTTTCGAGCCAAATACACAACCAATCGTAAATTATGGGAAATCAATGTTTTTCTTGCTTCCTCTGAATCCAAACCTTCTTCTTTTCCGATTAGTGCTCGTAAACATCTTTTTTCTTCTTCCGGTTCTAGTGGCGGTGGTAAAACCTCCGAGCCACCTATATAAAATACAGAATATGTGTCCTCTTTTCCGAAAATATATATTTTCACCCAACTTCTTACAATACAAAACCATCGATACATTTTTCCGAACATTCCAAATCCTCCTTACCACACATCTTCATTTAAAATCATCTCATAGTTTTTCCCTTGAAATAAGGATTCTTTTGTAAAACCAATGGGTACTCTCTGTAATTTTATAGTTGTGTCAATTTTATGTATCTGTACCTCATCCACATAACAAACCTGTAATAAACCATTGGGATTCCCAAGACTTTGATAAGGTATATACACCATTTTCTCTTTTTCTATGTCTATTTTATTTAATAATTTTTCCGACGCAATATGTACACCTTTTCCCGTATAAGGGTCTTTTAATCGGTTTCCAGAATCATAAAAAGCCGAAACTTTTATACTTTCCCCTTCCCCACGAAGTTCAACCGGATAAATACATAGTTCTATCCTTCGCTGTCGCAAAAACCTTACCGCCCCTACAACGCTTATCACACTCGCTATCATAAGCAGACTCACATAATGCACATCTCTTCTAAACACATTCAAAAGAGCCTCTAGCATCCCATTAATCAAAATCGTAAAAACATAACCGCTCACACACGCTCGAAACCACAATGTCTTCTCTTTTCCCGCAACCAGTATCGAAATCACAGGCACTTCTATCAAGTACAGCCATAAAACAAAAAATACATACGGAATTCCACTCATCAACACCACAATCTCTGAAACCGTGCCCGCAAATGCAAGCAACAAAATTTTTCTAAGTAGCACCTTCCTTTTTCTGCACACAACAGCTATCAAAAAAAGAACTGCTATTTTTATAATAAAGTTCTGAACAAAATATACATCAGCATAGAATATGTACGACTCAAGAAGCACTTCTTCACCACCTTTAAAGCGAATACATCTACTCTAACATGCATACACTAAGAAATTTGCAAAAACATGTCGTACACTACTATAGAACATTACAAACTCTAAAATAAAATAACCGATAAGATTGCTGTCGCTTTTGCGGTGGCGTTTCTAAACATAAAAAAGGCTATCGCAAAAGCGATAGCCCAATCTTATCATTTATTATCTTTTAGAGTTTTTAAGGAAATCTGGAATGCTGATTTCTACTGGTTTTACTGTGCTTTCTGGCTGAACTGGTCTCTGGATACTCATTGGAGTAGGAGTAGTTGTTGCAGATGTAGCTGTTGTTGTAGTTGGAGCAACTGGTCTAGCTGTAGGCTGAGCAACAGTAGATGTATGTAAACCACTTGTTACTGGTGTAGTACGAGTAGTCATACTAGGTGTTGGCCTAGCTGTTGTCTGAGCATAATTCATCATGCTAGATACGTTAGGCATTGTTCTAACACCTGTATCTAATCCAGTAGCAATAACTGTGATTGTAGCTTCATCTGTCATAGTCTCATCATACTTAGCACCGAAGATGATGTTTGCATCATCACCAGCAAGATCCTGAACGTAGCTTGCTGCATCATTTGCATCCATAAGAGAGATATCACCAGAAATATTAATAATTACATGGCTTGCACCATTAATTGTTGTTTCAAGAAGTGGAGATGCAACAGCAAGTTTAACTGCTTCAATTGCTTTTTCATCACCTTTTGCACTACCGATACCGATATGTGCCATACCCTTGTCCTTCATAACTGTAGAAACGTCTGCGAAGTCAAGATTGATAAGAGCTGGTAAGTTGATAAGGTCTGTAATACCCTGAACTGCCTGCTGAAGTACTTCATCAGCTTTCTTTAAAGCATCTGGCATAGTTGTACGTCTGTCAACGATTTCAAGAAGCTTATCATTTGGAATAACGATTAATGTATCTACGTTTTCTTTTAAACGGTCAATACCATCAACTGCGTTAATCATTCTCTGTTTTGCTTCAAATTTGAAAGGTTTTGTAACAACACCAACTGTTAAGATACCCTGATCTTTTGAAATCTTAGCTACAACAGGAGCTGCACCAGTTCCTGTACCGCCGCCCATACCGCATGTTACGAATACCATGTCAGCACCTTTTACAGCAGCTGCTAATTCTTCTGCACTTTCTTCTGCAGCTTTTTCACCGATTTCAGGTTTAGCACCAGCGCCTAATCCCTTTGTAAGCTTTTCACCAATCTGAATAAGTGTAGGAGCTTTACATAACTGTAATGCCTGTTTATCTGTATTTACACCGATAAACTCTACACCACCAATATTTTCATCAATCATGCGGTTAACAGCGTTGTTACCAGCGCCACCAACACCGATTACAATAATTTTTGCACTAGCATCCGCTTCTGTTGTTCTAATCTCCAGCACGGCTCTTCCTCCTCTTTCTCTTTCACACTATTTTGTATATGAATCACTCAAATTGTCAATTTAACTACTAGATTTTGTGCACAGTAAGACTACTATGCAAAATCATATAGTATATAATATAATTTTTCTAGCAAATAATCAACCCAAAATTTCATTTTTTCGCATATTTTTTTATTCTGTCTG
Organism: Agathobacter sp.; assembly: GCA_045544235.1. Classification (GTDB taxonomy): domain Bacteria; phylum Bacillota; class Clostridia; order Lachnospirales; family Lachnospiraceae; genus Roseburia. The sequence continues at coordinate 62,895 of JAZPYQ010000026.1, read as the reverse complement.
TGGTTCCTCACCAATTTCACCTTGTGGCTCCGCTTCCGGCTCTGTTTCTGGACTCTCTTCTGAGTTATTTTCTGGTGCTTCTTCTGTGCTCTCTTCGGTTTCACCTTGGGCACCATCATCTTCACCCGTATCTTCCATAGATGTATCTTCCGTTACTTCTTCAGGCGCTTTTTCAAACACGATGTTGGTACTTTCTTCTGTCCAATCTTCCATATGAAGAGTTCCTTTTAGACCTTCTAAACTAGGAAGAATCTCGTTGATGCGTTCTACCTTCTGAGTTAACAATTCCATAGAACCTAGTTGAACAATAATATCTCCATAATACAACTTTGGTCCGTCCTCGCCTCCATACTGAATGCTATCTGGCTCCAAACCATCACGCTTTAAACTCTGGGTTAAGGTAAGAATCTGTTTTAATTTTTGATCTTCAATAGGTAGTTTCTCATATAAAACCACCTCATCACAAGAAATTCCATCAATACGTGGAACATCTTCTATTACTCTTGTGGATGTTTCTACTACAAACCCATCTTTATCAAAGTATGCATTTTCTCCGATAGAGGAAATATATAAATATCCCATCATACCTTTTTCATAGACTTTTAAAGTGATACTTTGTGGATCATTTAACTTTACTTCGATGGTATCGATAAATGGAACTTCTTTTGTGTCAACAAATGTATATTTTAAAAACACATACAAGCTATTCCATGAATATTCATCATTTAATACAGTTTCTTTGATTAACTGCTCATCATATAAGACGTTCCCTTCTACCTTCACATTTTTTACAACAAACACTTTCACCACAATGAAAGCCGCTATAATCAGTAAAAGCAAAAAGATAAGAAGCCCTATCAAAAGCTTTTTGGCACGTCTCTTCTTTTTACGTTTTTCTCTAATCATATACTCTCCAATTACTTAATGCTCTCTAGTCGTATTGACCTTGACACACCAAGAACCAATCCTACTTCACACATCAAAATCAAGATGGATGTACCCCCGTAACTAATAAACGGCAAGATAACACCTGTGTTAGGAATGGAATTTGTTACTACTGCAATATTTAAAATTACCTGGATTGCAATATGCGACATAACACCTACTACAATAAGAGAACCAAATAAATCTGGAGCATTATTGGAAATAACCATCATGCGCCATATAATGAGCATAAACAAAAGGATGACACATACTGCTCCAAATAAACCTAACTCTTCACAAATGATTGTAAAAATCATATCGTTTTGGGATTCTGGAACGTTTCCCATTTTCTGTAAGCTTTCTCCAAGCCCTTTACCAAAAAGTCCACCTGAACCGATGGCATATAATCCCTGCATCGTCTGATATACGGCATTACTATCAACGCTCTCTGGATGAAGCCAGGCTTTAATACGTCCCATACGATATCCTGCAGTCATGATAAACACAATAACAAGACAAACACCTGCCACACCAACAGCCAAAAAGTGGGAATATTTTGGACTAGCAACAAACAGCATACAAACCGCAATACCCATAATAATGATAGCTGTACTTAAGTTGTTATATGCTACTGCCCCAACAATCGGAATAAGTAAGCCAAAAATTTTTGCCAGATTTCTCCAATCTTTTAAGGACTTTGACACTTTTTCCAACAGCATTGCTAGGAAAACAATAACCCCAACCTTTGCTACTTCAGATGGCTGAAACTGAATTGGTCCAATTTCAATCCATCTGGTAGAACCATGCGAATCCGAACCAATGAAGATAACCAGCACACATAATGCAAAGGATACAAAATACGCCATCCAGCCAAATCGTCTCCAATTCCGATAAGGAACTGCAATAAAGAAAGCCATACCAAAGGCACCGATAATATAGTTTCTCAGCTGTCTCTTTAAATAATAGGCTCCGTCATATCCATATAAGGATGAATTTGCTGCTATGTATGAGCTGGAACTATATAACATAACCAAGCCAAAGCAAATTAAAAATATGATTAAAAACAATAGGTTGTAGTCAAAATATGAAATTGCTCTTTCCTTGCGTTTTCTACCGCTATGTTTCTTTTCTGACACTCAATTACTCCTCAAGACTTCTAACAATTTCTTTGAAAATTCTGCCTCGTTCTTCATAGTTAGGGAACATGCCCCAGCTTGCACATGCAGGCGAAAGTAACACTGCATCTCCTGAAACAGATTTTTCATAGCAATAGCGAATTGCTTCTTCAAAGGTTTCAAAAATAATAGTATTCATAAATCCATGCTTATGTGCACACTCTTTGATTTTTTCTGCTGTCTGACCAATAAGCACGAGTTCTTTTACTTTTCCATCAAAGCTTTCAATCCATTCATCATATTCGGATTGCTTATCATAACCACCGCCTATCAAATAGGTTGGACGATTCATCGCCTTAATCGCTTTAATCGCTGCATCTGGATTGGTTCCTTTTGAATCGTTGTAGAAACGCACGCCACGTTTCTCTGTTACATATTCTATACGATGTTCAACAGCCTGGAAACGACGAAGAACCTCTCGAATGGAATCCATTGGAACACCTACACTAAGTGCCATGGCACATGCTGCCATAACGTTTTCATAATTGTGTTCACCTAAAATATTAAGTTCATCTATATGAATTACCAATTCATCTACTCCATTTTTTGCAAGGTAAATCTCTTTGTCTGCATAATACAAACCATCTGTTAATTTACGTTTGCTACTAAAGAAAACTACTGTAGCAGGACAAGTAACTGCAAATTCACGAAGCACTTCATCCTCATAATTTAATACACATACCTGTTCTGTAGTCTGGTTCTTTGTTACATCTGTTTTTGCACCAATGTACGCCTCCATAGTGTGATGACGATCCAAATGATCCGGCGTAATATTTAAAATAGCAGATGTTACTGGTTTAAACTCATGAATCGTTTCTAACTGAAAACTACTAATCTCTGCAACTGTAACGGTCTCATCTGTCGTATCCAATGCCACAGATGTGTAAGGAATACCTATATTTCCAACTACTTTCACATCAGAGAAATAGTTTGCCATAATTTCACCTGTCAAAGCTGTAGTTGTGGTTTTTCCATTTGTTCCAGTAATGGCCACAATACGACCTTTTGCAAAATAATATGCAAGCTCGATTTCGCCCCAGATAGCAATCCCTTTATCACGCATCTTATTTACCATAGGTAAATCAGTTGGTACTCCTGGGCTTAAAACTACCACATCAAACTGTTCCATATCTTCTTCAGAGATATCTCCAAGCATAAGTGGAACCTGACGAAGAATATCACTTTTTGCAAAAAGTTTCTCTCTATCTAAATCTTTATTACCGTCAAACAATACGGTATCTATCTTCTGTCCTACTAAAAGTTCAGTGGCAGCAATTCCACTAATTCCTGTTCCTACTACTAACACTTTTTTATCTGTCAAATTCATGGTATACCTCCAAATCTTGTGTTTGGTACAAATTTTTCAACCAACTTCTAGTATACGGCATTTTAGCCTATTTATCAAGGTACGGCAGAATGTTTTCGAATATTTCCTTTGCAATTGGTGCTGCAATGGTACCACCATAATATATCCCCTGGGGATTATGAATAATCACCAACACCAACACTTCTGGATCATCTGCAGGTGCAAATCCCAAAAAGGAAGATATATATTTATTCTCTGAACGAGGCAAAGTTTGTGATGTAGCTGTTTTTCCACCTATCTCATACCCTTCCACATAGGCTCTACTTCCTGAGCCATCTGACACTACTTGCTCCAGGAGATAACGCATCGTTTCCGATGTTTCCTCAGAACATATGTCGGTAAGATACTCATATTGAAAGCTTTCTACCTGTCCTGTTACACTATCCGTTACAGACATGGCAAAATGAGGTGTTACCCTAGTACCACCATTGATAATAGAAGACACTGTAGTGGCAAGTTGGATTGGCGAAATTTGAAAAGACTGTCCAAAAGAAATGGTTGCAAGTTCCACCGGACCAATATTTTCTTCTTTATGCATAATGGTGGATGCTTCACCGGGCAAATCCACATTGGTTTTATCCAGCAGTCCAAACTTTTCAAAATAATGATAGTATTTTTCTACTCCTAGTTCTAAGCCTACAGAAATAAATACCGGGTTACAGGAATTCTCGATTCCTTCCTCAAAAGTCTCTGACCCATGGCCTGCAGTTTTATGGCATCTGATTTTTCGATCTTCCACCGTAATATATCCTGGGCAGTAATACCCATCCTCTAAGGAAACAATTCCTTCTTCTAATGCAGCTGTTGCTGTTATTATTTTAAAAGTGGAACCTGGTTCATAGGTGTCACTGATGCACCTATTTCTCCACATTTCATTTAGATACGTATTTTCCTCTTCTGTATTCGCATACTGACTATATTGGGATATCAATGTAAAAGGCTCATTCGGATTAAATTCTGGATAATCTACCATAGCCAGCAACTCACCATTTTGCGGATTCATTACAATAATACTTACTGCATCTGCTTCTTTTTGCAAATATGCTTTTTCTGCCGCCTGCATACAATAGGCTTGTATATTATAATCCATAGATATTTGCAGCGTATTTCCAGATATAGGCTCTACTCTAGACTCTTCTAGATCAGATACTTCTCTCCCCCTTGCATCTGTAAATGTGAGAATATCTCCATCCTGCCCCTGCAAATAACTGTCATATTTTGATTCCAGACCAATAATTCCCTGATTATCTGAACCTGTAAATCCTAAAACCTTTGATGCCAATTCATTATATGGATAAACACGACGATAATCCTCATCAACTTTTACACCATCCAGCTGATAGGACATAATTCGTTTACCTGTCTCTTTAGGTACATTAGTTTTTATTTTTTCAATAGAAGTCACTTTTTCAACACGTTTTCTTACATATTCTTCCGAAAGATCTAACTCCTCACAGAGCACGCGAATTACTTCTTCTTCATCTGTAATTTGATTATGTATTACGGAAATCGTACATACTGCTTCATTTGTAGCTAGTACAACTCCATTCCTATCAACGATTTCTCCACGTGCAGCTTTTATACTTCTCTCACGTTGTTGCAATTCAATTGCTTTTTCTGTGTAATATTCATGTTGGAAAAGCATAAGATATATTAGACGACCCAATAATAAAATTGCACATGTAAAAACAATAAAGCAAAATACACATATTTTCTTGCGATTGTAGGTTTTATTTCGTTCCATAAAAAACCTCATAATTGCCTTATTGTATCTTATGTAGGCAATTATGAGGTTATTCTTGTATTATGGTCGTTGTGGCCAGTCTGATTCTTCAGACTCACCATTTCCTTCTGTTTCCCCTGTTTCTTCTAATGATTCACCACTATTCTGAAGATATTGTCCATCACGTTCTCCTGTGAAGAATGGATCTGTACCTGTAATATCCAATCCCACATTTCTTCCAGTAGTTTCTTCATCTGGATAGATGTTCATGTATGGAAGCACTTCTTCCAAAATTTCACGCACAATATTCTGTGCATAATAACTATGTGGCTGGTCTTCGCTATTTGGTTCATCTACAATACAGTAAATAACAAGTTCTGGATTCTCATATGGGGCAAATCCAATAAATGACACCAAATAGTTTCCTTGATCACGAGGCTGTTTTTCTGCTGTACCTGTTTTACCACCTAAAGAATATCCATCTACTTTTGCTGTAGAACCAGTACCATTGGTAACTGTACTATACATATATTCCCTTAAAAGATCACTTGTCCCCTCTGAAACTGTCTGTTTTAAAACAGTTGGCTCTGTAACAGATACTGTGCCACCATCTACTCCTACAATTTTGCTAACAAGGTATGGTTGATAATATGTTCCACCATTTACTAAAGAACAATACGCACTTGCTGTCTGAATCATGGTTGCATTGTAGTTCTGTCCAAAAGAGTTCGTTGCTAAGTCAATTGTGGACATTGTATCAGCGGTATAAACAAGTGCTGCTGTATTTGCTTCACCAGGTAAATCAATACCCGTCTTTTGTCCAAAACCGAAAATATCCTGATATTTTACAAAGTTATCAATACCAATATGAGAAATAGCCATCTGCATCAATGCATCATTACATGAATCCATCAACGACTTTTCTAATGTCTCTAATCCATGCCCATTTGTATTTACACAATGAATCTTACTTCCACTAACCGTTTCATGTCCATCACAGTTAAATGTCATCTCGGCATTTAATGTACCAGTTTCCAAACCAGCTGCAATTGTAAATGGCTTCTGTACAGAACCTGGCTCAAATGTACTTGATACACAATAATTTTTCCACAACTCATTTAATGCAGCCATCTGATCTTCACTGGTGACCGTTTCCAATTCCTCCTCTGTAAATAAAAGAGATGTATCACGAGGATTGTTCAAATCAAAGGTCGGATATTCTGCCATAGCTAAAATAGCCCCCGTATTTGGGTCCATTACAATGACTGCTGTGTGCAAGCTTCCTGCCCCATCACGATAGTTGTTTGTATACGCAGAGTTAAATTCTAATATTTTTTCTTCAACAATGGACTGAATATTTGCATCAATGGTTGTAACCAAGGTATTTCCATCTTGTGGTGCAATTACCGTTTTTTCAAAATCACTTTCTGCGTTCAGATAACCATATTCACGTCCGTTTATACCATTTAATGTATCATTATAATAATTTTCCAGGCCGATGGTTCCCACATTTCCCGAAGAAACAAAACCAATTACTGAACTAGCCATACTATTAAATGGATAACTTCTAATATATTCTTTTTCAAACCAAACACCTTTGATATTTGGATTTACTTTCTTTCCATTTTCGTCTAACTCTTCTTGCAATAATACAAATGGTTGAATTTTATCATATGGAAGTTTCTTTGCCAAAATAATATACTTACTGTCTGGACTGTCAGTAGCATATCCAAGCAATGTATCCCTATCCAATTCAGGAAAACATGTTACAAGCGCATCCAAAGTTGGATCCAAATAAGCTTCATCACTTGTAAGAACAGAACAGTCTAAAATCACATTGTACACAGCTACACTAGTAGCCAAAACGGTACCATTACAGTCTACAATATCCCCTCGTTGATAGGGAATAGTCACACTGTCGTATGATTGTAAAGATAATACTTTCTTCTCGTATTTTTCTCCACTTGTATAATTAATAAACATAAGCCTTCCAATCAAGGCACACAAACAAACTGTTAGTAATGAAAATAATACTATCAGTTTTTTACGCATACCACGGGAAAGCTTAGGTGTAGGTTTCTTTGTTTTCTTTGCCACGATGTTACTCCTAGGTGTTATTTAGGAATGTCACTATACTGATCCATAAAGTTATTATTCTCTACAGAATAATAAATAATCTGGTCTTCTGTTGCATACTGCATACCCAATTCATTAATTGCTACATTTTTAATATAATCCAAATCTACGGATGTGACAATCTCTTTATATCTAGCATCATTATCAGCTTTTAAGTCTGTAATCTGACTTTCTAACGCCGCAATGTGCTCCATACGCTGTGTTACCTGTGACTGAATCTGAATCAAAGATACTGCAGAAAAAGCAACGGTCAAAACACATACTGATAAAAAGGCAACATAACCCTTGCTCATGTGTAATGCACGTTCTCTGTTTCTCTTCGCTGCATTTCTTCTACGTTTTCTGCGTTGCTGTTCTTCTATTTTTCTCCTGTCAACTCTTTCTCTTCTGACAGGTTGAGCTTCCATTTGTCTTACTGTACTTCCGTTTACATAATAAGTCTTATTCATTACAATTAGCTCCTAAATTACTACCTCTAAATTACTATTTTCTTTCAAAAACCCTCAGTTTCGCACTCTTTGAACGACTGTTTACTTCTAACTCCTCCTGAGTAGGAAGTATAGGTTTTCTTGTTGCTACATGTCCTTTCGATACGTTTCCACACACACATACCGGGAAATTGCTTGGACAAGTGCATGGGTTTTCATTTTTCTTAAAGTTAACCTTTACAATTCTATCCTCTAAAGAATGGAAGGTTATGATGCAAAGTCTTCCATCTTCATTTAAAAGGTCAATCATGTCATCTAATGTGTCTCTTAACACATCTAGTTCTTTATTTAACTCAATTCGTATTGCTTGATAGGTTCGTTTCGAAGGATGTCCTCCTGTAACCTTCATTTTCATCGGAATCGCTGCATCTATAATTTCGTTCAGCTGTCCAGTGGTAAGAATTGGTTCTTTCTTTCGTGCATTTACAATGTGCTTTGCAATATTCTTTGCAAATTTATCTTCTCCGTAATCTCTGATAATACGAAACAGTTCCATCTCACTGTATTCGTTTACAATATCTTTTGCAGTCAATGGCTGTCTGTCATCCATTCGCATATCAAGAGGTGCATCTACACTTCGATATGTAAATCCTCTCTCAGGTGTATCTAACTGGAAAGAAGAAACCCCTAAGTCTAAAACAATACCATCTACTTTTTCGATACCCAAATCGGCAAGCACCTGTTTCATATTGCAATAGTTACTTCTTACAATGGTAACTAAATCTCCAAATTCGGATAATCTCTCACTAGCGGCGCAAATCGCATCTGCATCTTGATCAATACCAATAAATCTGCCTTTCCCTTGAAGACGTTTACATACTTCATAAGCATGTCCACCTCCACCAAGGGTTCCATCCACATATATTCCACCTGGGCGAACATTTAAATATTCAATTGTTTCTCCCAACAAAACGGAATAATGATTAAACTCCATACCTGCTCCTTATTAAATACCGAATCCAAGTTCTGCCATGTGTTCAGCGATTTCATCCATATCTTCATAATCGCCATTGTCTGTCCATTTTTCTTTACTCCAGATTTCCACACGACTAAGTACGCCTACAGACACAACATCTTTTTCGATGCCTGCATATTCTCTTAAGTTTGTAGGAATAAGAATACGTCCCTGCTTGTCCACTTCACAAGTAGCTGCGCCTGCAAAGAAGAATCGCATAAACTTTCTAGCATCCTTTGAAGTAAGTGGTTTATCTCGGAAAGAGTTTTCAATGTTTTGCCATTCTTCGTTGGAATACACGAAGAGACAGCCGTCTAGCCCTTTGGTAATTACAAATTCGTTACCAAGCTGTTCACGGAACTTAGAAGGCACAATAAGTCTGCCTTTGGCATCAATTGTATGATTATACTCGCCCATGAACATAGCTCTTCTCTCCTTTCCAATAATTTAAGCATTTTAGAAACGCAAAAAGACAGCTAAGTTATAGCATTGCAACCAAACTTTTTGTTTCCAAAAAGTTATCCACAACGTTATCAACTTATCCACCACTTTGCACCACTTTTATGGTTTTTCCTACCACTTTCCTCCACTTTTACTCCATATTAACGCAAAAAACCCATAAAAGCAAGCCTTTTTCGTGTTTTTGTTATTTTTAAGAACTTTTGTGCAGCAAAAAAAAGAGTTCTAATCGTAAATATGTTTTACAATTAGAACTCTTTAAGTTATTACTGTATTAAATTTTTGTTTAAGCAAGTACTACGTCTGCCTGACAAGCTTCTTCTACATCTAAATATTCTTCGATAAGTTTATCCAATTCTTTGCTTTTTTCATAATACACTTCGAATTTTTCTGTCAAAATTAAAGCATCTAGTTCTTCACGTGTATTTTCTATTGAAGCTTTTATCTCATCAATATTTCTCATTATCGGTTCCCTCGTTTCTTTTTATTTTCGTTCTTTTTACAATAATCCAAACAAGAGAAACCACTACCATTAATGCTGCGAGAGCCATTGAAGCTGGATAATTAATTACAGGAAGCAACAATTGGTCTGTGCGGAGAGATTCTATCCAAAAACGACCTACTCCATAACCTAACAAATAAATGAAAAATATTTCACCATCAAATTTTCTGTGCTTCCAATATATTAACATCAAAATTATTAAGCAAAAATTCCACATAGATTCATATAAAAAGGTAGGATGTACCTGGATATAAGAAACACCATCAATCAGCATAATATGTTCTCTTAATTCTGCTGATATATCTGACGTTCTCACTGCAGATACAGGCAACTGCATCGCAAACAATCCATCTGTATAACCACCAAATGCTTCTCTATTAAAGAAATTCCCCCATCTGCCTATACACTGTCCCAAAGCAAGTGCTGGAACTGCAGTATCTGCAACTAAGAAAAAGCTTATTTTCTTTTTCTTTGTAAGGATATAAACCGTAACAATAGCAGCCAAAACAGCTCCATATATGGCAAGGCCGCCCTCTCGAACATTAAAGATTCGTGTAAGATCTTGACTATAATAATCCCATTTAAAGATGACATAATATACTCTTGCGCCAATTAAAGAAAATATAATAGCATAGATTGCCATATCATAATAATCTTCAGGATCCTGACCAGAACGTTTTGCAATGGTAGTAGCTAGCAACACACCTGCAACCATTCCGAGCGCAATGATAATACCATAATAAGCTATTGCAAAATCACCTATCATGATTGTCTTTCCCACATCTTCTAGAAAAATATGTAAATTAGGAAAATTAATATTTGTATTCAAGACCTTTTCTCCTCTCGTTTGATACTTTCACATTTTACGATAATATTCTACAAAAATCAACCTTTCTAGCCCACAAGTAGTCGACCCCTTTCGACAGACATTTGACTTAAAATATGCATATTTGTCGAAAGAGGTCGAATGTTGTTCTTTATTTACTTACATTCAAAGGTTCCACATTCTGTTTCGCCAGTTGTAATTGCTTTTACACCAGCAATCTGTATGTGATCTGCAACACATTTTTTGTTTTTATTATATCTACATGTTACAGCATTACATGCAATGTTTGTTTCATGAGTAGGACCTTTTCCATCTAAGTTCGTCATAGTATTTGTTCCTCTTGGATAAAAACTTTCACAAACTGTCTCAGAAGGTTTTATAGCTTCGTGTCCACCTACTGTAATATTTTCTCTTTTGCACATTTTATTTTCGTTATAAGAACAACTTGTAACTGTACAATCCAATTTTGTCATGGTATTACCTCCTAAATTTTTTCTATTTTAGTGTGGTTATTTTAGATAAATTTATGCTATTTTTTTAATTTTAAATAAAAAAAGACGCTATTGATTTTTCAACAACGTCTTTTGTAACTCAACTATTTTATTTAGTAGCTTCTTCTACTTCAACCTTACGAATTTCTTTTGTACGGATTTCTTTACAAATCTGTTTTACAAATTCAGCGATAGGTTTTACGCCTTCATCACCTGCAAAACGGCTTCTTACAGAAACTGTTCCATCGATTTCTTCCTGCGCACCTACTACAAGCATGTATGGAAGTCTATCCATACGAGCTTCACGAATCTTGTATCCAATCTTTTCAGCACGATTGTCAACTGTAGCATCTACTCCGTTTGCTTTTAATTCTTTCATAACTTTTTCAGCATATTCTGAATATTTTTCAGAAATTGGAAGCACACGTACCTGTTCTGGACAAAGCCATGTTGGGAACTTACCAGCATATTTTTCGATTAACCATGCAAGTGTTCTTTCGTAGCATCCTAAAGATGTTCTATGAATAATGTATGGACGAACCTTTTCACCATTCTGGTCTACATAGTACATATCGAAGTTTTCTGCGATAGCACAGTCAAGCTGGATTGTAATCATAGTATCTTCTTTACCGTATACATTTTTAGCCTGAATATCAATCTTTGGTCCGTAGAATGCAGCTTCGCCTTCTTCTTCTGTAAAAGTTACATTCTTTTCAATTAATACCTGACGAAGTGCATCCTGTGTTGTATTCCAATATTCATCATCACCTAAGTATTTTGTCTTGTTGTTTGGATCCCATTTAGAAAGACGGAATGTTACGTCGTCCTGTAATCCAAGTGTAGAAAGAATGTAGTAAGCTAAGTCGAAACATGCTTTTAATTCTTCTTCTGCCTGGTCTGGACGAATTACATTGTGTCCTTCTGAAATTGTAAACTGACGCACACGTGTTAAACCATGCATTTCACCAGAATCTTCTGCACGGAAAAGTGTAGATGTCTCGCCCATACGAACTGGCAAATCTCTGTAAGAATGCTGTTCGTTTTTGTATACAAAATACTGGAATGGGCATGTCATTGGACGAAGAGCAAATACTTCTTTGTCTACTTCTTCATCACCCATTACGAACATACCATCCTTGTAGTGATCCCAGTGTCCAGAAATCTTGTAAAGGTCTGATTTTGCCATAAGAGGTGTACGAGTACGGATGTAGCCCCATTCCTGTTCCTCTAAGTCTTCAATCCATCTCTGGAGTTTCATAATCATCTTTGTTCCTTTATGTGTAAATAAAGGAAGACCTTGACCAATTACATCAACTGTTGTGAAAAGTCCCATTTCACGACCAAGTCTATTGTGGTCACGCACCTTAGCATCTTCTAATCTATCAAGATGAGCCTGTAAATCTTCTTTATTGTTATATGCTGTTGCATAAATTCTCTGAAGTCTAGCTTTATCTGCATCACCTCTCCAGTAAGCCATAGATGAAGAAATAAGTTTGTATGCTTTTACACCCTTTGTATTCATAAGGTGAGGACCTGCACAAAGATCTACGAAACCATCCTGATCATAGAAAGAAATTTCTGCATCTTCTGGAAGGTCTTCGATAAGTTCAACTTTGTAAGGTTCATCTTTTTCTTTCATAAGAGCAATAGCTTCTTCTCTTGGAAGTGTAAATCTTGTGATTCTGCTACCTTTCTTGATGATTTTTTTCATTTCTTTTTCGATAGCATCTAAGTCTTCTCTTGAGAATGGTTCTCTGTCGAAGTCATAGTAGAAACCATCTTCGATTGCTGGTCCGATTGCTACCTTTGCTTCTGGGAAAAGATTTTTAACAGCCTGAGCCATGATATGTGATGCTGTATGACGAATTACTGGCAATGCAGCTGGATCATTTGCTGTAATGATATTTAATGTACAGTCGCTATGCACTACTGTTCTTAAGTCTACTACCTCGCCGTTTACTTCACCTGCACATGATACACGTGCAAGACCTTCGCTGATATCAAGGGCGATGTCATAAACACTTTTTGCTTCGTTGTACTCTTTTACTGAGCCGTCTTTCAATGTGATTTTCATTTTCGTTCTCCTTTTCTATATTTGAATAATTCTTGTATCTGGTTGCATAAAAAAATCCCAGATACAACATTAGTTGCATCTGGGACGACTAAACATAATCGTGGTTCCACCCAAATTCATCTACTTTTAAAAATAAAAGCAAATCTCATTCTGACGTTAACGGTGTCGGCCGGACCGGATTGGGGTCACTCTGAGGTGGTCTTCGGTTGTTTCTTGCTAAGATACTCACACCAAATGTATCTCTCTCTGGAACATTCCACAACGTACTCTTCTCATCAACGTTTTGTGTATTTAATTACTTTGATATTTTAGTACCTTTTTTGGTTTTTGTAAAGCACAAAATTATAGTCTTTTTATTTCTCCTACCTAAGTGCTTCATAATAAGAATAATCCACAAGTCCCTGCATATCTTGAAGTGCACCTTCTTCTAACTCTTTTACCATAAGACATTCTGGAGCTGGCAAACCAACTGACGGAGCTGCTTCGATTCCATATTTATAACTTGAATCAAACCCACGGTTTCTATAATTCTGTGGATTTCCCTCCACAAGAACTACTTTATAGCCTAGACTTTTTGCTACTTCAAAACCATACTCGATTAATTCTTTGGAAATGTGCTGACGTTGCAATGCAGTTTTTACCGCAGCTGGAGTAAGTAATAACAATTCGTCTTCATATTTTCCTTCTATATGGAAACGAGAAAACATTACATATCCAATTACCTCATCCTCTTCATTTACCATAATAAGCTCTAATTCTGGCACATAATATTTCTTCGAGCGAATTTCCTCCACTAGTCTTCTTACCAATTTACCTTCTTCTTCACTTTTTTCCCATTCAGTAAATACTTTTTCTACTAAGTCTGCTGATTCTTGAAGATATTTCTCTTCCATAGATTTTATGATTCTTGTCATATTATTTATCCCCCTCATTATACTCAATTACAGCATCCGTAAACTTTCTATCCATATCATGTCTTTTCTTTCGATTCTCTACACTTTCAAAAACGATAGAAAAGTCATAGTCTTCTGGATAAAGTTCCGTTGCAGCTACATGTAGTTTCACACGTTTATGGTTAATCCAAATCTTTTTGTTTGGAAGTTGAACCCTTAATACACCTTTTTTATTGATTGGTTCACAAACGATGCCGATTTTCTTTTCTGGATAGACCATTACACTGTCACCAATTTTATACTTCACGCTAAGCCCTGTATCTATCTTTCTTTGCTTGGTTTTGGCAATTTTTGCCCCATGCGATTTTTCTAACTGATTTCTACTGTTTTGGAATTCATAAGAATCCACTGCGTCCTCTCCGTATGCTGCGCGAATAGCGACACGCAACATTTCATTTGGCATTCCTAGTCTATCCGCAATATAAAAAGCGCAACTCTCCCCTGCTTCTCCAATTACCATTTGATAGGTAGGTCGCAAGGTTTCTTTGTCAAATAGCATACGTGCGTTGGTAATCCCTTCCGTATCTTTTGCATATTCTTTTACCTCTGGATAATGGGTCGTTACCAAAAAGACTGCACCACATTTTCGAAGTTCTTCTAGTATAGCAATCGCAATTCCCATTCCCTCCGTTGGATCGGTTCCAGAGCCTAGTTCATCCATGATAACAAAACTATCCTGGTTTGCTTCCTTTAAAACAGAAAGCACATTCGTAATATGTGCAGAGAATGTAGAAAGGTTTTCGGATAAATTTTGTCCATCACCGATATCACATAAATAAGTATTATTCATACAGATATCCGCCTGTTTACAGGTTACATGCAGACCACACTGTGCCATGATACAATTTAACATCACAGTCTTAATCGCTATCGTTTTTCCACCTGTATTTGGTCCAGTAATAATAACACCGCGAGTTCCTTCGTCCATTTGAAACTGTAGGGGAACTGCAATTTCTTTATTCATAAGCGGATGTCTAGCATCTACCATACGAATACTTCGATTGGTATTAATCATCGGTTCTGTAGCATCCATATCAATACTAAGTTTACCTTTAGAAAACATGAAATCCAGTCTCTCTATCATGCTTAGGTTCTGGTTTAATACCGGCACTTCTGTTAGAAGCATCATAGATAATGTGTACAAAATCTGAAATTCTTCATTCTCTTCCTCGATTTTTAGAAGTTGTAATTCATCATAAATCTTAGCAACACTAGTAGGCTCTATAAACAGCGTACTGCCTGTCGATGACTTATCAATTACACTTCCTGTTATCTTTTGTTTATATTCTTTTTTGATTGGAAGACAAACTCGTCCATTTCGAAATGTATAATAATTCTCTGCCATGCACGTCTTGTTCGAACGCATGATTTGCTCTGCCTTTTGTTTTATCTGCTCTTCACATTTTACAATCTTGCCACGGATCTGTGAAAGTTCTTTTGACGCATAATCATCCACTGCACCATTTCGTATCTTGACACAAATCTCATCTGCTAACTCCGAAAGTGGTTCTAAATTTTCTTCATAGTAAGCCAACGAATTTTCATACTGCTTTCCTCTTGTAAGATAATCTTTCAAACGTCTAATCGAGGCTAGTACCTTTTCTACTTTTTCTAACTGATAAGGAGTTAATCCCTGTCCTTTTTCTACAACCTGTATTACCTCTTTAATATCTGTAATATTCTGTAATGGAGGTGTCCCTAACTTTTCAATCATTGTGCGTGCATCGGTTGTTTCTTTCAAAAACATTCTAAGCTCTGTCTCCGATAAACACCATGTCGTTTCTTTTATCTTTTCTTTTGCATCATCTGTAAGAGCAAGCTGTGCCCAAAGTTCTTTTATTTTGTCGAATTCAATTTGTTGATTTATGTTCATTTTTCTATCCTCTTAATTTCTGTAAGACAATAAAAAAGACCATACGTACCCAAACTGCATTTAGATACTATGGTCTATGTCTCATTTATAGTATATAGCAATTGTAAGGCAAATGGGCAGACTCCTAGAGGGAACTAAAAATCTGCTCTGCAATATTTATTTTGCACTTTTTTCCTTTACAACTGCAATTAACAAACAAAATTCTCCTAAATTGTTTTTCCTTTATGATACATGATATTATGTTGTAAATCAAGCATCTTATTCATTCTCAACTATTTCTTATGCTTCATAATTTCTTCTACTCACAGGTGTTACCACCACATTTCCAGCTGAATCCAAAAGTGGTGTCAAGCCGCCTGCATACCCAGAGGCATGAAACATATAATTTACACCAGTTTCTCTATCAATCCATATTTCTGTAACATTCATAGCTCCTTGCGAATATACTTTTTCAAATCTGTCATTTCCCATTTTCTTAATCTCCTTTTGTCTAAATACAATCTTTTATATATATGCCTCACGAGTTCGTTTTAAATATAGTAAGTAAAACACCTTAAGGATTACGTCAAAACCTGTAATCAATACGAGTGTAGCTGCTGTAAGCACACTTGTATCAACATGAAGTAACACTCCAAATACCACCATAAGAGGAGTTGCTAGAATGCCTAATACTATACCACCAAAAATATTCCAGTTAAATAAACTATGCCACTTTCTGGATAATGTTTCATTTATTCCATTTAACATTTCAGCGTGTCCGCAAAACTCCTGATACAAACCAATCAAAGAACAAACTGCTCCTACAATTGCCAACATTGCTAATAAAGGTATCAACCCAATCAAAAAAGAAATTATGAGTGATATTCCACGGAAAACTGCAGCCTTTTTATATCTCTCACTTACAGCTCCTAATTTGTATAACGCATAAATCGTTGCAACCACTGCAATTGTATTAATCCAGTCAAATACAGAGCCAATTATAGGAATCTCTTCTAGAACTAATAAAACAAGTATTGCACATTCAAGATACAACAAATTCTTTGTCCATTTTAAAAACACTTCTCTGTTGTTTGTCATAATCATTCCCTCCTATATGTATGCAATCTATTTTCCTATATTCATTTTAGCATACATATAGAATAGCTACTATATATTTTAGTTTAAAGAAACCTTAACAAAACCTTAAAATCCTTTTCCAGTTGCATTTTACATATCATTTGATATAATAATATTAGAAAGAGATACATTATCAGGGTTCGCTTAGGGCGTCGGAGGAAGGGTGTTTCACCATAACTCGTCTGAGAAGTATCTTTTTTTATTCCCTATATTCACTTATCACCCAAAGTTTCTTGTATTTATTTTCTGGTGCAGCAATCACAACATATTGTTTTCCCTCAATCTCTTTTGTAAACTTAATCATTTTAGAAGGCTGCCCATCTTCAATATGTTTATATGTATTTGTATTGGAGTATATTTGATATCCCGTAGCATCAAATCCTATAAATTTTTTCACCACTTCAATTATCCGCGGTGTAATATCAAGAACCTTCACTCGTTCAAAATTCTTATACCCTTCTCTTTTAAACTGCTCTGCCTTATTTTTTATGTTTTCATCAACATATAAAGCGTACAATACATCTTTTGTAACTATACTAATCCCCTCCTTGCATAAAAAAAGAAGTTTTCTATATTCAATTATAATTTCCTTTAGGAAAATTCCTCGAAACGAGGTTGCGACACATCAAAAAGATTTCGATGCAATAAGTAATCAGTAGCTACGACAAAATCGTAGCTACTGATTTTTGGAATCTTAAGAAGATTTTTTTAATGTGATTATCTACCACAACATTTTTTGTATTTTTTACCTGAACCGCATGGACATGGATCGTTACGACCAATCTTTTTCTCGTTTACTACTGTACCAGATTTTTTCTGTTCAAGGTAAAGACGTTTCTGAGTTTCTTTATCAAAAATATCATCCCACATTGGAAGTTCGTAAAGCCATTCAGCTTTTGCATTTACCATACCTTTGTAAAGTTTTTCTTTATCAAATGCAAGGCTAACTTTTGTGTCTTCTTCCATTTCTTCGATTGGGTTTGGAGTAACGAGGCAATCATTGATACCATCAAGGAAGCCTGTCATTTCCATAAGAGAAAGACCATATTTTTCAGCAAGTTCTTTTACTGTTCCTTCTACAACTTCATCTGGATTTGTTAATAATTTTTCATATACACTCTGTTCTTTCAAGAAGTAATCAGCCCAAAATCTCTGCATTTCTCCTTGATCCATTTTTTCGTTATAAGCAACTTTGTGCCATTCTTTTAATAATGCCATTTGTATTTCCACCTTTTATCATATTTTTAGGCAAATATTCGCTTTGCCTTTGCGCTTTGTATAGTATAGCAAAAAGACTTGTATGTTTACAAGTCTTTTGTTGTGTTTCCTATTTATTTATCTAAATCCTTTTCGATTTCCTTATCTTCATTTCTCTTCTTGATGAGTTTATAGATATACAAATAAATCCACAATAAAACTGGAACCATCACTACTGCTACAATTGCAGCATTGAATACTCCCATATTGTCTTCACTAGAACTTCCTGCAGCGAAAACTAAAAATACATTTAATCCAAGGATGAGTACGATTCCTAAAATTGCTAAAATCTGTTTAACTTTCTTCATCTATTGCTCCTTCAAAAATTACAAAATTCTTCTAATCGAAAGAACTGTTCTATACTGCCAGTTATCTGAGATTTTGATTCCGTCTCTTGCGTTAGATGCATGAACAATTTTTCCATCGCCAATGTAGATGGCTACATGTCCGCTATAGCACACGATGTCCCCTGGCTGAATTTCATCAGCACTTACAGAACGACCTGCACTTCTCTGATAATAAGAAGAACGAGGAAGATCATAACCAAACGCTTCATAAACTCTCATAACGAAACCAGAACAGTCTGTTCCGTTTGTAAGGCTTGTACCACCATATACATATCTATTACCCACAAACTGAAGAGCATAATCTACAATGTCTTCACCTGTGATAGCCGCTGCTGTTTCAGGTACATCATTTTCTTCTACAGAAACATCTTCTAATACAACTGTTTCTGTCATTGCAGAATGAGCACCAGCTGTAAAGCTTGTAGGAATATTTGTGATATTATTTTCTTCTGTATTCTTTTTATTTGCAAATACATCTACTGGTGCAGATGTAAGTAATATTGCGAATGCTAAAACTCCAAGTGTAATCTTAAATCCTTTTGTAAACATTTTTCCTCCGAATCGAACTTGTTAAGTCTTTGTTTAAAATTGTTACGAATTTGTTACAAATGTTACAAAACGGATTATTCCATAAGAAAAACACTATGTCAAGCATTGTACTTGCAAAAATACAATTTAGAACTAAAAAACGACCACTTCAACAAAGTGGCCGTTTTTATATTTAGCTTCTTTTTATTTTATTTGCTATAACTCTAACCGTGACACCAAGTAACAAGCCAATGGCTGCAGCCACTGTGTTTTGTCTCACGCTAGCAAATTGTATCTCGGAAAATGTGTGATTACCTATTATATCAAAGGTTAAATTCCAGCATAAAGCATTTAAAACACCGATAAATAAAGGTGAAACCCACTTCCACACACTCCAATAGTTCTTTCGACCAACTATATAGGAAATTATGAATGCAAAAAAGAGATACCAACCTATTTGGAAAACAATTGAATATAGCATTGCTCCCAACGCATAAATAAAACACCAAAAAACTATAATTGGAATCAACCATATCAATAAGTATACCAGCAATATGCGTAAATCTGGTGATATTCTTTTAACGCCTTTTTCTTTCATAGTATAATCTCCGTTTTTTTCGAAGTGTTGATATAAATTTAATTATTCACAAGCGATTACATCATTCCCATTCCGCCGCCCTGTGGCATTGGTGGGAGATCTTCTTTAATATTAGCAACGGCTGATTCTGTTGTAAGAAGTGTAGATGCTACGGATGTAGCGTTCTGTAATGCACTTCTTGTTACTTTTACTGGATCAAGGATACCACTTGCTACCATATCAACGTATTCTTCTGCAGCTGCGTCAAAACCAACACCTGCTTCTGATTCTTTTACTTTGTTAATGATAACTGCACCTTCAAGGCCAGCATTAGCTGCGATGTAGTAAAGTGGAGCTGTTAAGGCTTTTAAGATAACCTTTGCACCTGTCTTTTCATCACCCTCTAATGTATCTACAAGTTCTTCTACTTTCTTAGAAGCGTGGATGTATGCAGAACCACCACCTGCGATGATACCTTCTTCTACTGCGGCTCTTGTTGCATTAAGAGCATCTTCAAGACGAAGTTTTGATTCTTTCATTTCTGTTTCTGTAGCTGCACCTACACGGATAACTGCTACGCCACCTGCCATCTTAGCAAGTCTTTCCTGAAGTTTTTCTTTGTCAAATTCAGAAGTTGTTTCTGCAATCTGTCCATGAATAGAATTGATACGTGCTTTGATAGCTTCTTTGCTACCATATCCATCTACGATAACTGTGTTTTCTTTTGCAATCTTAACAGATTTTGCACGACCAAGCATATCCATAGTAGTATCTTTAAGTTCAAGACCAAGGTCTGAGCTAATTACCTGACCACCTGTAAGGATAGCGATGTCTTCAAGCATTGCTTTTCTTCTATCACCATATCCTGGCGCTTTTACAGCTACTACATTAAATGTACCACGAAGTTTATTTACGATAAGTGTTGTAAGAGCTTCGCCTTCGATATCTTCTGCAATGATAAGAAGTCTAGCACCAGACTGTACCACCTGTTCAAGAAGTGGAAGGATATCCTGGATATTAGAAATCTTCTTGTCTGTGATAAGGATGTGTGGTTCATCAAGAACAGCTTCCATCTTATCCATATCTGTACACATATATGCAGAAAGATAACCACGGTCGAACTGCATACCTTCTACAAGATCAAGTTCTGTCTCCATAGTTCTAGATTCTTCAATTGTGATAACACCATCTGTTGTAACTTTTTCCATAGCATCTGCTACAAGGTTACCGATTTCTTCGTCACCAGCTGAAATAGCTGCAACTCTGGCAATCTGCTCTTTACCGTTTACTGGCTGACTCATTTCTTTTAATGAAGCAACTGCTACATCTGTAGCTTTTTTCATACCACGACGAAGTACGATTGGGTTTGCACCTGCTTCAAGGTTTTTAAATCCTTCGTTTACCATAGCCTGTGTAAGTACAGTTGCTGTTGTTGTACCGTCACCTGCTACATCATTTGTCTTTGTAGCTACTTCTTTTACAAGCTGTGCACCCATGTTTTCGAATGCATCTTCAAGTTCGATTTCTTTTGCGATAGTTACACCATCGTTTGTAATAAGTGGAGCACCAAAAGATTTATCTAATACAACGTTTCTTCCTTTTGGTCCCAATGTAACACGTACTGTGTTTGCTAATTTGTCAACGCCAGCACCAAGTGCTGCTCTGGCTTCTGAGCCGTATTTAATTTCTTTAGCCATGTTTCAAAATCTCCTATTTCTAAAATATTAATCTTCTACGATAGCGAGAATATCATTTTGTCTAACGATGATATATTCCTGCCCATCAAGTTTAACTTCTGTTCCTGCATATTTCGAATAGATAACTTTCTGTCCAACACTAACCTGCATAACAACTTCTTTACCATCTACGATTCCGCCAGGACCTACAGCGATAACTTCTGCTTCCTGTGGTTTTTCCTGTGCAGATGCAGTTAAAATGATACCTGATTTTGTAGTTTCTTCAGCTTCTAACTGTTTTAAAACAACACGATCAGTTAATGGTGATAATTTCATTACGAATTCCTCCTTAACATATGAAAAGACAACTGTCTTCTTCTCTATAATTATTCTCTAGATAAGATAATATTACTAGAAAAAATAAAAGTCAACACTAAATTAGCACTCTTTTACCAAGAGTGCTAATCATTTTCTCGAAACGCCATAAAATAAAGGGTTTGCGCAATTCTAAAATGTTTATAAACTTACGGATTTTAAATCAAATTATAATGTTTTAATGCATTCATAATACCATCCTCATGGATATGAGTGGTGATATACTCAGCCTTTTCTTTTGCTACCTGTGAAGCATTGCCCATGGCAATACTATGCCCTACAAACGAAAGCATCTCTAAGTCATTGACACTATCTCCGATTGCATAAGTATCTTTTATATCAATTCCTAAATGCTCACACAACCACTGAATACCTGTTGCCTTAGACGTCCCTCTTGGCACAGCCTCGATAATACCATCTCCGTGATCCATAAATGCAAAGTCTTTTTCTAAGACATTTTTCACAGCTTCATAATCTGTATCCGTATTTATTAATGCAGAAAACTTGTTTGCCTGAATCTCCGTTAAATCGCATTCATCTAAAAATACTGCAGAATCTCTTAAATTCTCTACAATATAACTAATATAAGAATCTCCATCAAATCCCTCACGATCTAACCACTGATATTTTGTACCTTCATAAATAATAGGCAATTTATACTGACGACTGGCATCGTAAATCGCTTTAACATCTTCATAAGACATATTTCTCTCGTAAAGTATTTTTCCATCCATCTGCACGTGATTCCCACATGCGGCTACAAAACCATCAAATCCAATTTCATCAAACTGTGGATCATTTACATTTCCCATAGCTCGTCCTGTACAAACAAATGCTTTATGTCCATTTTTCTGTAATTGTTTGATAGCTTCTTTTGTACTTTCTGGCACTATCATATTTTCGTCCCACAAAGTTCCATCTATATCAAAAAATACATACTTACTCATCTTATTTTGCCTCTTTCTTGTGAAATACTTTGCCAATAAATATTATCAATATCCCAATGCCTATCAGTAATACACCTACGGATATGAGCCATGCCGACACACTTCCATCTACTGTACTTGAAAGCCAGCCTGTCTCTGTACGTATAACTGCTATCCCATTTGCCACAATATGTGCAATAACAGCTGAAGAAAGTCTGCCTGTTCGTTCTACAAATAAAGCAAATACGATTCCTAGCAAAAAGGCATAGATAAACTGAACCACATTAAAATGCAATATTGCAAAAATAAAACTCGATAACAACACAGCTGGCCATAAGCCCATCATTCTTCGAAGTCTTCCATAGACAACTCCCCTGTGAAGTAATTCTTCTAAGAAAGGAGTGATAAGCGCAGAACCTAAAAGTTCTAAGCCAATTGTACTACCATAAAAAGCATTGCTGGCATTTTGATATTCAACAGAAGCCTCCATAAGCGGAGACATGGAAATGATATTATTGAGAGCTATGGAAATACATACTGTAATTCCTACAACCATTAATATGTGAATCATCGTATCCTTTGACACTTTTTCTTTCACACCATATCTTCCAGTCATTATTAAATCTCTTTTATAGTCTGTCCAGACTACAGGAATTGCCACCACACTTCCTATAATCTTGCACAACATATAAGATTCAATACTAGCTCCAAAAATGAGCTGAGCTACGAAACTTCCAATGGTAATTGCCACATAATACATGCACACTGGATATACAATTTCCCATATGCGGTTTGCAATGCTAAAATTCTTACCCAAGGTTCAAATTCCTTTCCTCTTAATCATATAACGGATTGCATTTTATTTTATAACATTATACTTCGTATTTTTCCACTCATCTCGACCAACAATTTCGTCCATACCACCTTTTTCTGCTAACTCAGCTTTTAACTGGTCAACGGTTTTGCCAAGTACTGGGTGTCTAAAGTTTGGACAAAGTCGTGTCAATGGATCTAATACAAACATACGATTTTGCATATCTGGGTGTGGAATCGTAAGTGTATCGCTATTATATACATAATCATCAAAGAAGAGAATATCCAAGTCGATGGTTCTAGGTCCCCATTTGATAGTACGGTCTCTATACAACCAGTCTTCAATCTCATGAATATATGTAATCAATTCTTCTGGTTCCATGTAAGTGTCAAACTGCACGCAACCGTTTGTAAAATTATCCTGTTTTACTGGGCCATAAGGTTTTGTGATAACCATCTGTGTACGAATCATATCTTTTACCGCATATGGTTCTTGAAGCATATAGATAGCTTCATTAATATGTCCCGTTGCATTTTCCACATTGGAACCATAAGAAAGATATACTCTATGCCATTCTCTGTAAATGGTTACAGAAATATCTTCTGGTGGATACATTACAGGTGCATGTGGTTTACGAACCTCTAATTCCATAGCCTGCATGATATTTCTCCAATGTACCATAATTTCCTGTACTGTATATTCCGCTGCAGCTTCAATTAATTTAAATCTTTTCTCTTTAAACACTTCCTGTAAAAATACACAAAGCATATCATAGTCTATTGCATCTTCCAACTTGTCTGTCAAGCCAGCCTTACGCATATCCACATAGACTTTTGCATTCAAGAAGAACTCCTGTCCGTTTTCCTGTTCCTCTGGTAACACCCCATGATAAGCATATACTCTCATATTCTTGATTGTAATGCAGTCATTTGTTCTATTAATCATATGTTATTCCTTCCTGTATATAGCCTTTGCCATCTGAATGGCACGGTAGTTTTCCTTTACATCATGTACCCTAACAAAACCACAGCCCTGCGCCACCGCAGCTACGGTTGTTACAAGAGTACCCTCTACACGTTCGTCACTTGGTAAATCTAAAGTAATACCAATAACGGACTTTCTAGAAGCACCTAAAAGAACTGGATATCCCAACTCTTTTACCTTTTCTAGGTTACGAATCACCAATAAATTTTGTTCGTAATCTTTTGCAAAACCCACACCGGGATCTAAAATAATTTGCTCCTCTTTTATCCCTGCCTCTTTTGCTATGCGTACCGTTTCTTTCAAATCTGTCAGCATATCCTGGATAAAACTTCTATATTCTGTATTCTCTCGGTTGTGCATAAGACAACAAGCTATCCTGTGTTTTGCAATTACCTTTGCCATTTCAGGATCTGCCTTCAATCCCCAAATGTCATTTACTAAATCTGCTCCCGCCTGAATCGCCATTTCTGCTACACGACTTTTGTAAGTATCCACAGATATGGGAATATCCAAGCGCGCATGTATTGCTTCAATAACTGGAAGAATCCTCTCCATCTCTTCTTCTTCAGAAACCGGAACAAAACCCGGTCTGGTAGATTCTCCTCCTACATCAATAATGGCGGCTCCATCTCCTTTCATCTCCTCTGCTTTTTTAAGTGCAGCATCGATTCCTTTGATTTTGCCACCATCAGAAAAAGAATCTGGAGTCACATTTAAAATTCCCATAATATAGGTATTTTCATTTACATTAAAATCCTGTGTTCCAATTCTCATAATTCAACTCTTTCAAATTCACTATTTACACATGGTTAAAAAACGATTTACTAAACTTTCATCTTCTGTAAATTCTCCACGCATTGCAAACGTTACTGTTTTACTGCCTGGTTTTTTTACACCACGCATGGTCATACACATATGCTCTGCTTCCATCATAACAATTACACCCTTTGGATTTAATTCTTCCATAAGTGCATCTGCCACCTGTCCAGTCAATTGCTCCTGAATCTGAGGACGCTTTGCATATACCTCCACTGTACGAGCCAATTTACTGAGGCCAACTACTTTTCCATTTGGAATATATGCTACATGGGCCTTTCCATAGAAAGGCATAAAATGATGTTCGCATGTGGAATAAAACACGATGTCTTTTTCAATAACCATTTCATTGTTATCTACAGAAAAGGTTTTGGATAAAATATCTTTTGTATCCATCTCTAGTCCCGCAAATATTTCCTCGTACATACGTGCAATACGATCTGGAGTCTCTAAAAGGCCTTCTCTGTTTTTATCTTCTCCAATTCCCTCTAGAATTAGTTCAACACCTTTTTTTATCTTTTCTCTATCAAACATTTCACACCCTGCTTTCGCATATCTGTTTATAGGTTCTTTTTAATTCTCCCAAATATGATAGTGAACCAAATGCCAAAATCGGACATCCATTCTCCTTACTATGAGATAACGCACCTATAATTGCTTTGTCTATAGTTTCACAGAAAATTACATCTTCATGCCACTGTAATACCTCTTCTGCAAGTACTTTTCCATCCAAGCCCCTTTTATTTGGTGGTGTAACTGTAAAAATACGATTTGCAAAAGGCATCATAAGTTCCAGCATTTTTTCATGTTCTTTATCTGCTAGTATTCCTATTATAAAATCAACAGGCTGATTTGTAAAACAATTTTCTACTGTCATAGCCAACTGTTTTACAGCATCCTCATTGTGCGCCCCGTCTATGATAAACAAAGGCTCACGACCTATGACTTCAAAGCGACCAGGCCATGTAGTGTTTGCTACTCCTTTTTTTGCCATTCCAACTTGCGTTTTATAATTTAGAATACCACTAGTTTTATCATCTTGAATATAGGACATTTCTGTCACCAAATCAAAAATTTTTATAAAAATTTCGATTGCCAAGGCTGCATTTTTCATTTGGTATGCACCCGACATAGTAGTTTCATATTCCTGGTCTTTATATAAAAATCTTAATTTCCCGGGTTCCTGAGAAAGAAGCTGTAATTTTTCTCCCTGAACATATGTAATCTCATCTTTCAAGGACACATCTTTTTGTTTTGCATCCAAAACAGCCTTTACTTCTGGCTCCTGCTCTGCAGAAACAACCACTGCACCATCCTTTATAATACCAGACTTTACAGTAGCAATCTCTGAAAGACTTTCTCCAAGAAACTGCATATGATCACGGCTAATGGTTGTAAACACACAGGCACATGGATTTGCCACTACATTTGTGGCATCTGTTGCTCCGCCCATTCCCGTTTCCAAAAGAAGAATATCCACCTGCATGTTTTTCGCATAAACAAAAGCCATGGCAGTCTCCACTTCAAAACGCGTAGGCTGAATAGGGTTTTGTGGATGCAATGCAATAATGTCACAGGCAGATTTCACCTGTGACACCGTATAAGCATATTCCTCTTCGGTCATATTTCTTCCATCGTATTGCCAGCATTCCAATGACTCAAAAACTGCAGGTGAACAATAACGCCCTACTTTTACCCCTGCCTCTTTTAAGATAGATGCTAAAAATGCACCTACCGAGCCTTTTCCATTGGTTCCAGCAATATGAATTACTTTTATTTCATTTTGTGGGTTTTCCAAAGCATCCATTAAAGCATACATATTGTCTAAGCCCAATACACTGCCAAAACGGTCAAGCTGTTCTATATAAAACAATGCTTCTTTAAAACTTAACATCTGTTATTTTTTAACCCCTTTTGTATCTCTATTTCCGATATGAAGTCTATTCAAAGCAAATTCTTTGCCCTTAACTTCTACCATTTCATTTTCGCCATCGGCTAATATATATACGTTCTTCAGTTCGTCCTTCTTATCCAACTTCATACCACGCACACCGATAGCAGACTTTTTCTTTTCTGGAATGGTTGCACATTCGATACGAAGGAAACTTTCCTTTCCAGAACGCATTACCATAGTTTCATTTCCTTTTAATGCTCGTACTGCAAGAACTTCGTCACCATCTGCCAGTTTTGTAGCTGCCGTCGTCTTCTTCGCTACAACAAATTCATTACCATCAACTAACTTAATCATAGACTGTTTTGTACCAAACACAACCTTACTAGCTGCTACATTTGCTAAGCTATCAACATAGATGTAGTTTTCATTTTTACTATCATAATTACTTAAGTTGTCAATTGGTGTACCTTTGTCTTTCAAACGTCCGGCTGGCAAATCCAATACTTTTATCAGATGAAGCTGACCAGTATTGGTGAAAACGCATATCTTATCTGTATTTTTGCAGACAAATGCATAACGATTTTCAGAATCTGCACTCTCCTTATTTCTTTCATAGATAGAAACATCGATGGTTTTTGCATAACCAAAACGATCCATAAGGAATACCACGTCTTTTTCTTCGATTGGTTTTTCTACAACTACTGCTTCTGCTAAATTATCTACTACTGTTCGACGAGGTCTGCCATACTCTTTTTTGAATGCAGTAAGCTCTTTCATAATCATCTTCGCCATAGAAGAACGATGAGAAAGTAAATCCTCGTAAAGCGCAATCTTTTCTAATGTTTCATTGTGGTCTTTCATCAAAGCTTCAATTTCGAGACCAATCAATTTGTATAAACGCATTTCTAAGATAGCATTTGCCTGACGCTCTGTGAAACAAAGCTGTTTTGCCATCTTTTCGGAGGCTTTTGATTTGAATTTGATATTCTTTGTATCCCCTGTAGTAAGACACTTTTCTGCATCTTTTCTATTGGTACATCCACGAAGAATTTCGATAATCAAATCAATAACATTGCATGCTTCGATAAGACCTTCCTGAATTTCTTTCTTATCTAATTCTTTTGCTAAAAGAGTTTTGTATTTTCTAGTAGCAATTTCATACTGGAAATTTACATGATGACGGATAATTGGAATAAGACCCATAGTTTCTGGTCTTCCATCTGCTACCGCCAACATATTTACACCAAAGGTATCTTCTAATTTGGTCTTTTTATATAAAAGATTCTCTAGTGCTTCTACATTTGCACCCTTTTTCAAATCCAATACAATACGAATTCCTTCTTTGGAAGACTGGTTGGTAATATCCACAATATCACTTGTCTTTTTTGTTTCTACCAATGCAGCCACATCCAAAAGGAATTTTCCGATATTGGCTCCAATCATGGTATACGGAATCTCTGTAATTACTAAGCGCTCTTTTCCGCCTTTTACTTTTTCCAATTCAACCTTACCACGGACTTTGATTTTACCCATACCCGTTTCATAAATAGATAAAAGCTCATCCTTGTTGGCAATAATACCACCAGTTGGGAAATCTGGTCCCTGAATGATTGTCATCATTTCTTCTGTTGTAATGTCAGGATTCTTCATATAAGCAATGACACCATCGATAACTTCACTAAAGTTGTGTGGTGGAATGCTTGTTGCCATACCAACGGCAATACCCTCTGCACCATTGATAAGAAGGTTTGGCACCTTTACAGGGAGAACCAATGGTTCTTTCTCCGTTTCATCAAAATTTGGTCCAAAATCTACAACATCCTTGTCCAAGTCTGCAAGGTATGCTTCCTGAGTTACCTTTTGAAGACGAGCTTCGGTGTAACGCATAGCCGCAGCACCATCACCTTCTATGGAACCAAAGTTACCATGACCATCAATAAGTGGTAAGCCTTTTTTGAAATCCTGTGCCATAACTACCAAAGCTTCATAAATCGATGAATCACCATGTGGGTGATATTTACCCATGGTATCACCGACAATACGCGCACTCTTACGGTGTGGTTTGTCGTATTTTACGCCTAGTTCTGACATATCATAAAGCACACGTCTTTGTACTGGTTTTAAACCGTCACGTACATCAGGAAGTGCACGGGCAATGATTACGCTCATGGCATAGTCAATATATGATTTTTGCATCAGCTCCGAATACTCGGTGCGAATAATGTTTGTTTCTTGCATGTTGTTTTCTCCTAATTTTTCGAACTTTTCTTAATTATTTGGCAGTTCGAATTTAGATATCTAAGTCTGCATCATGGGCATGTTCATGGATAAATGCTCTACGTGGTGGTACATCTGTACCCATAAGCATTGCAGTTACATCCGATGCCATACGACCATCTTCGATTTCAACACGACGCATCATACGAGTCTCTGGGTTAAGTGTAGTCTCCCAAAGCTGATCTGCATCCATTTCACCAAGACCTTTGTAACGTTGCAATGTAAAATGTCCTGTGTGGGTACGTCTATATTTTTCCAATGCTGCATCATCGTAAAGATACTCTTCCTCTCCCTTACTTGGAATAACCTTGTAAAGAGGAGGCATCGCTACATAAACATGTCCTTCAAAAATCAGTTCTGGCATAAAACGATAGAACAAGGTCAATAACAATGTAGAAATATGTGCACCGTCAACGTCGGCATCGGCCATAATAATAATCTTGTCATAACGAAGTTTAGTAATATCAAAGTCGTTACCATAACCTTCTGAAAAACCACAACCAAAGGCATTAATCATGGTTTTGATTTCTGCATTGGCAAGAACTTTATCGATACTGGCCTTTTCTACGTTTAAGATTTTACCTCGAATAGGCATAATTGCCTGATACATACGATTACGAGCCATCTTTGCAGAACCACCAGCGGAATCCCCTTCTACGATGAAGATTTCGCACTTGGAAGCATCACGACTTTCACAGTTTGCTAGCTTGCCATTGGAATCAAAAGAGAATTTCTGTTTCGTAAGAAGGTTAGTTTTTGCTTTTTCTTCTGTTTTACGAATTTTGGCTGCTTTTTCTGCACAAGAAATAACTGCTTTTAAGGTTTCTAAATTTTTATCAAAGAACAACTGCATTTCATCTCCTGTAATCTTAGAAGTTACACGGGATGCATCTGGGTTGTCCAATTTTGTCTTTGTCTGTCCTTCAAAACGTGGGTCTGGATGTTTGATAGATACTACTGCTGTCATACCATTACGAACATCTGCACCAGTGAAGTTTACATCTTTTTCTTTTAAAATACCAAGTTCACGAGCATATGCATTGATGATGGTTGTCATCGCAGTCTTGTAACCTGTGATATGTGTACCACCTTCCGCATTGTAAATATTATTACAGAAACCAAGAATATTTTCATGGAACTCGTTTGTGTATTGAATCGCTACTTCTACTGTAATACCTTCACTTTCTCCTTTGAAGTAAATTACATCATGAAGAGTTTCAATATTCTTATTCAAATCCTTTACAAAACCAATGATTCCGTCTGGTTCATGATATTCGATATGTTCGATTTCATCCTTACGACGATCTTCATAGATAATAGTAAGATTTGGATTTAAGTATGCAGTTTCATGCATACGACTCTTTACATCTTCTTCTTTAAAATATGTTTTTTCAAAAATTTCTGGATCTGGTAAGAAATTAATCTTTGTACCAGTCTTCTTAGTCTTTGCAATCTTTGGAAGGAGACCATTTTCTAATTTTACAGTTGGGTTACCTCTTTCATAACGGTCATGATGCACATAGCCCTCTCTGCTAATCTCAATATCCATATAGGTAGAAAGTGCATTTACTACAGAAGAACCTACACCATGAAGACCACCACTGGTCTTATATACGGAGTCGTCAAATTTACCACCTGCATGTAAAGTAGAAAATACAATACGCGCTGCAGATACCCCTTTTGCATGCATACCAACAGGAATACCACGACCATTGTCTTCTACGGTACATGAACCATCTTTTTCTAAAGTTACCCAGATGGTATCACACTCTCCTGCCAAATGTTCATCTACAGAGTTGTCTACGATTTCATAAATCAGGTGATTTAAGCCTTTTCGAGATACCGACCCGATATACATACCTGGACGTTTACGAACTGCTTCCAATCCCTCCAATATGGAAATACTACTTTCATCGTATGTTGTCTTTTTTGCCATACTATCTCCCTCTACTTACTGTTGTCTTTGATTTTTCACATGTGCCAGTACCATAACGGCAATGCGGAAAGTCATAGCGTCATCAAATTTTCGGATATCCAAACCAATCTCTTTTTCGATACGCTCTAATCTATATACCAATGTATTTCTATGTACATATAATTGTCTTGCTGTTTCTGAAATGTTTAAGTTGTTATCAAAGAATTTATTAATCGTGGACATGGCCTCTTCATCATCCAGAACATCTGGAATCTTTTCACCAAATACCTCTTTGATAAACATATCGCAAAGGCTCATTGGAAGCTGATAAATCAAACGACCAATTCCCAAATTACTGTAGGATATAGTATCTTTCTCAGCATAAAATACCTTTCCTACTTGTAGTGCCATCTTTGCTTCCTGGAACGACTGGGAAATATCTGGAATCTGCGTAACCACATTTCCATATCCCACACGAACCTTTACCATAGCTTCCATATGAAGGCTATCCACAAGACTTATCGCTATACTATGTAAGCCTTCTTCTCTATTACTTTCATTCATATTTGAAACATCTTTTACAAGTACCACACTATGTTCATCTACACTTGTAACAAAATCACCGGCCTTTAAATCGGACAGATTCTTTACCAATTCCATAACTAAATCTGTGCTTTTGTTTCCAGTATCAATCACATAGGTCACTCTAGGTTTTGCTTCGATATGAAGTCTTTTTGCCTTGCTATACATATCAATAGTAAGCATTTTTCCAAGCAAAACATTTTGAATGAAAATATTACGGTCAAACTCTTCTGACTTACTCATAATCAATGTGCGAATCTGAGACGCAGCCATTTGACCAATAACAATACCGTTTTCGACAATTCCGCAGGTCACAAGCACATATTCTGTTTCGTTTTCAATATTAATTTTATATAAGCAGACTTCTCCAAATGTTTGTTGCATATCTTGCGTTTCTACAAACTGAAGCACATGGGATTCTATCTTATCTTCCATTGTAGTTGTAGAAACCACTTCTTTTCCATTTGGATGAAACAATGCTAAATCTAATTTTGTTATTTCTTTAATTTCATTTAATGTGTTTAAAAACTTTTGTGCTGACAGCATAATTTATCTCCCTGCTTATCGTGTCTTAAACCAAGTAAAAGACAGGGTGTAAATTTACACCCTGCCATAATTTACAACTATATAATTTTACCGAATTAGTTTGTGATTGTCAATTCAGTCTCTTTATCAAATACGTGAATTTTATTAACATCAAGAGCAAGTTTAATCTTGTCACCATAACGAGCTGTAGTATCAGCAGATACTCTTGCACACATATTAGAACCAGCTACTGTGTAGTAAAGGATAACTTCTGATCCTAATAATTCGTATCCCGTTACTTCTGATTCGATGATTGCACCAGATGTAAGGTCATCTGTAACATCTTCTGGTCTGATACCCATAACCACTTTTTTACCATTGTAGTTACCAGCAATAAGTTTCTGAGCTTTTGCTTCTGGTAATTCTACTGCAAAATCAGCAAATTTTAATGTTACTTTATTTCCTTCAACTACACAATCAGCGTCTACGAAGTTCATCTGTGGAGATCCGATGAAACCAGCAACGAATAAGTTGTTTGGTTCGTTGTAAAGTTTCTGTGGAGAATCTACCTGCATGATAACACCATCTTTTAATACCACGATTCTTGTACCAAGTGTCATAGCTTCTGTCTGGTCATGCGTAACGTAGATAATTGTAGCACCTAATCTATTATGTAATGCAGCAATTTCTGTTCTCATCTGTACACGAAGTTTAGCATCAAGGTTTGATAAAGGTTCGTCCATAAGGAATACTTTTGGATGACGAACGATAGCACGACCCATAGCAACACGCTGTCTCTGTCCACCAGATAAAGCCTTTGGTTTTCTATCTAATAATTTTTCAAGGTCAAGAATACGAGCTGCTTCTTCTACTTTTGCTTTGATTTCATCTTTTGGAACTTTACGAAGTTTAAGACCAAAAGCCATGTTATCAAATACTGTCATATGTGGATATAAAGCATAGTTCTGGAATACCATAGCGATATCTCTATCTTTTGGTTCTACGTCGTTCATACGTTTTCCATCGATTAAGAAATCACCAGAAGAAATTTCTTCCAAACCAGCGATCATACGAAGTGTTGTAGATTTACCACAACCAGAAGGTCCTACGAAGATGATAAATTCTTTATCTTCTACTTCAAGGTTAAAATCTTTAACAGCTTCGAATCCGTTGTCATACACTTTACAAATGTTTTTTAATGATAAACTTGCCATTTATAAATACCTCCTAAGTATTACGCTCCCTCAAGGGATTTTCACTGTATATATCATACCTTAGGTTTGTCAATAGGACTATTGGCAAAGTGCCAAAGATTTTAGGTTTCTGTTGTCAGATTGACGAACGCGCCATCCTCTACCATAGTTTTAAGTCTTTCATATTCTTTTTGTAGCATCTCGCGACCAACGTCTGTAATCACATAGGACTTTCTTCTTCCCTCTGAAGCGGTCAGTTTAATAACACCATTTTCCTCAAACTTTGCAAGCATAGCATACAAGGTTCCTGGTCCTACTACCACACGCCCATGTGAAATACTTTTCACCTTTTCCATGATATCTACACCACAGCATTCCTCTGTCAAAGCCAAGAGAATATAATACATAGGTTCTGTTAAGGTTTGAAATTGTTCTCTAGCCATACCATCACCTACCTTAAATCCAATTTATGACGGATAATATCGATTTGGTCAGGGGTAAGATATACATCTTCCTCATCACTAAATACTAATATGCTATTTTTATATCTTACATAATACTTGCCATTTTTGTTGCGAAATGCTTTTTCTGCATCCCAGTCAGATGTACAATCCACTGCTCCATCATTGAATTTCTTTTTCGTAAATTCTCTTTCCCAGATTCCATCTATGATTCTCGAATTTTCAGATCTGTATATTGTGTAATAAATAGACTCCTCTTCAGTAAAAATGAAATAATTATCAACACTTCCAAACAGATTTCCTTCATGATAGATATCAATATCATCCTCTTCGTATGGACATTCTCTATAATCTGAAATAAGAAGCGGAGCCTCCTCTTTCTGCTGGGAAACATCTTCGCCAACATCTGATATGATTCCAATGGTTAAGACAATAAATACAAGGAACACCACCATAGTAAATACTCCTTGTATAATCACATTCGTATCACGATCCGGACGAAACTTATTGATTAAAAGAGCCATTAGAAGCACAGAGCCTATTAATGCAAGATTAAGAATGATAAGTTCTGTCTGTTTCATTACAAGGAAATAATAGCTTAAGATAAGCAATAAAATTACTACATATATATCTCTTACAGTAAAATGCAGCCTATTTCCTTTTTTACTTCCAATGTAGATTTCTTTGCCATCATAAATATCTTTCATCAATTTTCTCTTTTTTATGAAAGCATATACAAAGGTAAATAGCTGACCTAAAAACATCACATTCCAAATAGAGAAACTAAATAGAAATGTTGGTGAGAAAATATATCTTTCAAAGAAACTAGTCACATTTATCCATTGAAGAACCGCATTAATTCCATATAAAACAAGCAATGCTATCGGATATCCCAATGTGGATGCTTTAAATGCATTTGTCACTCTCTCCTCTGGAGTAAAAAGTTCTGTAGCATTTTCGTCTATCTTTTTAAAAATACAGAACTTCTGTTTCGAGTCCACAAATTCCCAGCCTGCTGCCTCGCAATATTCTGCAAAATCTTTTGTCTCAGGTGCAGGTCTAGTATCATTTTCACTGGCTTTACTAAAAACCTCTACTGCGTAAACTACCTGTTTAGGTTCGCCCTTCTCAAATTTGAGTCCTGCTCCCCACTCTTTGAAGTGCCAGCCTTTGGCAGCCATATCCATTAGTAGCCTTGCAAAATCGTCGCAGTGCATGTAGTCAAAGCCTTTAAATATAGTCTTTTTATTCTTTCCCATATGCTCGCCCTCCTTTTATTATCGAGTATCGATATTTCCTACCTTTATTATATTATCGAGTGTCGATATTGTCAACAACATAAACTTTCCTATTTAAAGAAAAAAGAGTCCGCAAGCGAACTCTTAATCATTCTTTATTCGTAAAATCTCACCTTTTGTATATAAATTTTCTTTTGTCCCCTGTATAATAGGCGTTAAACGTTTTTCTCTGACAAGATATGATAGATTCTGACTTTTATAAGTGGAGTGATTATTATTTTCTCTCGCCTGCTGCACGTAGTTGACAAACACCTTGTGTCATTGTTCCCATTGGGCAAAATGCACACCAAGTACGTGGCTTGTATAGTACCATTACTATTAGACCAATCAAAGTAGATGTAAGCATCATACTATAAAATCCAAAACTAAACTGCACAATCCATTCAGGAATGCCTGTTGCAGAGTAAGCCCATCCCCATGGTACCTTAAAAGTCCAGAATAAAGTCACCACTTCTTTTAAAGAAGATGCTCCACTTCCTACCAAATATGTCTGGAAAATCATCATGCCAAACATAGTTAAGAAGAATACCAAGAAACCATATCGGAACCATTTTGATGACATCCACTTTGGTGTGGCAGCACTTCTTTTTCCTTTTAATTGATTTCCTAATAAAGAAAATAATTGTCCTCTTCCGCAATATTTATTACAAAAATTCTTGTTTCCACCTACAATTGCAAAAATGAGTGGAACGATGAAATCAATCATTCCAAGCCACGCAAACAGGATATTAAAGAAACCTAAAGAAAAATATAAAATAGACCAAATCCATAAATAATCATACCATTTTTTCTGCTTTGTCTGTTTCATTTCCTATACCTCCGCTCTATCTACTATCTCAATGCTTCCTGCTGGGCAGCTTCTTTCACATTTTCCGCAACCAACACAAATATCCTTATCAATCATCGCATAACAGCCTTTCCATACACTTGCTGCATTCATAGGACATTCCTTTACACACACACCACATGCCACACATCTACTCATATCTACATTTGCATATTTTTTTGATGCCATTTTCATTTCCCCTTCTTTTCTAAGAATTTTCAATAAACTTTATCAAATAAAAAAGCCCTCGGCTTACGATAGTTTCATCCTACCAAAAACCAAGAGCTAAAAATGTGACAAAGTCACATATATGTAATTCTTATTACATGTATCCACGTAGTTTCTCTTTATCCAATATAACAATGGTTCCGCGTTTTAATTCTAACACATTTTCCTTTACCATGTATTTTAGCACCTTTGTAACTACTTCTCTGGCACTGCCAATCAGCTTAGCAATCTCATCATGAGTAATAGATAATGTCATGCTATTCCTTTGAATCATTTCATCCCACAAAAACTGTGCCACACGCTGATCAATTTTAAGGAAGAGAATCTGCTGCATGGTCCACATGACATCAGAGAACTTCTCTGTAGCCGCTTTATATAAAAACAATTCTACATATGGATTATTCTGTATCAAATGATTTAAAACTGAAGAAGGAAGCACCAAAACTTCTGTATCTTCTGTTGGCTCAATCAGTACATCAAAGGTAATGCTATCTAATAAGCAGGAGGCAGATAACACGCATACCTCCTCGGCATTCACACGGAACAACGTTACCTCTCGTCCCTCTTCCGAGAGAATATAGGTACGAAGCTGCCCTGTGAGCACTGTCATAAGTCCTTTACAGCTATCCTCTGTTCTGTGCATTAACATACCTTTGTTATATTTTTCTGTATAAACTGCATTTTCTATCATGTTTTTTTCTGATTCGGAAAGTTTCGACCAGAAAGGAAATATCTTCTCATAATTTTTCATAATCCATAAACTCCTTGGTCTTCGACCAATACTTGATTCCCCAATTCTCAAAATTCCATTCTTCCATATAATTATTACATTCATAATCAATATAATAAATCAAATCATCTTGTACAACAAAATTAGTAGGAAAATAATCAATATTTAATCCACATGCTTGAACCTGCGCTGCCATTTCACGCACTTGACTTAAATATGCATCTTTCATTTTGTCTTCTCTTACAAGATCAAATATAGTTGGCCCCTCTATATATTCTTTTATAATTCTTTCCTCAGCTATATCAATAGCTATCATCTTAGGGATTCTAATTCCTGTTTGTTGCAATCTACGATAATCATTCTGTTCAGCTTCGATTTTATTACCAAACTGATAATAGTCACATGGCTCATGGTGAATTTGCTTTAATACATACTGCTGTTCTCCATCTGTAGCAAGATAAGAATATCCACCCTTGCCTTTTCCAAGAAGTTTAAGTATCTTATATTCTTTTTCGTTTACATGCATTGCATCCATTTGTTTTTCTACCTCTATACTAAATATGAATTTATCTATTTCTTATCTATCTTTCCAGCAATATATATCCAAAGAATAGCACCTATTAAAAATATCGCTCCGATTCCCCAACTTACTATTGAGCCACCAGCCCACAAAGGTCCATCCTTTATGATAAAGAATAAACTAACACCTAACAATAATACTTCAACTAATATCAATACAACTCGTTTCATAAATCAACCTCTACAAATTGGAATTTATCATTCAAACCATTTTACTTTCATAACAAAATTTTTAGCATCAGAATAACCAGCTTTTCCATAATACTTTTCATGCATATCATCATTAACTGCTTGAAGTTCAACACAAGATGCACCAGCTTCTTTTACTTCTGATTCAAGTGTAGTAAGAAGCATACTTCCTAAGCCTTGGTTTTGATATTGATATGAAATAATAATCTCCTCTAGTGTATACCCCACAATATCATCATATTGTTTGAAATATCCCATAGCAAATCCACACACAATATCATTATCATCTTTCATAATTAGAGAGAAGGAATCCTCAATAGTTAGTACTTGCTTTATTCTTTTTTTTGCAGTCGTTTCTGTCCAACAACTATCTTCATATTTATTATAATACTCTATGTATAGAGGAAGGACCAAATCAATATCCTCTACATTCATTTCTTTTATTTGCATATTAACACTCCATTTAATAAATTCTTATTCATCTAACTATTCAACATATTGGAATTTGTCATTCTATGTTTAATTCATATATTCTTTGTATTTCGATTCCATCATAGTAAAATATGTAATCCATGGGAGGTAATACTTCTTCTATCAATTCTGCCCCAAGTTTTTCGATGGTTTTATAGGATGCCACATTATCGTAATCGCAAGTTAAATATATCTTTTCCATCTTATGATACTGTGCAACCTTCAATATGAGCCGACATGCTAACAAGGCATAATGATGTCCTCTATATTCCTCATCAACCTCATAGCCAATATTACCATTGTAATAGGAATGATAGTTGTGACCAATCCTAAAACTAATCTTTCCGATAGAAGCATTATTCGACTTTAGGATTATTTCCCACCAATAAAAAGGTAATGCACCATCTTCAGCTTCGTATGTATCTATCAAGCGGAGTTCAATATCGTCTCCTTCAATATAGTAAAGGTCTCTGTTAAATAAGTTCTCTGCCATAAAGTCACCCTCACAATTTCTAATTCATCTCTTCGACCTATTCAAGTTTATCTAACGGTTCTACATATTAGAATTTGTCAGCACTCATATTGAAAATACTTTGACCAAACTCCATCTTCTTCAACTTCATCCATAACTACAAAACTATTCTTTTCCAAAACTCTTATGGAAGCATTATTATGTGCAAAGGTAAATGCACCAATGGTTTTGATATTGTACTGGGCACAAATATTCTTAATAAACATATTTACAGCCGTTGTAGCAATGCCCTTAGACCAATATTCGAGTTCAAAAATACAGAAACCAAGCATACAGTTTGGTTCATCATCCATATCAATGCAATAGCACCAAACATCACCCACATATTTCCCATCGACATACACTGTCTGACCGAAGCTTGTTGCATTCGGCAATAAAGTTTTTTCGTAATCCTCTAATGCTTCTTCAATAGTTTTTGCCTTTTGAGGTAATACCTGCTTAATTTCTGGTCTGTTTGCCTTTTCAAAATAGACTCTAACCAAATCAGCAGTTCTTTTTTCCAATGTAATAATCATAATTTATACCTCGTCAAATTCAAATTTATATATTATTTTACCTTTATCTCCTCAGGTATCTTCTTATCTTTGAAATAATATTCATAGTCGTGCTCACTTATTTCACGGAGAATCTTACAAGGATTACCAACTGCTACAACTCCGCTAGGAATATCCTTTGTTACAACGCTTCCTGCACCGATGACTACATTATCGCCTATCGTAACCCCTGGTAACACAATTACACCCGCGCCTAACCAACAATTCTTTCCGATATGAATAGGCATATTGTACTGATATCCTTTTTCCCTTAGTTCTGGGCAGACTGGATGTCCCGCTGTTGCAAGAACTACATTTGGTCCAAACATAGTATAATCACCTACATAAATATGGGTGTCATCTACACAGGTCAATCCGAAATTGGCATATACGTTTTTTCCAAAGTGACAATGTCTTCCACCCCAGTTTGCATGAAATGGAGGTTCAAGATAACAGTTCTCTCCGATATCTCCAAACATTTCCTTTAGAAGTACAGCTCTCTTTTCCATTTCAGATGGACGTGTCGCATTAAAATCATATAGCTTATCCAAACACTTCAATTGGATTTCCATAATAGAATCATCACTTGGATAGTAAATTTCTCCACTATGTAACTGTTCTATTCCCATATCGTTTCTCTCCTCTTATCTATTTATCATCTCTTCTCTCGTCGGATTATTCTCCGATAAATCCAGCCCTTTTGGCAAATACTCATTTGGAATATATTTCTCATAATCAATATCCATACTATAACCTGGGAACACAAGTCCTACATAGATGATAGTTCCTTTTCCATCTGTTAAAGCATATATTAATTCACTTTTATCTGTCTGAATCGCAAGAAGCTGATACTTATCAAATCCAGTAACACCATAGTTGCCAATATATTCCGTAGAAGGATAATTCTCTAAGTGCAGGAGTTCCTGTTCATATGATACTTGATCATACTCTACCACTAGGTAACTCAAATAATTTGAATCCCAAGGCTCGTAGTGTATCAAAAGATAATCCTTCACATTCATATCTGAAACAATTTCTTCTGGCCAAATATTATCTACATAGACCGGTCCACCTAAATTATACTCATATAAAGCGTATCCGTCTATCACATTTGTCCCATCCTCTAATACTCCATACGTACCAATATCACGATGTTCTTCCCACGATGCTGCTGCATTCATACCCACTACCGAAACTACCAAAATATATACTGCCAAAACAAACGCTACTACCACAAGTGCTATAACACATATAAGTTTGGACACCTTTTTTATTATTTTCTTATATACATTCTTGTAAGAATCTGCTAATTGCTTTTCTTTCTCTTCGTCATAAATCACAGGTTCTATTGCATCGGATTCACACATGATTTCATAATAGGCCTTGCATTTCGAACATTCTTGTAAATGTTCTTCTACTGCTCTTCTACTTTCATTACTTGCCACTTCATCATGATACAGGGGCAAAATATCTCGTATTAATTCACATGGATATTTCATTGCAATTCCTCCTTTATCTTCATTTTGGCACGATGATAGGCCACACGCGCCCAACTTTCCGTCTTATTATGCAAACGAGCTATCTCAGAAAAAGATAGTTCTCCAAATGTTCGCATCCAAAACACTTCTCTATACGGTTCCCCCATATCATGTAGAATCTTATGTATGTGCTCTGCCATATCTTTATCTTCAAACTGTTTTTCAAAACTCGCCTCATCTTGTAGCATCTCGGTCGGAAAGTCTACAAGCCGCTTGTTTTTCTTTAAATATGTATAAAACGTATTTTTTGCAATTTGACACATCCAAACAGAAAATTTACACTGGCCTTTGAACTGACCAGCATTCTTTAGCACCTTATAAAAAGTTTCTTGTGTAAGTTCTTCTGCCAAAAATTCATCCTGACACAACTTAGCTAAGTACTTATATATCTGCGGATAATACTCTTTATAAAGTTCTTCAAACTCTTGCATCCCTTTCCTCCTTTCTGCATTTCTATATATAAGACTCTTCACCTCTATATTTGTTACAAAAAATTTAAAATGAAGAAAACCCATCCACTTCTTAAAGTGGACGGGCATCATTTATTTGCTTCTTTCTTTCCCTCGAATCATCTGAATCAAAGTCCAACTACTAGTTACGACTGTCATCGCTGCAAAAAAAGCACCTGTATAAGACCTAATGATAAAGAAATAGAACACCCAAGGTACAAATGTCAATGTCACCAAAAGTTTAAATTTAATAGGATCTTTGATATCCATCAACAAAACATATATCGTACATACCGCAAACGGCAAATAGCCCAAAAGGCCTTGGTTATTAAATGGAACTGTCAACACCAAGGACAAAACAATTAATACTATCTTAATTGGCCATGTAAAAATATTCTTATAGCACAAATAATTTCGAACACAAGAAAGCACATTGCTAATGGCTCCTGGGATTGCTCCCAAAAGAAGCATACTTACTGTCTGAATTCCTAACTGTAAAATTTGGAAAACTAAAATTTTTCCTTTGTCTTTAATGGTACCTGTATAAATCTGTACCATAGATGCAATAAAATCGATAACGTTTGCAATTACTATATTTATCATATAAACCTCTTTCCAATATCTTAATAAGTCAATTCTACCATAATAAGGTATCAAACTCTACCTTTTGTAATTCACTTGGTCTTGTTTCGAAACTGTACTTCTCTAACATAACATTATTTACAATAATCGTTTTTGCACCTTTCTCCTGCCAGCTATCTTCAATCACCTTTAAGAAATCAAGTGTTGGCTCCAGTTCTACCTGAACACATGGATATATCCCTGCTGGAATCGTAAGTATATTATTATCTTCTCCGTCACAGTTTAATATCTCAAGAAAAAAGCAAAACCGCATCTGTCGATTTTTATCAATCTGCATAATCTGTCCTGCTGGCAAAATCGGAAACATCCCTTTTTTCTGTGCATACTTATATATCTTGGAAATTGCATCCAAAAATCTTTTAGGTTCAAATATGTCAATGTCTGTATAAAAATCTGTTACCATGACCTTACGTTCTTCCACATAACGGTCATATACACCTTTTTGTTCCAGAAACTCTTTGTTTTCTTCAATGTTTTTTAAAGAATATTCGATATAATCAAGATTGTTTTGCATCTCTTGTATTCTCTTTTGGGCAATAATACGCCCCTGCTCCAAAAGTTGCTGGGATTGAAGATCCCCATCTTCATCTAGAAACTGTACCATCTCTTTTAGAGGTATCCCCAATTGTATACAAAGAATAATTTTATTTAATACAGACACCTGCTCTGAGGAATAATATCGATATCCATTATTCTCATCAATATAGGCTGGTTTTAACAACCCTAATTTTTCATAATAGCGAAGAGAATTGATATTTATATTACGTAGTTTCGCAAATTCACTAATTGTAAAATAATTTTTCATTTTTTA
The DNA here is from genome assembly GCA_045544235.1 of Agathobacter sp. Lineage (GTDB taxonomy): Bacteria > Bacillota > Clostridia > Lachnospirales > Lachnospiraceae > Roseburia. The sequence goes on along the minus strand of JAZPYQ010000026.1, from coordinate 19,861 downwards.
CTCCTTTTCTCTTGACTCTATTATTATAACAGGGTTTACTATATATTTAAATAACAAAACTAAAAAAGAAAGGAACTCGACATGAACGAAAACAACCAGACAAACGAAATGGCTACTGGCAGTATTCCTAAACTATTCTTTAAGTTAGCAATTCCAGCCGTAGTTGCTCAGGTAGTAAACCTGCTTTACAACATCGTTGACCGCATCTACATTGGACATATTCCAGAAGTTGGGGCTGCAGCTCTTACTGGTGTAGGACTCTTTGCTTCCATAATGATGTTTATTACAGCATTTTCCATGCTTGCTGGTGCTGGTGGTGCTCCACTAGCAGCAATTGAATTAGGGAAGAATGACAAAGAACAGGCGGAAAAGATTATGACAAACTCTTTCCTGCTCTTACTCGTATTCTCTTTCATCCTTACTATTGTGTTATACATATTTGCTCCAACACTTCTTACTATGTTTGGTGCCAGTGAAGTGACCTTACCATATGCAGTGGATTATGCTCATATCTATATCTTAGGTACCGTTTTCGTACTTATTGTTACAGGTATGACACCATTCTTAACAACACAGGGCTTTGCAAAAATAGCAATGCTCACTACGGTTATCGGTGCTGTAATCAATATCATACTTGACCCAATCTTCATCTTCGGATTTGGAATGGGCGTAAAAGGTGCTGCTATTGCAACTGTACTTAGTCAGGCTGTTGCAGCAGTTTGGGTTCTTCGTTTCCTTACTAGCGATAAAACACTCTTAAAACTTAGAAAAGAAAATATGAAATTGATACCAAAAGTTTTTGGACCTATTTTAGCTCTTGGTATTTCACCTTTTATTATGGTTTCTACCGAAAGTTTACTTTCTATCAGTTTTACTACAAGCCTTGCAAAATACGGCGGTGACGTGGCAGTTGGTGCTATGACAATCATCACAAGTATTAATATGCTTGTAACAATGCCACTTCAAGGCTTCACACAGGGCGGACAGCCAATTATGAGTTATAACTTCGGTGCAGGTAATGTAGACCGTGTTAAAAAAGCATTCTTCATGCAATTTGGTGTATGTGTAGCTTATGCATCTATTTTCTGGGGATTATGTATGTTAATGCCAAACGTACTTGCAGGTATTTTCACAACCGATGCTGCTTTAGCAGAATACGCTTCATGGGCAATCCGCATCTACATGGCCGGCATCTTCTCTGTAGGCTTCCAGCTTGCTTGTCAGCAGAGTTTTATGGCTCTTGGTCAGGCGGCAATCAGCTTGGTTATGGCTTTCCTTCGTAAGCTTATCCTTTTGATTCCACTGATCTTTATCCTTCCAAACTTCTTTGCAGATAAAGTATTTGGTGTATTCCTTGCAGAACCAGTCAGCGATATCATCGCTGCAGCGATTACTACTATCGTATTCTTTACTCAGTTTAAAAAGATTATGGCTAAAGCAAAACAGCCAAAACAAGCATAAGAAGAAAGGATTAAATAATGGACTTACTTATTACAATTATTGTCTGCCTCGTTGCAGGATGTGGGGCAGGACTTGGAACCGGTTTTGCTGGACTTAGTGCAGCAGCAGTTATCACTCCAATGTTGGTAACATTTCTTGATATGCCTGCATATAGCGCAGTAGGTATCGCACTCGCAAGTGATGTATTGGCTAGTGCAGTTAGCGCATATACCTATCATAAAAATAAAAATATCGACATCAAAAACGGTATTGTTATGATGCTTTCTGTTTTAGTATTCACTATGGTAGGTAGTTGGGTAGCCAGCTTATTACCAAATGAAGCAATGGGTGGCGCTTCCGTATTTATGACAATGATGTTGGGTATTAAATTTATTATCAAACCAGTTAATACTACAAAAGAAGCAATGGCTGCTGTTTCACCAAAGAAACGTCTCATTCAGTCGCTCTTATGTGGAATTATGATTGGTTTTATCTGCGGATTTGTCGGTGCAGGTGGCGGTATGATGATGCTTATGATGCTTACTGTAGTACTTGGTTATGAACTTAAAACTGCTGTTGGTACTAGTGTTTTCATTATGACCTTTACTGCACTTACAGGTTCTATCAGTCACTTTGTTATTGATCAGGAAATGCCAGACCTTTTGGTTCTTTCCCTTTGTATTATTTTCACATTAATTTTTGCACGCCTTGGTGCGCGTTTTGCAAACAAAGCAAGTACAAAAACATTAAATCGTGCTACTGGTATTATTCTTGTCATTTTAGGTGTAATCGTACTTGGCGTAGGTTCCTTAACATAATTATATTTCAACATAATTAACAACAAAAAGCTGGAGCTGTAAATACAGCTCCAGCTTTCATTTTTATTTTTATCTATTTCACAGCTTGCTTAATTGTCTCCATCAATTCTTCTCTTAAATCCAAAATCTTACCGACATGATAATTCGTAATAATATCCTCTTCCTCAAACCTAAGAATTTTTCTTCTATCTCGAATATCTGCCCCATTCTCTTCTAATCGCTTTCGAATATCTGGGTCCAGCCTACCTGGTTTCTCCATCTGTGAAAGCACCTCCATCTGAGCCATTAACTCTCTTGCTTTGCTCTCACACTTCAAGAAAACTTCTAGTTTTTGTTTATCCTGTTTTACACTAAAAGGTAACCACTGTTTGGAATAGATTCCTAACTGACTTGCCATATCATTAATGGTATTTCTCATCTTTTCTGTATCTGGATAATCCTTATCTCCATCAAACATATCCTCTAAAAACTCAATGACTTCTTTTTCCAGATACTCAATCGCCTGTCGAATTTTTAAACTATTGTCATATGGCAATACCAAAACATTGATTATCATACCTACTGCAAGACCAATGGCTGTATCCCAAAGTCTGCCTAACGCATATGCAAATGGATATACATCTGCATTCATACAACTAGTTACAATAATCAGACATGGCAGGTTTGGCGAAAAATGAACTCCCATGATGTTATAAATCACAATAATAACCACAATTCCTATTGCAACCATCAACAAGGAATGAATTGGAAGCAAAGACAAAAGAGCTGCCACAATAGCTCCTAGAATCATTCCTACAATTTGTGTCATACAGGCTTCTACCGATTGTTTAAAGGTGTTTTCCATTGCACACATGGCACCAAGCATTGCAAAAATCATCTTTGCAGCAGAAGTGCCTAACATAGACACAATAATTAATGAAATTATAACTGCTAATGCAGTTTTAAAGGTTCTTCGCCCTATATGAATTCGTTTATAATTAATTTTCATTATTGTTTCCCTGTCGAACCAAATCCACCACGACTATCATTTCCAAGGTGTTCTACTTCTTCAAATACAATCTTAGGTTGGTTTTCTACAATACGAAACTGTGCAATACGATCATTTACATGAATCACTGTATCACGAGTTGCATATACAGGCATTCTCCACATATCGTCATCACCACAGTAAGAGCAATCTACGATACCAATGCTATTTGTTTGAATAAGTCCCCATGTTTTAAATGTAGAACTACGTGGAGCAAGATGTCCTTCATATCCTTTTGGAAGTTCCATTGCAACACCAAGAGGAATGAGTTTAAAATCGCCAGCCTTAAGCTCTACTTCTTCTGAAGCACGAAGGTCAATCCAATCCGATTTTCCGTCGATATAATCTAATTTTTCAATTTTATCTGTAAAATATTTAATACGGATTTTTTCCATGATGTATCTCCTTATTTCCAGTCAAGATTTATGCTCTCTGCACGTTTTTCACGAAGCATCAAATCATAAACTGCTTCTTTTGCTGATTTATCTTCAAAAAGCACTCTATTTACTTCTTCGATAATCGGCATAGTCACATAATATTTTTTACCAAGAGCTAAAGCTGCTTTTGCAGAATATACACCTTCTACAACCATTTTAACTTCTTTGGTAGCCTGATCCATAGTCAGCCCCTGTCCCATAAGCTCACCAGCTTTACGATTACGGCTGTGTTTACTCTGACAAGTAACAATAAGGTCACCTACGCCTGTAAGACCATTGATAGTCTCTGTCTTTGCCCCCATAGCAATAGCTAAACGAGACACTTCTGAGATACCACGTACGATAAGAGCTGCCTTTGTGTTATCACCAAATCCAAGTCCGTCACACATACCTGCTGCAAGAGCAATTACGTTCTTAAGAGAACCTCCAAGTTCCATACCAAGCATATCAGGGCTTGTGTATACACGAAATGTTTCATTCATAAATGTATCCTGAATAAACTCTGCACTCTTTCTTGTTCTTGCACCTGCTACTACAGTAGTTGGAAGCCCCATGCCTACTTCTTCTGCATGAGAAGGTCCACAAAGCACGCATACATCAGCTTGTGGAATTTCTTCTTCCACAATATCTGTGATAGTCATAAATGTATCATCTTCAATACCCTTACCAACACAAGCAATAATCTGTCCTTCTTCTACAAAGGCTTTCATATTTTTTGCTGTACTTCTGGTAAAAATAGATGGTACTGCCAACACCAGCATGTCCATGCCTTTAATTGCAGTCTCCATATCCGTAGTAAACTTCATAGAATCTGCAAGTTTAACACCTGGAAGTTTATCAATATGCTCTCTGTGTTCATTAAGCATCTTAATTTCATCTTCCATAATAGACCAGATTGTTACTTCATGATTATTTCTTGCAAGGTTTACTGCTAGTGCTGTTCCCCAGCTACCAGCTCCAATAATTCCTACTTTTCGCATTCTTTTTTAATCTCCGCTTTCTGTCCCAACTTGTTTTCAGTTCCTTTAAATAGACGTACGATATTTTCTCTATGCTGGAAAATAGCTAAAACGCCCAAAATCAATACCAATGTATCAAATTCATAAATAGATGTTTCAGGCACACCTAAGATTCCATAAAAGTTAAACACAAAAATCTGTACAACTAAAAGTATTGCCATCATGATAGAGCCTAAAGACACATATTTACTGAGTGCAATACAAAGCACGAATACTGTAAAACACACCGGTACCGCTCCTGGAAAAAGAGCAAACGCTACACCTGCTGTACAAGCAATACCTTTCCCACCTTTGAATTTAAAATAGAATGGGAAGTTATGTCCAAGTACTGCTCCAAGTCCTGCATATAATTCAATAACCGTTATATCAAATCCTGAGTCCTTAAATAATACATTTGCAAGTACAATTGCAAGAATTGTCTTTGCACAGTCACCAACGAATGTGATTGCTGCTGCTGCCCAACCCAATGTACGAAGTGTGTTGGTTGCACCTGTATTTCCACTACCGTGTTTTCGAATATCGATACCACGGGTTTTACCAACCATGTATCCTGTTGGAAAACATCCAAAGAAATATCCAATTACCAGTGCCATCAAACGTGTTACAACTATCATTATTTATCTTCCTTTCGTTCACGGGTGATGAATTTAAGAGCTGTTCCCTTAAATCCAAAGGTGTCACGGATACGATTTTCCAAATATCTGGTATAAGAAAAATGCATCAGATTCTTATCATTTACAAACACAACAAATGTAGGTGGTTTTACAGATACCTGTGTGGTGTAGTAAATCTTTAATCTCTTACCTTTATCTGTAGGTGGCTGTTGCATTGCAACTGCTTCTGCTACAATTTCATTTAATACACCTGTCGCTACACGCATGCTGTTATTTTCAATAACCACATCAATAGTTTCAAAAATCTTGTGAAGTCTCTGTCCTGATTTTGCAGAAATAAATAAAATCTCTGCATAAGGCATAAAACTTAAAACATCACGAATATCCTGTGTATGTTCTTTAATTGTATTATTGTCTTTTTCAATGGCATCCCATTTGTTTACCGCAATGATAACACCTTTTCCTCTATCATGGGCAATACCTGCGATTTTTGCATCCTGTTCAGTTACGCCTTCTGTAGCATCAATCATAATAATTGCCACATCACAGCGTTCTACTGCAGCTACTGCACGGATGATACTGAAACGTTCGATTTCTTCTACAATCTTGCTCTTTCTTCGAATACCTGCCGTATCAATAAAGATATACTCTTTTCCATTATATTTAATGGCTGTATCAATAGCATCACGGGTTGTACCTGCGATATTAGATACAATGGAACGCTCTTCCTGAGCAAGTTTATTAATAAGAGACGATTTTCCTACGTTTGGTTTTCCAATAATAGCAATACGTGGGCGTTCATCTTCCACTTCTTCTTTTGCAGATTCAGGGAAATATTTTACTACTTCGTCTAACATATCACCCAATCCCGTTTTTTCTGTAGAAGAAATTGGGAATGGTTCACCGATACCAAGATTGTAAAACTCATATACATCTGCTTGGAATTTCTCGTAGCTGTCTACTTTGTTTACTACCAAAACAACTGGCTTATGAGAACGACGAAGCATATCTGCTACTTTACTATCTGCATCCTGAAGCCCTTGTCTTACATCAACGATAAACATAATGACATCTGCTGTATCAATAGCAATCTGAGCCTGTTCACGCATCTGAGATAAAATGATATCTTTACTTTCTGGTTCAATACCACCTGTATCAATCATTGTAAAATTATAATCTAACCAAGATACATCTGCATAGATACGGTCTCTAGTAACACCTGGTGTGTCTTTTACGATTGAGATACGCTCTCCTGCCAACGTATTAAAGAGTGTTGATTTCCCAACATTTGGGCGGCCTACAATGGCCACAATTGGTTTACTCATGATTTACCTCTTCTTTCTAATATCTAAAAATTACTCTTCTAATTCATATCCTAACATGGCTTCTACCAAAGCCAAACCACTTGATTTTACAATAAGAACGGGTGCTTGTAAAGCATTTTCCACGTCTTCCACAGTCAAATCATCAAGAAAAACACGCTCTCCCATACGAAGCATATTGCAAGGAATCGCTATTGTATTTCCAAGTTCTCTTTCCTTTAACTGTGCAACCAAATCCTGACCTGTAACAAGTCCGGACACGGTAATACTTTCTCCAAAGAAATCATTTCGAATATCTACTACATCAACTTCATATCCTGGGAAAGCCTTCATAAAGGCTTCTGCCATTTCTCGCAAGAATGGAGCGGCCAATCTACCTGTTACCAAAGTAACCTTATGATGTCCATTTAACTCTTTTGCTAAAACATCCATCATTTCTGCTTGATGCTCTGGTTCTTTCGCTTCTTCTAAAGCCTCTTTAAACTCATTCATAAGAAGTCGCATCATACCTACTCCATTTTCCAATTGAAGATATCCATCATAGCTTTCTTCTTCTGGAAGCGTACGCTCTGCAAGCATATACCATTCATCACTGGCATGTACGAAATGTAAATCATGTTCTTCCATACATTTAGACTGCCACTTTTCAATCGTTTCAATTACCTGAATTGCATCTTCCTTTGTAAAAGGCTCTAATGGATACAATCCTTCACGGTATTTACTAAGTCCTACCGGAACTACCGATACACTTTCCATATATGGAAGGTACTTTGTCAAATCTCCAATAGAACGCTCTAATTCTTCTCCATCATTTACCCCTTTACAAAGCACAATCTGTCCATTCATCTGAATGCCTGCTTCATAAAGTCTGTCAATCTTCTTTAAAGCATCTCCTGCAAATCGATTATGAAGCATCATACAACGAAGTTCTGGATTAGTAGTCTGCACAGAAATATTAATAGGTGCCAAATGATACTGAATAATACGATCCAAATCCTTGTCCTTCATATTCGTAAGAGTTACATAGTTCCCTTGAAGGAAGGATAGTCTGCTGTCATCATCTTTAAAATATAACGTCTCTCTCATACCTGGTGGCATCTGGTCTATAAAGCAGAAAATACAATTATTTGTACATGACTTATAATCATCCATCAAACCATTTTCAAACTCAATTCCCAAATCTTCATTGTACTCTTTCTCAATTTCCAATTCCCATTCTTCGCCATCTGCTTTTCGAATAAGTACCTCCAAGTACTCATCATTTACCATATAATGATAGTCAAAGACATCTTCAATTTCATTTCCATTAATTGAAACCAGCACATCACCAGCTTCGATTTCTAACTCCTCAGCAATACTACCCGGAGCAATTCTGTCTATAACATGTTCTTTACCCATACTTCACCTACTTTAAAAATACTTACTATTTCTAATATACCTTATTTTCCCATTCTTAACAACAATTAAATAGGGGTTGTCACAAAATACAAATTTGTGGCATCCCTTTTCTTATACTTTGAAGAATGCCTCGGAGTATATGCGTCTGCAGTGCATTTCGATTACGTTGTGCACTGCAGATGCATATACCCGAGGCATTTTAATGTACACAAAAAGGGATGCCACAAATTTGTATTTTGCGACATCCCCGTCTTATATGTTTTATTCTCCCCAGAAAATATCATCTACGGAATCAATAATTCCCAGTTCTATTAGTGCTGTTACGAGATTTTCACAATCTGGACCGAAGGAAACATGTGTATAAATCCAATATTCATCTGTATACATATCCCATTGTCCTATTTCATTGTTATAATCAACGAATTCGTCAAATGATTCAAAATCTATATTCGGATTTTTAAATTCGATTTCAAGAGAAGTTTCACTACTCTTTGCTAACTCTTCATCATCATATGTAGAAATAAACTTATTGTACTTCATCAAAGTTCCTGCTTTTGCATCAGCAATGATTGCTTCGCAAAGAACCTCTGCTTGTTCTGAGCTTAAATCTAAATATTCATAATATGTGTTTTCATAGTTTGCTTCCTCGTTTAATCCTTTTGGAACAAAATATGCAGATAGACTTCCGTAACTAAACTCAGAAATCTCTTCATAGTTTTCACACAACAAATAGCTTAAAAGATTTTCCACATCATTTTCTAAATCAACAATGCTTAAAGCAATTGATTTCATTTCTTCATATTCATATGGAATCAAATAGCCTCGGCTAATGTAGTCTCCATTTTTCATAGTATAAGAAATGTGAACATAGTCATACTCCCAGTTTCCACTATTTTGGAACTCTTCACAATAATCGTTATATTCTAAGAGTTTCTCATGAATCCGGATAATTTCTTCTGCATCTGCTCCATCTAATGTAACATCATATCCAAAAGAAACGGTTGCTCTAACAACTTCATCCTTTTCTGGTACAAAGTTTTCATAATAATCAGAAGCTGCATATAATCCAAAGAAACAAAGGAGTAAAACTACTGAGAATCCAGCGCATCCCATCCAATTTTTCTTTTTAAATACGTGAAAACTCTTTCGAATCAGCATATCTGCTGCGAAATAACAAATTCCACCTAGCATCAGCATGATGAGAACAAATGCAAACATATTGCATCCGATTCTCGTAGCAATTAAAACTTCACGAATCAGCATACCACCTAAAATGCCACCTGTTACTCCTGCACCCCAACGGAACACTGGTTTTAACCACTCTACTGTAATAAAGTCTCCTGCCTGCTCTACCTGACGTTTCTTATATGTCATATATGCAATTGCAAGAAGTACAAGAGAAACCAAAGCATAGATTACTACAATTTCTCCCCCCTGTACTTGTATTCCTACAAATTCTCCAACTTCATTATATTTATGACCAATCCATACCTTTTCATAGAAACACTCTAGAGGACTAAAATAGCTTATTACCTGATAGATTCCACCTCCAATGTTTTCTACTCCATAGCCGAACACTGTAATTACCAGATAAACGATATAATATGCCCACATTGGAAGGTAATTTAATATGACAACATAGATTGGAAGTGCTGCACTATGTCCCGTGAACATTGCACAAAATGTAACAATAGAAAATGCGCTAAAAGCTGTCCCCGCCATAATCAAGAACCAGATCCAAATATTTCCTACTCCTGGCACTCCATTACATAAAGCAACTATTGTCATAAGTAGTGCTACAAAAAACAATGGAACAATCAAAAATGAAAATCCTGATATCACATTTGTCCCAAATAACTGATTTCTGTCTACTGGGAGCGAGTGAATCATATTTGCACTCTTGTGATTATATAAGTAATTATACAATGCTAATCCTGTAATCACTGATGTAAACGCAATCAACACTGTTCCTGGTTCTGTATATAAACAGTTAACCAGATCATACATAGCGTCTGTTTTATTATAATAACCATAGAAATTGCTATAGTATATATTCAACCACATCACAACTGGATGCATACATGTCAAAATAATCGTATACAGCGCCCAAATAGGCCAATACAGTGTAAGATTTTTCTTGAAGATCGTTTTATTAAAAAAGGATATCTTTGACTTCATAATCTACACCTCCCATTTCATAGATAAAGATTTCTTCCAAGGAAAGTGGAAGCACATCTACTATAATCTGCTGTTCGTCTGCTGCTAAGAGTTTTACTGCCTCCTCTGGATTTCCACGAACAATCAAAGTGTGTACTCTACCAATATTTGAGCTATGTAACACTTTGAAATCTTCCGGAAGTGTTGGCAGTTCTCCTTCACAAGCGACCTGTATCTTAGACACATTTCCCTGAAGTTCACTTAAGGAACGTTCAATAATGACCTTTCCTTTGTTCATGATACCTACATGGTCACAAACATCTTCTAATTCTCTTAAGTTATGGGAAGAAACCACTACAGTCATCTCACGCTCTGCAACCTCTGCCATAAGAATGCTCCATATCTGTCTACGCATAACAGGGTCAAGTCCATCTACTGGCTCATCCAAGATAAGCACCTCTGGTTTACAACAAATAGCAAGCCAAAAAGCAACCTGCTTTTGCATACCTTTGGAAAGTCGTCTAATATTTCTCTTTAGGTCAATAGTAGGAAAATATTCTTTTAACATAAAAAACATTTCTCTATCAAATGTAGGATAAAGGCCCTCATAATAACGCATCATTTCCATAGTATCTGCTTGTAAGAAATAAAACAGCTCATCTGGAATATAAGCAATTTTTTCTTTTACAAGACGATTCTCATATACTTCTTCTCCATTTACACATACGACACCTGCATCCTGACGGTATACACCTGTCAAATGACGAATAATCGTGGATTTACCAGCACCGTTTGGTCCTACCAATCCATAAATTGCACCTTTCTTTACATTCATATTGACACCATCTAATGCGCGAAAGCCATCAAATTCTTTTATTACATTATTTACTTGAATCATCCCAACTTCCTCCTTTCGCAAGCTTTTCGATTCTGTCACTTAATTCCTTAGGAGTAACTGCTATATCTATTAACTCCTTTGTCACCTTATCGAACTGTTTCCACAGTTCTTCTTTTTTACTGTCATTCAAATTGAATTCCTGATTAATAAACGTACCTCTTCCTGTAAGTGTATAAATAAACCCTTCCTGCTCCAATTCTTTATATGCTCTGGAAATGGTATTAGGATTTATCGCCAGCTTTGAGGCTAACTCTCGAACAGATGGAAGTTTTTCATCTGGCCCAAGCACTCCGGAATAAGCAAGTTTTCGAATTCCATCCTTGACCTGTTCATAGATAGGTCTTGGATCTCTGTAGTTCAGTTGAATCACCCTGCTCCCTCCTTTTATTTTCATTGTCATAGTGTATTAAGTGTATTAGTTGTCTTAGTACACTTAATATACCACCCTTGCAATTATATGTCAATATTTTTCTTATTTTGAAACACACACAAAAAGGGCGATGGAAGAAAATTTCTAACCATCGCCCAAATCGCGTATTTTTTTACACTATTATTATATACTTTCGCAATCTTTATTTACAATAAGCCACCAGAAGCTTCAATGTATTCTCTACACCATCTTTATGACTTCTCTCATATCCATGAGAAGCATATACTCCTGCACCAATAAGTCCATGACGGATATCGTATCCTGCGCCAAGTGCTACATCTACGTCAGAACCATAAAATGGATAAATGTCTACTGCAAACTTTAAATCATTTTCTTTTGCAGCTTTGATGAGCCCTGTTACCACATCGTAATTGTATGGTCCACGACTATCCTTTGCACAGATAGATACCATGTGTTCATCACAGGTCAGTCCATCACCTACACATCCCATATCTACGGAAATCATTTCTGTAACGCCTTCTGGAATAGATGCTGCTCCACCATGTCCAACTTCTTCGTATACTGTGATATAGTGATACTGTCTATTTTCTAATTCCACATTGTTTTCTTTTAAATATTTTGCATAACCAAGTAAAATACCTACACTTAATTTATCATCCAAGAAACGACTCTTTATATAGCCTTTTTCAGTTACAGTAGTTCTAGGATCGAAGCACACGATATCACCTACCATGATTCCTAGTTTTTCAGTATCCTCTTTGGAATTTACCACTTCATCCAACACAACTTCCATTCCTGAGTATTTACGTTTTTCATCGCTATAGTCTGCATTTACGTGCACAGAAGCGTTATTTAGCTGGAAGGTTCCTTCGTATATACCATCAAAACGTGTTACAATGCGGCAGTTTTCTGCTTCCGCATTATTCGGATTCATACCACCAAGTGGAGAAACTTTTAAGTTTCCATTTCCTTTGATTTCAGAAACCATAGCGCCAAGAGTATCTGCATGAGCAGCTAATACAATACCGTTATCTTTATTTTTTCCACCTATGTCTACCAATACACACCCTTTTACCGTCATCTGTGGCTCATAACCAAGTTTTCTATACTCTTCCATAACAAACTCAGCTGCATTTCTTGTATAGCCTGTTGGACTATCAATAGCTAATAATTTACAGGTTACATCTGTAATATAATCTACATAATTTTTCATTCTTCTTACCTCTTTCTATTTAACAGGAAAATATTCCCATAATTTCATATCCTGATTTTTAAATTATCTTTTTGTCAAGCACTTATTCTCTAAGCATCAAAAATGCTCCAAGATTACCGCGTTTCCCCTGACTTGCTCTGTGGGAAAACAAAATCTTAGGATTACAGCAGGTACAAATATTTGTGACTGCCAAATGTTCTGGCAAAATGCCTGCCTCTAATAACACAATTTCATTGGTTTTCCACAAATCCAACTGATACTTGCCATTTCCCTTATCTATAAGTATCTCATCTCCATGTCCTACAAACTCTTTATAAAAATGCTCCGCTACGTCCTCGCTGATTTCATAACAATCCTGACAGATAGATGGCCCAACAGCTGCAATCACATCCGAAGGACTTGTTCCAAAAGACTCTTTCATAGCATTTAAGGTCTTTTGTCCCATTCGCCCTACAGTACCACGCCATCCAGAATGACTAAGCCCAATGGCTTTGTGGACTGGGTCTACAAAATAAAGTGGCACACAGTCCGCATAAAATGTGGACAAAATCACACCGGGTTCATTGGTAATCAAACCATCTACATCTGTATAAGGTCTAGGTTTTGTTACACCATACCCCTTTTCCCCTTTTCCTACACGAAGCACCCTGGTGGTATGGGTCTGGTCCGTACAAACAAAATCCTCTGGTGTTTTTCCAAAAGTCTGTGCTAAACGTCTATAATTTTCCAATACTGACTCCGGCTTATCTCCTCTGGTAAAACTAAAATTCATAGTAGCATAGATGTCCTCACTCACGCCTCCTAAACGGGTACTAAAGCAATGCTCTACGATACCAGTGTTTTCCATCAAAGGATAGTGCAATAGCGGAAGTTCTTGTATTTTACCGTCCATGCCTTGAACTTGATGAACTTGAACTTCTAAAACTTTTTCTTCATTTTTTCTCTTTAAATCTATATGCATCTAGAATTCTCTCCATCTTTCTATCATTTTTTCAAATGGATTAAAATGCGTTTTCTATATGGGTCATTTCTTCTCCCACAAATCCAATCACATCAAATCTACAAGGTGTCCATTCACTCAATTTGTTTTTCATCAAATAAAAATTAGCTACTTTACGAATCTGATTCTGTTTGCGGTAATCCACTGCTTCCAGAGGGCTTCCATAATCATTTGTAGTGCGATACTTTACTTCTATAAAACAAAAATACTCTCCGTCTTTTGCAATAATATCAATTTCCCCACTTCGATTACGAAAGTTTCTTTCTAAAATCTTATACCCCTTTTTCATCAGATACTCTTCTGCTTTTATTTCATAAGAAGTCCCTGTCTGTCGTTTGTTAACAGATAGGGACTGGTTTGACTTACTATTCGTCATAAAAACTCCAATACAACTTTAATCCTATTTCTTAGGTTTTCCATCCAGCTTTGCTTTCAGACGATCCATATCATCCACAAAAACAAGGATTTCTGCCACTACCTCGTACAATTCTGGTGGAATGGCATCCCCTATCTTAAGCTTGGATAAGGTGTCTGCCAGCTTATTGTCTTTGTACAGAGGTACATCGTTTTCCTTCGCTTTAGCAATAATTTTCTCAGCTACCTCACCCTTACCTGTGGCAAGAATTTTTGGTGCACTTTCCCCTGGCTCATATGCTACAGCCACCGCTGTTTTTTCTAAGGGCTCAAATCGTTTATTTTCTGCCATACTACGCCCTCACATCAAAGGAATATCTATGAAGCTGTCCTGCAGAAGGTGCATCCTTTTTCAAGAAATCTTCCACAAAATTCACTTTCTTTCCTTCGTTTTCTACATATAATTTTGCATTGAAACCTTTTAGGCGAAGACGTTCCTCTAACTCTGGCATATGTGCCTTCACCAGCTCATAAGCTTCATCGCTATCCATATAAAACTTGGTATCCACATCCTTGCGATGCATACGTACGGAAACATCTGTAGACCCCAAATTATCCATATCCAAATGCAAAAATGCAGTCAAGTCACGCTCTGGGTCACCCAAATCACGTTTGTTTGTATACACATATAGTTGACCACTTGCATTTTGTCCAGCCATCTTCAGAGGTATTTGCACATAAGTGTAAGTCTGATTCAGCTGATTCATAAACTCTACATTACCACGAACATCTGCAATTGTCTGAGCCAATGGTGTTTCATTTAACCCAGCATTCATGAGCAGGCCTTCAAGCCTCTGCGTTTTTGATTCTAATCGTTCATAAAGTTTCTTTACCTTTTCCCCATCAGCCACATCTTCTGGTTTCAAATACATCTGTCCTTCTAATACGTCACGCAAAAACTGCTGCATATCTTTTGAGGAAAAAAGCTGATTCAAGGTATCCTGAGATACATTTTCTCCACTTGAAATAAGATGAGAAAGCTTATTCAATAAAACAGCTGGAGAATCATCTGCTGTTATACCTGTATCCCCAAATAATTGGTGTAATAACTGCACTACTTTATCCTGTGTTGTGGTTGCTTTTATAGCCTCTCCCGATGGACTTGTCGCTGCTTGTTCCTGACTCTGTAACTGGATTTCATCTAGAATTTCCCCACCTAAAACCGTGGTGTCTGTCACGTTCCCTTCCACCACAGCAGCATTATTTGTGACAACAGACTCTGACGTTGTTCCATTTGTAACAGAAGTATCTAGGGCAGCATTATTTACTGCAGCATTTTCTGTACTTACTTGTCCTTCCATACCATCGGCAATAATAGTTAAAAGCTGGCTATCAAATGCCTTTAACTGTTCTAAAGGCATTTCTTTCCCTGACAGTGTAGATGGAAGTTCTGAAATAAAACTATCCAATGCTTTATGTACCGCACTGCTATCGTCCATATAGTTTTCAAACTGAGCAACCATTTCATTGGTAATTGGAATATCCAGTTTTTTCATCTGAACCAAGGTGTTAACCCCCATATCTGGATTTGCCATCAAAATACGAGCCATTTGGCTCATACTGTTTTTATCAATCGGCATCTGCTCCTGCATCATAGTATTTGCCATATTCAAATATTTTTCTGTTACAGGAAGACTGGCTGCCTTAAGTGCATTTAAAAGTGTCAGATTCACCCCGGAACCATCCACTGTATAAGGACGAATCGCTATGGTCTCTCCATTGTTAGATTTTACTTGGAAAAACATAGACTGTCCTTGTACCAGTTGCATACTGGCATCCAGACGAGCTGTAAGGAGTGTCCCATTGGATAATCCAAGTACTACTTTTCCTCCATTTACAGAATTTACCGTACCTTCAAAAATATTGCCTGCAGTAAGCTCACGAACAGAAGAAACAAGTTTTTCAACGCCTCTTGTTCCGTTCATCGCTTCTGTATTTGAAGTTGTGTTCGTATACTGTCTTGTAAGGTCCGCTATCTGCATGGTTTCTCCTTTATTTCTTCTAAACCGTTATAAAAAGTTTTTTATGAAACTTCTTCTATGGATTGGTGTAGGACCATATGCTTTAATCGCAGCAATATGTTCCGCAGAACCATATCCCTTATTGGATGCAAAACCATACTCTGGGAACATTTTGTCATATTCTTCCATCATACGGTCTCTTGTCACTTTCGCAATGATGCTGGCAGCTCCAATGGAAATACTCTTCGCATCACCTTTAATAATAGGCACCTGCTTGATATTCACCTGCGGAATAGTAACAGCATCGTTTAATAACAAATCTGGCTGTGGCGACAATTTACTAATTGCTTCACGCATAGCCTCATATGTCGCCTGTAAGATATTGATTTCATCGATTCTTTCAGGGCTGACGCAACCGATTCCTACAGCTACTGCCTTTTCCATAATAATGTCATAGAGTTCTTCTCTCTTTGCTGCAGAAAGTTTTTTCGAATCATTGATATATAGAATATCGCAATCTTTTGGCAAAATAACCGCCCCTGCTACAACAGGTCCCGCTAGTGGTCCTCGCCCCACTTCATCAATTCCACATATATATACATAATTATCGTACTCTTTTTCATATTTCTTTATGCTTTCTGTACGAGCCAGCTCTGCCATATATTTTTCCAAACGTTTTTCAACAGTAGCAACTATTTTCTGTACTCCACCACGGTCATCTGCTTTATATTCTTCAATAAACTGTTGAAACTGAGGCACTGTTTCTTTTGTAACTACTGTCCCAATCTGTTCCAGCTCTGCTTTTATCTCGCCAATTTTTTTCATTTCCATGTCTATCTTCTCTTCCTGTTTTTCACTAGTGCCATTCCTGACACAGTCTTTTACGCTTCTGGAGGTAACTCCAAAGTCAACTTTCCAAGCTTACCGCTTCTAAAGTCATCAATTAAAAGAATGGCAGCCTTACTATAATCCAACTCATTTCCTTTGCTTAAGCAATTTCTGCTTTCTGCTATTTTCATTAAAATATCGGTTGGTTTTTCTACTTCTTCAATGCTGTATCGTTCTGCCAATACGCCTGGATAATCCGCCACTAAGAACTTAATTAATTCAACTGCTAGTTCGTCTGTATTTAAAATTTCATCTTTAATAGAACCAATAAGTGCAAGACGAAGTCCTACCATCTGATCTTCAAATTTTGGCCACAAAATACCTGGTGTATCTAAAAGCTCTACGCTCTTATTCAAACGAATCCACTGTTTTCCTTTTGTAACCCCTGGTTTGTTTCCCGTTTTTGCGCAAGCTTTTCCAGCATAGGAATTGATAAATGTAGATTTGCCTACGTTAGGAATCCCCACTACCATAGCACGTACTGGACGATTTTTGATACCACGTTTTAAATCACGCTCTATCTTTTCCTTACAAGCTTCCATAATGATATCTGTGATGGCTTTCATCCCATTTTTGCTACGAGCATCCAGACTTACTACAAAATAACCTTTTGATTTAAAGTATGCACTCCATCTATCTGTGGCTTTTTTGTCCGCCAAGTCCGCTTTGTTCATAAGAATCAAACGATACTTATTTTTTCCTAACTCGTCAATGTCTGGATTACGACTACTAAATGGAATACGTGCATCCACGATTTCCACTACTAAATCAATTAATTTAATATCTTCCTGCATCTGACGTTTCGCCTTGGTCATATGCCCTGGATACCACTGAAAATTCATATGTTGTACCTCTTTCTATATTTAAAACTATAAAATCATTCTTCCTAACTTCGTTTTTCTAAGCAAATAAACCACTATAAAGGAAATCAGTAAGATGACAATCACTAATACTGGTAATACCCAATACACCGAATACGCATCTGCACTTACATGGATCTTATAGTTATCCAAGAACATAATGTGAATTAAATAAATTCCAAATGAACAAGAACAACCAATATCTATCCATTTCTTTGCTTTGTCACTCAAATTTACACTTCCTTCTCCCAGTCGCATGATATATGCAAAAAATGCTAGCGCACTAATCATCACTAGAGGGCTTCCGTAAGTAAACAGACTTTCGCAATGCTTTCCTGTTAACACAGTAACCACTGCAGTTAAAATTGCATTTGCCATGCAACTAACAAAGAATATAGAAAATAGATGACTTTGTTTTAGCCTAATTTTATCTTTATACTTCACAATAAGATGTCCGCAGAACAAGTATAAAATATAACTTCTGTCCCCGAATATTGGCAGATCAAAATACAATTCCAGTTTGAAATACCACAAAACGAATACGATTAGTAACCATATAAATGCAATTATTACAAATGCCTTTTCTAATTTTTCTCCCATACCTTTACACAACACCTGTAAGAATGGAAGAACAATATAAATTGGAATCATGACATAAAGATACCAAAGGTGTGCTTCTGCAGGTTTTTCTAATAACAATCTCCAGTCGCATCCCTGTTTTGTATAGAACGTATTAAACAAATAATAAAGTAACGTCCATACACATAACACACCAAAGAATTTCCCTGCTCTTCCAAGGGCTTTTTTCATATCTTCTGTTCTTCCCAAAAGCAGCGCACCACTCATCATAAAGAAACATGGAACACTTACTCGTGCTATAGAATTAAAAAACAATGAAAACAAATATTCTCCCATTGGAATCGTTCCATATGCTCTAGAAAAATAATTGGATACGTGAATGATAATTACCATAACGAATGCTACAACACGCATAACTTCGATATTATAGTTCTTTTGTCTCATATATTTTCCCCTTTTCCCCTTTTCACCTATGACTAATGGATAAATCCACTGCCTTCTTCGGCACCGATATAAAACCATGCTTTGCCTATGATATATTCTTTTTTGACATTACCAATGTTTGCATAACGACTATCTTCACTATTATTTCTGTTATCACCTAACACGAAGTATTCATCCTCACCCAAGGTTATTTCATCTCCTGCAATTCCTGGTTCTTCCATAGAAGCTACTTCTATTTTTTCGCTATATAATTCTCCATTGATATACACTGCACCGTCTTTGATTTGAACTACGTCCCCTGGCACACCAATGACACGACGCACATAATAATGTGACTTTTCGTTTCCATTTGGAAGAAATACTACCACGTCATTTGGCTTTGGATTAGAAACCACATACACAAACTTATTAATCAGTATCTGGTCACCATTACCTAATGTATCTGACATCGCCTGTCCTACTACATTGGAACGCACACCAAAACAGCTTACACATACATAGGCACAAAGTATCACCGCACCTATTTGAATTGCCCAAGTCATGGTCTCCTTAAATTTCTCCACATTAAATTTTCTTCTAGTTCTACCAAAATTAAGACTGCTTCGTCTACGTCTGCCAAACTTCATAAAACATCTCCGTATATCGTTATCTTTTTCTCCTCTAAGCAAGGAGAACATAATCATAATAATTATATAAAATTTATTATAAAATCACAAGAAAAAGCACAAAAATAGGATGTGGCAAAATACAAATTTGTGGCATCCCTTTTTTGTATACATTAAAATGCCTCGGGTATATGCATCTGCAGTGCACAACGTAATCGAAATGCTTATTTTCTAAGAAACTTCCTTCTGGCTTTTGTGATTATTTATGTCTTTGCAATGTTTTACAATCTGCAAAGTATGTTCGCGTGTAAAAGACACCTTTGAGGAGCTTCGTGTGTATCTTTGCGAGCCGAATTTACAAAATGTCACATGCCGG
>JAZPYQ010000025.1:0-41767 GCA_045544235.1 Agathobacter sp. | reverse complement strand
TAATGAGCAGCAACTTTAGTTGTTGCGAATTTAGTAACGCGACGTCACCGCTGAGAGCGAGAGCGTGTGCGATTTCAATATATATACTAGTCCGTTTCGTAGTCTTTAGAAAAACTCTTTACTGAGCTATATCGTTAATTTTTTTTACTGTCTTGTCAGCTGTAAAGACATTTGATATACTGTGTAAAGAAATTTGTGGAATTCGAAAGTCTGAGAAAGACAGGAGGGAATTATGACAATTTCCATGAAAGAACAAATATTAAAATTAAAAAAAGAAAAGAACGCGGTAATTTTGGCTCATTATTATGTGTCGGATGAGGTACAGGAAATCGCCGATTATACGGGGGATTCCTATGCTTTGAGTAAGAAAGCAAAAGAACTGGATGAGGATATCATTGTTTTTTGTGGCGTTTCATTTATGGGTGAAAGTGCTAAGATTTTAAATCCTGACAAAAAGGTTTTGATGCCTGATATGAATGCAGATTGTGCAATGGCACACATGGTGGATTTGAAAAATGTTCAGGAAGTAAGAGAAGAATACGAGGATGTGGCTGTGGTGTGCTATATCAACTCTACAGCAGAGATTAAGAGTCATGCAGATGTATGTGTTACTTCGTCTAATGCGGTAAAAATCGTAAGAGAACTTCCTAATAAGAATATATTTTTTATCCCGGATGGAAATCTTGGTCGATATGTGGCAGAACAGGTTCCTGAAAAGAATGTCATTTTAAATAAAGGATATTGTCCAGTGCATCACGCTATGACATTAGATGAGGTGCAGAGAGCAAAAAGTGAACATCCACAGGCAGAGTTTGTGGTACATCCGGAGTGTGTAAAGGAATTATTAGACGAAGCAGATTTTATTGGCAGCACTGCCGCAATTATTAAATATGTGGGTGCGAGCAGTAAGAAAGAATTTATCATAGGTACAGAAGTAGGTGTGCTTTATGAGTTGAAGAAACAAAATCCTAATAAAGAATTTTATTTCTTAAATGAAAATCAAATTTGTCATGATATGAAATACATAACTTTAGAAAAAATCTATGATGTGTTGGTAAATGAAACAAATGCGTTGGAGATGGACGAAGTAAAAAGTCAGGCAGCATTGAAACCATTGGAACGCATGTTGGAGCTGGCAGGGAAATAGGAAAAGAAAATGAAGACAGATGTTGTAATTGTTGGTAGCGGCTGCGCGGGATTATATTGTGCGCTTCAGTTACCTAAAGAAAAAAGAGTTATTATCATTACAAAGATGGATGCAGAGAGCAGTGATTCCTTTTTAGCGCAGGGCGGAATGTGTGTGCAGAGGGATGATGCCGATTACGAAAGTTTTATGGAAGACACGTTAAAAGCTGGACATTATGAAAATGATCGACATGCGGTAAGCGTGATGATTCGTTCTTCTAGAGATGTGCTGGGTGATTTGATTTCTTACGGAGTAGATTTCCAAAGAGATGAAAAGGGCGAACTTCTATACACCAGAGAAGGTGCACATTCCAATAAACGAATTCTATTCCACGCTGATATTACAGGGAAAGAAATCACCAGTAAGTTGTTGGCAGAATCTCGCAGAAGAAAAAATATAAAGATTTATGAATATACCACCATGACCGACTTATTGGTGGAAGGGAATCGATGTAAAGGTATCGTAATTGAAAACGCACAAGGGGAAGAAGATGTCATCCATGCAGAAGTGACAGTGCTTGCTACTGGAGGTATTGGCGGAAGATATGCTCATTCTACAAACTACAAGCATCTCACAGGAGATGGTTTGACCGTTGCGGAGAAATATGGCATAGAGCTAAAAAATATGGATTATGTGCAGATTCATCCTACGACGTTTTATTCAGAAGATACTTCTGAAAGAAGTTTCTTGATATCCGAATCTGTGCGTGGTGAAGGCGCAAAGCTTCGCGATAAAAATGGCAATCGTTTTGTAGACGAATTGCTTCCAAGAGATTTGTTGACAAAAGCCATATATGAGCAGATGGAAAAGGATGGTACAGAATTTGTCTGGGAGGACTTACGAGATATCCCAGTAGAGGAAATCGAAAGCCATTTTCCAAATATTATGAAATATTGTTTGGAGCATGGATATGATGTGCGTAAGGAATGTATCCCAGTGGTGCCAGCCCAACATTATTTTATGGGTGGTATCAAAGTAAACGATATGAGTAAAACATCTATGGATGGATTATATGCGGTTGGAGAAACAGCGTGCAACGGAGTTCATGGAAAAAATAGATTAGCCAGCAACTCTTTGTTAGAGAGTCTGGTATTTGCAAAAAGAGCAGCAAAAGATATAGAAAGAAATCCAAAGAAAAGAGGAAGAACCATGTTATTTGATCAGACAACTTTAAAATTAAATGTAGACCCACTTATTAAATCTGCAATTCGTGAAGATATCACTAGCGAAGACGTTTCTGCTAACAGTGTTATGCCAGAATCAAAATTAGGAGAAGTAGACCTTATTTGTAAACAGGATGGTGTTATCTGTGGGCTCCCAATTTTTGAAAGAGTTTTCAAATTGATGGATGAAGAAACTGAAATAGAATTCTTCGTAAAAGACGGAGATAAAGTAACAAAAGGACAGTTAATGGGAAAAGTTCGAGGAGATATTCGAGTGCTATTAGGTGGTGAACGTACAGCCCTTAATTACCTTCAGAGAATGAGTGGTATTGCTACATACACAAATTCAGTTGCTTCTTTATTGGAGGGAACAAAAATTAAACTATTAGATACCAGAAAGACTACACCAAACAATCGTATTTTTGAAAAATATGCAGTTCGTGTAGGTGGTGGTAATAACCATAGATTTAATCTTTCGGATGGGGTTATGTTAAAGGATAACCATATCGGTGCAGCAGGTAGTGTTGCAAAAGCGATTGAGATGGCAAAAGAATATGCACCATTCGTTCGTAAGATTGAAGTAGAAGTAGAAAATTTAGAAATGGCAATAGAAGCGGCAGATGCTGGTGCAGATATCATCATGTTGGATAACATGACCCATGAAGAAATGGAGAAAGCAATAAAAGCAATCGATGGTAGAGCAGAAATAGAAGTGTCTGGTAACGTAACAAAAGACAATATTGCGAAATTAATTGACTTAGGTGTAGATTGCATCTCCAGTGGTGCCCTTACTCACTCTGCACCAATCATGGATGTTTCCTTAAAGAACCTTCATGCGATTGAATAAAAACAGGGAAAGGTGTCAATATGAACGGCGAGGTAAGACGAGAGCAGATTATTGATATTATGAAAAAAAGCACATCACCAATATCCGGCACAGCTTTGGCAAAACAGCTAAAGGTGAGTCGCCAGGTTATCGTGCAAGATATTGCATTACTCCGTGCAAATGGTACTGATGTTATCTCCACAAACAGAGGTTATATTATTGGAGATAGTGGAAAGGCAAGCCGAGTATTTAAAGTACACCATACTCCGGATGAAGTAGAGACGGAGTTAAATCTATTTGTGGATTTTGGGGGATTTGTGAAAGATGTATTTGTATACCACAAAGTATACGATGTATTAAAAGCGGACATGAATCTAAAATCCAGAGCGGATGTAAAGAAATATCTTCAGGAACTTGCGTCAGGGAAATCGACCCTTCTTATGAACGTAACCTCCGGGTTTCATTATCATACTGTGCTAGCAGATGACGAGGAAACTTTGGATATGATTCAAGCAGAGCTCCAGGCTCATGGCTTTCTTGCGAAACTTCAAGACTACGAGCCGGTAGATTTTTGGAATAAATAAAAAACAACAAAAAAAGGACTGTCGGATTACGACAGTCCTTTTTGGTTTTATATACGAAAGTCTATATTACCTCCTAAGTGTGGAGTTACAGACTGTTCCATGAGAGTAATAAGCTGGGAATTCATGGCTTCATTCATATCCATAGCCTGATCCAGCATTTCCACGCTGACTGCCTGAGCAACGCTTCCCATGGCGGTTGGTGCATAAGAGTTCACTGCACTTAATGCAGATGATACTGCTGCAATATCCATAAAAACCCTCCTTTTCCTCAAATTAGGGTACAACCCTACTATAATTATGCCACTTATAATTGAAAAAGGCAATCGTTATTAGAAGAATTAATAAAAGAAATTATCAACTCTAATTTGACGAATATTTTTTTGCGTATTATCATAGGTCAGTGGTATAATAAGTTTAGTTGGACTTATGACAGATTAAGGTGACAGACAGGAGGCTTACGTATGGGCGGATTTTTCGCTGTAGCATCAAAAGAATCGTGTGTATTAGACTTGTTTTACGGAACAGACTATCATTCGCATTTAGGAACTCGTAGAGCGGGTATGGCAGTTTATGGAGAGAATGGATTTGATCGTGCAATCCATAATATTCAGAATTCTCCATTTCGTACAAAGTTTGAAAAAGATGTAGAAGAATTAAAAGGAAATCTTGGAATTGGTTGTATTTCTGATTTTGAACCACAACCACTTTTAGTACATTCTCATTTGGGCAGTTTTGCAATTACAACTGTTGGTAAAATTGCTAATGCAGAAGAGTTGGTGCAGGAATGCTATGCTTCAGGAAAAACCCATTTCTTGGAAATGAGTGGTGGCAGCATTAACCCTACAGAGGTAGCGGCAGCTATCATCAACCAGAAAGATTCTATTTTAGATGGTTTAAGATATTTACAGCAAAAAGTAGTTGGTTCTCTTAGTGTTTTGATTTTAACGAAAGAAGGTATATATGCTTCCCGTGATAGACTTGGTCGTACGCCTATCATTGCGGGTAAAAAAGATGGAGCATACTGTCTTTCATTTGAAAGTTTTGCATATTTAAATTTGGGATATACTGATTATAAGGAATTAGGACCAGCTGAAATTATTTTTATGACAGCGGATGGTATTGAAACGGTAAGCGAACCTGGAAAAGATATGAAGATGTGTTCATTCCTTTGGGTATATTATGGTTATCCAACTTCTACATACGAAGGTGTAAACGTAGAAGAGATGCGTTATGAAACAGGTCGTCGCATGGCAAGAAGAGATCACATGAAACCAGATTGCGCAGCAGGAGTTCCAGACTCTGGTGTACCAGCAGCTATTGGTTATTCAAATGAGGCACAGATTCCATACACTCGTCCATTTATCAAATATACACCAACCTGGCCACGTTCTTTTATGCCAACTAGCCAGGCCCAGAGAAGTATGATTGCAAAGATGAAGCTTATCCCAGTGCAGTCACTTATCAAAAATAAAAAATTACTTTTAGTAGATGATTCCATTGTACGTGGGACACAGCTTGGAGAAACAACAGAGTTCTTATATGAAAGTGGTGCAGAAGAAGTGCATGTACGTCCAGCTTGTCCACCAATTATGTATGGATGTAAATATTTGAACTTCTCTCGTTCTACATCAGAAATGGATTTAATTACACGTCGTGTGATTATGGAAAGAGAAGGAAAAATTACAGATGAACTATTAGAGGAATATACAAATCCAGATAGTGATAAGTATAAAGCAATGGTTCAGGACATTTGTGATAAATTAGGATTTACTTCTTTACAGTATGCTCGTTTAGATGACATTATCGAAGCAATTGGTTTAGAGCCATGCAAGCTTTGTACATACTGTTGGAGTGGTAAGGAATAAAATGACATTGGTTTACACCAAACAAAATTCATGATAAATTAAAGTCAGGCTTAAGGCCTGACTTTTTTATTTCATAGGCGGTGCCTATTGTTTTGGAGGAAATGATGAGACGAATGGAGTTTAAGATGGAAAGATCGGGTTTGTGTGAAATAGGAGATCATCTTTCTATTACAGAGGGAAAATTACCAACCTCATATTACTATACCATTGAACATGCAATAGCCATGTCAGGAAACTATACCGTTAGTGAACGATTGAAATCTAGAGAAGGTGTGGTAGTAGATATCACAGAGACAGAAAAAGGATTTTTTGTAATTATGGAGTTTGATGAATAATGAAAATATTACTGGCTGCAATAAATGCAAAATATATACATTCTAATTTGGCTGTACATTCTTTAAAAGCAAGTGCAGGTGAATGGAAAGAGCAAATAGAAATTGCTGAGTTTACCATAAATAATCAACCAGATTATATTCTGGAGGAAGTTTATAAACGTAAACCAGATGTACTTATGTTCTCCTGCTATATCTGGAATTTAACCATGATTGAAATAGTGATGAGGGAATTTCATAAACTTTGTCCTTTTGTTCCAATTTGGCTAGGTGGTCCGGAGGTATCTTTTGAAGTAGAAGATTTTTTGAATCAACATCCAGAAGTGACAGGGGTGATGATGGGTGAAGGGGAAGAGACATTTCGAGAACTTTGCCAATACTATGGGCAAATAGATGAAAATGATTATACGTTTGATTTGAAGGATGTTTTAGGTGTTGCATATAGAAAAACAGATGGAACAATTCAGGTAAACGATTGGAGACCAATTACAGATATGAGTCGACTTCCATTTAGCTATAATAAAATGGAAGATTTTTCAAATCGTATTATTTACTATGAAAGTAGCAGAGGTTGTCCATTTTCTTGTAGTTATTGCTTATCATCTGTAGATAAAAAACTTCGTTTTAGAGATTTGAATCTTGTAAAAGAGGAGTTGCAGTTTTTTATTGATCAAAAAGTTCCACAGATTAAGTTTGTGGATCGTACATTTAACTGTAACCATGAACATGCCATGGAAATCTGGCGATATATTCTAGAACATGATAATGGTGTGACCAATTTTCATTTTGAAGTTTCTGCGGATTTGATAAATGAGGCGGAATTAGAACTCATGTCAAAAATGCGACCAGGACTTATTCAGCTTGAGATTGGAGTGCAGTCTACCAATGAAGTCACAATTCATGAAATCAAGCGAACTATGAAACTAGAACGTTTAAAAGAAGTGGTAAATCAAATTCATAGTTTTAAAAACATTCACCAGCATTTGGATTTAATCGCGGGACTTCCGTATGAAGACTATGACACGTTTCGCAGGTCTTTTGATGAAATTTATGCGCTTGCACCAAATCAGTTGCAGATGGGTTTTTTAAAGGTGTTAAAGGGGTCTTATATGTATGAACATGCAAAAGATTATGAGATTCTCTATCACGACAATCCACCGTATGAAGTGATGGCTACAAAATGGTTGTCTTATGATGATGTCTTAAAAATGAAACGTATCGAGGAAATGCTGGAAGTATATTATAACAGTGGACAGTTTGAAGTAACTATGAAGGTTCTAAATAATTGTTATAGCAGCGCATTTGATATGTTCCAGAAAATGGGTGACTTCTACGAAGAAAATAGTTATTTTGGAATGAGTCATTCCAGAATAAAACGATGTGAGATCTTGTTGGAATTTGTTGAGAACGAATGGAAGGACAAGACGGATAAAGAGGAAAAAATAAAGTGTATAAAAGAAGCACTTGTTTTTGACTTGTATTACCGAGAGAATTGCAAGACTAGACCTGCTTGGGCGCAGGATGCTTCCACATTTAAGAAGGTAACACATCAGTTTTGCAAGAATGGAAAGCTATCACATGTTGAACCATTTCATTATGATTTTCTTCAGGATGAGAAGATATTTCCTATAAGAAAGAGCGAGCCATGTTGGGCATTGTTTTCTTATGAGAACAGGGACCCATTAAGTCATCAGGCCAATGTAAAATATGTAAATCCAGAAGAAGTAGAAAAGGAGTAGCTATGGCCGCAAAGAGAACGGAAGAGATTTTAAGACGTCTCGATGAGCAATACGGAACAGAATATATTTGTTATTTGAATCATGAAACCCCGTGGCAACTTTTGATTGCAGTTATTTTAAGCGCTCAGTGTACGGATGCTAGAGTAAATATTGTAACGAAAGATTTGTTTGTAAAATATGATTCGTTGGAGAAATTTGCAAATGCAGATTTAAAAGAATTGGAAAATGACATTCGACCAACGGGGTTTTTCCACAATAAGGCGAAAAATATTATTGCCTGTGCACAGAGATTGATAGAAGTGTATGGTGGAGAAGTGCCATCAGAATTAGAAGATTTACTTACATTAGCAGGTGTAGGTAGAAAAACTGCTAATGTAATTCGCGGCAATATTTATAATCAGCCAAGTATTGTGGTAGACACACATGTGAAGCGTATTTCAAAACGACTCGGTTTTACAAAGGAAGAAGATCCTGAAAAGATTGAGTATGAATTGATGCGTAAATTACCAAAAGACCATTGGATTTTGTATAATATTCAAATTATTTCATTTGGGCGAAATATCTGTTTTGCCAGAAGTCCAAAGTGTAATGAATGTTTCTTGAAAGATTTGTGTAAGGCGAAGGACAAACGAGTAGATGATTGATGCATATGTAGTGGTGGATTTGGAGATGACGGGATTGTCTGCCAAAACGGACCAGATTATAGAAATCGGTGCAGTAAAAATAAAAAATAACCAAATCGTAGATACTATGGAGTGCCTCGTGAATCCAAATTGTAAAATTCCTACAAGGGTTTCTGAGCTCACTGGCATTACCGATGAAATGCTTCTAAATGGAAGAGAAAAAGATGAAGCTATAAACGAACTTTTGGATTTTATAGATGGTTTTATTTTGGTTGGACAAAACATAAACTTTGACTATAGTTTCTTAAAACAGTGGGCGGTAAATCACAAACGACCACTAGAAGTAAGTGCATGTGACACTTTAAAAATTGCTCGTGCTATGTTGCCAGCAGACCAGCCGAAGAAGTTGGAGAGTCTTTGTGTATACTTCGGAATCGAAAGAACTCGCGATCATCGTGCGTTGGACGATGCTATAGAGACATGGCAGATTTTTGAAAAACTAAAGGCGATGGCACTAGCAGATGGGAACTATAGTTCCCATTTTATTCCAAGAGCACTTACTTATCGTGCAAAAAAACAGACGCCTGCAACTCCTCGCCAGGTGCAGCGCCTAAAAGAATATAGGGATAAACATCAGATTTTTGATGAAATAAATTGGGAGAACCTCACGAAAAGTGAAGCCTCCCGCATTATGGATAAATATATATTAGTGCATGGAAGATAAATCTTTTTGAACGGCCTTTTTAGTAAGCTCAGGTAAATTTTCAGATGCAGATAAAAGTTCGTCGATTTTGTCTTCCTGATGTGTATCTTTATATATAGAAGCAAGCTGCTGATAAATTTTTCGAGAGTCAGCGTTTACACTTACTGCAAATTCAAGAAGTGCCTGTGCAACGTCTGTATGACCTGCGTCCAATAACTCTGTAACATATTCTGGAAGAAGGGCAACCATATCGGTGAAATTGGTGTCATACTCCGAGAGAATATTGAGGTTTGCAGTACCATATTGTAATTTTAAATCCGTGTTGCTAATGCCTGTAAAGTTTAACATTGGTTTTTCTGCCAGCGCAAAAAAAGTTTTTTCTGTAGAAGTGTTAAGCTTTACTGGAATTTTTTCTACAGGTATGGTAATATAGTCCAGCTTACTAATATCTTTTTTGCGAACAGCATTGGCTTGACGTTCTTTTTCCCAGAATTGTTCTTCGACTTTTTTCTGGTCAGCGTCGCCTTTTCGGATATAATAAGTAAGTACTACACAAAAAACAATAAATATAGCTAAAAATGGAAACATAAGAATATCCTTTCCTGTTATAATACAGGTAAAGTATAACAGATTTTTTGGAAGAGGTGAAGAAGATGAGCAATAATAAAGGAAATAAAGCAAAAAGAAAGAGACAGTTTTATGCAATTATCGGACTTATATTAGTAGCAGCCATGATGATAACTACTTTTGTATCAGCATTGTTTGTTTATTAGTTAACAATGCTTGAAAAAGTAAATAATTGTGCTAAAATAAATAGTTAGACATTGGTAACCCATTATTTTATATATAGAGGATATAATATGAAAAAAATTAAACTTTTAGTAGCAGCGCTGCTCTTAGTGGTAGCAGGAACATTTCTTTTCACAAATGACAATCTTTTTAAAGCAGACATCGCAGAAGATGCAATTATCGAAAAAGGCGTATTCATCGGTGGTGTAGATGTAGGTGGAATGACAGCAGAGGAAGCAACTTCAGCAGTAAACAATTATGTAGAAAGCCTCAAGTCAGAATCCATTACTTTGGTAGGTCCAAAAGGAAATATGGAACTTACACTTGAAGAAATGGGACTTACTGCAAATACAAGTGCAGCAGTACAGGAAGCTGTATCCGTTGGTCGCTCAGGAAACTTAATTAAACGTTTCAAATCTTTACAGGATTTAGAGAGCCAGACATTAGTAGTGGATATGGGACTTTCCATCGACAAGCAGGCAACTGCGCAACAGATTTACAATAATACAGATTCTATCAATATCAAAGCCATTGATAATGGATTGAAGAGAGAAAATGGTACCTTCGTATATGTTCCAGGTCAGACAGGAAACGAAGTTGACATTGTGACTGCGGTGAACGAATTAAATGCTCATATTGGAACAGAATGGGAAGTAGCTGCAATTGATAATGCAGAGTTTACATTAACTAGTATTGTTTCTCAGCCACGTGGTACAGAAGAAGAGTTGGCAAAGGTTCAGGATTTGATGGGTAGCTTTACCACAAATTATAGTACTTCAGGATGGGGTCGTGCGAAAAACGTAGAAAACGGTGCGTCAAAAATTAACGGAACAATCCTTTATCCTGGTGATGAGTTATCCGTATATGAACTAGTAAATCCATTTACAAAAGAAAATGGTTACGAATTGGCAGGTTCTTATTTAAACGGTGAAACAGTAGAATCTTTCGGTGGTGGTATCTGTCAGGTATCTACTACATTATACAATGCAGCGTTAGAGGCAGAGTTGGAAATCACAATGCGTTTTAATCATTCAATGATTGTTACTTACGTAGATCCAGCAGCTGATGCAGCGATTGCAGGAACATATAAAGATCTTCGTTTCAAAAATCCATACGATACTCCAGTATATATCGAAGGTGTATGTGCAGGAAGAAATATTACATTCAATATTTATGGTGTGGATACACGAGATGAAAATCGTACTGTATCTTATGTAAGTGAAACTGTTTCAGTAAATGATCCAGCAACAGAGTTTACATTTGCTGGAGATCAGCCATTGGGAACATTCATTCAGACAAGAAGCAAACACATTGGTTATACAGCAAATCTTTGGAAGATTGTTTCTGTAGACGGCGTACAGACAGAAAAGACCCAGGTAAACAAGAGTACCTACAATGCGTCATGTAGAAAAGTTACCATTGGTACAATGGGAGCTACACCAGAACAAATTGCAGCAATTGAAGCAGCAATTGCAACAGGTGATGATGACCAGGTGCAGGCAGTTGTAGAGGGATTTGCAGCGCCTCCAGTAGAAGACCCAAATGCAGGAACAACAACTACACCGGAACAGGGAACAACAGATCCTAATGCGGGAACAACAACAGACCCAAATGCAGGAACAACAACAGATCCAAATGCAGGGACAACAACAGATCCTAACGCAGGGGCTGGAACAAATTAGTAGTTTATAATCAGGCTGTGGCGAATTTCGTCACAGCCTTAAGCAATATATATGAGGTAGTTTATGAAGGCAGGAAAATTAAAGGAGTCAGTTTTAAAGCGCTCCATTTTAAAACAACTGCATAAAAGAAGTGATGATGTAATGGTAAGCCCGGCTGTAGGAGGAGACTATGGTGCGATATCAATTAGTGAAGATATGGCGGTAGTATTGTCTTCTGATCCAGTGACTCTTACAAAAGATGCTATTGGAAGTAGCGCAATTATAGCTGCATGTAATGATGTAGCGTGTTCTGGTGCTGCACCAGTGGGAATTTCTATTACCATGATTCTTCCAACCGTGTTCAATGAAGAAGAATTACGAGACCTCATGAAAGATATAGATGTAGCATGTGAAAACTGTGGAGTAGATGTTATTAGTGGACATACAGAAGTTTCAAAAGCAGTAAAAGAACCATTGGTTGTAGCGACTGCCATGGGTGTTGTCTCAAAAGAAAACATGTTACATAGTAGTGGCGTACGTCCAGGAATGGATATTGTAGCAACAAAATGGGTAGGGTTGGAAGGAACCGCCATTTTAGCGAAAGAAAAGGAATCGGAACTGCGAACCAGATATGCGCAG
Source organism: Agathobacter sp. (assembly GCA_045544235.1). Taxonomy (GTDB): domain Bacteria; phylum Bacillota; class Clostridia; order Lachnospirales; family Lachnospiraceae; genus Roseburia. The sequence continues at coordinate 29,657 of JAZPYQ010000025.1, read as the reverse complement.
CCTTTTATAGATCAAGCAAAAATATTTGGACAGATGATGTCTATTATTCCAGAGGCCGCAGTCGCCGTAAAGTCAGGCGCTGGTGCTATGCATGATGTGTCAGAAGGCGGAGTGTTTGGAGCTCTTTGGGGATTAGCAGAGAGTGCCGGCGTTGGACTGGAGATCGATTTGAAGAAGATTCCAATTCGTCAGGAAACCATTGAGATTTGTGAATATTTTGATTTGAATCCTTATAAGGTTTTATCAGGAGGATGCTTGCTTATAGCAACGGAAGATGGAAATGGGCTAGTTCTAGAAATGGAAAAAGCAAATATTCCTGCAGTAGTAATTGGAAAAGCTACTGATAAAAACGACAGAGTATTATTAAACGATGATGAAAGACGTTTTTTGGAAACAACACAAACCGATGAATTATATAGCATAAAATAGAAATCTAGAATGTCGTAAGACGGTGGAAAGGAATAGAGATGAGAGAAAAGATTTTAAATTATATTGAAAAGAACTCTAGAGTAGATATAAAGGAACTTGCTATTCGCGTAGGTTCGGATGAACAGACCGTATTAAATGAATTAGAAGCGATGGAACATGAAAGAGTTATTTGTGGTTACCATACATTAATTGATTGGGATAAGGTTGGCGTAGAAAAAGCGACAGCACTTATTGAAGTACGTGTAACTCCACAGAGAGGCATGGGATTTGATAAGGTAGCAGAACGTATTTACAACTATCCAGAAGTAAATTCTATCTACTTAATTTCAGGTGGTTTTGATTTTATGGTAATTATCGAAGGAAAATCCCTTCGTGAAGTAGCACAGTTTGTATCTGAAAAGTTAGCTCCAATGGATACAGTGCTTAGCACTAAGACAAACTTCATTTTAAAGAAATATAAAGACCACGGAACAATCTTAGCAAAACCTGCTAAAGACGAAAGGGAGTTGATGAATTAATGAGAAATCCATTATCAAATACAATTGTAAACATTAAGCCATCAGGTATCCGTAAGTTTTTTGATATTGCAGCCGAAATGGATGATGTTATTTCATTAGGCGTTGGGGAACCTGATTTTGATACACCATGGCATATTCGTGATGAGGGTATTTATTCTTTGGAAAAAGGCAGAACCTCATATACATCAAACGCAGGTTTGAAAGAATTAAAAGAGGAAATTGCAAAGTTTTTAAATCGTCGTTACGAGCTTACATATGATCCAGTAAAAGAAATTATTGTGACAGTAGGTGGTAGCGAGGGTATTGACATTTGTATGCGTGCTATGTTGGACCCAGGTGATGAAGTATTGATTCCACAACCAAGCTACGTTTCTTACGAACCATGCTGTGTTTTGGCAAATGGTACACCAGTAATTATAGAGTTAAAAGCAGAAAATGAATTCCGCCTCACAGCAGAAGAATTGGAAGCTGCTATTACACCAAAAACAAAACTTTTGGTACTTCCTTTCCCTAATAACCCAACAGGGGCTATCATGGAAAGAAAAGATTTAGAAGCAATCGCAGAGGTTATTTTAAAACATGACCTCTATGTATTAAGTGATGAGATTTATTCTGAGCTTACTTATACAGATAACCATGTATCTATCTGTTCCCTTCCAGGAATGAAGGAAAGAACTATTTTAATCAATGGTTTTTCAAAATCACATTCTATGACAGGATGGAGATTGGGATATGCGTGTGGGCCAGAAGTGATTATCAAGCAGATGTTGAAGATTCATCAGTTTGCTATCATGTGTGCTCCAACTACCAGCCAGTATGCAGCAGTTGAAGCTATGCGTAATGGTGACGAAGATGTGCAGCAGATGAAAGCAGAATACGATGTGCGTCGTAAGTATTTACTTACACGTTTCCGCGAAATGGGAGTGGACTGTTTTGAAGCATTAGGAGCATTTTATGTTTTCCCATGTATCAAGCAGTTTGGTATGACTTCGGATGAATTTGCTACTGCTATGCTTAAGAGTAAAAAGGTTTGCGTAGTACCAGGTACAGCATTTGGAGATTGCGGTGAAGGCTTCCTTCGTATCTCTTACGCATATTCTATGGAGAACTTAAAGATCGCCATGGATCGTTTTGAAGAATTTGTAAAAGAATTGAAAGAGAAATAATTATGCCTTTAAATATTGTATTATTTGAACCAGAAATTCCTGCTAATACGGGGAATATTGGACGTACTTGTGTTGCTACAAATACACGTCTGCATTTAATTGAACCACTAGGTTTTTCCCTGGAAGAAAAACAACTGAAAAGGGCAGGAATGGATTATTGGAAAGATTTGGACGTGACTACTTATGTGAATTGGGAAGATTTTTGTAGTAAAAATCCTGATGCAAAAGTTTATTATGCTACTACAAAGGCGCGTCATGTGTATTCAGAAGTAAACTATGAACCAGACTGTTATATTATGTTTGGAAAAGAGAGTGCAGGTATTCCAGAAGAAATTTTAAAAGAGAATCCAGATACCTGTGTACGTATTCCAATGGTGGGTGAAACACGTTCTTTGAATTTATCCAATTCCGTAGCGATTGTTTTGTATGAGGCACTCCGTCAAAATGATTTTTCCAACATGAAGTTGGAAGGAGAGCTTCATAGATTACATTGGGAGGACTAAGATGAGTATTATTAAAACAAGAGGTCTCGTTCACGACTTTATTCGTCGTGACGAAGACGATAATGTGGAATCTATCACCACTGCTCTTGATCAAGTGGATTTAAATGTAGAAGAAGGCCAGTTTATTGCAATTCTGGGACATAATGGTTCTGGAAAATCAACGTTGGCAAAACATATCAATGCGCTTTTATCCGCAACAGAAGGAACTATCTGGGTAGATGGAATGGATGTATCGAAAGAAGAAAATGTGATTCCGGTACGTAAATCAGCAGGTATGGTGTTTCAAAATCCAGATAACCAGATTATTGCCAATATTGTAGAAGAAGATGTAGCGTTTGGACCAGAGAATATTGGGGTTCCAACAGAAGAAATCTGGGAGCGTGTTGAAAATAGCTTGCAGGCAGTTCGTATGACAAAATATAGAGAACATTCTCCAAACAAATTGTCTGGCGGACAAAAACAGAGAGTAGCTATTGCTGGTGTTATGGCCATGGAGCCAAAGTGTATCGTTTTTGATGAGCCAACAGCGATGCTTGATCCAAATGGTCGTAAGGATGTTTTAAAAGCTGCCCATGAATTGAACAAGAAAAAAGGTGTTACGATTCTACTTATTACCCATTATATGGAAGAAGTAGTAGATGCTGATTATGTATATGTTATGGAAAAAGGAAAGATTATTATGGATGGCACACCTAGAGAAATTTTCTCTAGAGTCGATGAGTTGAAAGAACATCGTTTGGATGTGCCACAGATGACACTCCTTGCCCACGAGCTTAAGAAAGCAGGATTACCAATTCCAAAAGGAATTCTTACAAGAGAAGAATTAGTACAGGAAATTTTAAAAATAAAGTAACATGGTTACGAAAAAAGTAACCAAATGGTGTAATATATGTCAATTATTTTAGATAAAGTAAATCACAGTTATAGCGAAGGCACGGCTTATCATGTGCAAGCGCTAAAAGATATTAATTTAAAAATTGAAGATGGTGAATTTGTTGGAATTATCGGACATACAGGCTCAGGTAAATCCACATTGATTCAGCATATGAATGGACTTATCAAAGCAACTTCTGGTGGAATCTATTTTAATGGACAAGATATCTATGATGAAGATTTCAATATGAAAGATTTGCGTAGCAAAGTAGGTTTGGTATTTCAATATCCAGAACATCAGCTGTTCGAAACCACAATCTTTGCAGATGTATGTTTTGGTCCAAAGAATTTAGGTTTGGATAGAAAGACAGTAGAACTTCGTGCATATGAAGCATTAAAGAGTGTAGGGTTTCCAGATGAGCTTTTTTATCAGCCACCATTTGATTTATCTGGTGGACAAAAAAGAAGAGTGGCCATCGCTGGAGTTCTTGCAATGAAACCAGAGGTGTTGATTTTGGACGAGCCAACTGCAGGGTTAGATCCAGCTGGGCGTGATGAAATTTTAGGACTTATTTCCAAGATGCATAAGGAATTGGGAATTACCATTATCTTAGTGTCTCATAGCATGGAAGATGTAGCCCAATACGTAGATAGAATTATTGTTATGAACCAAGGTTCTGTGATGTATGATGGTATACCAAAAGATGTATTTAGACATTATGAAGAGTTGGAGCAAGTGGGACTTGCTGCGCCTCAGGTGACATATCTAATGCATGAACTTAGAGAAAATGGACTTGCCGTAGATCTAGATGCAACTACGGTGGAAGAAGCAAAAAGAAGTATTCTTTCTGCCATAGGAAGATAGTGATGGCAGTATAGATTTTTGATAGAGGTTAGAAAATGATTCGAGATATTACAATCGGTCAATATTATCCAGCGGATTCGCCGCTACATAAAATGGACCCACGTGTAAAATTATTTGCTACAGTAATATATGTAATTGCCCTTTTTTGTTTTAAAGGAGTTTTGGGATTGGCTTTGATTACTGGTTTCCTTTTTGCAGTAATCAAGATTTCTAAAGTTCCTTTTAAATTTATGGTAAAAGGGTTGAAAGCAATCGTTGTGTTAGTGATTATCACTTCCATATTCAATTTGTTAGGCACTCCAGGTGATGTTGTGTTCTGGAAATGGGGAAGTCTACAGATTACTGATGTTGGAATCATAAATTCTGTACTTATGACGATTCGTCTGGTTTATTTGATTTTGGGAACTTCCCTTATGACTTTGACCACGACTCCAAATCAGTTAACTAGTGGTCTAGAAACTGCCTTGGCACCCCTAAATAAATTAAATGTACCGGTGCATTCCATTGCAATGATGATGTCTATTGCACTTCGTTTCATACCGATTCTTATTGAGGAAACGGATAAAATCATGAAGGCACAAATGGCGCGTGGTGCAGACTTTGAAAATGGAAATTTGATTCAGAAAGCAAAGGCGATGGTTCCTCTTTTGGTTCCACTTTTTGTATCTGCATTTCGTAGAGCAGAAGATTTGGCCATGGCTATGGAAGCAAGATGCTACAATGGCGGAGAGGGTCGTACAAAAATGAAGCCACTCAAATATGAGCGTCGCGATAGAGTTGCTTATGTGGTGGTTATTCTGTTTTTGGTAGTCGTAATTTTGGCGGCAAATCTTATGCCATTTCCACAATAAGTTGTGAAATGGTTTTCAGGAAATTGACATACGTATTTGAGAACGATTTGTTGAGGAATAGAATTATGCGTGTAAAAATGGTAGTTGCCTATGATGGCACGAATTATAGTGGCTGGCAATTACAAAAGAACGCAGTCACGATAGAGCAAAAATTAAATGAAGCCCTCTTTGATTTGTTAGGAGAAGAGATACAGGTTATTGGTGCAAGTCGTACAGATGCTGGGGTGCATTCGTTGGGGAATGTATGCGTGTTTGATACAAATACTCGAATGCCTGCAGAAAAAATTAGCTATGCATTAAATACTCGTTTGCCAGAGGATATAGTAGTACAGACTTCTTGTGAGGTTGACGCAGACTTTCATCCTCGCGCAGGAAAAAGTAGTAAAACATATGAGTATCGTATTTTAAATCGTGAATTTCGTGATCCTACCAGACGTTTAAACACTTATTTCTACCACTATGATTTAGATGTAGAAGCGATGCAAAAGGCAGCTTCTTATTTGGTGGGAGAACATGATTTTAAGAGTTTTTGTTCTACCCATGCTCAGGTGGAAAGTACAGTGCGTACGATATACGATTGTACGGTAGTAAGAGATGGGGATATCATTCGTATCCAAGTAACAGGAAACGGATTTTTATATAATATGGTTCGCATCATTGCTGGAACCCTTATTGAAGTGGGAGCAGGAAAACGTAACCCAGAATCCATTCTGGGTATGTTAGAACAGGTGGATCGAGCTTCCGCAGGTCCAACCGCTCCAGCTTGTGGTTTGACTATGATTGGGATTGAGTACGAATAGGCTAGAAACCCACAATATATGGGGAATTTTATGGAAAAATTTCCTACAAAAAGTATTTGACACACGAGGTATCGTGTAATATAATATCATAGTCTGTGATAGTATGTAAATGTAAGCCAAAGCCCCGGCGAGCATTTCACTATATAGAAAACATCGGATAGAAGAGGGATAGCGTCCGGACATACGAGATTCCAAAATATCCAACGTTATTTATTGTTAAATTATCTTAGGAGGAAAACCAAATGAAAACATTTATGGCTAGTCCTGCTACAATCGAAAGAAAATGGTATGTAGTAGACGCTGAAGGTAAGACATTAGGACGTTTAGCATCTGAAATTGCTAAAGTATTAAGAGGAAAAAATAAAGCTATCTTTACACCACACATTGACACAGGTGACTATGTAATCGTAGTTAACGCTGAAAAAGTTAAAGTAACTGGTAAAAAGATGGAACAGAAAATCTACTATCGTCACTCTGACTATGTAGCTGGTATGAAAGAAACTACATTAAAAGAAATGTTAGCAAAACATCCTGAAAGAGTTATCGAGTTCGCTGTAAAAGGTATGCTTCCAAAAGGACCTTTAGGACGTGAAATGTACAAAAAATTATTCGTATACGCTGGACCTGAACACAAACATGAAGCTCAGAAACCAGAAGTATTAACATTTTAATTAGGAGGTAAATTACAGTGGCTACTACAAAGTATTACGGAACTGGAAGAAGAAAATCATCTGTTGCTAGAGTATACTTAGTACCTGGTACAGGTAAAATCACAATCAATAAAAGAGACATTGATGAATATTTAGGATTAGAAACATTAAAAGTTGTTGTTCGTCAGCCATTAGTTGCAACTGAAACAGTTGACAAATTTGACGTATTAGTAAACGTTAAAGGTGGCGGATACACAGGACAGGCTGGAGCTATCAGACATGGTATCGCTCGTGCATTACTTCAGGTAGATGCAGAATACCGTCCAACACTTAAAGCAGCTGGCTACTTAACACGTGATCCACGTATGAAAGAACGTAAGAAATACGGTCTCAAAGCAGCTCGTCGTGCTCCACAGTTTTCAAAACGTTAGTTATTCGTTTCGAAAACAACAAGACTATACAATCCCGGAAATGCTGTTGCATTTCTGGGATTTTCTATATTTATTTCTCGGGCCGATTCGGCCTAAATTTCCAAAGTGTTAAATTTTGTCCGTAAGATAGAGGATGAGTTACGGACATGAATGAGAAAATGTTTTGTTTTGTCCGTAAGATAGTGGATGGGTTACGGACATAAATAGGAATTTTTGGTTTAGTACGTAACTTGAAAGAAGAATTACGGATAAAAAAGAATTGTTTAAAGAGTTAGTACGTAGCTATAAAATGATTTTACGGATTGAAGCAGTAAATTGAGAAATGCATCTGTAAATTTTCAAGAAATTTACGGATAAGAGGAGTTCATAAAGGATATATACCCGTAAGGATTAGAAAACAATACGTATAAGCGAGGCGTATTGCGAGAATAGTCCGTAAAAACTAGCAATATTGTTATGTACATTACTAAAAGATTATATAAGGAGATATATTTAATGAAAAAATTGGGAGAACTTTTATTTGTAGAGGAAAAAAGATTAGAAAAGATTGTTAATGGAACGAAAAATCGATTAAAGGACGCACCAAGTGGTACATTAAGGTTGTCAAGAAGTCATAACCAACTTCAATATTATAGATGTACGAGAGAAAAGAAATCTGGAATATATATAAACAAAAATAATATAGACCTAGCTCAACAGCTTGCACAAAAAGCCTATGACGAAAAAGTGCTTAAACTTGCAGAAAAAAGACTTTCGCAGATTCAGAAAATAACAAAGGATTATAAAGAAAATGAAATAGAAGAAATTTATCTAAAAGAACGAGTAGAAAGACAGGTGCTGATAGAACCTATAGAAGCTACGTGGAATCAAAAAGTTAAAGAGTGGAAAGCAAAAGAATATAAAGGGAAAGGTTTTCGAGAAGATGCTCCTTTAATTTTGACAGAAAAAGGTGAAAGAGTTCGATCAAAGTCGGAAAAGATAATGGCAGATTATTTTCATAGGAATGGCATTGAATATAAATATGAGTGTCCGCTATATTTAAATGGAGTGGGAACAATTTATCCGGATTTTACATTCCTTTCGCAAAAAACGGGTGAAGAGATATATTGGGAACATAATGGAATGGTGGATAATCCTGAGTACGCAAGGAAAATGGTGAGAAAAATTCATTCATATGAGAATAATGGGATTTTCTGCGGTGAAAAATTGATACTTACATATGAAACAGATCAAACAGTTTTAAACACGAGTAAAATAGAGGAGTTAGCCAAGAGGTATTTATTAAACTAGTTTTTTTAATTCTTGCTTGAGAGTGTATAAGAATAAATGTCTATAGAGTAAAGTTATTAGGCGTTTTTTGTTTATTTAAAGATAGAACTGTGATAGAATTTAAAAAAATTAAGTACAGCAGAAAAGAAAATTAATCATGAGTTGAGAAGTAGGTATTTTGTTTTATTAACAAAAGGGAGAGGATTTATGACAGAACTAAACCAATATATAGAAACTATGCTAAAAGCAGCACCTCAAAAAATTATCATCAGCAATCCTTTTAGTAAATCAGAAGAGTACAAAAAAATAATTATAGACAGCAAAGGGAAAGGATATCAGATTGCCAAATACACAGAAAAACAGGTTTTTCATGAAAATATTACGCAAGAAGATTTGCTAAACCGTTGTCTTGGGCTTACAGAAGGGCATTACAAACAAATTAATGGCATGTCTGCCACAGAAGAGCATATTATCCTCACTTCAAAAAAGGGAAAATGCAATTATAAGGTAAAAAAGACAGCTACTGATACAGTAAAACTTTCAGCAAAAGCCGAAGGTCATAACCGCCAGAAAAACTACATTCTAAAAGAAGGTATGAACATTGCTCCGCTTGTAGATATGGGTGTGTTTACAAAAGATGGCAAAGTAGTAAATGCCATGTATGACAAATACAAGCAGATTAACCGTTTTATCGAAATCATAGATGATGAAGTTTCTGGTTTAGATGTGGAAGAATTGAATGTTATCGATTTTGGTTGTGGAAAATCCTATCTAACCTTTGTAGTGTATTACTATTTAACCGAAGTAATGAACCTCAAGGTCAACATGATTGGTCTGGATTTAAAAGAAGATGTTATCAAAAAATGCAATCAGGCAGCAGAGAAATACAATTACAGCAACCTAAAATTTGAAGTGGGTGATGTAAATGGTTTCAAAACACCTTTTGATGTAGATATGGTGATTACCCTTCATGCATGTGACACAGCTACAGATTTTGCGTTGTATAACGCGATTCAGTGGAAAGCAAAGATGATTTTCTCTGTGCCATGCTGTCAGCATGAATTAAATAAACAGATAAAACCAGATGAATTAACCATTCTTTCGAGATATGGCATTATCAAAGAGCGATTTTCTGCATTGGCAACAGATGCAATTCGAGGTAATTTGTTGGAATATTGTGGATACAAAACACAGCTTTTGGAGTTTATAGATTTTGCACATACACCAAAAAATATTTTGATTCGAGCTGTGCGACGACCAATTATGCCAAAGCAGGTAAAAGAAAATATGTTAAAGGAAGTTCGTGGGATTATGAAAGAATTTTCATTCGAGCCAACATTATACAAATTGTTAAGTTTGGATGATAAAGAACTATAAAATTCGCATCAAGAATAAAGAGAATAATACATTGAGAAAGTGAAGCTGACATGAAAATATTAGTGACAGGGTTTGAACCGTTTAATAGGCGAGATATCAATCCATCTCAACTTATATTAGAACAAATAAAGGCGCCAGAAGGAGTAATTTTAATTAAAGAAGTACTTCCGGTAGAATTTAAAGCAACGACAGAAATCCTAATAGGACTATTAAAACAACATCAGCCAGATGTAGTGATTTCTTTGGGACAGGCAGGTAATCGCCCTGAGATTGCTGTAGAGCGAGTTGCGATAAATTTGGACAATGTACGCTCTGCGAATGGAAAAAGAGGATTGCCAGATAATGCAGGGGATGCTCCTGTGGATATGCCTATTGTAGAGGGGGCACCAATTGCATATTTTTCTACCCTTCCTGTATGGGAGTTGGTATCTGTGATACAGACGAAGGGTGTAAATGCAGTTGCTTCTTATAGTGCAGGGACTTATGTATGTAATCATGTCATGTATACAGTATTACATGAGGTTACAATGAATTATCCAAACACGAAAGTTGGATTCATTCATGTGCCATTTCTTCCAGAGCAGAATCCGACAACAGGATATATAATGAAATTGGATGATATGGTAAAAGGAATTCAAGCAATATTAGAGTATTTTAAAAATAATCCTTGACTGTAAACTTTATTTATACTTTATCCTACAAGGGTAAAGGAGGACGGAAATATGACTATTAAAGAGGTAGGAGAACAGTTAGGGCTATCAAGAGCAACAATTCGATTCTATGAAAAAGAAAATTTGATTACGCCGAAACGAAGTGGTAATACATATCGTGAATACAGCGAAGAGGATATTGCAGTTTTAAAGAAAATTATTGTTTTGCGAAAGCTGGGATTTTCGGTTGCAGAAATAAAAGATTTTTTGGAAGAGAATGTCCCATTGCAAGAACTTCTGGAAAAGAACATTCAGGAGCTCCAAGATAAGATGAATGAACTAAGTGGAGCGATAAAAATCTGTAAGAAAATGCAGAGTAGACAAGAAGATTTTGACACTTTCAATGAGAACTTTTATTGGGAAGAAATCAAAGAGCAGGAAGAAAGTGGAAATAAGTTCTTAGAAATTGTAAATGACAGCGTTGGCTACGAGAAACAAATATTTTATCAATATTTTAAATTGTTAGATGAAGATGGAAGTGTTCGTTATGGCAAAAAGGAAATGATACAGAGAGTGTTGAAATCGTTTCTGGCTGGGGCGGTGACTTATTATATTTTTCTCGGAGTTTTTTCGGGTGAATGGGGCATAAATCGTTTGTTACAAGGGTTCTTGTATCCATTTATTATTCTTGGTATTTGGTCTTTGTTCGGATTGCCTTGGCATTTTGTAAAAAAGAAATATCCACAAATAAGTACAATAGTAAAGAAAGTTGTATATGGAATTATTATAGGAATACCGATTGTGGTGTCTTTTATAATCTTAGCATTTGCTATATTTAAATAAAAAATGGGCTGTCAGTTAAGTGTGACAGCCCATTTTAAAATTATTTCGTTCCAAAAATTCTATCGCCTGCATCGCCAAGACCTGGACAGATGTAAGCATTTTCATTTAATTCGCGGTCTAAGTTTCCTACAAAGATTTTAACATCAGGATGAGCAGCAGAAAGTTTATCTAAGCCCTCTGGAGCTGCGATGATGCAAAGGAAAGTAATGTCTTTTCCACCACGTGATTTAATGGCGTTGATAGCGTCGATTGCAGAACCACCAGTTGCAAGCATTGGGTCTACAACAAAGACTTTTCTTTCATCAATAGGAGCAGGAAGCTTGCAGAAGTATTCGTGTGGTTCAAAAGTTTCTTCATCACGATACATTCCGATATGTCCAACTTTTGCTGTAGGCATAAGCTTTAGCATACCGCCTACCATACCAAGACCGGCACGAAGGATTGGGACAATTGCCTGTTTTTTTCCTGCGATAACTGGACACATAGCTTTTTCGATAGGAGTCTCTACTTCCAATTCTTTAAGTTCCAAATCTCTTAATGCTTCGTATCCGATAAGCATAGCAATTTCTTCAACGACAGCACGGAATTCATTAGTTCCTGTATTTTTGTTTCTAAGCATTGTAATTTTATGTTTCAAAAGAGGATGATCACAAATTACGATGTTTTCATTACCATTGTACATAACACAGTTTCCTTTCGTTTGATTTTCTAATATCTATTTTAGTATTCCATGAAATGTTTTTCAAGACTAAGAAATAGATTTAGAAAATATTGTTAAATGAATGGAACAAAGAGTCCAAGAGAGGGTGGGGCAATGGTAAATACAATAAACAAAATAAGTAAGATTACCCAAATTAAAATGGACAGTTTTATGCTAAGGCTAGTGCTGCTATTGTAAAATTTTTTCTCCACCCAGAAAGCAAAAGCGACTCCTAGCAAGAAAATAAGTATATTTACCCATGCGATGTTGGTTCCCAAAATACCTGTTACAGTATAAAAGACAACCACAGTAAAGATTAGACCTGCCAAGATGCCGATGGTTCTAGCTGGAAGGAAGTTCAGGTTGTTTTTGTAGTTGGTGAACAAATCCCAAATTGTAAGTACTAGCATCGGAAAATAGAGAAGCTTTAAATGCTCCCATACAGATTCGTTCACCAATGCAAACAAACCCACAATCGGGTTTTCTCCGGATAGTTCATAAGCGAAATGTAAAAAGACGCCCAAAAGTACAACGAAGAGATAGCGAAGGATAATGCGTGTGCGATTATTCATAAGACTACTCCTTTATAAAAATTTTCATTACTAATATATGCAGTTTTTCTTTTTTGGATAATGTGGTATAATTTTTCATATTATTATTCGTAAAATTTATGTTAGGAAAAGAGGGAAACTATGAGTTACGAAATCGATGAAATTCGCAAAATAAAGTTAGGCGGAGTAAATCAGAAAATCCATATTCGTGGAGAAAAGAAAAGTAATCCAGTGCTTCTGTTTTTGCATGGAGGTCCGGGCGTTACCAATCGTCATGGAGTATTAGCAAGACATAGTGATTTGTGCGACGACTTTACCATTGTTTGTTGGGATCAGCGTGGTACAGGTGGTTCATACTGGGGAGTAAAAGAAGAAACCCTAAATTTGAATCAGCTGATTTCAGATGCAGCAGAGCTTTTAGAGTATCTTTGTGAATCGCTTGGAAAAGAGAAAATCTTTATCCAAGGTGGTAGCTGGGGAACTGAGCTTGGAACATATCTTTGTATTCGCCACCCAGAACGAATCGCAGGATATATTGGAAGTGGACAAGTTGTAGATGGAGTTTTAAATGAAGAATTAAGCTATGATTTTGCTATGGAAAAAGCAAAAGAAGCAAACTGTGCAGAGGATATCGAAACATTAGAAAAAATCGGAAGACCAGTTGCTGGCTGCTATCGTGAGATTTTTGATGGCATGATGACTCAGCGTAGAATTATGAAAAAATATGGTGGACATTCTTTAAAGAGTAATGGAACTTATTGGACAGACACAGCACTTCCAATTATCAAGAGTAAAGAATATACACTCCTTGATAAGATTGGTGTGGCAAATGGATATAAGAGATGTTTAACTTATATGTGGCCTACTACATGTAAGTGTAATTTCATGGCAGAGGATACAAACTTCCCAATGCCTTATTATATTTTCCAAGGAAGACATGATAATAATACACCTAGTGCGTTGGTTCAGGATTACTATGATAAAGTGACCGCGCCAGATAAGGATTTAATCTGGTTTGAAAACTCTGCTCATGGTCCTATGGGAGAAGAGCCAGAATTATACAAAAAACTGCTTCGTGAAAAATTTCTCCAATGGGTGAAATAATTTTACGTAACCAGAGATGAAAAAATATATGTCACGCCAATTGTGACAGAACGGAGAACAACATGAAAAAACAATTAACTACAGCCCAGATGCTTGGTATTTGTCTTGGGGATTTTGCCAGAGCAATTTTAAGCGGGCTTATTGTAACCTATACTTTAAAATTTTTTAACGTAACACCATCTTCAGGATTGCCACTTTTAATTCCTGCAGGTATGATGGGAACCCTTCGTGGATTTGGTGTATTCTTTGATGCGATTACGGACCCATGGGTAGCAGGACTTAGTGACAACTGCAAGGCAAAAGGTGGGCGTCGACTTCCATTTATGAAATGGTCTGCCATTCCATATGCACTTGTATGTTTGCTTATTTTCTTCCCACCATCAGGCGAAGTAAGTACAGTAAATATTATTTGGGTAGCAGCAATGCTTCTTTTATATTATTTATTCTCAACTTTGTACAATGTGCCATTTAATGCATTACAGCAAGAAATTGTTACGGACACCAAGAAACGAGTATTTTTCTTTACATTAAATTCTTTGATGTTTGTACTTGGTAGTGCAGTAATTTATGCGCTTCCAGTTATGGTAAGTATGTTCAAGGGAAACGGCATGGAGGCTATTACAGCGTGGAGAATTGCACTTGCAGTATTTGCAGTTATTGGTGCAGTGTGTTGCGTAATTCCTGCATTTATCGTAAAAGAAGAGGATTACATCGAAAACTATACAACCAAAAAAGTGCCTATGTTGGAAAGCTTTAAGGCAGCCTTTTCTTACAAACATTTTGTAATTATGACCATTGGTTATTTAATTATGCAGGCAGGTTTCGCATTCTTTAATGGAGCATTGTTGTTCTATATTGATACTTTGCTTGGACTTAACGAAAGCTTTGCCACAATCGTATTGGCAATTAGTATTGTAGTGGGAATTTGTACATATCCATTGGTAAACAAACTGGTACGCAAAGTAGGCAAGAAGCCATTGCTTATTGGAGCATGTGTTAGCTATGTAGTCATTTATTTGGGAATTTATTTCTATAGACCAATTGCAGATTTCTTTGGCACACAGCCAATAGCACCGGGATTTATTGCATCCTTGGCTGGCGAAGGCGCACAGTTTGGCGCAGTTGTAGTAGCATTTTTAATCGGTATTGGTGTAGCATTCCCAATCGCATGTACCAATATTTTGCCACCATCTGCTTTTGCAGATATGGCACAGTATGACCGTATCAAAACAGGTGTTGACCATACCGGTATGTTCGTTGCATCTCGTCAGTTCTGTAATAAAGTAGCACAGGCAGGTGTTACTGTTGTAGTTTCTTATACCATGTATTTAGGTTCTACGGATAGTTATCCAACTCAGTTTGGTGTACAGATGACAGCGCTTATTGCTGCAATCCTTTTAGCGATTTCTGTATTTGTATATTCGCAGTACCAGGATAAAGAAGTGGTAGCTTTTATTGATGAGTACAATGAAAAGCAAAAAGCTGCAAATGAAAGTAAATAAGTGTTTTAAAAGGAATCGAGAATGGAAATAAGAAAGACTCGAATAGAAGAATTAGATAAAGTGATGGAGGTTTATGCTCATGCCAGAAAGTTTATGGCAGAGCATAATAATCCAAATCAGTGGAAGAATAATAAACCTACCAGAGAGCAAATTGAAAATGACATTCTGGCAGGCAAACACCATCTGTGTATAGAAGATGAGCAGATAGCAGCAGTGTTCTATTTTGCTCACGAGGTAGATCCAACCTATGTAAATATATATGATGGTGCATGGTTAAATGATAAGGAATATGCAGTGGTACATCGTATCGCTTCCGCAGGAATCGTAAAAGGGGCAGGCTCCTTTTGTATGAATTGGGCAGCTGCCCAGTGTGAGAACTTAAAGATTGACACACACAAAGACAATTATGTCATGCAGAACATGTTAAAAAAATGTGGGTTCACACAATGTGGAACCATTTATTTAGAAGACGGAGAACCTAGAATTGGTTTCCAGAAAGTCTGTAAGTAGTTGGAGAAAAAACATGATAAAAGTAGAAAAACTATCGTACTCTTTTCCAGAAAAAGATTTATACAAAGATGTATCCTTTACGCTTGAGGACGGACAGCACGCAGTGCTTATTGGTAGCAATGGTACAGGAAAAACTACTCTCGTAGATATCCTTTTAAATGATGATAAATATCTTTATGATGGTAAAATAACCCGCGAGATGCAGGGCAGAGTCGGATATGTCAGCCAGTACGAAAAAGAAGAAAAGGACAGAGAAATTACAGTTTTTGATTTTCTTGCAGAAGACTTCGTGCGCATTCAAAAAGAAAACGAAGCTGTATGCAAAGAGATGGAAACCAACTACGATGACATGGAAGCATTGTTAGAAAAATTCCAGAATTTGTTGGATGAGTTTGCCGCAATTGACGGAGATAATTACGAAAGTAATATTCGAAAACAATTAAAAACTGCTGGCCTTACACATACAGAAAATCTATCTATCTCTGCAATTAGCGGTGGAGAATATAAGCTGCTTCAGGTGGTAAAACAGATGCTTCTTATGCCATCGCTTCTTATTATGGACGAGCCAGATGTGTTCTTGGATTTTGACAACTTAAATGGTTTAAGAGATTTGATAAATTCCTACAAGGGAACCATCCTTGCAATCACACATAACAGATATTTGTTAAACAACTGTTTCGACAAAATTCTACATTTGGAAGATACAGATATTCAGGAATTTGAAGGAAATTTTGTAGAGTACAATTTCTCACTCCTTGCACAGAAAATTGAATTGCAGGAGCAGGTAGCGAAAGAACAGGCTGAGATAGAGCGTAATCAGAAAATCGTCGACAAGCTTCGCGCAAATGCGACACGTGTCACTAGTGCATCCAGAGGTAAGGCTCTCCATGCGAGAGTATCCTACTTAGAACGTCTCGAAGCAAGACGTATTAAAGCACCATTTGTAAACCTGCGTCAGCCAAAGATTCAGTTACCACTATTAGCACAAGACGCAGACCTAGCGTTTGGTGAAGATGCGTCGGAAGAAAATACGGAAGTAGAACACAAGCCGCTTATGGATGCGAGTGAGCAACTCCCAGAAGAAAAGAAAACGGTACTCAATGTAGCAGAATATACGGTATCTTATGATGAGCTGCTTCTCGAAAATGTAAACTTCGAACTCAATGAAGGAGATAAAGTAGCTATCGTTGGTCCAAATGGAACAGGAAAGACCACGCTCCTTCGTGATATCTACAAAAACGAAAGCGGATATATCTCTTTGGCAGAAGACGTGAAAGTAGGATTCTTATCACAGATTCATGGTGAGATGTTAAATGAGTCCAACACCATCTACGAAGAATTTGAGGCAATCGGTTTTGAAACACATGCAGAAATAGCAGAGTATTTAAAGGAATACTGTTTTGACGTAGACATGCTTAGCAGTAAAATAGAAGTCTTATCTGGTGGAGAAAAGAATCTTCTCCAGCTAGCAAAGATTGCAGCAGGAGATGCAAACCTTTTGCTTCTGGATGAGCCTACCAGCCACTTAGATACTTACGCACAAATTGCATTGGAAAAGGCTATTGAAAATTATCACGGAACCGTGCTTATGGTATCACATGATTTCTATACAATTGCAAACTGTGTAGATTATATCCTTTTCGTAGAAAACAAATCCGTACGAAAGATGAGAGTGCGTTCCTTCCGTAAAATGATTTATGATAATCACTTTAGCAAGGACTACTTAGAACTCGAGCAAAAGAAAAAAGAACTCGAGACTCGTATTGAAAAATGTTTACGAGAGAATGACTATGAAACAGCAAAAGGTATTTGTGAAGAACTCGAAGCTATAGTTGGAAAAATGAAAAAGTAATAAAATAGTTTATAAATTAACGGGAGGGCAATTGCCCTCCCGAATTTTTTAGAATATGACGGATTTGTCTTCACCCATAGCTGGGACATGATGGAATTCATATTTTACGCCGTTTTCGTCGCGGACGTATCCGTTGAATTCGCCGAATACGATAAAGTATTCGATGTTGATGACGGGCTTCGCATGGGTAACCATATCAAAGACTTGATATAAATCAAAGTCGAGGTTTACCATGTCGTGTTCATCTTGGATGTGCCAACGGGCGTGCCCATCAAAATCAATGGTAGGATTATCCTTGGTGAATTTGGCAGGCGGTAAAATACTTACTTCATCTTCAAACCAGATGAGGTTTTCGTTGTAATCTTCCTGATTAATGGTCTGGTTCTCTGTAAGGTTTAAGGCGAAGAAAATATCTTTGCCATCTTTATTCATGCGTCCCATAAAGGTTGCCCAATCGTAATGCATTTCGCGAGGATAGTAGCCGCGATGATCGTCGATGATAGCGGTGCTGTTTTCATCGGTTTCATAGGTTTTGCCATTGATGGTTAGGTAGCCTTTTGCCTGGAAGAAATCCTTTTGTGTGTAGAGTGGGCGGTGACGTTCCTCTGGGTCGGCAAATGGAATGGATACAACACTAGGCTTTGAAATTCGTGTTAACTGAAAGTTATAGTCGATAGTGCCGTCTTTGCCTTCAAAGAAACCATCTACATCTGCACGTCCATCTTGGAAGTTATTTACATAGTGTACGCGTAATTTTTTACGCTGTGCTTTTGTGATACTTCCGTTAATAAGGTTTGGTGAGATAACTGCTTCATGTGATGCCAAAGTCTCCTGCCAACGATATAATTTTCGCATGCGCTGGTCGTAAAACAATGTCAGAGCAACACCGAATAAGCCCATGTTGCAAACCGCAGTTAACATATAGCCTTCTTTTAAATGCACCTCTGTGGCCTCCCACAATGTGAGGCGAATTGGATTTAAAAAATCAGGTGCATCTGTTGGATTTTTTATCTTTAAAAAATCCATGGTTTCGAACTCTTTGTCAAAAGTTCCAAATACACATTTTCCGTCTTCTACCAAATGCTTTGGTGTAGGTACGCTACGCCTCTTTGGTGATATAAATTTACTAAACTCCCCCATAACATCCCCCTATATTAAATAATCTTTCGAATTGTTTCCCTCAAACAATTATTTTGCCAAACGCTTAAATTCTGCAATAGCTTCGTCGTAAGAATGCAAGCTCATTAACCAGAATTCTTTGCTTGTAAGGTCGATATCGCAAATCTTTGCAACATCTTCTACGCTTCTAACAGGAGTTTCCTTTAACATATAGTTGTATTTTTCAAGGAAAGCTGGTCCTTCCTGCTGATATTTTGCGTAAAGACCACGAGCGAATAATCCGCCAAATGCATATGGGAAGTTGTAGAATCCCAAGCCAGCGCTATAATAATGGCTCTTGCAAACCCACATATATGGATGTAAAACTTCATGGTCGAGACCTTCACCATAAGCTTCTTTCTGTGCTTCCAACATAATCTTGCATAATTCATCTGCAAACATGAAGTTGTCGCTACGATTGTCCACTACTTTTGATTCAAATAAGAAACGTGAGTAGATATCGCAGATAATCTGTGTTACGTCACTTAATTGACCTTCAATAAGTGCGAGTTTTTCTTCGTCTGAAGAAGCGTTTGCGATAGCATAGTTTACAACGATGTTTTCATTGAAGGTAGATGCAGTTTCTGCAACTGGCATTGAATAATTCGTGTTCAGTGGGCGGTTATCGAAAATCATAAAGTCATGATAGCCATGTCCAAGTTCATGAGCGAGTGTAACGATGTCACTCATAGAACCATCAAAGTTTGTAAGTACACGGAATTCCTTTTGTGCTTCTAACCCTGCACAGAATGCACCTCCAACTTTTCCTTCGCGTGGGAAGAAATCAATCCAGTTCTCTTCAAATGCACGGTCTACAATTTTAGCAAGACGAGGATTTTCTTTTTCAAAAATGTTCATAAGATAAGCTTTTGCTTCTTCCACGGTATATTTCTTATCGTTTTTACCCATTGGAGCGAAAAGATCATACCAAGGAAGTCCATTTTTATGTCCTAAAGCTTCCCCTTTTGCTCTTAAATAGCTGTGGAAGTTAGGCATATATTCTTTCATAGCTTCTAATAATGCATCTAAAGTAGCTCGCTGCATTTTAGACTGGAAAAGTACTTTGTCTAATGGAGTAGCGTGACCACGAAGCTTGCATTCGGATAAGTCTTGCATTTTGATACTATTTAAAGAAAATGCTACGGCATCCTTGATTTTGTCGTAAGCTGCAATTTCTGCTTCGTAAGCGCTCTTACGAACTTCTGGGTCTGGGTCATAAGCTTTGTTGCGGATAGAAGAAAGGGTTGTGGTTTCTCCCTTGTAATCTACTTTTACAGAAGATGTAAGGTAGCTTTGTAAATCGCTCCATGCACTGCCGCCACTCATATCCATAATGCCTAAGGCTTCTTCTACTTCTTCGCTTAAGTAGTGCTTCATGTCCTTCTGTAATTCGTGTAAATAGAAGGAGTAATCGTTTAAAAGTTCGTCATCGCCAATTACTTCGTCTAAGTTTTCTAATGTGCCAAGGTATTTATCAATGGCAACAGATGCTTTTGCTACGTTGTTGTATTTTTGAATAATACGTCCGTAGTAAGATACGGCTTCTCCATCGTTTGTATCTGCACTTTGACGAAGAGAGCAGTATTCGATTAAGCTCATGAAGATTGCGCGAAATTCTTCTGTAGCAAGTAATGCTTCTTTTGCAGTTGTGCGGGCATCTTTCTTGCCAAGTGAAGCTGCAAAGGCATTCTTCTTCTCGATTAATTCATCCAATTTCTTTAAGTCGTTCTGGAATTTTTCGTCATCAAATCCAGAATAAAGTACGTCTAACGACCATCTGTCATACATAGTTTGTTCGTCCTTTCTACAATTGCTATATTTGTGTTAATTATAATACAGAATGAAGGGTTCAACAATAGTAAGAATGGGAGAAAAGTATGCGAAAAAAAACAAGTTGAAGGTTCCAATATATGCCATTTTATAATATAATAGACTAGTATAAGAATGCTTACGAGAGAGGAGGATGTATACATGAGAAGTAGACAGGTGGCAATAACGTTGTTTATGACAGTTTTTTTAGTATTGTGTGTACTGGCCAATTGGAGCACAAAAGATAATATGTACCATCCTGCTCGCGTGACAGAAAATGTTTCGGTGGAACCAGTTAGGGTGGAAGCCATCGATAAAGGTACAGACATCTTTTATTTGGAATTAGAAGAAATAGACGAAACCAATAATACGTTGTTGTTTTACACAAATCATCAGGAAGTATTCGCTTACGTAGGTGATGAGTTGATTTATTCATTGGAGATGGCAGATTCTATTTTCGGAAGAACACCTGGTGCGATGTGGAACACAATTACATTACCAGTTGGATCAAATACAGTGTCTATTAAGGTGTCACAAGTTTATCCAGATCTTCCAAAACAGGAGATGATATTTGAATGTGGCAGTATTATTAATATGTATCGTGCGATTATTGATGATTCCCTAGTTGAAGTAGCTTTGGCAACTGCCATTATTGCTATAGGGATTGGTTTGACAGCATATTGGTTCTTGGTATTTCGCAAACCAAATTATCATAGAGAAATCGTATACCTAGGTTGTTTTGCAATCATATTTGGGATTTGGAATTTAGGAGAAACGCAGTTTGTCGTATTCTTGTTTGATAATCGCGCGTTTTGGTCCTATTTGGCGTTTACATGTTTGATGACGATGTGTTTGCCAGCACTATACTTTTTCCGTACATTCTTAGAAGTAAAGGACCGTTATTTCTACAAAATTATTACGGCATATATTGTAACTGAAACCATTGTTTGCCAAATCCTGCATTTGACTGGTGTTATGGGTGTAAAGGAAACAGCAAATTACACTATGGTTAGTATTGTATTAATTCTAATCTATTTGTTGTTTGCAATTATTTCTGGTATTCGAGCAAAGAGAAATTTAAGAAAAATCAGTGTCAATATTATTGGACTAACGATTTTAGTCATTACGGCTGTGATTGACATGAGTTCTTATTACACAAATCTTTTGACTGCAGACAAGGTAGCAAAAATTGGATTTTTGTTCTATGCTGTCCTGTTAGGTATTGAGACGATTCGATTGGCACAAGAACGCCAGCAAGAAGAACAGAAGCTGGAAATCATCAGAGAGATGGCAGTAAAAGATATGCTGACAGGATGTTATAACCGTAATGCATACTCAGAAGATACTGGTGAACTTGATGATTTAACAGGGGTGCAAGTTCTTACCTTTGACTTAAATGATCTGAAGAAATGTAATGATACAAAAGGTCATAAGGCAGGGGATAAATACATTATGGATGCTGCACATATGATTCGTCGTATCTTCGGAAGCTACGGTAAGGTATATCGTATCGGAGGAGATGAATTTTGTATTGTTACAAGAAACATTTCTGAAAAGAGCATCATGCAGAAAAAAATAGATTTAAATAAAGCCATTTCGAAGTATTTGCTGGAAAATGAAGATAGTGGATTTGGCATCGCATGTGGATATGCAAAGTACGATGAGGAAATGGATCTTACGATTGAAGAAACAAGACATCGCGCAGACTTGTACATGTATGAAAATAAAAAGGAATTGAAGGCATAAGTGACAGAGCTAGAATTATATTACAACAAATTTAATGAGGAAAAACGACTGGATTCCAGACATGGTCAGGTAGAGTTTATTACTTCTATGAAGTATATACATAAATATCTGGAACAGTTAAATAAGCCGAAAGCGGAAATCAAAATTTTGGATGTGGGAGCAGCTACAGGACGTTACAGTGTCCCTCTTTCGGAAGAGGGCTATGATGTAACTGCGGTTGAATTGGTAAAGCACAATCTTGCAAGACTAAAAGCCAAGGGAAGTGCGGTGAAAGCGTATCAGGGCAATGCAATGAAACTAAAGCGCTTTGACGACAATAGTTTTGATGCAGTTTTGGTATTTGGACCTATGTATCACTTACATGAAAAAGAAGAGAAATTGAAAGCTCTTTCAGAAGCAAAGCGAGTGACGAAACCAGGTGGATTTATATTTGTTGCATATATTATGAATGAGTATAGTGTGATTACTTATGCCATCAAAGAAAAGCATATAAAAGAAGCTGTGGAGACAGGAATGTTGGATGAACATTTTCACTGTACAAAAACAGCAAATGATTTATACAGCTTTGTGAGAACAGAAGATATAGCGGAGTTAAACGAAGAGGTTGGCTTGGAGCGTGTGCAGATTATTGCTGCTGATGGAGCGGCTAACTATATAAGACCTTTTTTAAATGCACTGGAAGAAGACGAGTTTCAGTATTTTATAAAATATCATTTATCTACCTGTGAAAGAGAAGATTTGCTGGGGGCCAGCGGTCATCTGGTAGATGTTTTGCGTAAGGAGAAATAGGTATGAGATTGCAGAAATGGAGTTATGGGTTAGTAGCGCTGGTTATCGTAATTGCTACATTAGTTGGATGTGGTACAGATAATTCGAAGCAAGAACCAGTCGTGCAGAACACACAATCAGAAGAAGTGATAGTAGAGACGGAAGCAGAGCCAGAACCAGTGGTGACAACGGTTACAATTACTGCTACTGGAGACTGTACGTTAGCAAGATCTTATTCCCATGGATATCAAGGGTCATTTACAGAATATTATGATTCTTACGGGGAAACCTATTTCTTTGAGAACTTCAAAGAAGTGTTTGAGCAAGATGATCTTACACTTATTAATTTGGAATGTGTATTTTCGGATTCCAATGATCGAATGGAAAAAGCATTTAACTTTAAAGGAGACCTGACATATACAGGTATTTTAACTTCTAGCTCTATAGAGGGATGCTCTTTGGGAAATAATCATATTATAGATTATGGAACAGAAGGTACCACGGATACCATGGAGGTTTTAGATGAGGCTGGCGTTGCCTGGGCATTCAATGAAAATATTGCCTATTATACGACAGACGAAGGTCTTGTAGTTGGAATTGTATCTACTAGTGTTTTATCCAGTACAAGAGCATGGGAACCATATGTAACAGAGGGTGTAGTTACAGCCAGAGAAAATGGGGCAGACCTTGTTGTAGTATGTTGTCATTGGGGAATTGAAGGAGATCATTATCCAACAGATTATCAACAGGAACTTGGTCATACCTTGATTGACTTAGGTGCAGATTTAGTTATTGGTAATCATCCTCATGTGTTACAGGGGATAGAAGAATATAATGGAAAAATCATTATTTACAGTTTAGGTAATTTTAGCTTTGGCGGGAATCGCAATCCTGCAGACAAAAACACTGCAGTATATCAGCAGACTTTTACATTTGTAGATGGAGTATTGCAGACAGACATCAATGCGAAGATTATACCAAGTAGACTGAGTGGCCATGATAATTATAATGACTACCAGCCTAAGATTGCTGAGGGAGAGCAGGCGCTTTCTATTATTGAAAAAATGAATACATATTCCGAACCTTATAGTGGTGTAAGCTTTGATGAGAACGGAATATTGACAGTGACAGAAGAATAATTGACTTGAAGGAATTTAAAATAATGAAATGGCGTGTAAATAATAGTAAGACAGAAAAAGTGAATACAGTTGAAAAAAACAATAAGCTTTTGGCAGAGTCCGATGGGCTCCAGGGTGCGATACTTTGTCCACTACAGGAGATCAATGGATATTTAGTACGTCCTGGATTTTATCGTATGAGAGGTGCTTTTGAAACAAAGAATGGTGTAAGTTTTACCGTTAGTTCTCATGGTGCTACGGGAGCGGAATTGTTGCTCTATGAACCACATGGAAAAGAGCCAAAGGTGGTTATTCCTATCCCAGAAGAATATCGTATTGGTGATACTTATTCTATTTTGGTATATGATATCAAGATTCAGGATTTTGAATATGCTTATCGATTTGACGGGCCAAACAAGCCAGAAAAAGGAATCTTATTTAATAAAGAAAATGTTATCTTAGACCCATATGCTCGTGCTGTAACGGGACAGCGCCATTGGGGAGAAAGACCAAAGGATGGAAAAGATTTTGAATATAGAGCTCGTGTTGTAAAAAGTGAGTTCGATTGGGGTGAAGTAGGACAGTTAGGTACACCAATCGAAGATTTGGTAATTTATGAAACCCATGTACGTGGTTATACAAAAGACAAATCTTCTAAAGTTTCAGCAAAGGGAACTTTCCAAGGGCTTCGTGAAAAGATTCCATATCTGAAGGATTTAGGCATTAATGCGATTGAGCTTATGCCAATATTTGAGTTTGATGAAATGGAAAGTGCTCGTGTAGTTGATGGCGTGCAGTTGTATAATTACTGGGGATACAATACAGTTTCTTTCTTTGCACCAAACACAGGTTATGCCTCTACAGAAGAGCATAACTATGAAGGAAAAGAGTTGAAACGTCTCATTTATGATTTAAAGAAAAGCGGAATTGAAGTAATTCTGGACGTAGTATTTAATCATACTGCAGAAGGGAATGAAATGGGGCCATGTTTCTCTTTCAAAGGAATTGATAATAACATTTATTATATGTTGACTCCAGACGGAAAATATTACAATTTCAGTGGTTGTGGAAACGTTATGAATTGTAATCATCCAATTGTGAGAAACTTTATTTTGGATTGTCTTCGTCATTGGGTTACAGAATATAGAGTAGATGGATTCCGTTTTGACTTGGCTTCCATTTTAGGTCGAGACCAGAATGGTGCGCCAATGGCAAATCCACCAATTTTAGAAACCTTGGCATTTGATTCAGTGCTTAGTAAAACAAAATTGATTGCAGAGGCTTGGGATGCAGGCGGATTATATCAGGTAGGTAGCTTCCCATCATGGAATCGCTGGGCAGAATGGAATGGAAAATACCGTGATGATATGCGTAGTTTCTTAAAGGGTGATAGTGGTGCTGCGGAAGCTGCCATCGTGCGAATTTGCGGTTCTTCAGATTTATATAATCCAGAAGGTAGAGGTCATTCTGCATCCATCAACTTCATTACCTGCCATGATGGTTTCACAATGTATGATTTGTATTCCTACAATGAAAAACATAATGAAATGAATGGCTGGGATAATACAGATGGTGATAATAATGGTCGTAGTTGGAACTGCGGTCATGAAGGGGAAACAACAGATCCAGTAGTTAATAACCTCCGTCGTCGTTTGGTTAAAAATGCATTTACAACACTGCTTTGTAGCCGTGGTGCAGCGATGTTCTTTGCGGGAGATGAATTCTGTAATACACAGTATGGTAACAACAATGCGTACTGTCAGGATAATATTATTTCTTGGATAGATTGGAATCGATTGGAAGAGTTCAAAGAAATTCATGATTTTGTAAAATTCATGATTCAATTTAGAAAAGACCATCCAATTTTAAGAAAGAGAATGAAAGCAGCGGAATGTCAGCTTCCACCAATCAGTGTACACAATGGATATCCATACAACAGTGCAACAGAGCATAGTACACGCTTGATAGGTATCTTATTTGCTGGTCGTAATGAAACAGATACAGCGGATGATTTGGTGTTCTATTGTATGAATGCTTACTGGGAACCTTTAACCTTGCAGTTACCATCTCTCACAAATGGAATGGAATGGAAGGTAAAAGTGAATACGAATTGTGAATTTGTAGAAGGCACTGATTTTGATTTATTAACAGAAAAAATTGGTCCAAATACCATTCGTGTGCCTGGTAGAACAACTATCGTTTTTGTTGCGGAATAAAATATGAAAGAAAGGACGTACCTGCAACTACTACCATATATGGTAGTAATGGTGTAAAAGGGGAGCGTCCTTTTTTATATGTAAATGTATTCTTCCAGGCCTAATAAAAAATCAGCACTAACGTGTAATGCAAGCGCCATGTGACGTAGAACGTTGATGTCTGGTAGACGGGAGCCACTGCGATAGTTACAGATTGCACTTTTTGATAAATAGATTTCGCTGGCTAATTGATCTACAGAAAAACCGCGTATTCGCATTGCGACGGTGAGCCTGTCCGAAAAAAGTGGATATTCACTTGTGGGTACCTTGATAGGATATGTCCGCATGTGATTTGTGCTCATGTGGATATTTTATTCTAAAATTTGGCAAAAAAAAGAGAAGGTCACAATACGTGACCTTTTTCTTATATTCTAAGAATTTATTCGTTATTAGTACCATCCTCCGTCTAGAGTAACGATTTGTCCAGTCAAATAAGAGAAATCGGTAGACATTACATAAACCAATTTTGCAACTTCTTCAGGAGTGCCGAAACGCCCAGCAGGAATTTCTTCTTCTAGAGCATTGCGTTCTTCCGGAGAAAAGCATGCATTCATTTCTGTATCAATACATCCGCATGCAATAGCGTTTACCTGAATATTACTTGGTGCCAATTCTTTTGCCAATGCCTTTGTGAAGGTGTTAAGCCCTCCTTTGCTGGCTGAATATGCTACTTCGCAGGAAGCTCCTACATTTCCCCAGACAGAAGAAATGTTTATGATTTTTCCAGCTTGCTTTGAGAGCATATAAGGAATAGCGCACTTTGATGTGTAGAAAGCAGAAGAAAGGTTGATGTTGATTAAATTTTGCCACTCTTCAGGTGTCATATCTGTTAAAAGTCCGATATGGGAGATGCCGGCATTGTTGATTAAGATATCCACTCCTTCAAATTGTTTACTTATTTCCTGAAATAAGTGTGTGACATAAGTATAGTCTCCCACATTTCCAACGGATGCAAGTACAGGTACATGATAGGTGGTTTCTAATTCTGTTTTAAGCAAAAGCAAAGCTTCAGAAGATTTGCTACAATTTAGGATTACAGGATGTCCTTCCTTTGCAAAATGGGTAGCGATGGCTTTTCCGATGCCGCGGGATGCGCCTGTGATAAGTACAGTTTGTTTCATAATGTCTTCCTTTACTTCATAAACTATATACAGTTAAAGTATAGCATTAAACGATTGAAAATCCAATGTGAAAGTGACTATATGTTCGAAGGGTGGAAAATTGTGTAAATTTATGAAAAAATATATCGAATTTACCAATGTTTTATTGACATTGTCTAAGAAAATAGGTAGAATGAACATATAAATTAAATAGGTAACGGATTGTTACTGCGTAATAGTAGGCAAAACCAAACTTCTAAAGATTAACGGGTAGGAGTTTGGTTTTTTTATTTTCTAAAAACAGAGTTTAAATGGGATATAGGCATGAATATTGAAAAAGTAATCAATAACAATGTAGTTACTGCAATTGATGAAAACAATCAAGAAGTTGTGTTAATGGGAAAAGGTCTTGGATTTCAGGCAAAGGCTGGCGAAGTTATTGCGAAGGAAAAGATTGAAAAGAAATTTGTTTTATCCAATAAAGATGAAATCGGTAAATTCCAGGAAGTGGTTGGTTCTATACCAATAGAACACTTGGATGTATGTATTGAGATTATCAATTATGCGAGAAGTGTTTTAGGAAAAAGAATCAGTAGTAGTATTTACATTTCTTTAACAGATCACATTAATTTTGCGTTGGAGAGATATAAAACAGGGATTATTTTCGACAATCCATTAGCGCAAGAAGTCAAAAGCTTTTACCGCAATGAGTATTTAGTTGGTGAATATGCGGTAGCCATGATTGAAAAGACTTTGGGAGTTGCTCTTCCAGTGGACGAGGCTGCGTCAATTGCAATGCATTTTGTAAACGCAGAGTATAACACTGCTATGAGTGATACTGTGCATATAACTTCTTTAATAAAGGAAATTATTGAATTAGTAGAGCAAGAATTACATGTTCAAATGGATGATACAGATATAAGTTATGGACGTTTTTTAGCTCATTTGAAATTCTTGGCATTTCGTGTGTTTAATGACGCACAGATACCGGAGCAGGATTTAGAGTACAACGAAATGGTTATGCGTTTGTATCCGAAATCTTTTGCAGTTGTTAAAAAAATTGCAAGTTATATGCATGAAAAGTATGAGTATGTTATGAAACTGGATGAGATGGTAAACATGACCATTCATATCCGTCGCATCCAACCAAATATAGAAAAGGGGTAAGGAAAGATGTTTGAATTTTTTAAGAAAAAAGAAAAAGATGCGAATGACGTCATTGGAGCACCTTTAAAAGGTGAAGCTATTCCAAGTGCAGAAGTAAATGATCCAACTTTTGCAGAAGAAATGCTTGGAAAAGGTATGGCAATTAAGCCATCTGAAGGCAAAGTATATGCCCCATTTGATGGAACAGTAGCATTGGTGTTTGATACAAAACACGCTATCAGTGTTGTGTCAGAAAAAGGTGCAGAAGTTTTAATTCATGTAGGACTTGACACTGTAATGTTAAAGGGTGAGCACTATACAGTATATGTAGAAACTGGTGCGGAAGTAAAAAAAGGCGATTTGCTTGTAGAGTTTGATATGGAAGCAATCGCAGCAGCTGGTTATGATACAGTTACACCTATCGTAGTTTGCAACGCAGACGATTACCAGGATGTAATTCGTACAACTGGTAAGCAGGTAGAGCCAGGCGACACTGTTATGGAATTAGTTAAATAATAAAAGGGGGAATACATATTATGCAGACATTTACTTATGTAATTAAAGACGAATTAGGAATTCATGCACGTCCAGCAGGACTTCTTGTAAAAGAGGCTAAGAATTTTACCAGCACTATTACATTAGAAGCAAATGGTAAAAAAGGCGCTGCAAAAGGTCTTATGGGTGTTATGAGTATGGCAGTAAAACAGGGCAACGAAGTGACTGTTACTGTAGAAGGTGAAGATGAAGTAGCTGCAGCAGAAGCTATGAAAGCATTCTTCGAAGCAAACTTATAATATTCTCGATTATAAGTTGTTGTGTTCTTTTGGTAGTGATTCGCGTTGAGGGCGCGGATTGTTATAAAAATATTTATTTAAGAAAGGGGAATTCGTTATGAAATTTCTTCAGAAATTAGGTAAATCTTTGATGTTACCTGTAGCAGCGCTTCCACTCTGTGGTATCCTCATGGGTATCGGATATGCGCTTTGTCCATCCACAATGCAGGGTGGTGACGTAACTGGTTTCGTACAGTTACTCGGTTTATTCTTGGTTAAAGCCGGCGGTGCTTTAATTGACAACATGGCAGTATTATTTGTAATCGGTGTTGGTGTTGGT
>JAZPYQ010000024.1:0-9358 GCA_045544235.1 Agathobacter sp. | reverse complement strand
ATGGAGTGCCCGCTTAGAGAAACTCGAAAGTCGGAGAGTGTTTTAACACCACGGACATACTGCGTGGATTGTCGAACACTTGAAAGACACAAAAACATCCATCAGAGAGCCTTTTGGGAAATATGACATTTTTCTATAAACCACTCCGCCATAGTATAGAGCACTTCGTTTGTATAAAATAATAATATTAAAGGGGCGATGCCAAGAGGCCGCCCCAAAATTTTATTTTTCTTCAGTTTCTGTTGGTTCTTCTGGTACGCGGATGTAGACACGCTCGATACGGTTTTTATCCACTTCCACAATTTTGATAACGACGCCATCTTCTGTAAAGATAGTTTCCTTTTCTTCTGGAAGATGATCTAGTAACTGGAGGCAGTAGCCGCCAACAGTATCGTAATCATCGGATTTAAAATCTAAATCTAATTCGTCGTTTACATCATCCAAGTTTGTAGAACCTAAAACCATGTATTCGTATTCACTGAGTTTTTCAATAGCATCTTCTTCATCGCTGTCATATTCGTCACGAATTTCTCCTACGATTTCTTCCAATAGGTCTTCTAATGTAACAAGACCGGCAGTTACACCGTATTCATCTAATACGATAGCGAGTGGAATAGATGATTTACGCATTTCTACGAACAAGTCTGCTGTATTCTTATGTTCGTATGTAAAGTATGGTTCACGAATAATATCGCGAATAGTAAATTCTTCTTCGTTATCAACGAGAATTACGTCTTTCATATTGATGATACCGATTACATTATCGATAGTTTCTTCATATACAGGAAGACGAGTGTATTTATTTTCACGGTAGATGTCGATTAATTCTTCAAAAGTAGCATCTACATGAACAAAAGTCATATCAATACGTGGAATCATAACTTCTTTTGCGAGAGAGTCGCCAAAGTCAAATACATTATGAATCATTTCACGTTCTTCATCCTCAATGGCACCACTTTCCTGGCTTTCATCAACGATGGTACGGATTTCATCTTCTGTCATAGCTTTGTCAGCTTCGTCTGGATTGATGCGTAGTAGCCACAATACACCAGAAGCAAGTTTGTTGATAACAAAGATAACTGGTGTAAGAACAAGCATCAAGAATTCAATAATTCCAGAAATTGCAAGAGCAAAAGAATCGGCTTTGATGGTAGCCATGGTTTTTGGTGAAACTTCGCCAAAAATAAGAATAATAAAAGTAAGCATACCAGTTGCAATACCAGAACCTATATCGCCCCAAATATCAACAGCGAGAATGGTTGCCATAGAAGATGCAAAGATGTTTACGATATTATTTCCAATAAGAATAGCAGAGAGCATTTTACCGCTGTCGCTAGTTACTTTTATAACTCTTGCAGCTCGTTTATCGCCATTTTCTGCTAAGTTTTTCATTCGAATCTTATTTACAGATACAAGGGCGGTCTCAGATGATGAGAAAAACGCCGATAAAAATACCATTACTAAAATTGTGACTAACTGGCCTATTTGCCCGGGCCCAAATTCCATAATTTTACCTCTTTCTTTTTGTAAATTTTTATAGTTATGTAGGAATTAATATAACATGAAAGTAAGTTAAAATCAATTAAATAATAGTTAAATTACTATAAACTGGAAAAAGAAAGAGATGCCATAAATTGCATTTATGACATCTCTTATAACTTTGCTTATTAGTTTTCTGAACTATAGTTTGGAGCTTCTTTTGTAATCTGAATGTCATGTGGATGACTTTCTTTTAAAGAAGCTGCAGAAATCTTAACGAACTGACCTTTTTCCTTTAAGTCTTCGATAGTTGGGCAACCACAGTAACCCATACCTGAACGGATACCACCTACTAACTGGAATACGGTATCTTCTAATGTTCCCTTGTAAGCTACACGTCCTTCTACACCTTCTGGAACAAGTTTCTTAGCATCTGTCTGGAAGTAACGGTCTTTACTACCATTTTCCATAGCTGCGATAGAACCCATACCACGGTAAACTTTGAACTTACGTCCCTGATATAATTCGAATGTACCAGGAGCTTCATCACAGCCTGCAAACATAGAACCAAGCATACATACGTTAGCACCAGCTGCGATAGCTTTTGTCATATCACCAGAGTATTTGATACCACCATCGGCGATAATTGGAATATCATATTCTTTAGCAACTGCGTAACAGTCCATAACAGCTGAAATCTGTGGAACACCGATACCTGCAACTACACGAGTTGTACAGATAGAACCAGGTCCGATACCAACTTTAACTGCATCAGCACCAGCTTCGATAAGAGCTTTTGTAGCAGCGCCTGTAGCGATGTTACCAGCGATAACCTGAAGGTCTGGATAAGCTGTTTTGATTTTTCTAACTGCATCGATGATGTTTTTAGAATGT
The DNA here is from genome assembly GCA_045544235.1 of Agathobacter sp. Taxonomy (GTDB): domain Bacteria; phylum Bacillota; class Clostridia; order Lachnospirales; family Lachnospiraceae; genus Roseburia. The sequence goes on along the minus strand of JAZPYQ010000024.1, from coordinate 6,985 downwards.
CCATGAGCAGAGTCAACTACGATAACGTCAACGTGAGCTTTTACTAATGCATCGATACGGTCCATCATATTTGCTGTGATACCTACACCAGCACCACAGAGAAGACGACCTTTTTCGTCTTTAGCAGATAATGGGTACTTAATCTGTTTTTCAATATCTTTAATTGTGATGAGGCCTTTTAAGTTGAAGTCATCATCTACGATTGGAAGTTTTTCTTTTCTAGCTTTTGCTAAGATGCTCTTTGCTTCTTCTAATGTGATACCTTCTTTTGCTGTGATTAAGCCTTCAGAAGTCATAGATTCTTTAATCTTTTTAGAGAAGTCTGTTTCAAATTTAAGGTCACGGTTTGTAATGATGCCTACAAGTTTTGTTCCTTCTGTAATAGGAACACCTGAAATTTTGAATTTTGCCATTAAGTCATCAGCATCTTTTAATGTATGTTCTGGTGAGAGAGAAAATGGATCTGTAATAACGCCGTTTTCAGAACGTTTTACTTTATCAACCTCATCAGCCTGTTCTTCAATAGACATGTTTTTGTGGATGATACCAATACCACCCTGTCTAGCCATTGCGATTGCCATTTTGGATTCTGTAACAGTATCCATAGCAGCACTCATCATAGGAATGTTAAGTACGATCTTCTTTGTTAAATGTGTTCTTAAGTCAATCATGTTTGGTGTAACTTCAGAATACTGTGGAACTAAGAGAACGTCATCAAATGTAATTCCTTCGCCGATAATTGTACCCATTTAAATATCCTCGCTTTCTTCTTAAATTAATATGTTAATTAGTATTTAATATTGTAATTTGATAGATGATAACAAATTACAATGCTCATGTCAAGATGTTATAAGAGTGGAAAATAAAAAAAGTTTTCTTATAAAAAATGCTAATAAATTGTATAAGATTTATAAAACAAATCTTCACAGAACAGAAGTAATGTGTTAAAATTATGTCAAATCATGATATTTGTATAGACAATTATACGACAAAAAAATTTGCTTGGAAAGGTGTGGACGTAATGTCCTTAAAAAAATGCAATTCAGACCTTGTATAGATATTCATAATGGAAAAGTAAAACAGATCGTGGGCAGCAGTTTAAAGGATGAAAATAATGTGGCCATCGAAAATTTTGTATCAGAACAAGGTGCAGCAGATTTCGCAAGACTATATCAGGCAGATGGAATTAAAGGCGGACATATTATTTTATTGAATGCTGTAGATAGTGAATATTTTTCTGCTACAAAACAGCAGGCCGTAGAAGCGCTTCGTGCTTATCCAGGAGGATTGCAAATAGGTGGTGGTATCACCGCAGACAATGCGTTGTTATATATAAAGGAAGGTGCAAGTCATGTGATTGTTACTTCCTATGTATTTAAGAATGGAAAAATAAATTTTGATAACCTAAAGAAGCTAGTAAATGTTGTTGGAAAAGAACACGTAGTGCTGGATCTGTCTTGCAGGTTTCTAGATGGAAAAACTGTAATAGAGAAAGAAAACACACCTAGAGATACAGGTTACTATATTGTAACAGACCGGTGGCAGAAATTTACCTCGGAAAAAGTGACAGTTGAGTTGCTGGATGAACTGGCAAATTACTGTGATGAATTTTTGGTACATGCAGTAGATGTTGAAGGAAAACAAAATGGTATTGAAGAACCACTTGTAGAACTACTAGGAAAATGGGGAAAACTCCCTATCACTTATGCAGGTGGTGTTCATACTTATAAGGATATAGAAAAAATAAAGATATTAGGAAAAGATAAATTAAACGTAACTATCGGCAGTGCTTTGGATTTGTTTGGGGGAACATTAAAATACAAAGATGTGCTTTCGTTTATGAAATAAGAGTACGAGTATTTACGCAGGAGAAGATGCAATGAAAAACAAGGTGAAGCAGATTGCGGTTATTTTAGGGGCAATCAATCTGGACAATCAAAAAAGACTTTTGGAAGGAATGGAAAATGCAGCAAAAGAGATGGACTGCAATCTCTTTGTATTTACCAATTATATTGGAACTCGTGAGACAGAGGAAAGTGTTGCTGCGGCCACACAAGTTTTAAAACTTCCGGATTTTAGAAAATTTGATGGTGCAGTTTTGGTTCCAAATACAATACATAATGCACAAGCATTGGATCGAATTACAAAAGAGTTGAATGTGCTTGCGAAGCCAATGGTAAGTATTGATCGAAAAATGGATGGTATGAGCTATGTTGGAATCAATAGTTACGATGCGGAATATGAGATGGTGGAACATTTCTTGTACCATGGTTATACAGATATTCTTTATGTGTCTGGTAATACGATGGTTAGTAGTGAAGCACGTAAGCGTTACATGGCATATCAGGATGCAATTGTAAACAATGGAATTCCATTTAAAGAAGATAATGTTTACGAGGGTTCTTTTACCATGGAAAGTGGTATGATTGCAGCGAAACAGATATTGGCGGATGGGAAAAAACCAGAAGCGATTATTTGTGCAAACGATGACATGGCTATTGGAGTTATGAATGTGTTAACATCAGCTGGATATAAAGTGCCAGAAGATGTAAAAATAGCTGGCTTTGATAATGTGGAAATGTCAAAATTGAATCGTCCTACTATAACGACAGTAGATAAAAGTCAACAGGATGTAGGATATAAAGCAATTCAGGAAATTATGGATCTTATGGATGGTAAGGATATTGAAGAGTATGAATTGCCATGTTCTATAATATATAGAGAAAGTTGTGGTTGCAGACCAGAAGATGGAGAACTTTTAAATATAGAACAAGTTGCAGAATACCTGAAACATAAGTATGTTACACAACAGTATGAGACTATTTTTATGGCGGATATTGTCCGTGGTATGACATCTGAGTTTACAAAGGCTCGAACCCCAGTGGAACTTTATGAAATATTCAAACAGTATGTTCCACAGATTGGTGTAGGAAAGTTTTATCTGTGTACATGTGAAAAAGAAAAAGTATTCGTTTTACCAGAAAGAAATTTAGGTAGAAATATTGATGTTTTACAGGTAAGCGATGATTATACACCTACTATTGAAATGGCAATTGCTTATGAAAATGGTGAATTTGTAGAATATCCAGTTTTTGAAAAGGGTATTGTTTTGCCAGCAGAATGTCGTGATAAGTCTGGCGGAAACACCTATGTGGTAAATCAGATTTTCTATCAGAATTGTTGTTATGGTTATACGGTATGTCAACGTGTAGATAGTGTAGTTGCAAGTGGCTTGTACTATTCGATGCTTATGGAACTTGGTGTTGGTCTTGATAACGTAAGACATCGTATGCTCTTAAAAGACGCAGTGGACCGTCTCAATGGTATGTGGTGTTATGATAACTTAACAAAGCTTTATAACCGTTCAGGATTTACTTATGAAGCTAAGAGTATTATGGATCATCTTCGTGCAGATGATAAAAATGTATTTATTATCTTTATGGATGCAGATGGACTAAAAGCAATCAACGATAACATCGGTCACGAAGCAGGGGACTTGTTAATCCGTGAAATGGGAGCAGTGGTGCACAGAAACGTATCAAATGAAATGCTCGGCATGAGATATGGTGGCGACGAGTTCGTTCTCTTTGGTGGATTCGCTGATGGAGAAGAATATAAACTAGACCAAATTCTTAAATCAATTCAGGATGACATTGATGAGGTAAATGCTAGTGGAAAATATGAATTCAAACTCTCATCTAGTGTGGGGGCTTCATACTATAAAGCTCGAGAAGTAGAAAGTTTAGATGATCTTATCGAATTGGCAGACCAGAAGATGTATGCCGAAAAACGTGAAAAAAAACGTAAAGCACAAGAAGGTAAATAACGATTTAGCTCAGACTTTAAGTTTTATCTAAATACTACGAAAGAGGGTTATGTATATATTAACTACGCACGCGCTTTCGCTCTCTCAAAACGTAGCAGTACTAAATTCGCAATCAAGCAAAGCTTGTTGCTCATTAAGTACTGACGTTTTTCAAAGGTGCTTGTTTAATATATACACAACCCTCTTTCTTACTTTTCCAAGAAAACTAAAATCACTGATTATATCGTTAGTCGCAGAGCGACTTATGTCGTACTACAAACAACAAATCCCCTGCGCTTTGCGCAGACTTATCCTTATTTCGCTTGTTTAATACATGTCTGCAAAAATAATCGTTGTCAATGCTGCGAAGCACCTTTTTTAAAGGCAAGGCATTGACAACGATTATTTTTTGCAGATACAGAACAGTCACGCGAAATAAGGATAATTTTTGTCGTCCCCGACAATTCCCCTACGACTATCTTCAAAGCATATAGCTCAGTAAAGTTATCTAAATAATGTAAGAAACGGACTAGTATATGTATTGAATACGCACCTTTAGCGGTAGTCGTTACTTAATGAGCAGCAACTTTAGTTGTTGCGAATTTAGTAACGCGACGTCACCGCTGAGAGCGAGAGCGTGTGCGATTTCAATATATATACTAGTCCGTTTCGTAGTCTTTAGAAAAACTCTTTACTGAGCTATATCGTTATATATTTATACTTCGAAGATTAGATCTCCATAAGATGGCATTGGCCACATAGATTTATCTACAATCATTTCCAATTTATCAACTGGATCTCGGAGAGCTTCCATTGCTGCGTTTACTTCATCTCTATAGTAACGAGCCTGTGCTTCTCCTCTTGACATAGCGTGTGCTTCTTCAATTGTCTTCTGCAAACGAATCATTGCCACCTTTGTTTCTTCTAAATATTTTGAAGTCTCCATAAGAAGTGAGCGCTGAACGCTTACTGGTGCTTCAGGACATGCAGCTGTTACTGCATTTAAACTATCTGCCAAAACTGTGGTATAACGCACTACTGCAGGCACAATCTGTTTTGTAGCAATATCCACCATAGCTTTTGCCTCAATATTGATTGTCTTTGCATAGATTTCGTATTCAATTTCTTTACGTGACTCTAACTCACTTCTACTGAATACACCAAATCTTTCAAACACTTCTACAGAAGCAGGCGCCACATATTCTGGTATGGCATCTACCATACACTCTAAGTTTGGAAGTCCACGACGAGCAGCTTCCTCAACCCACTCTTCAGAGTATCCATCACCATTAAAAATGATACGTTCGTGTTCTTTTGCATATTCTTTAATCAAAGCATGTACTGCTGCTTCGAAGTCATCTGCCTTTTCTAATACATCACATGCATCTGCAAATGCTTCTGCAACTATGGTGTTTAAAACCACATTGGACTGTGCCACAGAATCCTGTGAACCTACCATACGGAATTCAAATTTATTTCCTGTAAAAGCAAATGGTGAAGTACGGTTTCTATCTGCTGCATCCTTACGGAAGTCTGGAAGTGTTTTTACACCTGTAGAAAGTCCTTCTCCTTTGATACTGTGAGTTGCAGTTCCATACTCAATATACTGTGCTAAAATGTCTTCTAACTGTTCTCCAAGGTAAACAGAAATAATTGCTGGTGGAGCTTCATGCGCACCAAGACGATGATCATTTCCTACGTCAGCAGCAGATGCACGAAGTAATCCTGCATGCTTATCCACTGCTCTTAAAACACAAGCTAACACTAATAAGAATTGAATGTTTTCATGTGGATATTTTCCTGGATTCAAAAGGTTGATTCCATCGTCTGTAGTAAGCGACCAGTTATTGTGTTTACCAGAGCCATTTACACCCGCAAATGGTTTTTCATGAAGCAAGCACTGCAAGCCATGTCTGCCTGCAACTTTTTTCAATGTTTCCATTACCAACTGGTTGTGGTCTACTGCCACGTTACACTGTGCATAGATAGGAGCCATTTCATGCTGAGCTGGCGCAGCTTCGTTATGTTCTGTCTTTGAAGTAACACCAAGTTTCCAAAGTTCTACATCCACGTCTTTCATATATGCCGCAATACGTTCACGAATAGAACCAAAATAATGGTCATCCATTTCCTGTCCCTTTGGAGGCATTGCACCAAATAATGTACGGCCTGTAAATACTAAGTCTTTTCTCTTTAAATATTTTTCTCTATCAACTAAGAAATATTCCTGCTCTGGTCCTACAGATGGAGTTACCTTTTTAGATGTGGTATTGCCAAACAATCTAAGAAGTCTAAGTGACTGTTCCCCAACTGCTTCCATCGAACGAAGAAGTGGGGTCTTCTGATCCAATGCTTCTCCTGTATAAGAACAAAATGCGGTTGGAATACAAAGTGTTGCACCGCCTGCATCCTGTCTAACAAAAGCTGGCGAAGTACAATCCCAAGCAGTATATCCTCTAGCTTCAAATGTTGCTCTAAGCCCACCTGATGGGAAAGAAGATGCATCTGCTTCACCTTTTATCAACTCTTTTCCAGAAAAGCTCATAAGCACTTTTCCGTTATCCATAGGAGCTGTAATAAAAGAATCATGCTTTTCTGCGGTCACGCCAGTGAGAGGTTGGAACCAGTGAGTGAAATGTGTCGCACCCTTTTCTATCGCCCATTCTTTCATTTCATGAGCAATAACATCTGCTGTCTCAATATCCAGTTCTCCGCCTTCTGCGATAATCTGGTGCAATTTACTGTACACCTTCTTTGGAAGTCGTTCCTGCATAGTTGCATCATCAAAAACATTCTCACCAAATATTTTAGATACATTGATTTTCATATTATCGTTCATCGCATTTCCTCTCTGAAGCTTTTTGCTCATAAATAAGTTAATCTAATAATCGCACATCTACTATATCGTATTTCTTATTAATACTATGTAGTAAATATACTCCACTTATTTTCATCTGTAAATATCTATTTACTTATATATTATATAAGTTTTCTTTTATGTAGGAAAGTGTTTTTTAACGATCTAGCTCAGCAAAGTTTTCTAGATAATGTAAGAAACGGACTAGTATATGTATTGAATACGCACCTTTAGCGGTAGTCGTTACTTAATGAGCAGCAACTTTAGTTGTTGCGAATTTAGTAACGCGACGTCACCGCTGAGAGCGAGAGCGTGTGCGATTT
>JAZPYQ010000023.1:0-30425 GCA_045544235.1 Agathobacter sp. | reverse complement strand
GCAAAGATACACACGAAGCTCCTCAAAGGTGTCTTTTACACGCGAACATACTTTGCAGATTGTAAAACAGTGCAAAGACATAAATAATCACAAAAGCCAGAAGGGAGTTTCTTAGAAAATAAGCATTTCGATTACGTTGTGTACTGCAGATGCATATACTCCGAGGCATTCTTCAAAGTATAAGAAAAGGGATGCCACAAATCTATTTTGCGGCATCCCCTTTTTATTATTATTTTTGGTGAGAATGATTAAATTTTTTATAGAGATAAGAACCTACAAAATATAGAACAACGATAATTGCAAGTACTGCAATAAAGATGCCATATTTTTGTTCTCCGAGAGCACTACCACCTAGTGCAGAAAGCAGGATGGCTGGTAGTCGTCCCACAAAGTTGATAAACAACCAAGTGGTCCATTTGATATCCGTAAGACCTACCACATAACACATCAAGTCTTTTGGTGTTCCTGGTAACAGGAAGAACAGGAATAATAGTGTGGTGTACTTTGGATTTGAATGTAAAAATTTAACAGACTCAATTTCTTTTTTATCAATAAAAAGTTCAATGAATTTCATGCCGAACTTTCTTACAAACAGGAAGGTAATCATACCACCCGCGGTCATAGCCACATCACACATTAGTGTCCCAATCCAAGGCCCAAATAAAGCACCTGCAGCTACTTCGAAAGGTCCGCCAGGGATAATCGCTAAAAGGACTTGTGCTGTGTTTAATAGCATAAATATGATTGGTCCCCAAATGCCTGCTTCATCTATCCATAGAGCTAAGGACTCCGGATTCTCTGCAAAATTAAGTAGTGGCTTCCAAAGCGCAATGGTAAGTCCTGCCATTACCGCGATAGAAAGAGCTAGTATCAAATAACGATATTTCTTCATAATACTTCTCCTATGTAAAAATTCCCCTCTCCCCTAAGTATAAAAAGAGTGTACCACAAATTGGCGAAAAATACACCTTAAGAAATTATAAAGATTATGATATACTTGGAAAAAAGAGTTGGATAAAGAGGATACATGTATGAAAACAAAAAAACTTTATGATATAGATGCATACGCAATAGAATTTGAAGCCACGGTAGTTTCTTGTGAAGAGATAAAATGGGCGGAGAATAATGGTGAAAAAAGAGTTGCTTATAAAGTAATATTAGATCAAACCTTATTCTTTCCAGAAGAAGGTGGACAAACTCCAGATAAAGGAAAATTAGGAAATGCGGATGTGTTAGATGTGCAGATAAATGCGGATGTGATTCTTCACATAATCTCAGCGCCATTGCAAGAGGGAGAAACTGTGGCAGGTCAGATTGATTGGCAGCATCGTTTTTTCAATATGCAACAGCACAGTGCAGAGCATATTTTCTCAGGCTTGGCGTATAAAAAATATGGATATAAAAATGTAGGTTTTCATTTAAGTAACCAAATCGTAACCATGGATTTTGACGGAGTATTTACAGAGGCTCAGTTAGAAGAAATGGAGTGGGCAATAAATGAAGCCATTGTAGCAAACGTAGAGATTAAAACAGGGTATCCAGCAAAAGAGGAGTTGGCGCAGCTGGAATATCGTAGCAAAATCGAAATAGATGGGGATGTGCGCATTGTTGAAGTAGTAGGTTATGATGTATGTGCATGCTGTGCGCCTCATGTACACAGAACTGGCGAAATAGGAATGTTTAAAATTCAGACAGCACAGAACTATAAAGGTGGTATGCGAATTAGTTTCCTATGCGGATTTCGTGCTCTGGAGGAGTATCGCAAAAAGTCGAAGATAATTTCCGAGCTATCTGGAATACTTACCACAAACCAAGAGAATTTACCAGAACATGTGTCAAAACTAAAAACACAGGTGCAGTCTCTAAAAACACAGCTAGGAAATGCAAAGCAGACCTTAATGGAAAGTAAAATAGCAGAGATTCCAGAAGAACAGAAGGATGTCATTCTCTTTGAGCGTGATTTGGAAACACCAGTAATACGCTGCATAGTAAACCAATTGGTAGAAAAACATGAGGGTGTTTGTGGAATTTTCGTAGGTGATGATGAAAATGGATATAATTTCATCATTGGAAGCAAGACAAAAGATTGTCGAGAGGTGGCAAAGGATTTAAAAGAGAAATTCAATGCTCGTGGTGGTGGCAGTGCACAGATGGTGCAAGGGTCTATAGTAGCGACGAGAGAGCAGATAAGTAAAGAATTGTAAAAATGCGAAAAAGGGTCGAAAGACTCTTTTTTTTATTACAAATTTTCGCGGATTTTAGCAAAAAAGCACGTTTGGTGACAGAGATGTCCTATATTTTTTCTCTCTCCTATGAAGTAAACTTGAAATAGTGGGTAAATAGGAGGAAAACACAAATGAGAAAAATGAAACCAAAACGCTTCCTAAAATCATGTATCGCAATTCTACTAATTGTGATGATGTGTTTACAGGATGCAGAACCACTTATTGCGTATGCTGCAGAAGTGTTACAAAACACTGAGCAGGAAACAGAACTTGAAAGACCAGAATCACTAGAGTCTTTAGAGGAGGCTGGAGTAGAAACGCAGAGTGAAGAAACACAAAACACGGAAACGGAGGAACAGTCTCAAGGAGAAACTTCAGAAGAGGAAGTAAATGAGCCAGTTATCGAGCTAAAAGAGCCACAGGATTATTATCCTCTTCCAGAAGAACCAGAAGGTACCTTGGTGGACTATGATGCATATTCAAGAACCTATAAAACAGGTGAAGAGCAGTATATTACTGTCTTTGGTGGATATGTAGGTACTTATGAAGATGAGAATGGTGAAATACAATTGGTAGATAATACCCTAATTGAAATTCAGGCATTTTCACAAACGGGTACAGACTTTGTACAAAACCAAGCAAATGAGTATGTAATTCAGTTGCCTAAAAATATTACCGACGATGCCGGAATTATTGTGGCAAAGGACGATTACTATATCGAAATCATACCATTAGCAGGAGATTATAGTCATGCAGTCGTAAAAGACAATGCAATTCTTTACAATGCTGTGTATGAGGGCGTGGACGTACAGTACACAGTTATTGATACTAGCATCAAAGAAGATATTGTATTGTTACAGCCCGTAGAACATACCATATTTGAGTATGAGCTCAACATTCCGGGATTAAAGGCAGAGCTTGTAGACAATCAGGTATATCTTTATCCAGAGGAATCTACCCTAGAGGATGCGAAATATTTATTAGAAGCCCCATCTATGGAAGATGCCGCAGGAGAAGTAAGCTACAACATTGTATTAAGTTTACGAGAAGAAGATGGAAAGACTATTCTTACAGTAACACCAGACCAAGAGTGGCTAGCAGACGAAAGTCGTCAGTATCCTATTCGAATCGATCCAAGTACAGTAAATGTAGGGCAGGAGTCCTTTAGTCTAATTGGTGTAGAAGAAGGAAGTCCAAACAGCCATATTGGTGATAACAATTACCCTTACGTAGGTTTTGATGACGGAGTGAAATCTGGAAATGCGATTGCATTCCATACAAAGCATTTAAACTGTCGTACATATATTCAGGTGAATGCAGATTTTAGTGTTATTCCAGAAGGGTCAAAAATAGATAGTGCCACATTTTCTATTAGTCAGCGTACAAACTATAGTAATGGTAGTTCTCAGTTTGGCTTGTACAGAGTAGATGAAGCTTGGAACGCAGACACAATCTCTTGGAATAATCAGCCAACCTCTCATACATTTATTGATATGCAGTATGCTGCGGGAGCAAAACACACCTATATCAATTACAACATTAAAGAACTTGTAAATGATTGGGTACAGGGCACTTATGCAAACAATGGTATGGTATTAAAGGCAATCACAGAGGCGAACACTTTAAGTGCAGCTATGCAGTGTGAGGTCTTTAATAATCGAAATTCTGTATATGGACCAAAGATTACCATTCAGTGGTCGAATGCAGAAGACCCATATTTGAGAGATATGTCGTTGGATGATACAACAATAGTACTTCGTCCAATGACGGAAAAGAGCACAAATGGATTATTAACATTTGACGGAATCTTTGTAGACGGTACTGCCAAAAGTGGGGCTACAGTAAGTTATTATTTAACAACCAACAATGCTGCATCCGGCTATTACTCTACTACAGCAGAAGGATTGTATGCATATCCAAATAGTGCAGAGTTTAACGTCTCATTTCCAAATGCGACTATTTACAACAGCAAGGACAGCAACTGGCAGAGTGGTCTGTTTGCAGGATTACAAACAGATACGCTCTATCAGATTAAGGCAAGAGCCATAAAACAAATAGATGGTGCATGGGTATACGGAAAAGAAGTATCCACAGACAGCTTTTTAATTTATCAGGTAAAACAGTTCGATACACTTCCAAAAATCGCGCAGCATTATGGAGTATCGCTTACAGACTTGATGAAAGATAATCAGGTGCAGGATGCTTTAGTTGTAGCAGGAAATACATTATTTATCCGCAATCCTCAGACAACTACCCCATATAACACAGCAGAATTATCCGATACAGAAAAAGCGCAGATTGATGGTGCTTTGATGGGTAGAGGGTTGCACTGTGAATTTGGATTTGAACCAATCAACCTAAACACTGGTAACTTCTACATGAACCAGACGGATGCTACCATGACAGAGTTTGGTGGGGAATTTACCATATCAAGAACCTATAACTCTCTTGCAGGTGATAGAAACTCCATGTTTGGACGTGGCTGGAGCTTTACCTATGACCAAACACTTTCACCAATGGCAGATGGAACTATCATCTACTCTCGTGGAGATGGAAGTTATCTGTATTTTACACAAAATGCAGATGGCACTTATAGTGCACCTGCAGGATACGAATATACCTTAAAGAAATTGGCGGTAAGTGAGCCAGACGAAGACGATATCTGCTGGCAGGTAGTGGACGCACAGAAAACGATATGGTCGTTTGACAAGTATGGTATTCTTCGTCAGATAACCGATGTTAATGGCTTTGTAACTACACTTGGATATAACGAAGCATATAAACTTACGCAGATTACGACAGCATCTGGTAAGGTGTTTACTATTGAGCAAAATGATGCTGGATATATTACAAAAATCACATTGCCAGACGCCGGCACAGTATCCTACACCTATGATGCAAATGGTAATCTTAGCAGTGTAACAAATCCAAATGGATACACTCGTTTCTATGTGTATGACGAAAGTCATCAGATGACAAGTTGGATTGATGAAAACGGCAATACCGTAATCGTAAACGAATATGATGATCAGGGACGTGTAATAAAACAAACCGATGCAAATGGAAATGTGGCGTATCTTTCTTATGGAGACCACACCACTACGACTACGGATAATAGGGGAAATGTAACCGTTTATACCTATGACGAATTGTATCGAACTACACTTATCACATATCCAGATGGTACTACTTGTGAGAAATATTACAACGATGCAAATCAGTTGGTAAAAGAAGTTACTGCAAATGGAACAAAGACTTATACCTATGATGAATTAGGAAATGTTGCAAGTGAAACCAGAGAAGATGGCGCAGTAGCATATTTTAGCTATAATGCGCAGAACAAACTTACATCTGTAACAGATTATTCCGGTGCAACCGTAACCTATGCATACAATGGAAATGGGGATTTGGTTTCGTGCACACAGGCAGACGGAGCCATAATTACTTATACCTATGACAGTTTACATAGAATGACTTCTCAGACAGATGGTAGAGGGGTAACCACTACTTACACGTATGATGGTCCAAACCTGATAAGCTATGTGGATGGGGAAGGATACACATGGAGCTTTACCTATGACGAAATGAATCGTCAGCTTTCTGCCACAGACCCACTTGGCAATACAACGAAGGTAAGTTATGACGCAGTAGGAAACAAATTAACAGAAACCGCTGCGGATGGTGGAGTAATAAAATATACAAGAGATAAAGTAGGCAATATCCTGACGTTTACCGATGCCCTTGGAAATATGACATCTATGGAATATGACAAGATGTATAACATTACGAAAACTACGGACGCAAAGGGAAATGTACACACATATGACTATAACCCAAACAATGAACTTTCCTCAGAAACAGATGCTCTTGGAAACGTAACTGTCTATACCATAGACTCTATGGGACGTGTGACAGCAGAAGTAAATCAAGATATACAAGCAAAGAGCTATACATATAACGAAAACGGAAATCTTCTGACATACACAGACCCAAATGGAAATGTTATAACTTACGAATATAATTCACAGGGTCTTGTAACAAAAATCATAGACGCAGAAGGAAATGAAACCACCTATAGCTATGATGCCATAGGAAGAGAAACACAGGTAACCTATGCAAACGGCGATACTGTAAAAACGTCATATGATGCGATGGGAAGAATCACCCAGAAGACCACTGCATCAGGTGTCGTAACTACCTACACTTATGATGCAAATGGAAACTTGTTGACACAGACAGACGATAGTGGACGTAGCTATAGTTATGTCTATGATGGAAATAATAAGCTTGTAAAAACCACAAACCCAGAAGGCGGCACAGAAACCTATGGATATGATAAGGCTGGCAGACAGATATCCTATACAAATGCAGCAGGTCAGACCGTAGTGTACGGATATGATGCCGTAGGCAATATCATTTCTGAAACGGATGCACTAGGACAGGTAACCACCTATGCCTATGACTTAAATGGCAATCAGGTAGAAATGGTAGATGCAGAGGGAAATACTACCAAGTTTACCTATGATTACAATGGGAATTTAACATCTATTACAGACCCACTTGGAAATATCTCTGCAATGAAATACGATGCAGTAGGAAATCTCTACGAGACAGTAGATGCGTTAAAAGGTGTTACCACATATGAATACAATGTACAGGGTAATATTACAAAAGCAACAGATGCATTAGGAAATGTATACACCTATACCTATGACTCAGCAGGAAATAATCTTAAGATAGTAGGACCTGAAAATGCAACTACTACTATGACCTACAATGCAAACGGACAACTTCTCACAAAAGAGGATGTGGCAGGTTTAAAAACTACCTATACTTACGACAGTTTAGGTCGTGTTATTTCTGAAATAGATACAGCGGGAAATGAATATTATTTCACTTATGATGCAAACGGAAATATTACTTCTGAAACAGATGCATTAGGCAGAGTAACTACTTGCACTTATGATAAATATGGACGTCTATTAGAAATAGAAGCGGCAGATGGAAGTTCCACCTCTTATGAATATGATGTCATGGATCGTATAATTGCAGTTACAGATGCAGAAGGTATAACTACAACCTTTGCATACGATGCTGTAGGTAATCAGGTTGGAATGACGGAAGAAGATGCAGCGGTCTATACCTATGCATATGACCAGTTAAATCGTATTGCTACAATTACAGATCCAGAGGGAGAAGTATCTAGCTATACGTATGACAGTCAAAATAATGTGACTTCATTTACAGACGCAAATGGCACGGTCATTACTTATGAGTACGATGCAAATGGTAACTTAACCGTTTACACAGATGGAAATGGTAACACTACCACCTATGAATATGACGAACTAAATCGTCTTATTTCAGAAACCTCTGCTTTAGATGAGGTAAAAGAATACTACTATGATGCTTTAGGTAGTTTGACCCAATACAAAGACCCTGAAGGTAAGGTTACAGAATACAAGTACGATGCCCTCGGAAATATGATAGAACAGATATCTCCAAAAGGAGAGTCTACTATCTACACTTATGACTTACATGGAAATGTACTGTCAGTCACAGACCCACTAGGAAACGTAACATCTTATGAAGTAAACTTAAACGACCAAGTCACAAAGATGACACAGGCAAATGGTGGGGTATACACTTACGAGTATGACGAAGTAGGCAGACTAGAAAAAGTAACCACACCACTTGGCTACTGGACACAGTTTACCTACGATGCAGTAGACAATATCGTTGAGGAGACAAATAGTCTTGAACAGACTACAACCTATCGATATGACTACTTACATCGTCTTATCAGTAGTGTGGATGCATCGGGGGCTAGCAGTTCTTTTGCATATGATATTCGTGGTAATGTCATCAGCGAAACGAATGCTTTAGGTTATACCACTAACTATAGTTATGATACCTTAGGAAGATTGGTAGAAGAAAAAGATCCACTAGGACAGGCAACTACTTATGCTTATGACCCAGTAGGTAACTTAACAGAGATGCTCACTCCAGGCGGTTCAAAGACCACTTATAGCTATGATGGAAATTATAATGTAATTTCTATCACAGACCCTATGGGATACGTGACATCTTATACATATGATGAAGCTGGAAGAGTAACACAAAGCACAGACCCGCTGAATCAGACAGTAAGCTATGCTTATAACAAGAATGGTCAGATTCTACAAGAAACAGACAAAGCAGGATATGTGACATCTTATACTTATGATGCTCATGGAAATATAAGCTCTATGACAGACCGTAGTGGAAAGGTCACATCCTACAGCTATGATGCAAATGATAACTTAATAAAAGTGACAGACGCAGCAGGAAATGCCACTGTTTATGAATACAACAACATGGGATGGCTCACCGCACAGGTAAGCGCACTAGGTAACACCACACAGTATACTTACGACTTAGAAGGAAATGTAACCTCTCGTAAGGATGCTGCTGACCGAGTGGAAACCATGAATTACGACGCGGCAGGCAGACTACTCTCTGTAGTATCCCCTAGTGGAAAAACAGTATGCTATGATTATGATGCGTTAAACCAGCTAGTAGAAAAATCCTATGAAGATGCCTATGGAAACGAGATAGAAGACAGTGTTCTCTATGGATATGACATGGCAGGGCAGCGTATCTCTATGACCGACGCTATCGGAGCAGCGGAGTATAAATATGATGTCTTAGGAAGACTTGCTGAGGTAAAAGATAGTGCTGGTGCAACAGTAACTTATGCTTATGATGCAAACGGCAATTTAAAAGAATTGGGATATCCAGATGGAAGCAAGGTAGTGTATACCTATGACCTTAATGGAAATTTAACTACAGTAACAGACCGTGATGGCAAGGTAACGAGCTATGAGTACGATGGTCTCAATCGATTGATTAAAACTACACGACCAAATGATACCGTTACCTATGTGACCTATGATGCGTTAGACAACGTTACAAGCTTAGTAACCAGACACGCGAAGAACAATCGACTAATTTCATCTTACGAATACACTTATAACGAAGAAGGATATATCGTATCCGAACGTGTGGAAGAGTCGGTAGTAGACATCTTGTTTGAATTGTCTAATGAGGGATGTCACAATTATAGAGACCTTAGATGGAAACATTACTATGAGCATCTGCATGGACATAGCATTTTTGAACATGACAGATATCATGGAGACAACTGCAACCAGAGACATATAAGAAGACCACATGGCATCTGCAACTTAGACAGAACCATCGTAACAGAGTTAACTTATACATATGATGAAAACTGGCAGTTGACAAAGTGCGTAGAAACCGCGCAAAATAAGAGTACAACTACATATGAATATACTTATGATGTGGACGGAAACCGAACCAAGTATGTGAAGAAGTCAGGTCGTAGAGTAGTAGAAAGTGTTACATACAATTACAATGCTTCGAACCAGCTTACTTCGAAAACCGACCAGTGTAAGGGATGGTGGGGAGAAACCACTTGGTACTTCTATGATAAGGATGGAAACCTCACTTTAGAAGGTGTTCATTGGATGGACTACACCACCTATGAGTATACCGCAGAGAACAGACTCTCCGTGGTACGTGAACGAGGAGAAGTCTTAATGGCAGCTCTCTATGATGGAGACGGAAACCGACTCTTTACCATGGACTACACTAAGGGTGGTAAGAGCTCCGATGGATGTGGAATCGTAATCCCAAGTCATAGAGGCAGATGTAGCGAGACAGAGTCTGCTACAACAACAGCGACGAAGGATTTAGCATCACTTGTATCCAAACGCCAGTACAAGAACTACACCATTACCCAATATGTAAATGATGTAAACCGTACGAACGAAGAAGTTCTTATGGAAGTAAAAGCAAATGGTAGAATCACCACTGCATACACTTATGGTAATGAACGAATTTCTAGTGATACAGGAAGAAACACTTCTTACTACTTATACGATGGCAGAGGTAGTGTAACATCTACGACTACATCCAAGGGATACCGTATCGGAACATACAGCTATGACCCATATGGAACATTGGAAGAAGGAACAGTAGTAGGTGTAAACTATTACGGTTATAATGGAGAATCTACAAATACAAATACTGGCTTACAGTACCTGAGAGCGAGATACTACAACAGTGAAAACGGTAACTTCTTAACAGAAGATACCTACGCAGGAAGTATCCTAAATCCACTGACCCTAAACCGCTACACCTATGTATTGAACAATCCACTAAACTTCACAGACCCAACAGGGCATAAAGCTAGCAGTAGACTTTTGAATAAGAAAGCTTTTGATGTTGGAAAAAAAGCTGTAGTAGGAGCCACTACACAAGTAAAAGATAACGCAGTTCAAGCGGTAGAAAATACTTCTTCTACATGGAGCTGGTTAGACCGTTATACCGCAGTGCAACAAGCACAGTGGGAAGCTGATCAGGCAGTTAGACTAGCAGGCATTGAGAATTCAAAGCATTTTGGAGAAAGTATAAAAGAGCGTTGGGAATCATTCATAGACTTCCAAAGTGATGTATTAGAGAATGAAATGGCAATGGAGCAAGCGAAGCATAAAGCCATGTGTGATTTCGGGCAGACGGATACGGGAAAGGTAGTAGTCAACACAACTCTTTTTGCGTTAAATGAAACAATGCTTGCAATGTCGGTTGTGATATCGGGTGGAACAACATTACCTGTCTTTGCAATGTCGGTGGCTGGTGGCGTGTCCCAAGCATTTAGTTCAGGCTATGAAAGCTATAAAAATGGAGAAAATCCATTGGTAGGTGCATCGGAAGGTGCGGTAAAAGGTGGTTTATGGGGAGAAGGTCTCGGACTTATCCCGCCTTTGGCTAAATTGATAACAAAAAATCCAGTAGGTGCTGGAGTATTAGAAGCAGGATTGGAAACGTTATTTGAAGGAACTGGTGCCGCAGCAAATGGAACAAAACTTGATCCACAGACATTATCATTAGGATTTATTACTAATATCGGATTAAACAATATAGATATCCCAATGAGTAAGCTTAGTCAGGTGACGAAAGCGATTAATGAAGGGAAAAATCTAGATGAGATTATTAGTATTATTAAGGGTGGCAGTTTATCTAATGACAGAGTCTCATATTATTTAAGCCAATCACTTAATAATGTTGATAGCAGTACAACGATTTTGGGAACAACTGGAACTTACGATGTGATTGGTGAAACTAAAGGTTATTCATATTTCAAGATGGATAGTGAGTTATGGTCTCAATTAGAAAGTGAGGCAATGAAAAACTATGATGAAATATGGAAAGTGAATAAACAGTTTATAGATGACCAAATAGATGCTGGTAATAGAATTCTCTTGTCAAATGACCCATACCAAGGATATTATTTCGATGATGGTTCAAGACGTTTTTATCAACGTGAAATAGATTATCTTAAAGAATTGGGTTACTCATTTAAGAGTATTGGGGATAATCTATGGGAAGCTATAAAATAGGGGATAACAACATGACACTAGAAGAAGCAAAAAAAGCATATAAGAAAAATAATTGTTCTTTGTTTGTAATGGCAAGAGAAGATATGGACAACTATACCCTATACAAAAAACTAAATATTGATAGTGCCCTTGAACAAAAGTGGGAGATAGAGGTAATTGAGGATTTTGTGAAACAGTTAGAAGAAAGTGGAGATAGTAGGATTTTTAATCGTCTATATGATTTATCTGTGGGTTTTCATGATAAGGAAAGATTATTTCTTATGATTAAATTAATCGACAAAGTGAGAGTTGAAGATGTTACTACATCGCTTTGTATAGCAGAAACTATTATGGGGAGAAAACTGCTGTCTATTCGGAGTGGAATGATTTTCTGGGCATATGATTTAGGGTTGAAAGATGAAACTATTATGCTTATTAGAAAGGTGTTATCTCTTATTGACATCCAATCCCATGATAAGGCAGATGAGGCACGCGTTCTTAGAGACCAGAAAAAAATCAAAGAAATAATTGATGTTTTAGCATTAAATGCAGAAATATTCGCATAACTTTAATTATGTCTCAACATAACGATGCAACAATACACTAAAACTTTTGTCTATAAATTAATCGAAATGGCTCTCGCCTGTGGCGATGTAATCCATGTAGATTAATTTATAGACTCTATGGCAAAATTTGCCATCTGGGTGCATAAAACGACATCCAAAACAAAATTGAATAAAAGGATACCGTATCGGAACATATAGCTATGACCCATATGGAACATTGTAAGAAGGAACAGTAGTAGGTGTAAACTATTAAAGATAAAGGAGAAAAGCATATGGAACAAGAAAGAGAAAATAATCTAGAAGAAGTAAAAGTTGAAATGATGGAAGCAAACTCAGAGAAAAAATATCCTCTAAAATGGTTTAAATACATTATCTACTTGCAACTGTTTCTTAATGTTGTTATGTTAGGTATTGAAGGAATTTTATATGTATCAGGAGCTATATATCAAGGAGATGCAGAACTTATATATTTATATTATGGAAATGGAATAAAAGTGTTAGATGTATTATATGGAACACTCCTTTTGGGAATGGCAGGATTTGCACTGTATACGAGAATGAGACTAGCAAAATTCCGAAAGAATGGACCATTATGTTATCTTATTTTCTTAATTGTACCGACCGTAGGATCTGTAGCGTATATGTTAGTATTATGTTTGTTAACACAGCAATGGCATTTGTTAAATTTTAGTTCTATATTTGGAAGTATGGTAGGAATGGTAGTTGCCATTATAGTTAACTACATCTATTTTAAGAAGAGAAGGGTTCTCTTTATTAATTAAACATATCTTAATAATCAAACGCCATGTATATATCAAAAATACATGGCGTTTATTGGTTATAATATAATACTGAGTCTTCCACCCGCTCCAGTCATCTGTGCGTATACCTCATCATATGAAGTGGCATGCATACGACGTGCGATAGTCCGGAGGTTGGATACATAGTCGGATTCGTTGGAAAAGACGGAGCGGACTTCTTCGAAGGAAGCGCTCTTTAAAATGTTTTCACTAACCGAGAGTTTTCCGTCTTCTTCTATGGTGATGCCCAAGTCCTTTAATTCGTCCTCATATTTCTTTGTCAGAGTCTTTAACTGTCGGTTCTGACGATATGTATCAGCGTCTTCAGAAGAGCTGGATTCGATGGTGTAATTGTAGGTTTCAGTAAATGCCTGAATGGTGCTTAGGATGTTGTCTCCGTTTTCCTCTTCTGTATAGTCAAATGAGGAAAGCTTTGCTGCAGCTTTTTTTAGCGCTCGGGAATCCTCGTAAGAGAGTTCTACCTGATTGTAGTCTTTACGAGTGGATACCTTCATTGCATTTCGATTCATGCGATAGAAATTCTGCAAATAAAAGTTCGATGTTAAGTTTGTGGCACTGGATTCTGTGTTAAATGTTCTTGCCATAAAAACTCCTCTATCAAAAGGCATTCGCCCTAAGTATTCTTTTCTATATATTTCTATATCGGCAAAGCCAAGGGTTCTCTTAATCGCTAAAAATCATTTTCATATTTCCTATTTCTACACCATATGAATATTGAATTAAGAACAGAAAAGAAGTAAAATGAGAGCATATGATAATCGGAGAAGAATGCCCCAAAAGGAGGAGTTTAAAATGCGTGTTTTTGGAAAAACAAATGATGGAAAAGAGGTACATGTATATTCCCTTAGCAATGGAAATATGTCAGTAGATTTTATCGATTTAGGTGCAGCTGTACATAGAATTATTTTGAAAGATAAAAATGAACAGCCAGTGGATGTGGCATTGCGTTATGATAATCCCCTATCTTATGAAAGAGAAACTACATATTTTGGAGCAATTGTAGCGCCATACGCAAATCGTATTTCGGATGCGAAAATAGATATTGATGGTGATGTGTTTGAGTTGGATGCAAATGACAATGAAAACACTTTGCATAGTGGTTACAATAGCTTGGCAAAAAAAGTATGGGCGGTAAAAGAGCATACAGAAAGTAAAATTGTATTTGCTTATGATGCAAAGGATAAAGAGCAGGGCTTTCCTGGAAACATTCATTACGAAGTAACCTATGAATTAACAGAGAAGGATGAACTTTCGATTTCTTATTATGCATTAAGCGACAAGAAAACCACTATCAATATGACAAACCATACCTACTTTAATTTGAATGGTGAAAAGGATGGTAGCGTAGAAGATCACGAGCTTTGGATTAAGGCATCTCATTACACACCAGTAAAGAGTGCAAAGGCGATTCCAACAGGAGAAATCGCTCCGGTAGAAGGTACACCATTTGATTTTCGTGTGGCGAAAACCATCGGACGTGATATTAAGGAGAATCACGAGCAGTTGATTTTCGGTCAGGGATACGACCACAACTTTTCTATCGATAAAGATGGTGAAGGGGTGGAAAAAATTGCCACAGCTTATGCTCCTAAGACGGGAATTCAGATGGATGTATGGACAGATTGTATTGGTGTGCAGCTCTATACTGGAAACTTTGTGGGCGGACAGATTGGTACAGAGGGACACGAATATGTAAAACATGGAGGCTTCTGTTTGGAAACACAGTACTTCCCAAATTCTGTAAACGAGACAAATTTTGTGCGCCCAATTACAGAGGCAAATGTGCCATATGAAACCAAGACAATTTATGCGTTTAGCTGTGTAGAGAAATAAAAGGAAATAGAATTATGAAGATTGTTTTTTTGGATGTAAAAACCATAGGCGAAGATATCGATTTATCTTGTTTTGATGCTTTGGGTGAAGTGGTGAAATATCCATTTTCTACACCAGAGGAGGCCTTGGAAAGAACCAAGGATGCCAATGTAGTTATTATCAATAAAGTGGAGATAAATGAAAAATCCATTGGAAATGCAAAGAACTTGGAGCTAGTGTGTGTGACTGCTACTGGTACCAACAATTTGGACAAAGAGTATTTGGCAAAAAGAGGAATCGAGTGGCGTAATGTAGCGGGTTATTCTACAGAGTCTGTAGCACAGCACACCTTTGCGCTTTTGTTCTTCTTGTTAGAAAAGATGAGATATTATGATGATTATGTGAAGTCAGAAAAATATATTGGAGATGTTACTTTCACTCATTTTGCAAATGTATTTCATGAGTTGTCTGGAAAGACATGGGGAATTGTAGGGCTAGGAAATATTGGACGACGTGTGGCAGAAATTGCAAAACTCTTCGGGTGCCGTGTGATGTATTATTCCACATCTGGAAAGAATAATAATGATACCTATACAAGAGTTGATTTTGATACCTTGTTAGAGGAATCGGATATTGTATCTGTGCATGCACCATTGGATGAGAATACCAGAGGTTTGTTTGACAAAGAGGCTTTTGGAAAAATGAAGTCAGATGCTATTTTTATCAACGTGGGTAGAGGTCCGATTGTAGTAGAACAGGATTTGGCAGATGCCTTAAACAACGGGGAAATAGCGGCAGCAGGGTTGGATGTACTTTCGGTAGAACCAATGGCCGAAGACAATCCACTTCGCTATATAAAAGACAGTGAGAAATTGGTTATTACCCCACATATTGCGTGGGCAAGTGTAGAAGCGAGAACTCGCTTAATGAAAATTATTTGTAACCAAGTAAAAGAGTTTTATGAAGTTTAAAAATTGGGATGTAGAAAAACTTAAAAAGTTAAGTGAAAAATTATCAGGGCTATGGACCGTGCTTTTGTTGGTTGGAGGCGCAATATTTTCGACCATCAGTGTACAGTATTTACTGTTGGATCAAGAATTGTTTCAAAGGCTTTCTACCAATAAGTGGGGCCTGAATATTCTATGTGTTCTAGTGGTGTATTTACTTCTTATGGCAATCACCAGTAAGGTGGCGGTGAGCGTGATTGGCTCCCACGTGTTTTTTGTTATAGTTGCTTTTGTCAACTACTTTGTTTATTTGTTTCGTGAAAATGAATTCATCTTTCCAGATCTTCGTTCCATTGGGACGGGGCTTAGCGTGGCAGGAAAATATGAACTTCAACTACATGATAGAGGATGGCATGTAATTATTGCTACGGTGGTATTCATTTTGCTAGTGAGACTGGTAAAGTTGAATTATCGAAATGTGTTTTTTGTAAGATTGATTAGTGGGCTTAGCGCAGTGCTAGCTGCAATCGTGGTTATATTAAATACTCATAATATCAACACAGAGACATGGGAACAAAAAGGCTCCTACCAAAATGGTTATGTACTTAATTTTGTTTTGAGTGCAAGGGATAGTTTTGTATCTGCGCCGGAAGGATATTCTCTGGAAACGATTCAGAATTTGGAAGAACGATATAGTCAGTTGGAAGAAAATCCAATCGGGGATACATTAGAAGAAGAGCCAACGATTATTGTTATTATGAATGAATCATTTGCGGATTTAAGTGTAATTGGGGATTTTCAGACCAATGCACCTTTGACGCCATTTATGGATTCGTTGCAGGAAAATACGATAAAAGGCTATGCGCTTTCTTCTGTGTTTGGGGCTAAGACGCCAAACTCCGAGTGGGAGTATATGACAGGTAGCTCCATGGCATTTTTGCCTGTGGGTTCGGTGGTGTATCAGCAGTATATTGGGGATACGCCAACGTCCATTGTTTCTACTTTAAAGAATCAGGGCTATACCTGTGTGGCAATGCATCCATATTATGAGACTGGATGGAGTCGAAATTTAATCTACCCAAAATTGGGGTTTGATGAAAGTTATTTCTTAGATGACTTTGAACAGGAACAAATGATACGTGAATATGTTTCTGATAGGGAATTGTATCAGAATATTATTGAAAGATTCGAGAACCGTGGTGTAAATGAAAATCTCTTTATTATGTCCATCACTATGCAAAATCATGGGGGATATGCAACTACCTATGAAAATTTCCCAGAGAATTATTATAAGATAGGGCGTTCTTATACAGATGCCAATCAGTATTTTTCTTTGGTTCGAGAAAGTGATGATGCACTGGCAGAGCTGATTACCTATTTTTCCCAGGTGGATGAGCCTGTGGAAATTGTGTTTTTTGGAGATCATCAGCCTAGTTTAAATAGTAAGTTTTATACGCTTTTAAATGGACGAGGACTCTCCGGTCTGACGCTAGAGCAGTTGGAAGCGTTGTATACGGTGCCATTTTTTATATGGACAAATTACGATACACCAGAAGAGACGGTAGAGATTACTAGTTTAAACTATTTGTCTACTATGACATTAGAACGTGCAGGAGTGGATTTGCCACCTTACCATCAGTTCCTATCGGATATGATGGATGTAGTTCCAGCCATCAATTCAAGAGGTTATTATTCAAATAGCACTGGAAAATATCTTCATGTAGAAGATGCACTAGGTGAGGAACTAAAGTGGATTTTAGAATATGAGAGTTTGCAATACAATGGATTGTTTGACTCAAAAAATACGAGTGACATATTCTTTCCGTATATAGAAGAATAGAGGAGAAAAAGTGAAGCTTAGAGAATTATTACAGTTTAATCAAATTATTGTACAGTGTCATGATAATCCAGATGCAGATGCGATTGCTAGCGGTTTTGCAGTATACACGTACTTAAAAGAAAATGGAAAAGACGTACGTTTGATTTATAGTGGTCGCAATGTTATCCGAAAAAGTAATTTGGTTATGATGATTAAGGAACTTGAGATTCCAATCGAGCATGTGCGTAATACAGAAAAGGAACAGCCTGCGGAACTCTTAGTGACGGTGGATTGCCAGTATGGAGAGGGAAATGTAGCACTTTATCCTGCTCAGACGGTGGCAGTTATCGACCATCATCGTGTTAGTAAAAAGATGCCTCCTCTTAGCGAGGTGCAAAGTGATTTGGGAGCTTGTTCTACTTTGCTTTGGAATATGTTAAAAGAAGAAGGGATAAATCCAAATGAGGACGAAGACCTTGCTACGGCTTTATATTATGGCTTGTATACAGATACAGGAAATTTTGAAGAAATATATAATGAAAAAGACATGGAGCTTCGTGATGAGGCATTATACGATGGTGGACTTATTACCCGACTTCGTAATGCCAATATTTCTATTGAAGAGTTGGAGATAGCAGGTGCTGCTTTATTGCGTTGTGATTATAACGAGCAGTATCATTTTGCGGTGGTGAAAGCTGGTCCATGTGATCCAAACGTATTGGGACTTATTAGCGACATGGTGTTGGAAGTAGATGCCATTGATGTGTGTGTGGTATTTAATGTATTACCGAATGGTGTGAAGCTTTCTATTCGTAGTTGCGATGAAGATATTAAGGCAAACGAGCTTGCAGCGAAACTTTGCATGGGAATTGGCTCCGGTGGCGGGCATCATGTAAAAGCAGGTGGTTTCTTACAAATGGGACTTTTAACCAAGGCATATGAAACATATTGTCGTAAAATCGGAACAGAACCTAGAATGGAACTAGATGAGTCAGGAATTATGGAACGTCCATCTATGTCAGCAATTAAGTCTTATTTAGAGTACCGCATGGTGGAAATATTTGACAAACAAGACGATGCAGAAGCAGTTATTTTTGACCTGGATGGAACACTTTTAAATACATTGGGAGATTTAACGGATTCTGTAAATCATGCGTTAGAGAAATATGATTTGCCAACCTGTAGCATGGAAGAGGTTCGAAACTTTGTGGGAAATGGACTTCGTAATCTTATGCTTCAGGCGGTTCCAGAGGGGGATGAAAATCCTGTTTTTGAAGAATTGTTTTTATACTTTAGAGATTATTATAGAACACATTGTAATATCAAAACGGCACCATATGAAGGCATTATGGAACTCATGAAAGAATTGCAGGGACGTGGAATTAAGATGGCGATTGTGTCCAATAAAATCGATGCTGGTGTAAAAGAGTTAAATGAAAAGTTTTTCTCAGAATATACCACAGCTGCGATAGGAGAAAGAGAAGGCATTGCCCGTAAACCTGCACCAGATTCGGTAAACGAAGCCATTCGTATTCTTGGAGTTGAGAAAGAACATGCGGTTTATGTGGGAGATTCGGATGTAGATATCATGACTGCAAAGAATGCAGAAGTACGTTGCATCTCTGTTACCTGGGGATTTCGAGATGAAGAATTTTTAATGGACAATGGTGCTGGAATTATGATAGACCGTCCGTTAGAATTATTGGAATATCTATAGGAATTAGAAAGGATATATCAAATTTATGGAAAAAAGAATTTCAGGACATACAAGATTGTTAGCTCTGATTGGTTCGCCAGTGGGACACTCTGGATCGCCTGCTATGTATAATTATAGTTTTGAAAAATTAGGATTGGATTATGCATATGTAGCTTTTGATGTAAAAGAGGATGGCGTTAAAGGGGCCTTGGATGCAATGCGTCTTTTCAATATGCGAGGTATGAATGTTACTATGCCTGATAAAGTAGAGGCGGCTAAGCATATGGATGAACTTTCGCCAGCAGCAAAAATTATTGGAGCAGTAAATACCATCGTAAATGAAGATGGAAAGCTCATTGGTCACATGACAGATGGGGAAGGCTTTGTAAATATTTTAAAAGACCATGGCGTATCTATTGTAGGTAAGAAGTTGGTGATTGCTGGTGGTGGCGGTGCTGCCACAGCTATTCAGGTGCAGTGTGCATTAGACGGTGCAAGAGAGCTTACGATTTTTAATAAAAAAGATGCTTTCTTTGAAAGAACAGTAGCTACTGCTGAAAAAATTAGAGCAGCAGTTCCTGAATGTGTGGTCAATGTATATGATATAGATGATGTCGCAAAGATGACGGAAGAAATAGAAAAAAGTGACATTTTTGTTAACGCAACAATTGTGGGAATGAAGCCAATGGATGACCAGAGTGTAGTGAAAGATCTTTCTGTACTACGCCCAGGACTTGTAGTAGCTGATATTGTATACAATCCAGAAGAAACCAAGCTACTAAAAGATGCTAAGGCAGCAGGCTGTACCTGTGTAGGTGGCAAGGGTATGCTGGTTTGGCAGGGCGCTTCTGCATTTAAATTATACACAGGGAAGGATATGCCGGTAGAAGGGGTAAAGGAGCTGTTGTATGGAAGTAACTAATCAAAAAAATATTTTTCTCATCGGGTTTATGGGATGTGGGAAAAGCACTATGGCGCGGATGCTCTCTAGAGAAACCGGAATGGAATTAGTAGAAATGGATGAAACGATTGAAGCAGAAGCTGGCATAACAATCAATGAAATTTTTGATAAATTTGGAGAACAGCATTTTCGTGATCTGGAAAGCGGACTAGTGGAGCGCATTACGGATAAAGGTGGAGTAATTGTCTCTTGTGGCGGTGGAGCGATTCTTCGAGAAAAGAACGTGGAGATGATGAAGAAAAATGGAATAATTGTCTACCTTTCTGCTACGCCAGAAACTATATATAACAGAGTGAAAAACAGCACTCATCGTCCTCTTTTAAATGGAAATATGAATGTAGAGTATATTACAGAGTTGATGGAAAAGCGTCTTCCGTTATATGAAAAGGCTGCGGATGAAATTGTTTATGTGGATGGTAAAGAAAAAGTACAGATTGTAAAAGAAATAAGCAGGCTTATCCTTTGATGGGCCTGTTTTTTATTGACAATAGAGACCATTAATTATAAAATTTTGTTAGAGTGTGAAATTGGGGAAGTGCACGCATTTATAATATTTATGAGGGGTATTTATTTTGGCAAAAGAAATCGCAGTGTTGATGGGAAACATCAACATGGAAAATCAAAAACAAATAATGGATGGTATGATTGATGAAATAAAGGAGACCGGAAATAACCTTTATGTATTTACGAATCATACGGGATATAATGACAATAAAGAAACTGTGCAAGGGGCATTTCAGATTATGGAACTGCCTGATTTTGCGCATTTTGACGGAGTGGTTGTAGCTATTAATACGATTACTTATCCACCAACAGCGTCTTTTGTTATGGATAAAATCCGTGCAAGTAAGATTCCAGCCATTACCTTAGATAGAGAAATGGAAGGCTTTGGTTGCATAAAGAGTTCTACCTATGATGCGCAGTATAAAGTAATTGAACATTTGATTAAAGATCATGGTTGTAAGGAAATTGCGTATATAAGAGGACCTGTAGGTTATCCAGAAGCAGATATGCGTTTTGATGCATATAAAGATGTATTGGAGCATAACGGAATACCATTTAAAGAAGAATTGGTATTTGAAGGTATGTTTACCCTAGAGAGTGGTTTGCAGGCTGCGGTAGAAATGCATCAAAAGGGCGTAAAGCCAGAAGCAATAGCCTGTGCTACAGACGCCATGGCAATCGGAGTTTTGGAATTTTTCAAACGAGTAGGCATTCGTATTCCTGAAGATATGCTTTTGGTGGGCTTCGATAATACAGAAAATGCAGAATACAGTAGCCCTTCTATTACATCTATTGATAAAAATCCATATGAGATGGGAAGAAAAGCCATTCGTAAAATACTTGGTGTGATAGATGGAGACATGCCTACATATGAGACCACCGTAGCAGATGTTGCATGTCGTGTTAGTTGTTGTGCAAATAAAGGGGAAGAAACGGATGTAAAACGTTTAAAATATAAATACATCCAAAAAGAAATCTACACTGCGCATTTGTCGGAACTTATAAATAGAAACTTGTCTGAGTTTTCTGGATTGCAGAGACCGGAAGATGTCGTGCCTATTTTGAAAAAAACAATTCGTAGAGTGGATTTGAAGTGTTTCTATCT
Source organism: Agathobacter sp. (assembly GCA_045544235.1). Taxonomy (GTDB): domain Bacteria; phylum Bacillota; class Clostridia; order Lachnospirales; family Lachnospiraceae; genus Roseburia. The sequence continues at coordinate 8,526 of JAZPYQ010000023.1, read as the reverse complement.
GTGCCTTTGTGAAAAGGATAAAGTCTTTGTATTGCCAGAGGGCAATATGGGCGGCAATTTTAATTTGATGCAGGTAAATACGGAATATACATCAAAGATAGAATTGCCAATGGCTTTCGAAGAGGGTAGTATTACAAGCTACAAATCTTTTGATAGGGGTATGGTATTACCAAAAGAAGTAAAAGAACAAAATGGTAGTGGGAATTATTATGTAGTTACTCCAATTTATTTCCAGAATTGCTGTTATGGATATTGTGTAAGTGGAAATGACAAGTTGGCGTTAAAGAGTAATTTGTACTATTCTTGGTTGATGAATATTGGAGTGGCTTATGAAAATATTCGTAAATGGATGCTGTTACAGGATGCAGTAATCCGATTAAACAATGTGTGGAGTTATGATATGCTTACGCAGTTGTATAACCGCGCAGGATTTTTCTATGAGGCAAAAACGATATTAGAAATATTAAAGCTACAGAATAGTAAGATATTTGTATTGTTTTCTGATGTAGATGGACTTAAGAAGGTTAATGATACAAAAGGACATGAAGCAGGTGATGAATTAATTAAAGAGATGGCCTCATGTTTCAAAGAAAACTTAAGCAGTGATATGTTAGCCATGCGTTATGGAGGAGACGAATTTGTAGTCTTTGGTGCATATGAAGATGATGAAGAAATTGATTTTTTGATACAGTCTATCCAAAATTCCATGGCACGTCGAAACGAATCTGGACGTTATGAGTTTATGTTATCTGCCAGCATTGGTGTAAGTAAATACAATGCGACAGAAGTTAAAGGATTAAGTGAACTGATTGATATTGCGGATGCGAAAATGTATGAGCAGAAGCGAAAGAAACGAGAAGAAAGAGAAAAAAATCAGTCGAATTAGAGGCAGGAAAAACTTATGAAAAATACGCAAGCATTTTTTTGCGAAGTAGAAGAATATTTAAAAACTGCACAGAATGATTGCTGTTGTATGATGGCAATTGATATCGAACATTTTCGTTTGTATAACCAGATTCACGGGGAAGAAGATGGAAATCAACTCTTAGAAGCAATTGCGGATATTTTGCAAGTTTTTCAAGAAAAACAAGGTGGTGTAGTAGGTCATATGGGTGGTGATAACTTTGCCATCGTTACTTCTTATGACCAAAAAGCATTAAAAGAACTTCGTGAAGAGATTCGTGAAGAGATTCGTACTAGAAAAAACACTAATGGTTATCCTCCTGCTTATGGAATCTATGTTATTACAGACAGAGAGGAATCCATTGCGGATATGTATGATCGTGCTACCGTAGCGCTTTCTTATGTGATTGGAAATTATTCAAGACGTTGTTGTGAATATCATCCAGATATGGATGGAAAACTAGAAGAAGAAATTCGTCTGCTTTCAGAAATTCAAGAGGGTATGGATAAAGACGAGTTTACTTTCTTTGTACAACCTCAGTATGATATTGAAAAGAAAAAAATTGTAGGTGGAGAATCCCTGGTTCGTTGGATTCATAGTGAAAAGGGAATGGTTTCTCCAGGTGTATTTATTCCTGTCCTAGAAAAAAATGGATTTATTGCAGACCTGGATCAGGTAGTATGGGATAAAGTATGTGGATGGCTCAGAGAGTGTCTAGATAAGGGATATAAACCAGTTCCAGTTTCTATCAATGTTTCTAGAATTGACATCTTCTCTTTGGATGTTCCAAGTTATTTGATTTCGTTGGTAGAAAAATATGATATTCCAACTGAGTTGTTAAAAGTGGAAATTACAGAGAGTGCATACGCTGAGGATGAAGCTGAAATCGTGGATGCAGTGCATCGTTTACGAGAGTATGGATTCATCGTTATGATGGACGATTTTGGAAGTGGCTATTCTTCTTTGAATATGCTAAAGAGTGTGCCAGTAGACGTACTGAAAATGGATATGCGTTTTCTGGAAATTAATGAAAATGAAGAAGAAAAGGGAATTGGTATCTTAGAGTCAGTAGTAAATATGGCTCGACAGATGCGTATTCCAATTGTAGTAGAAGGTGTAGAAACTCAGGTGCAGGAAAATCTTCTTAGAAAAATGGGTTGTATTTACACCCAGGGATTTTTCTATTACAGACCTATGTCATTAGATGCATTTGAGGAAATTCTATCAGATGACAACAATTTAGATCACAGTGGTTTCTGGTATAAGCAGGCAGAGTCTGTGCATTTAAGAGAATTATTAGATACCAATTTGTTTAATGATACGGTAGTAAATAATATTCTCGGACCAGCGGTGTTCTATGAAGTATATGAAAACAATATAGAAATTACCCGTGTGAATGAACAGTATTTCCAGTTGGCGGGTATCCCTAGACAGGAAGAAGAGGATTATAGAAAGCGTTTCTGGAATAGTGTACGAGATGATGATAGACAGCTTTTGTATTCTATTTTTGCACAAGCCTATACAAATCCAGTAGAAGGAGCATCGGGATTTATCAATCTCCTTCGTAGAGATGGAGTAAATCTTTGGGTAAATATTCGAGTATATTTCCTTAGAGAAAAAGAAGGGCATAAATTGTTCTATGCTTCATTGACGGATATGACTGATGTAAAAGCGGATACCGTAGTAGCTTCATCCATGGAAAGTGATGCAAAAGAGCTTACAGAACGTCAATTCCGTCATATGGAAAAATACTATGGAAATATTCCTAGCCCATTTGCAGTAGGTACACCTATTTTGGATGAAAACAGAAAACCTGTGGACTATGTCATAAACTATGCAAATAAAGAACTAAGTCGCCTTAGTGGTGGCGATATGGAACGCCTTAGATATTTGGTAAAGAGATTGTTCCAAGATAAAGAGCAGGAATTTATGGAAGGTGCGTACCGTGCAGCTTTCGAAGGCGAATCCGTGCAGCTTCATATTTATAGTACGATTTCGAATCGATACTTTGATGTAAATCTATACCAGTATCAATATGGTTATGCATGTTGCATGATTAAGGATGTTACACATTCCCATATTTATGAAAGTATTTCTTCTAATATTATGGAATCTTTCCGTGAGGTGTATTTCGTGCAACTGCAAGACAATTATTGTCGCCAGATTTATCCAACGTCCGATGATATGATGAATCGTGGTAATTATGAAGAAGTAGTAAGTCGTCATTTCGATAGTGGTAAAATCAGACCATTTGACGAAGAAGGTGTAAGAGAGTTCCTTTCTTTAGAGAATCTAAGGAGAGAATTAAAGAAAAAGGATAGTGTGGAATACAAATATAAGAGAAGCATAGAGCCTGCTGGAGAGGAATGGTGTATCACCACAGTTACAGTTTCTGAAAGAAGAGATGGTATGCCTAGAACTGCTACTATTACCATTCGAAGCATTGAAGGTATTATGCGAGAACGAGAGGATAGAAAGCGTCAAAGTATGGCACAGATGTTAGGTACTCTGTCAGATGGTTTCTTCGTGTATGCTGCGGAAGGAGATGAGCATCTCTACTTTGCAAACCCAAGGGTAGTCCAGTTGTTTGGTTGTAGAACTGCAACAGAGTTTAAGGAACTGACTGGTAACACGTTCCCTGGAATGGTGCATCCAGAGGATATTGATCGTGTGGAATGGGAGATTCATAATCAGGTAAAAGAATCAGACAGAAATATGGATTTTATTCGTTATCGAATTATTCGTAAAGATGGAGAAGTACGCTGGATCGATGATGCTGGACATTTGGAAACTTCAGAATATATTGATGGGCCAAAAATGTTCTATGTATTTGTATCTGATGTAACAGATTCTATGACAGAAGTTCAAAAAAATAAATTAATTGCTGAAAGTAAACGTTTTCATAAATAGTTTTAACTTAAGGTATAAAAAGCCTCCATTTACAGATACTAGAGTACAAGCTAGTAAATGCAAATGGAGGAATTTTTTATTATGAAAGCTACAGGAATTGTAAGAAGAATAGATGACTTAGGCAGAATTGTAATACCAAAAGAAATTAGACGCACAATGCGTATTCGAGAAGGGGACCCTATGGAAATATTCACCAGTCGAGAAGGAGAGATTTTGCTGAAAAAATATTCGCCAGTAGGGGAACTCAGTGAATTTGCCATCGCCTTGGCAGAGAGTATGTCTCAGACAATTGGAGAGCTGGTATGTGTGACAGATAGAGATTATGTGATTGCTGCGTCAGGAACAGGGAAGAAAAATTTCGATGGGAAGGTGTTAGACCGAGAGTTACAAATGGCTATTGATAACCGATGTAACCAGGTGCTTGGGGAAGGTAATGCGGCCTGTATTAAGGTGATAGAAGAGGATCAAAAAGAGTATGCAATTCAGGCGGTAGCTACGATACTTTCTCATGGAGATAGCATAGGTGCTGTAGTAGTATTAAGTCAGGAACAAGACAAACAACGGGGAGAAGTTTTTTTGCAATTGGCAAAGGCCATGGCTAGTTTTTTAGGAAAACATATGGAACAATAAAAAGACCTATATAGGTCTTTTTTGTTTATGAAAAACACTCCTTCATCTTGCTTATATGTTGAAAAAAAGCTACAATGGTTTGTAGGAAAAAGATACGTAGGAGAGATTTATGGCGAAAAAGAAAAAACAGAAAAAGCATCGTCTTTTCTGGTTTGTCGTAAAACTTCAAATTGTGTTGATGGTTCTTGTGCTTGGTGGCTTTTTGGTGTATAACTACGGCGGTTATGCAGAGCAAATTCAAGCAATAAGGCAGGATGCTATTCGTTTGGTAAGGGAATCGGATCAGTATACTTTTGTTCCGTCTCAGACTAGTGTGATTTATGATGCGGATGGGCAGATGATTTCTTTTATCAAAGGAGAGAAAGAAGCAGATTATGTAGAGTATGAAGATATTCCAGCAGATTTTGTTACTGCCATGGTAAGTATAGAGGATAAACGTTTTTACCAACATGACGGGATTGATTATGTGGCGATTATCCGCTCGGCCAAGGCTATCATGGAAAGCGGCGAGCTTTCTCAGGGTGGTAGTACAATTACCATGCAGCTTGCAAGAAACATATATTTGGATAATGGAAAACGTTGGGAACGAAAAATCAAAGAAATGTTTATCGCGGCTGAATTAGAAAAATTATATAGTAAAAATAAAATCATGGAATTTTATCTAAACAATATATATTTTGCAAATGGTTATTATGGAATACAGGCTGCATGTACGGGATATTTTAGTTGTGAGTTAAACGATTTAAGTTTGTCTCAGATTGCATTTTTATGTGCAATCCCCAATAGCCCGAGTTATTATGATCCCATTGTGAATTTTGATAATACGATTGCCCGTAGAGATAGAATACTTTCAAATATGTATGAGGATGGTAAGATAACTGAGTCTGCATATTTGGACGCCATAAATGAGGAGATTACACTTCAACCTTCTCAGACGATTAAATCACAGCGGAACAATTATGTAGATACATATGTGTATTATTGTGCGACTCGTGCATTGATGGAGATGCAAGGCTTTGAATTTAAGTATTATTTTTCTTCAGAAGAAGAGAAAAAGGCTTATTACGAGGAATATGATGAACTCTATGCAGATTGCCAGAAACAAATCTTTGCAGAAGGATATAAAATATATACCAGCATAGAAGTGGACAAACAGGAAGCTTTGCAAAATTCTGTGAATAACGTTTTGAGTGAGTTTACGGAAGTGGGTGAAGATGGTGCTTATGATATGCAGGGCGCAGCTGTTTGTATTGATAACGAAACCGGTTATGTGGTAGCTATCGTAGGTGGAAGAGAGCAGGATTTAGGAATATATACCTTAAATCGTGCATATCAATCTCATAGACAGCCGGGAAGTGCCATAAAGCCGCTGATTGTTTATACCCCATTTTTTGAGCTGGGAAATACTCCAGATACTTTGGTAATTGACCAAGAGATTGAAGGGGGACCATCTGATGGCTTTTATTATGGAGAGGTTACAACTCGATTTGCGGTACAGGAATCTTTAAACTCAGTTGCATGGCAAATATATGAGCAAGATGTTACACCTGCCGCAGGACTTCAACTTTTGAAGGATATGAATTTTACTTCAATCCATTCTAGGGACTATGTGGCAGCCACTGCATTAGGAGGTTTTACAGAGGGAACCTCAGCGGTAGAAATGGCAGCAGGATATGCTACTATTGAAAACGATGGAGTATATCGAACACCTACTTGTATTGTAAAAATTGTAGATGCCGATGAAAATATCGTCTACATGTCCGAACAAGAGGGTAAACGAATCTATGGTGAGACCGCTTCACGTATGATGACAAACGTGTTGCAGACGGTTATGTTGGAAGGAACTGGTGTAGCAGCGAACTTAGAAGGCATTCCTTGTGCGGGAAAGACGGGGACAACAAATGAGTACAAAGACGGTTGGTTTGTAGGATATACCAGATACTACACAACGAGTGTGTGGGTTGGTTGTGATATGCCAAAGACTATCGAAGGTTTACAAGGTGCGTCTTATCCAGCACAGATTTGGAAGGATTTCATGACCTATGCACATGAAGGGCTAGAACCTATGAATTTCTTGCCATATGCCCAGCTTTCGGATGAATTTATGGAAGAGTATTATCCGCCAGAGGAAGAAGACACAGAGAGTGGTGAGGCACCAGAAAACGGTGAGGTCACAGATGAAAGTCAGACGCCAGAGACAGGCGATGGAACAGACCAAAGTGTAACACCGGACACAGGGGATGGAACAGATGGAAGCCAAACACCAGATACAGGCGATGTGCCAGTGACAAATGAGGAAGTGCCACAAGGCCAATGATAGAATAAAAAACGGAGGATATAAGTATGAAAAAATATGGTTTTGGAGTAGACATTGGAGGAACAACGATAAAAATGGGGTTCTTTGAAACCAGTGGTAAACTCTTAGACAAATGGGAAATCAAGACAAACACTGCGGATGGTGGCGCAGAAATATTATCGGATGTAGCAAAGGCTATTGATAATAAATTGGCACAGGAAGGAATTAGCAAGACAGAGGTACAGGGTATCGGCATTGGTGTACCAGGGCCTGTTCGTAGTGATGGTGTAGTAAACCGTTGTGTAAATCTTGGCTGGGGTGTAGTAAATGTTGGTGAACAGTTGAACGCTCTTACAGGGTTAAAAGTAAAAGCAGGTAACGATGCAAACGTAGCTGCATTAGGAGAGATGTGGCAAGGCGGTGCAAAGGGTTGCGAAGATGTTATTATGGTAACTTTGGGTACTGGCGTAGGCGGTGGTATCATTATCGGTGGAAAAGTGGTAGCAGGATTCAATGGTGCAGGTGGTGAAATTGGACACATTACAGTAAATCCAGATGAAATAGAAGCCTGCAATTGCGGACAGTATGGTTGTTTAGAACAGTATACATCAGCAACAGGTATCGTTCGCATGGCAAAGAGAAAATTAGCAAAGTCGGATGATGAAACCTCTCTTCGTAAGTTTGCTGATTTAACAGCAAAAGATATTTTTGATGAAGCAAAAGCGGGAGATGAAATTGCAAAAGAATTAGTAGAAGAATTGGGTGAAATATTAGGTTCTACACTTTCTAATATGGCGTGTGTTGTAAACCCAGAAGTAATTGTTATCGGTGGTGGTGTTTCAAAAGCAGGTGCAATTTTAATTGATACTATTCAGGAGCATTTCAAAGAATCTGCGTTCCATGCGTGCCGCGATACGAGATTTGAACTTGCAACATTAGGTAACGATGCGGGTATCTATGGTTGTATGCAGATGATTTTGGATTAATAAATTATATTTAGAAAAAAAGCGACACTTATGTGTCGCTTTTTTATTGCAGGAATTAATCTGCTAGTTTTTTAACATGATTTAAGGCTTTATTTACTGGTGGTAAGCAAATAAGAACTAAGGTTAAGATTGCCTCCGCGCCAATGTATGCTCCATTGTAACAGATAGAATAAATAATTGCGCTATCAAAGAATTCAGGCATAAAAGTTGGGAAGAAGATATATCCTGAAAGTGTGGAGAATACAAATCTTCCGAGTATGGCAACTATGTAACCCTTAATAAGACCATGTTTTGATTTGGCGAAAATACCAGATAGACCAAGTGCTCCAAATGCGAAGATATAGTCTAAAAGCATCTGTGGTAAGCTAATAATATATGGGTCAATTACCAGCTGTAAGATACCATAGGCGAGACCGGTGGTAAGTCCGACACCAAGTCCATACCAGTTGCCGATGAGGGCAATGAAAAGCATGCTAAACAGTGTGACAGAACCACCCATAGGCATGTCCCAGAGTTTTAACATGGATGTTACCATGGCAAGTGCGATTGCCATAGCAGAGAACGTGAGCTGCTTTGCACTAAATTTCTTTTTGCTACCGAATATGGCGCATCCAACGAGTAAAGCAGCAATCATTGCGATTACAAGTACTGTGTAACCTGCAGTTGTAAGCTGATAAGAGGTACCCCACTCATCAGTTACTGGGATTGCAAAAATAGACATAAAAAATCTCCTCCTTGTCTGCTGCCAGGGAGAAGTCTTTAAACTTACAATTCGCTTCCTTACGCCGGTACTAACCGGA
>JAZPYQ010000022.1:0-50212 GCA_045544235.1 Agathobacter sp. | reverse complement strand
CCTTCTGCAACACCTTTTACGATAGTAGCAATTTTTTCTGGGTAGTTTTTACCACATGCAATATAATCTAAGAAAAATAATGGTTCGCCACCTGCGCAAGCGATATCGTTTACACACATAGCAACAGCATCGATACCGATGGTGTCATGTTTGTCCATAACAAAAGCAAGTTTTACTTTTGTACCACATCCGTCTGTACCTGATACTAAAGTAGGTTCTTCCATTTCTTTAATCTTTGCTAAAGAGAATGCGCCTGAGAAACCGCCAAGTCCGCCTAATACTTCTGGACGCATGGTTTTCTTTACGTGCTCCTTCATAAGCTCTACTGATTTGTAACCAGCTTCAATATCAACACCAGAACTCTTGTAATCCATTCTTTTTTCCTCCTAAAATTAAGTAATATTGATTCAGCGCCAAATTCGCAAAAACTAACCTGAATCATTAAAAAATAGTGCTCAAAGTCATACACATATAGTATACCTTTGAACACTACCTTTTTCCAATTATATATTATAATTTTTGTGATTAGTTTTTCTTATAAACCATCTGTTTTTATGAAATTGTACTTATAAAAGAACATCGCTAGTCTTTTCCATACTACATTTCATCTAACGGTTTATTTAATTCCTCTGTTCCAGGTACCACGAATCTACCATCTACAATGATATCCTCTGTACTTCCGTCCTTTTTGATTACTGTAATACGTCCCAATTCATCATATGGAATAGTGATGTCCGTATGACAATTATAATATGCTTTCGACATATCTGTCTTTCTTAAAATGGATACTTCATTATCTCTTGCAACAATTGCTTTTCCATCTGGATTGTAAGTAATATTATCCTCATCATAGGTATAACAAGTATCACCAACTGCAAAGTGTGGACCTGTTTTCTCTGCAATAAGAATAGGCAATTTTGCAGCAATATCGTATTCACGAGCCATTCTGTAAGCAGTGGTGTTTGTACCGATGGCAAATTCACCCAGTGCCAAAGTCTTATGACGGAACAATACATTATCCTGCATATATTTCTTGTTTTCTTCTTCTGATTCAAAGTTTGTACAAGTGTACTTATCAATCATACCATCTACAAAATCAATTTCTAAGTTCAAGAAATTATATTCATTTAGGTATACCTGACTTACGTGAAGCTTACCTGTAGTCCCCTTTAATACTGGAGAAGTAAACACTTCGCCGACTGGAATATTTACATCTGCTACACAGTTTTCAAAAGCAGTTTCTTTTTCTGGATTTTCAAGTGGATAGATAGACACATAAAGGTCTGTCTTATTACCATTTGCCCCTAAGATGTGTACCTTTTCTGCCTGATCCAAAACATCGATAATCTTTTGCTGCATGTCACGGTAAAGTACATAATCCAAAGTATTTAACTTCACAGTTTCTGCAAAAATTTCCTGGAACTTTTCTCCAATTTCTGGAATTGGATAAGCAATAATGGTAAAACTACGTTCTTCTCCCTTGATGTAGCGATTCATAATCTGACCGAACTCGCTTCTCTGGTAAATAGAAAGTTTCTGCTGTTTTTCATCCAACTTTGGATTTGCTTCCTTGCTCTCTGGAGAAAATGGTTCTTCTCCAAACACTTCAATTACAGCTGGACCTGCATATCCTGCTGCTTTTGTCTTGTATTTTTCAAATACCGTACGATATACTTCTAAGCTTCTTTCTACATAAGCTTTGTCCATCCAAAGTGCGGAATCTTCTTTGTGATCATATTCAAACTGCTTGTTTGCAGATGTGCTATATGGACGAAGCACACATTGTAAATTTAATTTTTCAAAATTTTTCACTGCAGCACGTACCATACGCTCAAAACCGATTGGATAACGAATCTCTGCTGTGGTTTTGATACTTAAATCCTTCTGTGTAGCCACAAAGCCCATGCGATATCCTTCTGTATAAGTATCCGCCATAGCTTGAATTTCTTTTTCTGAAAATGTATTTAAAAACTGTGAAATTCCAGTTTCATTTTCACTTACATATAAACCATAACGATACAAATATGCAGTATTTGACAAATCTGCTTTCATTACAATATCTGTATAATAATCATAATCAGGATTAATCAAACGAGATACATAATTTTCATTAAACACTTCTGTGTAATCATGCATAAAGGAATAGAGTGCATCCTTTACCAGATTAAGTTCTACTTCTTCTGCACAGAAATAGCTGTATAGTTCCACAAACAATTCACTGTAAATACATACTCCCTGAAGATTTCCTTCAAAGGCATCCTTGCGAGTTGCATGTATATTTGCATATAGCATAGATAAAATCTGACCTGCTTCTAATCCAAACTGCGCAACTGCGTAGGCTGGATTTGCATAGCTTGTTTCATAAGCATCTTTTCTAACATCTGCAAATAACAGTGTATTTATCTCTGCTCCTTTTTCTTCTACCATGCCACGAACTTCATCTTTCATCGCATGTGCAATCACAGTATTTAAAAGCATTAAGTACTTTGCTGTTTTTTCAAAATAATTTGCATATTTTCCTGCTTCCTTTGCGTCTGCAGCAATTTCTGCCACGCGCTCAGATACAAGTTCATAGCGTTCTTTCAATTCCTCATTGGATTCTTTGATTAATTCTAAATATTTCATCTTATCCTCTCACAAATCCTAAAATATATGTTCCTACCCAAAACAAACTAGATAGAACCGAAGTAACTAGTGCAATTCTTGGAAACAGTGTGAATGAATCCTCTTCTTTTAGCGTCATCAATGATACTACCAAACCTGTCACTGCTACAACCATGGCCAGAAAGCCAAAACCACCATAATAGGTAGACAAATTTCCGCCAGCTTTATATGACAGAAAAATAAACACAAAATACATGAGCAGACTAACGCTGGACATACCTGCTGAAACCATTGCTTTTTTGGAATGTGTTTTCTCTGTAAACTTATATGTTCTACGTCTTCTAACCATGTATCTTCCTTCTTCCTAAACCGTTATCTTCCAGATTATCTCTTTCGACCCAGTTTTTTTATAAACTGGTAGCCTGCATATAGGATAAAGCCACAAACACCACCAAGTGTATTCAGTAGTATATCATCCACATCAAAGCTACCTACTCTTGTTACCAATTGTACTAACTCTACGCACAAGCTCACTTCCAGACTAACAAATCCTGTTAAAAATAGATTTCTACATCGTCTAAACAGCTTTGGTAAAAACATGCCTAACGGAATAAAAACACAGACATTTCCTATGACATTCATCATAAACAAACTCCATGATCCGCTTCGCTTACCGATGCCATAGTATCTGTTAATTTCCTGAAACAAAGTAAGATTGTACCTATAATCTGCATGCTCTGTTCTACCGAAAAATGCTCCATAGAACAAAACATATCCCAGCAAAAGTAGGTATGCTATAAAGCATACCCACATAAACATATTATTTCTCTTCTTATTTGCAACCATACTGTTCGTAATACTTATCAATCGCTTCTTTAATTTCGTCGTTAATTACCACTCTACCCTGACATTCACGGTTGTGTAAATGTTCGGTTACTTCTGCCATGGTTACGATAGCTTTTGCATCAAAACCATAGGTTTCTTTGATTTCATCTAATGCACTCTTTACACCACCAAGGCCAACTTCCATACGGTTTAAAGAAACCATAAGACCTACGATAGTAACATCAGCAGCACCTTTTACCTTTGGAACTGTTTCTTCCATTGATTTACCAGATGTTGTAACGTCTTCAATCATAACAACCCTATCGCCATCTTTTAATTTGCTTCCTAAGAAACTTCCTTTATCTGCACCGTGATCTTTTTCTTCTTTACGGTCTGAACAATAACGAACTTCTTTTCCGTATAAATTGCTGTATGCAATCGCTGTAACTACTGCGATTGGAATACCTTTATAAGCTGGTCCAAATAATACATCAAAATCATCACCATAGTTGTCATGAATAGCTTTTGCATAGTATTCACCAAGTCTCATAAGCTGTGAACCTGTTACATAAGCACCTGCATTCATGAAGAATGGAGATTTACGACCACTCTTTAAAGTGAATTCTCCAAATTTTAACACGTCACTTTCTACCATAAATTCAATAAATTCCTGCTTGTATGCTTCCATTGTCTTAACCTCCAATTAGTTTTCAAACTTCGCAATTACTTCTTCATTTGCTTTCATTGCGTCTTTTTCCATCTGGACTCTCTGAGCCAAAAGTTTTTCTCTAACTTCTGGGTGGCTTACACCGATAATCTGTAATGCCAGCCAAGCTGCATTCTTTCCACCGTTAATAGCAACTGTTGCAACAGGAATTCCTGGTGGCATCTGTACGATAGAATAAAGCGCATCCTGTCCATCTAAAACAGATCCTGAAAGTGGAACACCGATAACTGGAAGTACTGTCTGTGATGCAACTACTCCTGGAAGTGCTGCTGCCATACCAGCTCCTGCGATAATAACTTCTGTTCCGTTCTTATTTGTTTCTTCAATGAATGCAGAAAGACCTGCGTGCGCACGATGTGCAGAAAGGCATCTAACATCCACTTTTACGCCATGTGCTTTTAAGATTTCTACTGCTGGTTCTAACTTAGGAATGTCACTTGTAGAACCCATAACGATAGCAACTCTCATTATGTATCTCCTTTTATATCAAAAAAATTTTAAAAATATTTCCTTCCATTATCTTACTTGATTACTCGAGATTTTACAACAAGGATTTCTCATCTAACCGCAATTTATTCAGCCAAATTTCATCCTTTGCTAACTTGTCTTACTAATTTTTCATACATCACAATCATAGGTGCAAAAATAGCAATTAAATAAACAGGCAACAGCGCCACCGTAATGTGATTTGCAACGATTCCAAACACCGATGGCATAAGTAGCGAGCCCACATAAGCACTTGCCATCTGCACGCCTACAATCGCCTGGGATTTATCAGCGCCAAAAATGTCTGGTGTAGAATGAATGATGCAAGGATACACTGGTGCGCATCCCAAACCGATAATCACAAATCCTGCTGCAGTCACATATTCTGGCATTGGCAAAAAGACGATGATAATGCCTACAAGTAATATTGCCATTCCAAGACGAATCATTTGCTTGTCATTTAACTTTGCAGTAATAAAGCCACTTAAGAAACGGCCTACTGTCATACCGGTATAAAACATACTGGCATAGGTTGCTGCCACTTCTTCCGATACGCCTTTGTGAAGTACCATATAGCTACTTGCCCAAAGTCCTGCCGTCTGCTCTAATGCACAATAGCAGAAAAACGTAATCATAATTTCTTTCGCACCTTTGATAGAAAGAATTTCTTTCATGGAAAGAGCTGCCGCTGGAACTTCCTCACCGTGTTCATTTACGATTGTTTGTCTACGCTTCCACAGTGGCAAACTCACCACCAGAATGACGGTCAGAATCGCCTGCAAAATCGCAATCGTACGATATCCTTCGTTCCATATACCACCGCCGGTTAAAACACAACCTAAAATATATGGTCCTGTCATCGCTCCAACGCCCCACATGCAGTGAAGCCAGCTCATAACACGGCTACTGTAATGTACTGCCACATAATTATTCAAAGATGCGTCTACACCACCTGCACCAAGTCCGTAGGGAATTGCCCATAGACATAGTTCTATAAAAGAATGGGAAATGGAGAATCCAAATATAGCCACTGCCGTTAAACCAACACTGGCAGCGGTCACCTTTCCTGTTCCAAACTTATAAGTCATGCGGTCACTTTGCAGACTAGAAACAATGGTTCCAAGTGAAATAATTACTGTCACTATCCCTGCAAAAGAAACTGGCACACCAAATTCCTGGTACATGGTAGGCCAAGAACCACCAAACACTGCATCGGGCAAACCAAGGCTAATAAACGCTAAATATATAATTGCAATAAGCAAATGAGTCATACTACTTAATTCCCTGCACTTTCATAAAACTTCAACCCATAATTAAACAAGCCATATGCCACACACCAAAATACAAGTGCAATAGCACATTCAATACCAATTACTCCTGCTCCAGTTTTGCCAAGGAAGAAACTCGCTGGCAAGTAAGCTACAAATGCAAATGGAATTACCCATGTAATAATAAACCGAATCCCTTTGTGGTAGATTTCAGATGGATATTTTGCGAATTCTGCCATTTCATATGCTACCTGTAAAAGCGGTCCGCTCTGCTTAATCCAAAGTGCAAATGACGCAAAAAACAACTTTACGGAGGTATAAATAAGTGCCCCTGCAAGCATAGACACTATGAATAATAGCACGTTAAATGGCGTAATTGCTGCAACACCTTTTTGCACAGAAATAACCACCAAGATACTTCCTATCAAAATTTCTCCCAAAGCATCTGGCTGTAGTTTTTCTGCAATTACCTGAAAAAATACATTCATTGGACGGAGCATATAACGATCAAACTCTCCATTCACAACTATTCGCCATGCTACCAGCCAAATATTATCAGTCAATAGATGATCAATTCCACGAGGAATCTGGGCAAAACCATAAATAAAAATCAACTGTTCCAATGTCCATCCCTGCAAAGAAGGAATCTGCTGAAATATCAAATACAGAAAAATAATTCCAGTCGCCTGTGTCAGGAAAAAGCCCAATAGGCCCATGAGGAAATCCACTTTGGACTGCATTACAACTTTCAAAAATTGTTTAATTAAAACGCGATACAATCGCCAATATCTTTTCAATGTATGTACCATGCTTCATTCCTCCTTTCTAGCCACCTAATACTACCAAGCGCTTGGTTACCTGTTTCCAAATGATACTTCCCAAACAATACAAAAGAATCACCCAAACAAACTGTCTCCCCAGTGCCCAAACCAATTCATTTCCTGTATATTTGCCCAGATAAATCATTACTGGCGTATAAATCATTGATGAAAATGGCAAGCAGTCAAAAATTCTCTGTGCAGCTTCTGGGAACAAGCTAATTGGTATCAATTGCCCCGTTAAAAAACTAAGAAGTGCTGACTTTGCCATTCGAAGTCCAAATATGTAGGTTGTAAAAAATGCTAACATACCGAAGCAAAAATCAAAAAGTACATATAACAAAAAACTCATGAGCACGCTGCAAATGTACAAGAGTAATGTTGGTAAAGAAACCACTGGCATGCCCAATACAAACACCTTGTAAATTTCCAAACCAATCCAGATAAACACACTTGGAACCACCAAGTGATATAACATATCTCCCAAGGCTTGTGCAATTAAACTGGCACGATAATCAATTGGCTTAATCAAGTTCATAGCCACACGCCCTTCAACTACATCATAACCTACCCATGTAGAGACTGAAATAGATACTAGTGACGAGGTTATGTACACCATAAAAATGTAAACAACCATTTCATTTTGTGTCAGATTACCAATAACACCACTTTCACTACTTCCATAAATCGCCATCCACAAAAAATAGCTTATGAAAGAACTAAATAAACTGATAAAAGCCCAGAGATAAAATGCTCCACGATACGCCAATTGGGTTTTCACTTCATTTGATACAAAAGGAAGATATGTACGAAGTAATTTTTTCATACTAATTTCCTCCCTCTTCTCTTACATCACTTTCTTTTTCAGCTGAACCGTGATTGTAAATTTCCTTTACGATTTCTGTCAGTTCTGTTTCTTGAAGCTTGATGTCAGTCACCTCTGTCTTTTCCATTACAACAGACAAAATTTGTGGGACTTGAAGCTTATGCTTATCAAATGAAACTGTATAGACTTTACTTTCTATGTCTAATACAGAATCACAGTCTTTTTCCACAATCTGAACATCGTTCAACGCGTTTATTTCTTGACAAATCTTTAATTCTTTAAGTGCTTCTGGATTACGAACCTCCATAGATACCTTACGTCTTTTTCCATAAGTATCTTTCAATGCCTCCAATGTGCCATCATAGATTTTCTTTCCTTCATCAATGATGATAATACGACTACAAAGTTCTTCAATATCTCCAATATCATGGGTTGTTAAAATAACAGTGGTCTGATATTTCTCATTGATTTCTTTGATTGCCTGTCGAATATTGTCTTTTACAACAATATCCAACCCGATGGTAGGTTCATCCAAATACAGCACCTTTGGATTGTGTAAAAGTGCAGCTCCTAAATCCGCACGCATACGCTGACCTAAAGAAAGAGTTCGAACTGGTTTGTCAAAGAATTCATTCAATTCTAATACGCGATTTAGAAATTCCATACGTTCTTTGTAATCTTCATCCGAAACATCATAGATTTCTTTTAAAATGGTAAAAGATTCACTCAGAGGCAAATCCCACCAAAGCTGCGTTCTTTGTCCAAATACTACACCAATATTCTGTGCATTTTCTTTACGATTTTTGCTAGGATTAATTCCATCCACCAAGCACTCTCCTGTTGTTGGATTTAAAATTCCTGTCATCATTTTAATAGTGGTGGATTTTCCAGCACCATTACTACCTATATAGCCAACGATTTCTCCCTTTGCAATAGTAAATGAAATATCATCTACCGCTACCTTCTTCACTTTTTCATTGGAGAATAAGCCCTTTATAGCCCCTTTAAATCCGGGATATTTCTTTGGAGACACAAACTCCTTGGAAACATGCTTTAACTCTATCATAACTAGCCCTCCTTCTCTCATTTGCATTTGAATAAGCAGACTCGAAAAAAGGCCGTGGTACTCCCTGTACCACAGCCCGAATTACTTTTAGTTTATGCTCATAAACAAGCATTGTCAATAGTTTTTTCGCTTATTTTCGACGCAACTAGAATAATTTCTTTAACATGCTTGCAGCATCTTTTACGTCGATATCTTTTGCCATATCCATAACATCAGATAAATCAAAGCCATCTTCATCTTTATCTACGTTTTTCTTAACTGTATCAATCACTTTATTGATGATATCATCTGGCAAGTCTACACCCACAACTTTTTCAACAACTTTTACTGGGTTCTTTTCAAACTGTGCTTTTAAGTCCCCATCTTTTTTTATTTCTTTTAAAAGGTTTTCTACAACTTTTTTAATATCCATAATTGCCTCCTCTTTTGGTACTTTATACGCATCTCTTATCTTTCGTGTACTGCACCAACTAATTCATTAATATCTTTCACTCCGTATTTTCTCATATAGGCTTCGATACCTTCTACTACTTTGATTGTAGTACGTGGATCTACGAAGTTTGCTGTACCTACAGATACTGCTGTTGCACCTGCGAGAATCATTTCAATAGCATCTTCTGCTGTTGCAATACCACCCATACCAATGAGCGGAAGTTTAACAGCCTGTGCAGTCTGGTAAACCATACGAACTGCGATCGGATGAATCGCTGGTCCAGACATACCACCAGTTTTGTTAGCAAGGACAAAGGTTCTACGGTCGATATCAATCTTCATACCTGTTAAAGTATTGATAAGAGAAAGACAGTCTGCACCACCTGCTTCCGCTGCACGAGCCATCTCTGTAATGTCTGTTACATTTGGAGAAAGCTTCATGATAACTGGCTGTTTTGCAATCTTCTTAATATCGCTAGTAATCTGTTCTACCAATTTTGGATCCTGTCCGAAAGCGATACCGCCTTCTTTTACGTTTGGACAAGAAATATTGATTTCGAGCATATCTACTGGTTCATCTGCAAGACGCTCTACTACTTCCAGATAATCGCTAGTAGATTTACCACATACGTTTACAATGATTTTAGTGTCGTAGTTTTTGAGAAATGGAATGTCTCTATTACAGAACACATCAATACCAGGGTTCTGAAGACCTACAGCATTTAACATACCGCCATACACTTCTGCTACACGAGGTGTTGGGTTACCTGGCCAAGGAATGTTTGCAACCCCCTTTGTAACAACAGCTCCAAGTCTATTTAAATCTACAAACTCGCTATATTCTTCACCTGAGCCAAATGTTCCAGATGCTACCATTACTGGATTTTTAAGTTCCACACCACAAAGGTTTACTTTTGTACTGATATCACTCATTACAATTCTACCTCCTTTGCGTTGAATACTGGACCTTCTTTACAAATACGTTTGTTGTTTACGTTTGTATGATGATCTTTTTCTTTTGTCTTACATACACATGCGAGACATGCACCGATACCACATGCCATACGTTCTTCCATAGAAACATAACATTCCATATCGTTTTCCTGCGCATATGCTTTTAATGCACGAAGCATTGGTGTTGGTCCACAAGCATAAATAACATCTGCTGTCGCACCATTTGCTTTGATCGCATCAATAACATTTCCTTTTGTTCCAGCACTTCCATCTTCTGTTGCAATAATGGTATCACATACTGCTTCGAAGTCTTCTAAAAGGAATAATTCGTTTCTATATCCAAGAACTGCTGTCTTTTCACAGTTTAATTCTTTTGCAAGCTGGAGCATTGGAGGAATACCAATACCACCGCCGATTAAGAACGCTTTTTTATCGCCTAAATCAAAACCATTTCCCAAAGGTCCAAGTACACGAATTTCATCACCAGCTACCATTTTAGAGAACTGTTCTGTACCTGTATTTTCGCCTGTTACACGGTAAACAAGACGAAGCGTTCCTGCTTCTCTATCGATTCCACAAAGAGAAATTGGACGTGGAAGCAATTTTGTTCCGTCATTACAGTATAAAGAAATAAACTGTCCTGCCTTTGCTGCTGCTGCAATTTTTTCAGTCTTAATTGTTAAATCGAAAATATCTGTAGCTATCTCTTTCTGACTTACGACGATAGCCATTTCTTCGAACTTTGTTGCCATATATATGTCTCCTTATGAATTAAGCTGTCGCTCAACAACCTACTACATCAGCCAATTACACATAGAAAAGCCGACGTTAGAACATGGAGGCGTTCTATGTTGTAATTGCTGATGTTATTAGATATTTTCAATGCGACAGCTATTTTATATTGTGATTATTTAGTACCAAGTGCAGAAGAAATATCATCTACCATGTCGATAACTGCCTGACGAGAAGCATCTGCAAAGTTTTCTTCTGTAATACCCATTTCTTTGTATTTATCCTGTTTGTAAGCAGCGATAATTCCACGAGATGAGTTTACGATAGCACCAAGACCATCTTTGTTGAAGAAGTGAACAAGGTCTTTGCCCTGTCCGCCCTGTGCACCATAACCTGGTACAAGGATGTAACTCTTTGGCATAATATCACGAAGAATTTTGCCCATTTCTGGATAAGTAGCACCTACTACCGCACCTACATAGCTATAAGAATCACCCATGCAATCAGCGCCCCATTCTGCTACTTTTTCCCCAACCCATTCGTATAATGGACGTCCATCAATCATACGATCCTGGAATTCACCTGAGGATGGGTTTGAAGTTTTAACAAGAATGAAAATACCTTTCTTTTCTTCTTTACATACGTCTACGAAAGGTTTGATTCCGTCTGTTCCAAGATATGGGTTAACAGTTGCGAAATCCCCATCAAATGCTGAGTATGATTTGCTACCAATCTGAACCTTTCCAAGATGTCCTACTGCATAAGCTGCTGAAGTAGAACCAATATCACCACGTTTTACGTCACTGATAACTATTAAGTCTTTTTCATGACAGTAATCTACTGTTTTCTGGAATGCTTTTACACCTTCTACGCCAAACTGTTCGTACATAGCAATCTGTGGTTTTACAGCTGGAATTAAATCGTAAGTAGCGTCTACGATTGCTTTGTTGTACTGCCAGATAGCTTCTGCAGCACCAGCTGGTGTTTCACCAAATTCAGCAAATGCCTTATCCTGAATATGCTTTGGAATGTAGTTAAGCATTGGATCAAGACCTACTACGATTGGTGCGTTTGTTTTCTGAATTTTGGATACGAGTTTGTTAATCATAATGATTCCCTTTCTATGTTAAGTTATTTTTATACTTCATAAACAACGTTACCGTTGCAAATTGTACATACTACTTTGCCAGTAACTTCATGCCCATGGAATGGAGTATTCTGTCCTTTAGAAGCAAATGTCGTTTTATCAATCTTGTATGTTACATTTGGGTCAAACACTGCAATATCCGCAATCTTTCCTGGCTGAATATCACCCTTGTCCCATTTCATAACCTTTGCTGGATTATAGCTCATAGCTGCTGCCATCTGCATTGGAGTGTAATAACCGCCAAGAACTAACTCTGTATATGTCAGCGCTGCTGCAGTTTCACTTCCTACGATTCCAAAAGGCGCCTTCTGCATAATCGTATTTTTTTCTTCTGCTGTATGAGGGGCATGATCTGTGGAAATCACTTCCATAATGCCTTCTCTTAGACCTTCCTTTAACGCCTGTACATCCGCTGGTGTACGAAGCGGTGGATTCATCTTAAAATCTGTATTGTTTACATCATCAATGTCATCAGAACTCATTGCAAAATGATGTGGACAAACTTCTGCAGATACTGGAAGTCCTTCTTCTTTTGCAGCCTTTACCATCTTTACTGAATCTGCTGTCGAACAGTGGCAAAGATGAAGTCTTGCACCTGTTTCTTTAGCAATAAGGATATCACGAGCTACAATAACATCTTCTACAGCATTGGTGATACCTGGAAGACCGAGACTTTCTGTTTTTGCATCTGCATTTACACAGCCTCCGTTTACCATATTGATATCTTCACAATGCGCCAAGATTGGAATATCGAGTTCTGCTGCAATCTTCATCGCTTCACGATAGAGGTTTGCATTCATAACAGACTTTCCATCTTCACTAAGTGCTGGGCAACCAGCTTCTACCATACCTCTGATATCAGAGAGTTCTGCACCTGCTTGTCCAACTGTGATTGCTCCTACCTGATATACATTGATGCATTTTCCTTCTTTTGCCTTATTATGAACATAGTTCACTATCTCTGCATTGTCTGCAACTGGCTTGGTATTTGGCATAGCAAGTACGGATGTATATCCACCGTGAGCTGCTGCAGCCATACCTGTGAAAATGTCTTCTTTATGTGTAAGTCCTGGATCACGGAAATGCACATGCAAATCAATAAATCCTGGCATTACGAATTTGTCTGTTGCATCAATTACTTTGTCTGCTACTTCATTTATGTTTTTTCCGATGGCAACTACTTTGTCATCTTCAATCATAAGGTCTGCGATTTCATCCATATTTGTGGCAGGATTTAAAACGCGCCCATTTTTAATAATTATTTTCATAAATCGTCTATACCTTTCCGAAATTGTTCTATCTAGACTCTTTTGTGAACTTAACGAACAAATTAGTTTTCGTCCTTAGGCAAGCTCTGCATATATTCATCCATTGCTTCTGCAACAATCTTAGAATACTTAACAGCCTCAACAACTGTACGTGCACCTTTTACTACGTCGCCACTGGCAAACACACCTGGAAGTGATGTATGACCGAAATCGTCTGTAGCGATAAGTCCTCTATCATTTGCTTTCAAGCCTTCTGTCGTATTCATAAGCTTGTTAGCTGGGCCCTGGCTGATAGAAACCATAACATTATCTGCTGGATAAAGTTTTTCAGTTCCTTCCACCTTCTTAAATCCGCCATCTTCTAACATTTCTGTGTCTGCGAAGATAACCCCCTCTTCTGTAATCTCAACTGGCATCTTGCAGTAGTGGAATTCTACACCTTCTAATTCTGCATATTCAAATTCATGCTTACTAGCCGCAACACCATCTGTTACAGAGAAACAATCTACTTTGCGAACTCCGTTACGAAGTGCAGTACGACAAACGTCCATAGCTGCATTACCTGCGCCAATTACGATAACATGTTCTCCTAAATGGAAGCTAGATGGACTATACAGATAATTGATACCATAGTGTACATGTCCTAATGTTTCGCCTTTAATCTTTAATGTATTTGGTCTCCATACACCAGTACCTACGAACACTGCTTTATATCCATCACGGAACAAATCTTCCACTGTAATCGCAGCTCCAATACTTGTGTTTGGACGAATCTTAATATCTTTTAATACAAGATGGCGATATTCAAAATCATCAATAATGCTCTTTGGCAAACGGAATTCTGGAATACCATAACGGAGAATTCCACCAATTTTATCTTTTCCTTCAAATATAGTTACCTGGTAGCCTTTTCTAGCAAGTAAAACTGCAATAGTAAGACCTGCTGGACCTGAACCAACGATAGCAACTTTCATACCATTGGATTCTGCTGGACCTTTTGTCATTTTTGAGCTATAGGTACTAGAAATATAATTTTCAATAGCCGAGAAATGAACTGGGCTACCTTTTTTGCCAAGAATACAGTGACCTTCACACTGATTTTCATGGTTACAAACAATGCTACATACCGTTGTAAGTGGATTATTTTCAAAAAGCATCCAACCTGCATCATCAATTTTTCCCTCTTTTAAAAGAGAAATAACCTTTGGAATTGGAGTGTGGATTGGACATCCTTCCATACACATAGGTTTCTTACAATTCAAACAACGATTCGCTTCATCCATTACATGATATGCCATAAAAAGTCCCCCTCCTGAACTTAAATATATGTTTTTTGTGTATCTTTTGCGTCATCATTTCTTGTATAAAACAAGGCATATTATCGCAGAATTACACATATATAATTCTACAACAATATGCCCTATAAGTCAAAGTTTGATTACTCTTTATATGGGTTTATTTTTCGTACATAAATGCCATATATTCATAGATTTCTTTGAAGTCTATTTTGCACTCGCCGTCAAAAATACGAACAGGCACTTCATTATCAAATGTATAAAGGAAAATATCATGATCGTCGGCTCCATCGTCTGCATATACCACGACATTTTTCTTCACAGGGTCTACAATCCAATACTCACGGACGCCTGCACTTAAATATTTCTCTAATTTTAATGTTTTGTCTTTTTTCTTTGTAGATGGGGACAATACTTCTACCACCAAATCTGGTGCACCAACAATATTACCTCTTTCAAGCTTATCCCTATTACATAAAACTACTACATCTGGCAGAAGAACTGTGTTTCCGCCATCTTCTTCCGCTCCATCAATTTCAACATTTGGTGCTGCACCATAAACAAGGCAATCTCCTTTTTTTTCTCTCACATACAACGTCAACTCCATAGCGATCTGTGTACACAACATCTGGTGAATACTTTTCGCACCACTCATGTCATATATTACACCATCAATCAACTCACATTTCTCTTCTCCAGTTAGTGCATAAAATTCACTTATGGTATATTTTCTTTTGACAGCTCCATATGGTGCCATTGGTTCGCATACACCTGTCGCTGTGGACCAGTTATAATCGTCCACTTCATGCGTAAATGATCTAAGGACTCTCTCCAATGCTTTTAAGGTCTCATAACGTGGTGACTTTGTAATCCCTCCTAATACCTTTTGCAATGTACCTACTGGGACACCTGATAATTCAGATAGTCGTTCGTAGGAATAACCTAATTCTTTTCTTCGTTCGTTCATTTCCTGGATAGTCATAGTATGCGCCTCCTTTTCTTTTATTATAGGAGGCATCTTACCATTTGTCAACCGTATATTATCCATTTCAATTGTAAATATCCATAATATATCCATTTGCAATCCACATTGTCTAGAAAAGCAGCTCGCGACTCGGTGCTTCGCACCTTTACTTCGCTCGCTGTTTGGCTGAGCGCCAAATAAAAACGCATCTAGATAGATTTCCGCATGCAAGCATGCTTCACCTATCTAAATGCGTTTTACTTTTCTTGACAGTTTTAACATATGCGTGGAAGGCCTTCGCCCTGTAATATTTCTAAGTTGCGAAGTCCACCGATTCTTGTTCTAAGATGTAATTTTCCTGGTGCATTGTCTCCTACATATCCTACAATACAAGCATCCTGACCGTATTTTGCACTGCGGATGGCTTCTACTGCTTTTTCTGCCTGATCTGCAGGAACTAAGGCTACCAATTTTCCTTCATTTCCCATATAAAGCGGGTCAAGGCCCAAAAGTCCACAGAAGTCTTTTACCTGTGGAGTTACAGGAAGTTTTTCTTCTTCCAATTCGATGGTTGTATTTGAAGTCTTTGCAAGCTCTTTTAACACTGTTGCAAGCCCACCTCTTGTGATATCTCGCATCGTATGTACATCAACGCCTGCGCTAAATAATGCTTCCACGATTTCACCAAGTGGTGCATTGTCACTTTCGATTTCATTTACGATTCCCATACGAGTTCCGAGAATGGCTGCATGATGATCACCGAGATTTCCTGACACGATAACCGCATCTCCTACACATACGCGCTCTGCAGATACTTCTCTATCTTCTGGTACAAATCCCACACCCGCTGTATTAATATAAAGCTCACCATTTCCATTTACTACCTTTGTATCACCAGCTACGATTTCTACACCAGCTTCACGTGCACACTCTGCCATGGAATGTACCACTTCCTGAAGTTTAGATACTTCTAAGCCTTCCTGCAAAATAAATCCGCAAGTAATATACTTTGGAATTGCCCCACGCATCAGTAAATCATTTACTGTTCCACAAATGCAAAGACGTCCAATATCGCCGCCTGGATAAGATACTGGTGTAACTACGAAGCTATCTGTTGTCATCGCAATTCTTCCTGCACCTTCTACGACTGCACTATCTTCCATTTTATCCAAAGTAGTGCTGGCAAATTCCTTTGCAAAAATTGCACCGATAAGTTCGCTGGTGGCTGCTCCACCGCTACCATGCACCATACTAATTCTTTCTTCCATTTTCTTATACTCCTTATCTATGAGTTTTTGAAAACCTATCCCGACACATTTTAGAAAGATGCGAAAGCAGAATGACAACTGCCTTCCTCCGAAACCATACATGCACCCTGAGGAGTCAGTGGCTTACATACTTTTCCAAAGAGTGGACATTGCTGTGGTTGCATTTTTCCCATCAAAATCTGGTCGCAACAGCATGCCTTGTTTCGTTTGTTATCTTCTACCAAAGCCTTGCTTCCTGCATCATACTTTTCATATTCTGGACGAAGCTCCATGCCTGTTCCTTGCACGATTCCCATACCTCGCCATGCTGCATCAGAAGGCTTAAAATATTTCGCTACAAGTTCCTGCGCTCTTACATTTCCTTCTGCAGATACAACTGCTGGATAGAAATTCATAACCGGCGCTTCGAATCCTGAACCCTCACATTCCATGCTCTGTCGAGCCTGTACAATTCCGCAAAGCGCTTCTAAAATCTCTTCCCCTTCAAATCCTGATACCGCAAATGGAATCTGATATTTTTCTGCTAGTGGTTTAAACAAATCACTACCTGTCACTGCCGCCACATGTCCTGGCGCCAAATACCCTTGAATGGATGCACCATTTTCACATAAATATTCAATAACACCTGGCATGGTTTTTAGCGCCGTCAACAGTTTCACATTTTCTATCTTTCGCTCAATGACTTCTTCCAATAAAAGTGCATACACTGGTGTGGTTGTTTCAAATCCTAATGCCGCAAAAACAAATGTAGTCTCAGGCTCTTTTTCAGCCAAGGCAAAAATATCCATCGGAGAATATACCATAATAGCTCGTCCACCCATGCCCTGTACTTCGCTGAGGCTATATTTACTACCTGGTACACGAAGCATATCTCCAAAAGTTACAACACAAGTATTTGGTGCTAACGCCAAATCAATGAGTTTATCTACATAAGCCGTTGGAGTAACACACACAGGACAACCCGGTCCAGAAATCAAGTGAATTTTCTCGGAAAGCATACCTCGAATACCATTCTTGGAAATAGCAGCTGTATGGCTACCGCATACTTCCATGATATTTATCTTTGGTCCATCATAATTGATAAGAAAATCACGCATTTCGGAGAGAGACATTTTTTTATATGTAGTTTCCTGGTTTAAAGAATCTTTCATAGAACTCATCTACAAAATGCCTCCTACTCTCCCATCATCTGATTTAGACTTTCTAAATCTTCCATATCCTGTTTCGATACTTTTTGAATGACACAACCTGCATGTACAAGCACATAATCTCCAACTTTTACGTCTACAAGCCCTGCTCTAGCAGTTACCTGATTTCCATTGAAATCTACCACTGCATCTCTCTCATTTATTTCTATTACTTTACCTGGTAAAGCTACGCACATACTATGTACCTCGTTTCTTTAAAGTATAAGAGGAAAACTCAACTTTCCTTCATTATAATGTCTCTATATAAGAAAGCAAATCTGCAAAATCACCCTGTGGATACACAGAAATATCCTTGCCTACTTTATTAATCAAATCCGCTGGCATAAGGAATACTTTCATTCCCAGTTCTTCTGTTACCATATCTTCGCCTACATCATTTCCAACCATAAGGCACTCTTCTGGTTTTACTCCGAGTTTTTCCACTACTTCTTTGTAATAATTTAAATTTGGCTTACAGAAATGATAATTTTCATAGGTTGTGAAAATTTCAAAATCCTCTAATTCAAATCCCGCCCAACGAATACGACTTTCTGTAGCAACACTTGGAAACATTGGTGTAGTCGCAAGGGCAACACGGAAACCTTTTTCTTTTATCGTACGAACAGTCTCTGCTGCTTCAGGAAGAAATCCACAAATCTTCTTTACTTCCTGAAACTCATTTCTATAATAGTCATCAAAGATTGGCAAATCTTCTCTTACCTGTTCGCCAAGAATCCCTGTAAAGGCATTCCAAAAAGCCTCCTCATTTGTACAAGTGCCATCGTTTCCTGTCATGGCCTTCATACCCGCATAAACTGCTTTCACAAGCTTTTCTGGATCATATCCATGTGGCGCCAATTTCTTTGCCATACCACCCAAATATGCCTTAATAAACGTATCTTGATCCATTGGCAACAATGTTCCGTCTAAGTCAAATAAAACTACTTTAATACTCATTTATTTTCGTCTCCCATAAAGATATGTGGCAAAATAAATAACCGATGCGATAATTACTATCATAGGTCCCGTCGCCACGTTGGTATAATATGATACCACCAGACCTACAATTCCGGAGAACACCGAGAATATCAATGAAAACAGGTGATATTCTCTCATATTTGCAGAGATATTTCTGGCAGATGCTGCTGGCAAAATAAGAAGTGCATTAATAATTAAAATACCTACCCATTTGATGGAAAGCATAACGATTAATGCTACCAATACCGCAAACAGATTGTCCATAAGTTTCACTGGAATCTGTTTACTCTTTGCCACAGTTCTATGAATAGAAATAGCATTCAAATAGTTGAAACCAAATACCCAAAATAAAATCGTAAAAACAAATATTCCAACAAGATACCAGATTTCCTGTGTGGTAATACTTAAAATATCCCCAACCAGGATTGCAGAATATTTGCTAAAATTTCCGCCTGCGGACAAAATCGCTAAACCGATTGCCACCGAACAGGAAGAAAATACTGAAATAATGGTGTCTGTAGATGCTGTATTTCTACTACTAATTTTATTTAAGAGCAATGCAAATGCCACAGCAAAAATCACCATAGAAACAGTGGTGTCTTGCATACCAAACACTACGCCAACTGCAATACCCGTCAACGCAGAATGTCCCAACGCATCCGAAAAATACGCCATCTTTTTATTTACAATCATGGTGCCAAGCAATGCAAAAAGCGGTGTAATAATCAAAATCGCCAACAATGCATTTCTCATAAAGCCATAATCCAGCCAGGAGGTCCAATTAATCATTCTTATTCCCTCCTTTTGTTCCATTTTCGGAAAGTCCTTTATTTATCTCTATCATCCAATCTTCTGCATGATTTTGGTTTGTACCATGAATCCAGTTCTCTTCCAATTTTGTGTTAAACACGCTTGCAAACTCAGGACTTTCAAATACTTCTTTTACAGTACCTTGTGTTAATACTGTCTGGTCTAACAGAACTACGTGATCTGCATACTGTTTTACATAATCCAAATCGTGGGAAATCAAAATAATCGCTAAATCATAATGATTTTTCAAATAAGTAATGGTCTTATAAAAGAGTTCCATACCATTTTTATCAATTCCAGAAACCGGCTCATCCAAAAGCAAAAGCTTTGGCTTGTCCATAATAGCCATAGACAGGAGCACTCTCTGAAGCTGACCACCTGACAAATTACAAACCTGTTTATCAATCAAATCTGCCGCTTCAAAGGTTTCCAAATGTGTTTTGATTTCCTGATAAATTCTTTTATTCTTTGGTAGGAATACTGGATAGTGATACTCGTAACTTGCAATCAAATCATATACACTAAGGGGTGTATTCTTTTCAATATTAATAGACTGCGGCACATAGCCAATCTTCAAATCTTTTATCTTTCCATTTTTTGTATCACGGTACTCGATGGTTCCTTCTGTTGGCACATCCTTTAAAATCGCACGTACCAAAGTAGATTTTCCTGCACCATTCTTTCCAATAATGGCATTTAAGGAGCCACAATGAATATGCAGATTGACATCTTTTAATACTACCTGTTCCCCAAAGCTTACGCCAAGGTTTTTGATCTTGATACAATGAAAACCACAAGTTTCAATAATCTTTTTCAGTTTCATACGTGCCTCCTTTCTATATTTTAAATTTATCGAAACGCTTCACTTATCAGCTTCAAGTTATTTCTCATACCCTCAATATAACTATCTGCTTCATACTCGCCACGATTCAATGGGTCTAAGTAAATAACTTCCACATCGGCTTCTTTCTGTACCATTTCGCACATATCTGCGCCATAAAGTTCTTCTGCAAAAATGTATTTCACACCATGATGTTCAATGACTTCTAACACTTCTGCTACTTCCCCTGCACTGACCTGGCGTTCTTCATCCAAATCCATGCAAAAAGCCACTTCTAAGCCTAAATCTTCCGCAACATAATCATATGCACAGTGGAACATAATCACTTCTTCCCCTTGAGCTAAACTCAAAAGTTCTTCTTGCTCGCTTTGAAGCACTTCTAATTTCCCATCATAAACATTTGCATTTGCAAGGTAATTATCCGCGTGAATGCTATCTGCTTCTGCCAATCCTTTCGCAATATTCTCTATCTGCTGGCGATACAACTCCACACTCATCCACACATGGGCATTGATGTCATGATTATGGTCTGCATGAGAATCCTCTGTATCACCTTCATCTGTATCATTACTATGCGCATCTTCTCCATGCTCATGTCCATGCGCTTCTGTCTCACATAACAATTCGATATCTGCACAGGCTTCTATAACTACTAAGTCTGGATATTGTTTTGCAATATCTTCCATAAAGGACTCTATTCCACCACCATTAATGATAAACACATCTGCCGTAGATAAGAGCTTCATATCCGCTGGTGTCAGTTGAAAATCATGCAAACACCCAGTTTGCGGTTCACTTAAATTTTTCAAAGTTACACCTTCTGTATCACCAATGACATTCATGGTTGCAATATACATTGGATAAAAAGATGTAACAACTACAAAATCCTCTTCTTTTGCTGGCTGATGCTGACTTACATAAATGTTCGTAAATCCAAAACTTATAACCAAAATACTAAACAAAAGAACTAGGACAAATACATACTTATTTTTCATCTTTTTGAAATCTTTCTAACCTATTTCTTCTTTGATTTCTTACCAAGCTTGGCATTTGTTTTTGCCGCTTTCTTTTCCTGTAATTTCTTTGTCTTTTTCGCAGTCTCTTTTCCAGTTGCTTTCCAACGAGGTTTACGTTGTTTTTCTGGTTCCTCCTTAGATTCTGTCGTTATACCATTCTCTGCTACATCCTTTGATGCTTTTTCTGTTTCCTCAACATCATCTGGCTCACCTGATTCTGGCAACACCAAGGAGTCAATAAGTTCCCAGATTTCTTCTCTTCCTTGCTTTGACTCTGCTGAGAAAGGAATCATGATGGTATCTTCTTCTACCTTCAATGTGTCCGCAATCATCTTCATATGCTTTGGCACTGCCCCACGACTAATCTTGTCCAACTTAGTAGCAATGATGATAGGTGCAAAGCCCTGTTCTACCATCCAATCATACATAAGACAATCATTGTCCGATGGCTGATGACGAATATCAATAAGCAAAAATACCGCTTTCAATTTATTAGAAGTATGAAGATATTTTTCAATCATCTTACCCCATTTTGCCTTAATCTCTACGTTGGCATTTGCATAGCCATAACCTGGTAAATCTACCAAGTACATAGCATCATTTATATTATAAAAGTTAATGGTCTGTGTTTTTCCAGGCTGTGATGAAGTACGTGCCAATGCCTTGCGATTCATAAGTGCATTGATAAGAGAGGATTTTCCAACATTGGATTTACCTGCAAATGCAACTTCATAATGTGGATTGTCTGGAATCGTGCTTGTAATACCACATACGGTTTCTAAGCTTACATTCTTAATTACCATTTCAAACTCCTTTTTCGAATTCATAATCTATATATTTTCACTGTCACAATATCCTCGAAAAACCAAGACCCACTTTCGCAAGTCTTGGTTTTACTACTAGATACATTTATTTTACAAGTGCAATTTCTAACACCTGATCTAATTTCTCTACCAGCACAATATCAAGACCTTTCTTGATTTCATCTGAAATTTCATGTAAGTCTTTCTCGTTTTTTGCTGGTATACATACTGTTTTCATACCTGCATTTTTGGCTGCAAGTAATTTTTCTTTTAATCCACCGATAGGAAGCACACGTCCTCTCAAAGTGATTTCACCAGTCATTGCCACATCTGCTCTTACTGGTTTCTTTATCACTGCAGACAATACTGCAGTCGCCATAGTGATTCCAGCGGAAGGACCATCCTTTGGTACCGCGCCTTCTGGAATATGTATATGGATGTCATGCTCTGAAAAGAAATCTTTCTCAATCTTGTATTCAGGACTAATGGAACGAATATAGCTGATACCTGCCATAGCAGATTCCTTCATTACATCACCCATCTTACCTGTAAGTTTTACTTCGCCCTTTCCAGGCATAATATTTACTTCAATCTCTAATGTAGTTCCACCAACGCTAGTCCAAGCTAACCCACGAACTACACCGATTTCATCTGTGTCATTTTTCTCTTCCTGGCTATATTTTTCTTTTCCTAAAAACTTCACAAGGTTCGAATCTGTGACACGAATCTTCTCTTTTTTATTCTGGTAAATTTCTCTGGCAGTCTTGCGACAAATTTCTCCCAGCTTTCTTTCCAAACCACGAACTCCAGCTTCTTTCGTGTAACTACGAATCATCTTAATCAACGCTTTATCGCTAATCGAAAGCTGCTCTGGCTTAATCCCATTTTTCTCTAACTGCTTTGGAATCAAATGCTCTTTTGCAATATGGAACTTTTCATTTTCCATATAACTAGATACTTCAATAATTTCCATACGGTCCAAGAGTGGTTTTGGAATATTCTGCATCTCATTTGCGGTAGCAATAAAAAGTACTTCTGATAAATCTACCGGAACTTCTACATAATGGTCACGAAACTTACTATTCTGCTCTGAATCCAACACTTCAAGGAGTGCAGCAGAAGTATCTCCCTTGTAATCACTACTCACCTTATCAATTTCATCTAAAAGCATCAGTGGATTTTTCACCCCTGCACTGCGAAGCCCATTGACAATACGTCCTGGCATAGCACCCACATAAGTACGTCTATGTCCACGAATTTCTGCTTCATCACGAACACCACCCAGACAAATACGCACATATTCTTTATTTAATGCTTTTGCTACAGAACGCGCAATACTTGTTTTACCTGTTCCTGGAGGGCCCACCAAACAAATGATAGGGCTTTCTCCTTTACTTGTAAGATTGCGTACTGCCAAAAATTCCATCATACGCTCTTTTACTTTTTCCAACCCATAATGGTCTGCATCTAGTACTTCTTGGGCATGATCCAAATCATTGTTGTCCTCCGACACCTTATCCCAAGGAAGTTCTAAAAGTGTCTCAATATATCCACGACTTACATTACTTTCTGAAGAGTTGGAATTGATATTTTTAAAACGAAGTATTTCTTTGTTTATGCGTTCTTTGACCTCATCAGAAGCCTCTAATTTTTGAAGTGCATCCAAATATCCATCCGCATCAGACTGCGTATTCGTTTCACCTAATTCTTCACGAATCACTGACATCTGCTCACGAAGAATATAATCTTTTTGATTTTTATCAATACGCTGCTTTACCTTATCCTGAAAATCTTTTTGAATAGCCATCACGTCGATTTCACGGAATAGTAAAGCTAATAACACTTCGTATCTCTCTCCAATGCTATTCGCTTCTAGAATATGCTGTTTATCTGCATATCCCACCGGAATAGTGTTGGATACAAAATTGATTAACTTTGCTAAATCCTTGATATTACTTGCCTGCTTAATTGCATCTGGTGAAATTTTACCATGAATTTTGCAGTAGCGAACAAAGTTATCTCGAATACTTTTTTTCATGGCACTTTTGGCTGTATCCGGTAATACCTCTTCAAACTCCTCCAAAAGTTCTATATCGGCTTCTAAATATTCTTCGGATTCTCCAAAGCCAAATATTTTCGCACGTTCTTTGCCTTCTGCAAGCACACGAACAATATTGTTCTGCATTTTTACAACTTGTTTTATATCCGCAACAATACCTATCTCATACAATTCTTCTAATGTAGGATTGTCTGTCTCTGCATCTTTCTGAGTAACCAAATAAAGTTTCTGATCACTATTCATGGCGGCTTCTACCGCTTTTAAAGATTTGTCACGACTAATATCAAAATGGGCAATCATACCCGGTAAAATTGTCATGCCACGAAGGGCAATCGCCGGTATTCTTGTCATATCATTTCTCCTTACTTCCCATTAAGAAGCAAGATCTTTCATTTTTTCTTCTACCAATTCTTTTGTTATTTCACAATTGGAAATGCTATCATCTGAAGGAATCGTATACATCAAATCCAACATAACATTTTCCATAATGGCACGAAGACCTCTTGCTCCTGTTTTACGTTCTAACGCTTTATCTGCGATGGCAGCAATGGCATCTTCCTCAAAAGATAAACCAACACCATCTAATTCAAATAATTTTGTATACTGTTTTACAAGAGAATTCTTTGGTTCCTGTAAAATACGGATAAGCGCCTCTTTATCCAAATTATCTAATGCCACTGTAAGAGGAACACGCCCAATAAATTCTGGAATCAAACCGAACTTTACAAAATCCTGAGGAAGCGCATGTTTAAATGCTTCTCCCACATTTACATCATGTTTGCTATGGACCTCTGCATTAAATCCGATAGACGCGGTATCCATTCTCTTTTCAATGATTTTTTCCAATCCATCAAAAGCACCACCACAAATAAAGAGAATATTTGTAGTATCAATTGGAATAAGTTCCTGCTGTGGATGTTTTCTGCCCCCCTGTGGTGGAACAGAAGCAACCGTACCTTCTAGCATTTTAAGAAGTGCCTGCTGTACACCTTCACCAGATACGTCTCTTGTAATAGAAACATTTTCTGATTTCTTAGTAATCTTATCAATTTCATCGATATAAATAATACCATGTTCAGCACGCTCTACATCATAATCTGCTGCCTGGATTAATTTCAGTAAAATATTTTCTACGTCTTCACCTACATAACCAGCTTCGGTGAGTGTTGTGGCATCTGCAATTGCAAATGGCACATTGATTACTCTGGCCAAAGTCTGTGCTAGAAGCGTTTTACCAGAACCAGTTGGTCCCAACATAAGAACATTACTCTTCTGTAACTCTACGCCTAAATCATCTCCTGCAAGTACTCGTTTGTAGTGGTTATATACTGCTACAGACAATACCTTTTTTGCCTGATCCTGACCAATTACATAATCATCCAAGAACGCTTTTAATTCTTCTGGTTTTAATAAATTGATATCTTCCTGTGCAGAACTCTTTTTACCTGGTTCTCCGAACTCTTCTTCGTCTACTATTTCTGCACATACATCTACACACTGGTAGCAAATAAATGCATCATTATTTGGCCCTACGATTAATTTACCGCCAACCTGATCTTGTGTCTTTCCACAAAACGAGCATCGGATTACGTCATTTTTCTTTCCTGCCATTTTCATTCTCCCAAATTCTATGCTATATTTCCTGAAAAAAGGCCGTCGCAATGTCCATATTTCGTTGTATTGCGGCAGCCCTTATTATTTTCTATGCTTAACTAGCGACTTGTAATAACACCATCAATAAGACCATATTCCAATGCTTCTTCAGCACTCATATAGTAATCTCTTTCTGTGTCTGCTGCTACCTGTTCATAAGTTTTGCCTGTGTTAGCAGCCAAGATTTCATTCAATTTCTTTTTGGTCTTTAAAATATTTTCAGCAGTAATCTGAATATCTGTTGCCTGACCTTTTGCACCGCCAGATGGCTGGTGAATCATAACTTCCGCGTTAGGAAGAGCAAATCTCTTGCCTTTTGTACCACCAGCTAAAAGGAAAGCACCCATGCTAGCCGCAAGACCGATACAGATAGTAGATACATCACATTTGATATATTGCATAGTATCATAAATAGCCATACCTGCTGTAACCATTCCACCTGGGGAATTGATGTATAACTGAATATCTTTTCCAGGATCTTCAGATTCAAGGAATAACAACTGAGCAACAACAAGACTTGCTGTTGTTTCATTTACTTCTTCTCCAAGGAAAATGATTCTATCTTTTAATAAACGAGAATAGATATCGTAATTTCTTTCTCCTCTACTGGTTTGTTCAACGACATAAGGTACTAAACTCATGTAAAATGCCTCCTTAATAAAAGTCTCAAAGGGCTGTCGCTTTTTCGGCGACAACCCTTATTATTTGATTTAATTACTTCCTAAATCTTATTCTTCTGTTGCAACTTCTTCTGTAGCTTCAGCTTCTTTTTTAGGTTTTGCTTTTGCTTTTTCTTTTACATTAGCCATAATGTATTCTACAGCTTTTGTCATAGCAAGTTCTCTCTTCATGCCAGCTTTTTCGCTTTCACCCATGTAGCCTTTTAACTGTTCTGCATCCATTCCGTACATACCAGCCATCTTGATGATTTCTGCATCTACATCATCATCTGTAGCTTCGATATTCTGGTCTTTAACGATTGCTTCAAGAACAAGGCTTGTTTTGATACGTGTTTCAGCTTCTGGACGAACCTGTTCCATAAGGCCTTCTACTGTCTGGCCTGAGAACTGCATGTACTGTTCCATAGAAAGACCACTCTGAGCGATTCTCTGAGCAAATTCATTTACCATGTCTTCGCACTGTGTCTGAATCATAGCTTCTGGAATGTCCATTTTTGATTTTTCTACGATTTTAGCGATAGCTTCGTCTTCCTGTTCACGTTTTGCTTCTGCTGCTTTCTTTTCTTCAAGCTGTTTCTTGATATCTTCTTTATATTCAGCTAATGTTTCAAATTCTGAAACGTCTGAAGCGAATTCATCATCTAATTTTGGAAGTTCTTTTGTTGTTACATCATTAATTTTAACTTTGAAAAGAGCTGGTTTTCCAGCAAGGTCAGCTGCATGATACTGTTCTGGGAATGTAACGTTTACATCTACTTCTTCGCCAGCTTTGTGTCCTACTAACTGATCTTCGAATGTATCGATGAATGAGTGAGAACCAAGTTCAAGTGGAGAGTTTTCTGCTTTTCCACCATCAAATGGTACGCCATCTACAGAACCTTCATAATCAATCATAACTGTATCGCCAAGTTTTGCTGCTCTCTTAACAGATACTGTTCTAGCATTTTTATTTCTTTCAGCTTCTAAAGCTTCTTTTACTTCTGCTGCAGTAACTTTTACATTTGCTTTTGTTACTGTAACGCCTTCGTATTTACCAAGTTTAACTTCTGGTTTAACAGCTACTTCTGCTGTGTAAATGAAAGCTTTTCCTTTTTCGATCTGTACTACGTCAACTGTAGGACGAGATACAACATCTACTCCGCTTTCTTCTACTGCTGCAGGATAAGTATTCTGCATTAAGTTGTTAGCTGCTTCTTCAAAGAAGATTTCTGGACCATACATTTTTTCGATCATAGCGCGTGGCACTTTACCTTTACGGAAGCCAGGAACGCTAATGCTATTTCTCTGTCTTAAATATGCTGCATTTAAAGCTTTTTCTACTTCTTCTACTGGAACTTCGATTGTAAGTTTTACGACGTTCTTTTCTAAATTTTCAACCTGTACACTCATTATTAATTGTTTCCTCCTTAAATATATATGAATACAAGTAATTCTTTTTCGAGCAATCGTGCACGTATCCGCATTTGGGCATACTTTCACCATCGCAATTAAAAAAGATTATAGCATAGACTCTAGGAAAATACTAGTGTTTTTTCTAAAAAATCAAGCAAAACATCCTTGCTACAATATCTGCTCCATACCAACTTTCTGTGGCACAAGCCCACACTTCTCGTAAAACTTCATAGCATTCTCATTGCAGGACCAAACATTCAAGGTTACATTGTAGCAGCCACTTGCTTTCGCAAAAGAAATTACATATTCATACAATTCTTTTCCTATATGCTTACCTCGTTCATCTTCATCGACACACAAATCATCAATATACAAAGTTTTAATATCTGTCAAAATATTGTTATCGACATGCTGAATGAATCTACAAAAAGCATATCCTTGTACTCTGTCATCTTCATCCACAGCCACAAAGATTGGAAGGTTTTCATCTGCGATGATTTCTAACAACTCTTCATCTGTGTATTTCTTTGCATTTGGCTTGAACAAATCTGGTCTTCCATTGTGGTGCACCATAAGCACCTGCATCAGAAGCTTATTTAGTCCGTCTATGTCACTTACTTTCGCTCTTCTAATTACCACGTTTTATACCTCTATCCCTGCACGTATTCATACATCCGATACATTTTCTTTGCAATTTTACCACTGTATACTTTCTTAAAAATTGCTTTCTCGGTCCCTTTTAATTCGTCAATCAATTCTTCTGGCGTCATTTCATGTTCCTTTGCAAAAAGCAACTTCTCTGTCTGAACCTCTCTTGGTTCATCCAGTCCATACACCAAAGTAACCCCTACATCGTTAATTGGATTTTTATATTTGGAAGCTTTTGCAGCAAATGTCGTATAGCAGTCCATCAAAAGATTTACGTTTTCAAAATGAAGAGAAATCTGTTCTAATACAGCCTTCAATTCCTGTGGCTCAAAATACATGCTCACACCTTCCATTACAATGATGGCATGTTTTGCCTTTGGAATCGCTGATAACCAATCCTGTTCTCTTACATCCGCTTCTATCATGTGGTATTCATCATTTACGTGATAGTACTTCTTTCTCTCACTAATCACATTTGGGAAATCAATATCGTACCATAGATGTCCATTTGTTCCTACACGAAGCACTCGGCTATCCATTCCACAGCCAATATGTAACACAATTGCTTCGCTGTCTTTTGTCATCTCTTCTGAAAGCCATTTATCAAACACCGCAGAACGCATTCCCATATAGTATGCGAGCCACTTTGACTTTGATTTCCCTTTTAGAGCAAAGCCTTCCGCTGCCCAGATTTCTTCTGCTTTCTTGTCATCTAAGATGATACCTTTACTACTAACATAGGCTTTCCCATATAAAGGAATGTAAAGTGTTTTGTTTACATTATTCATGTAGTTTTCCTCCTAAAGTGTATACTCCTTATACACTTCTCCATCTAATGTCTTCCACTCAAAATTTTTTCCATCAAACGTCATATAACTATGAGGCGAGTTCTCCTTTGGAATAGAAACAGAGCCTGGATTCATGTAAATGTGAGTTTCATATTCCTCACAAACAGTCACATGGGTATGACCGTGTAAAAGGATGTCACCTTTTTTGATTGGAGGTAAATTGTTATTGTTATGCACATGTCCGTGAGTAGCAAAAATCATTTGCTTTCCAGCATCCAAAATTGCATAATCTGCCATCACTGGAAATTCCAATACCATCTGATCTACTTCTGCTTCACAGTTTCCTCGCACACATAAAATTTCATTTTTCATCGCATTTAATAATTCAATGACTTTCTTTGGGGCATACCCTTCTGGCAAATCATTTCTAGGACCGTGATATAAAATATCTCCAAGCAGTAACATCTTATCTGCCCCTTCCCTTTTATACGCCTCTAATAATTTCTCACAAAAATATGCTGACCCATGAATGTCAGATGCGATTAACCATTTCATTTCATTCTCTCCCTTACTTTAATTTTTCGACCAACTTCTTATACACATGCTCCACCATCCAAGGCTCCGTAGATGCTTCCAACGCCTCATAAAAAGCAAACCATTTCACCGCTTGATTTTCGTCTTCTTTTACAACCAAGTCTTCTGCCTCATCTGCCTCTGCTAGATATGTAACATTAAAATGCAAATGACATGGTACATACACGCCTTTTTTCATGTGACCATCTACCGTAAGTGTCTCGATGCTAAAAATTTCCTCACTTACCAAATTGGCATTTCTCACGCCAGTTTCTTCTTGCAATTCTCGCAAAGCCACTTCTGCCAAATCCTCTATACCATCCGCATGTCCGCCAATCCAGGACCATGAATTATAAATATTATGATATACCATCAGCGTCTTTGTACGATCTTTATTTACCGTCCAAATAGAGGTTGTAAAATGCGCCACAGTATTTTCACGCGATAAGCAGTTTTCATTTGCCTGCATAAACTCCAGCATCTGTTCTTTGTCATTCTGTTCCTGTTCGTTAGTCGGTATATAACTTTTTATCTGCTCAAATAATTTCATTTCTTTTCCTCACAAACTCCACCACATCCATCGGTCTTTCCACCTGCTCAAATTCAGGCTTCCTACCTACTGGCTGTGAAGTTCCTTCCTTCAAATACCAAACTGCCTGTACCGCTTTCATCCCAAGTTCCTGCGCTGTTTCCAACTCTCTACAGCCACCATCGCCTACATAGATACATTCTTCTGGTTTCACAGAAAGTGCATTCAGACATCTATGATAAATCTCTTTTTCTGGTTTACAGATTCCTTGTTCATTGGACAAGAGAACTGCATCAAAGTATGGAAACAATTCACTCTTTCGAATCCTAATCGCTTCCTCCATATAACAATTACTAATCAGTCCAATAGAAACTCCATGCTCTCTCAAAACCCGCAACATTGGAACAATCTCCGCATCTTTCTGTTTCAAACATTCCTCTATCGTAGAATCTCGTTTCCCAGCAAGTTTTTTCAAAAGTTCCTCGGAATAACAATCAAACTCTTTTAAAATCTCTTCCAAGACTTCTTCCACAGTTCGTTTTCCTGTACTTCTATCATAATCAGTAGCTCTCCATTTCAACAAAAATTCCTCAGCAGGAATTCCCGCATCCGCTGCCATCTGAGTACCAAAATACACTGGGCAAGTATGATATGAAATCAACGTTTCAAACATATCAAATATTACTGCTTTTATCATTTTTCCTCCTGAATTGTCTTTGCTATATACACTCCATATCCACCACAAACCACAATCAGGAACACACAGGAGAAAATTCTCGTCATATCGGTCACTGCAGCCTCATTTACAAAAACACTTAGTGCATTAAAAATTCCATGCGCTCCAATACAAACAAAAAGGCTCTCTGTTTTATAATAAATCATCACGAACATAAATCCTGCTGCCGTCGCATACACCACCTGTAATAAATTTGGTAGAAGTTCAGCACCTGATCCATTAAACAAATTGATGATATGCCCCATGCCAAAAGTCAAACTGGATACAATAATTGCAGACCTAATGCCATCCTTTCGCATTGCATTAAATAACAATCCTCGGAAAATAACTTCCTCCAAAAAACCTACGCAAAGCATAGTCAACACATAAAAAACTGCTTCCATAGAAGACACATATATCCCAATACCGTACCAGAGATTTGCTGTAAGCATCACCAGCACTGGAATATAAAACAGCATCTCTTTTGCTGGAACTTTAGCTTTACATAATCCATAATTTTCCATCAATCCATTTCTTTTTAGGAAAAGAAACAACACTAGTGATAGCAGTAACGCAATCGGAAATGACGCTACATTTATCATCCCCAGACTCGCTGAAATATTATCTCCTAATGATAGCAAAAAACAATATGCAATAATCCACACTACCGCAAACCAAATTTCACTTTTTTCATAGAGTTTCTTCATAACCGAACCTCCTACATTCCAATAGCACCAACTCCAATCCCCACAATCGCAGACACTATAATCAACATAATTGGGGAAAGTTTTGTTTTCTTTATTTTCTTATAAGCAAACATAATGCCAAATAAAATCATCATGATAAACAAAGCTTTCGTTTCTACACCTATTTCTTCTTTTATCACAACACAATTCGCCACTATCAAATGCAATCCTGTAGCAAGAATAATCCCAATGATACAAGGCTTTAATCCCTGCAATATTGCTTTAAAATATTTATTATCTGTAAGATTTCTTAAAACAGCAGTTACCAACAAGATGATACAAAACGATGGTAACACTACACCAAAAGTCGCAACTGCAGCTCCCAATACACCTGCCTGCATATTTCCTACATAGGTCGCCATATTTACCATAATTGGACCTGGTGTGCTTTCGCTTACCGCAATCATATACGTCAGATACTCTTCATTCATCCATCCGTGGGACAACACCACATCTCGAATCAATGGAATTGCACCATAGGCTCCGCCAAAAGAAAAAAGCCCCACCTTTAGAAAAGCAAAAAACAACTCCAAATAAATCATACTTTGCCCTCCTTTTTTACCTCTTGGATGACAAAACAAATCAAGCTAACCACTGCTGCCACCAACATCATGCTGATAGAAGAAAACTCCCACGAAAACAGATTCACAAGGAACATACACACAAAAGAACTTATCATAATGATTCTAGGTAATGCTTTTGCAGACATCTTTTTTAACATGGTAAGTCCCGCGTTAAAAATCAAGATACCTACCCCTACTTTGATTCCCATAAATGCATTTGCAACCACAGGAATTTCCAGAAAATTATCTAGGAATGTGGATATCACAAATATAATCACAAAAGATGGTAATACCACACCAAAGGTTGCAGCTATTGCTCCAAATACTCCTGCTATTTTATAGCCCACAAAGGTTGCACAGTTAATTGCAATTGGGCCTGGCGTAGATTCCGCAATTACTGTGATATCCATCATTTCATCGTGGATGATCCATTTTTTCTTCTCCACACAATTATTTTCAATAATGGAAATCATGGCATATCCACCACCAAAAGTGAACATTCCAATTTTCAAAAATGTTAAAAACAATTCTAACACTAAACTCATTTACAAATCATCCCTCGTAATATCATTTACCCAAATATATCTCTTATAGTGATGATATACCCAAGGCAGTTTAATCACTTCATCCATACTGATGATAAAATACACCACCAGTACAGGAAGCTTCCACACAAAGGCAGACAATGCCGCAAGCGGAATGATAATTCCCCACATTGTCACGCCCACACTATATGCATCAAATTTGGTATCGCCACCTGCATTAAAAATACCTGTAACAACGATTACACAAACCGATTTTCCAAACATATACACTGCCAGGATAAGCAACATATTGCTTAGATAGCCTCTAGCAATATCGGTAAGCTGCATAAATGCAAAAATAGGAGGTGCAACGAGTAATACTAATGCCCCCGAAACCAATCCACAAACGATAGATAGGCGAGCCAGCTTATCTCCATATGCTTTTGCCAGCTTCAAATCACCAGATCCTAATACATTTCCGATTAAAATTCCACCACCCGTACTCATACCACGGCAAAGACAGGTAAGTAAATCTTTTACGATACTTGCCACAGAATTCGCTGCTGTCGCATCACTTCCTAAATGACCGATGATTACAGAGTACATCGTAATACCGATTCCCCAAATCATTCCATCTAACAAAATGTGAAAGCTATATTTCCAAAACTCTTTTTCGATTTCAGGATTTACCACCAATATATGTTTAAATGATGGTCTTAAATTTCCTTTCTGGAAAGAATCTACCACTACAATGATAAGTTCCAATCCTTTGGA
The DNA here is from genome assembly GCA_045544235.1 of Agathobacter sp. Classification (GTDB taxonomy): domain Bacteria; phylum Bacillota; class Clostridia; order Lachnospirales; family Lachnospiraceae; genus Roseburia. The sequence goes on along the minus strand of JAZPYQ010000022.1, from coordinate 16,253 downwards.
TAACACTGTCGTAAGGGCTGCTCCATCTGCTCCCATTCGTGGCATACCAAGTAGACCAAAGATAAAAATAGCATTTAAAACCAAATCCAATACAACGATCGAAGTAGAGATTGTCGCACTTTTCTTTGCACGTCCCATACTCTGCATCAACACGAGATAGCACTGTGACAATCCTGCAAATACAAAGGAAGGCGCTGCAATCTTAAGATATGATGCACCAATACGAATCATCTCAGCATCTGAAGTAAATATCTTCATCAAAACTTCTGGGCAGAAAAAAGAAGCCAGCGCAAAAAGGGCAGATATTCCTACCATATAACGCACAATAAGACCAAACACTTTCTGTATGGTCTTCTCGTCTTTTTTACCCCAGTATTGTGCACAGATAACGCCCGCACCACCTGCAAAAGAACCTGTAAACAAATGCAAAACAAAACTGATTCTCGTTGCTAAAGAAACTGCTGCAATCGAATCCTGATTTACAAATCCAAGCATCGCAGAATCCCCTGCACTAATCGCAGCTGTCATAAATGTCTGCAACGCAATTGGCACTGCTAACTTCTTTAACTGACTATAAAAAACTTTCTTATCCATTTTCTTATGTAAAACTCACTCTCTATTTTTTCATTTCCATGTATAGCAGTACTGAAAATCCATTCTTCTCATACACACGGACTGCTCTTTCGTTTTCCTCTTCCACTTCCAATCGGAAAATGTGATCGGTATAAGTTTCTTCTAGGTAATCAAAAAACTTACTTCCAACTCCCAAACCTCTGTACTCTGGCTTCAAATATAAATCTTCAATCCAAATGCAAGGCTTTCCAAACTCCGTCGAAAAACTTTTCGCAATCATACCATATCCTAAGATTTCACTTCCCTTTTCAAAAACAAATCCTTCCAAATATGGACTGTCATTTATGCAATTCTCTATGTCATTTGCGTAAATTTCTTCTGATCCATCACTAAGCACCGCTGGTGAATGATAAAAAACGCGCATCATATCCATAACGATATTTTTATCTTCTCGTATCATTTTTCTAATTGTTGTAGACATATGATACCTCCTACTTTTTATGTACTTTTCGTTTACGCTTCTTTGAAACATTTTTCACCAACAAGTAAATTCCATATCCTATGATATAACCAGTCGCATTCATAATCAAATCATCGATATCTGTTACTCGATCAAAAAATGGAAGCTGTAAAATCTCAATACATAGTGTAAATCCCACACCTGCTGCAATCACCTTTGTGTGCGTATCCAACTTTCTATACACAATTGGATAAATAATTCCAATTGGAATAAACATAGTGACATTTCCAACAAAATTTAAAACTGCTTCGTTGGCAATTGCATAGTCTAACATATGAACAAAAGGCACTAAATTTATTCTAACTGGCCATATCTTTGACGCATCAAAAAGGAGTGGCTGTATCTTTCCATCTACCAATCCAAAAGGACAAAATGTAAATCTCACCACCACGATAATACATATGTATACCAAAATAAGCTGTAGCTCTCGCTTCCAATCTATTCTTTTATTTTTACTCCACACTACCGCCCTTACCACCAGCCACAAAATGCTGATAAAAACAACCATAGTAGCGTATGATATTTTAATCATCTTTTATCTACTCCGTTCTATTCAATGACTTTTCGGTAGAAAACCCATCTGGATATCTTTTCTTTAATTTCTCGATATTTAAGGTCAATATCTCTTCTAATTCCACATCCAAAACTGTTGCTATCTCAGCCATATACCACGCCACATCACCAAGCTCTTTGATGATTTTTTCTCTATCTAACTCATGTCCCTGTGCCAAATGTTTCTTCACAATATCAATGACTTCACCCGATTCTCCGCAAAGCCCCATAACACCATTAATCAAAACATCTTTCTTGTCTAAATCAGGATTTAATGTTGTCATTGCTAATTTTTGATATTCATTAATTGTCATATGATTTCCTCACTTTGTAAATAATCATTTCAAATTTATCTATGAATATACATTCTTGTCATATCAGTTTCACCATCCCCTTGAACCATACACAAGAACTCCCATCCATATTTTTCGTAAAACCCAATATGGTCGGTAACAAGATAAATAGGAGAAACACCTTTTGCTTTCATATCCTCCACAACCATATTCAACAAATTTCCTGCAATTCCTCGCCCACGATATTTTTCATCTGTAAAAACAGCACACACATTTGGCGTAAGATCTTTTCTATCATGAAAATCATTTTCAATGACTCCCATTCCACCAATTATTTGACTTCCGTTTAAACAAAGATACCATCCATATTCCGTTTCCTTTTTCAAATATGCATTCATACATTCCAGATAAGCTTCTGTAGGAACACCCCACTTACTGTGAAACCACTCTGCTGCTTCCATTTTCATTTCAGCTCTCTCTCTTAAAGTAACATATTGGTATGTTGCCATTGTTTCGATTCTCCTTTGTCGGTAAAATTTAAATTTATCTTTTACAATTCCCACACCTTTATATCCTTATGTGGATTTGTTTTTGCAACACCAATTCGAACCACTTTTCCATCTATCGGTGCAAAAGAATTTTGTAATACTTCAAATGTCTGCAGCTGTTGTTCCTTTGATAACTGCTTTGCTATCGTGCAATGTGGCAACCAGCTAAATGGCTGATAATACGGACTACAAATCGTCTCTTCTATTTGTCCCACTTCCTGTGATAATAACACTGACAAATTGTGCAGATACTCATTTAACACAGGCTGCACATAAACTACCTGAGTAGAAAAACATCCAAGCGATACAAACTTAATGGAACCTGTTTTTATTTCCTCTACCAATGAATCCATACGCGCAAGCAGTTTCTCTTCACACTTTGTCTCCACCGCTGCCACTGTAATGTGTGGTGGCACATGGTTGTCCAGCATAAAGGTATTTCCCGTTTTCTGAGCAACCTTATCGATAATATTTTGTAGTTTTGCATCTGTTTTCTCATCAAAATAAACGGATATTAGATACATCTCATACTCTCCTGCATCTACAATCTAAAATCTCTTGCTTTTCTACAATTCCTTATATGTAAACTCTACCACATAAGGCTCATTTGTTCTAGGGTCAACCCTATCTTCTGAGTGAGAATATGTAAATCCACACGCCTCTTGAACCTTTTTCGATGCAACATTCTGACTACGAGCACTCAGCACCATTTTCTTCGCCCCAAGCTCATTTTTCGCATAATCCACCATCGCATTAAGAACCTGTTTGCCATATCCTTTTCCAACAAAATCTGGCCCCAACGCCACACCAGTATCTTCGTATACACCTGGCTCAATTTCTGTCATCCCAGCAAATCCGATTGCCTGTCCTGATACCTTTTCATAAACAAGCCATGCATATGGATGCGTCTGCTCAAAGCTTATCGTTTTCTCCATGCGAACCTGCGCCTCTTCCTCTGAGGTCGTCACTTTCCATAACATATATTTGGCACTTTCAGCATGACGCCAAAGATTGTAATACATATCCTTCCAATCTTTTTGTTCTGCTTGTTTTATGATTAAGTCTTTTGTTTCCAACATAATTCTTTGCTATCCTACTCTACAAACTTATCCAAAATCTTTTTAAATTTCTGTTCGCATTTGGCTCGAACACTGTAGTCTCGTAAACACCACCATTTGCAAGAATCGTTTTCTCACTTCCAATATTTCCATCTATACATGCAACGAGCACTTTTTCAAGCCCTATCTCTCGACAAAATGGCAATACCATTTTAAGCATTTCCTTAGCATATCCTTTTCTTCTTTCACTTGGTCTTACGGAATAGCCAATATTGCCTGCATATTTTTCAAGATAATCGTTGAAATAATGTCTAACTTGAATCATACCGACCAATCTATTGTCCTTCTTACGAACACACAAGAACTGTGTTGCCAAAACCTTGTCTTCTGGCACTGTTTCTGGGTTTTCCATGTCCCTACACATTTTTAAATACTCTTCCAGATTGTCATATCTTCTTAATGGACCACAACCATCCATAGAATCTCCTGTGTCTAAAAATTCCTGTTTGTATTCGAATATCTGATTTGCATATTCACTTGTTGGTCTTATTAAAATTAGTTCTTCCATTGCCATTACCCCTATTCTCCTTAAAAATAAATTTATTCATTTGGAAGTGCCTTTAACATATTAATTGTTCTATATATCTCTCCACATGCAGGACACTTCCAATCACAATCACTTTTCTTTGCTTTTTTATGTAAATGCGTCAACTCTGCATGTCCACATTTCGGACATATAGTTGGCTGCGAAGTCCACAATCTCTTTAAAAGTTTTACTTCTTCGTCTCGACTATTTGTGTACATGTTTTATAATTTCCTCATCATCCAATACTCATCTGCATATGTACCATCTGGGTATTTCATCGTATCCTTAAATGTTCCATATATTTCAAACCCCATTTTCTTATACAAACAAATTGCTCTTTCATTATTTGCAACTACTTCTAATTCTAACTGCTCATATCCTTTTTTCTTTGCTATCTCGATTAATTTTTCAATCATTACAGTCCCAATTCCAAGTCCTGTAAACTTCTGAAAAAGTGCAATACCCATGCTTGCACGATGTTTATGACGAATTAAACTTTTTCCCATAAGAGAACAGTTTCCTACATATTCTCCGTCTAAAAAGCCTAAAATCATCGTACTTGTTTCTGATTCATTACCCTTTCGGATAAAATCCTTTTCCTGCTCCAAAGTCAATGTTATTTCCTCTGGTTCTTTCAATAAAAATCGAGTCTCTCCACAGGTTACTTTTAGATAATCCAGAAGCATCTGCGCATCATCTTCTGTGGCGTTTCTAAGCAATAATTCTTTTCCATTTAAATCTATGATTGTGTTTTCAATCAACATAATTTGCACCTCTATTTTCTATTTGACATCTGGTATATATAATGATACTCTAAATATAGAAAAAGGCTACCGATAGACGGTTAGCCCCATTATTGGTCATTAAAAATAACCGCTAAGCTGGGGAGCAGGGCGGTTATTTTTTTGCTTGGCTATTGCGACCAAACGAATAGCCAAGACTGAAACATGTTATACATAAACTGATAACAGCAATCATGCCTTCGATGGTGAGCATAAGCATTTCCTCCGTCGTAAAGATTTCTAGTTCCATATAGCAACTAGATTATATCTATGTAATCAGAGTTTTTCGCAAAGTCCCTCTGTAAAACTTTCGGGACTAACCGCCTACCGTTATGGTAGCCTAATAACATTATAGCAAACGCATGTTCGACTTTCAATATATCTAGACTACATTTCTTAATTTTTCGTTCCATTCATAATTAACATGCATATTAAAAGTAATACATCAAGTTCAAGCATTCAGGCAAATCTTCATCAATGTATCCTGTATCCACAAAACCTACTTTTTCATATACTCTAAGTGCCAACGCATCCGCTTTGTTCACGCAGACTTCTACACAAATATACTTTCCTTCTTTCTTTAACTGTTCTATAATCTGTCGCAAGGCCTCTGTTCCGTATCCCTTGTTTTGAAAACGTTTATCTATCATAAACTGCTGCAAATCATAGCACGCTGGCTCTTCATCCATATCTTTTACCAAAGCAAGACCTACTAATTTTTCATCTTCACAAATACCAATCACGCGGGCATTTTCCTTGCGATATACATATCCCCTTGCCACGATTCCAACTGGTCTATCTAAAAACTTCTGTTGCTCTTCTGTAACAGAAAGCTTAATGATGGACTCAAAATAATTTGATTCATTTACATCTACTAATTTAATCATCTACACCTCTACAACGCCTTCCCATGATTTTCCATGCAAAAATCTGCTACATCTTTTCCGTACCAGCCTTCTCCATCGGAAACTCTGGGATATAGTCTACTTAATTCTTCTCTTTCCGTCTCCATAAGTTCTGAAATATCATCAATTGCCCTTGTTGACTCGACAACTATGTATTTATGATCAAAATCCGCTCTTTTAAACACACCAATCACCTTAATTTCTATCTCATCCCCTAAGTCCAATTCCCTGTCAGACATTAATATACAATCCCAATGTGGAAATGGTGGCGTTCCAGACTCTTTAATCCAGCCATAAGGCTTAGTAAAATTTCTCACATACTGTAACGCTTTGTATTCGCTTTCTACAAATTCACCTGTTTCAGGATTATATATCATGCGCATTGGATATTTGTATGTTTGTTCAACTATCATGTGCAACATGTTCTACCTCCCTTAATTTACATTTCAACAATATTCCTCCGCTTTCATCTCCGCCACATCATGTGGCGGAGAATTCTTCATATCAAATTACACCACCTGCGCCATATAAAGTCTATAATATGCTCCGCGGAGCTCCATAAGCTCTGCTGGAGTACCAGACTCGATGATTCCACCATCACTTACCACGAAAATGCGGTCTGCATTCTGAATAGTTGATAAACGATGGGCAATTACAAAGCTGGTTCTTCCTTTAAGCAGTGCTGCGATACCTTCCTGCACCATACGTTCTGTATGGGTGTCGATGCTGGACGTAGCCTCGTCCAAAATAAGAATCTTTGGCATAGAAATCATGGTTCTTGCAAAAGCGATGAGCTGTCGCTGTCCAATAGAAAGTCCTGCTCCTCGCTCAGACAATTCTGTGTCGTAGCCCTTTTCCATTTTCATGATAAAGTCATGTGCGTTTACTGCTTTTGCTGCTGCAATCATTTCTTCTTCTGTCGCATCTAATTTTCCATACATAATGTTCTCACGAATAGTTCCGTGGAAAATAAAGTTATCCTGTGTCATCACGCCCATCTGTTTACGCAAGCTGTGAAGTGACACATCTTTTAATTCATATCCATCAATTAAAATACTACCCTTTTGAATATCATAAAAACGGCTGATTAAGTTTACGATTGTCGTTTTTCCTGCACCCGTTGGCCCAACTAATGCGATTGTCTCGCCCGGTTTAACAGTAAAACTAACATCATCTAATACTTTTGTTTCTTGTTCTGTTCCCTCATCATAAGTAAATGACACATGAGAAAATTCTACTGCTCCCTCAATATCTGGAAGTTCCACTGCGTGACTTTCATCTGCGATATCTGGTTCTGTATCCAAAATATCAAAAATACGCTCTGCTGCTGATACATTAGTAGTGAGCTGATTGTAAAAATCACTTAGGTTCATAATAGGGTTCCAGAACATATTGATATAAGTACCAAAAGAAACCAATGCACCAACTGTAATTTCTGGGAAACCTAAAAACTGTACCCCTATCAGATACATAGCCGCTACACCAATACCCCAGCACACATCAATACTTGGACCAAAAAGGTCAGACACTCGACATGCACGAATGAATCCATCCGATGTTTCGTCGCTTAATTTATCAAAAGTTTCTGTAGTTTCTTTTTCTGCTGTAAGACTTTTTACTACAGAAATTCCGGCAATATCTTCATGTACAAAAGCATTCATATTGGAAGATTTTTTACGATAATTATGCCATTCTTTGTAACTGAAAATCTGAATTACAAAAATTGCAATAAACATCAATGGAATCGTACACAAAGATGCCAATGCTAGTTTCCAGTTTTTTACCATCATAATGGCAACTACACCAATCACCGTAATAAAATCCGGAATCAAAATCGTTACTGCACTGGAAAGCACATCTTTGAGCGAATTTACATCTCCAATAATACGTGCCAAAATCTTTCCTGTTGGTCTGCTGTCAAAAAACGAAAATGACAGTTTCTGAATATGTATGTAAAGTCCCTGTCGAACGGAAAGCAAAATCTTGTTAGAGATTTTTGACATTTCATACATTCGAACCTTTACCAAAATAATAAAAACAATATTAAGTACCGCTGCAAATAAACCAAGTCGAATTAGACCTGCCATATCTGCATTTGGGACATCAATATATTTATCAATGGCTGTTTCAATCAGCAATGGATTGAGCAAGTTGATAGCAACCGTCACCAACATGCATAAAAGCACCCCTGCCACGCCAGCCTTGTAGTCCTTTAGGTACGAAAGCAAACGAATAATAACCTTCCATTTGCCTTGGCTTTTTACCTTCTCATCCTCACGAAAGGAATTGACTGCCATAATTACACCTTCTTTCCATACTGAACAACATAGGTATCATAATACAATCCCTTCTTCTCCAGAAGTTCTTCGTGCGTTCCTCTTTCTGCGATACGCCCTTCTTCTAGATAAATGATTTCATCTGCATGACGTACTGCTGAAATTCTATGAGCAATGATAATCTTTGTTGTTCCTTCTAATTGTTCTAATTCTTTTTGAATCTCTCTTTCTGTTTCCATATCAAGAGCAGATGTGGAATCATCCATTACGAGAATTGGGCATTTCTTTGATACCGCACGCGCAATACTGATTCGCTGTTTCTGTCCACCTGACAAACCTACGCCTCTCTCTCCAATAACGGTCTCATAAGAAGCATCCATCTCTTCAATAAAATCACGGGCCTGCGCAAAAGCTGCTGCACTTCTAATGTCATCTAATTGCATTGTATTTCGTTTTCCCATCTTGATATTTTCTTCGATGGTATCTGAAAAAAGAAATACATCCTGCATAACCACTGCACTGCTACCTCGTACCTGTTCAAAAGTCATTTCTTTGACATCTGTTCCATCTAGTAAAACACGACCTGAAGATGGATCATAAAAACGTTCCATTAAATTTACAATTGTGGATTTTCCAGAGCCTGTAGCACCCATGATTCCTAATGTTTTTCCCTGCCCTACATGGAAAGAAATATCCTTTAAAATTTGCTTGTCATCAATAGAAAAATCTACATTTTCAAAAGTGATTTCACCTTTCACTTCATCCAAAACGATAGGATTTTCCACTTCGGTCATATTTGTAACCTGTTTACTAATTTTGTCTAACTTTTTCTGGGATGCAAAAGCACGAGAAATATCATTCGTCAACCAGCCAAGACTTTGCATTGGCCATGTACAATTACGTGTGTATTCAATATATGCAACTAACGAACCGATATCCATTTCTCCTTTCATTACCAAAACACCACCCAAAACCGCTGTGGTAATTGGGAGCATAATACCTACGAACTGAAAAATTGGATAATATCTCACCCAAACCTTAGACTGATTCATGTTTAACTCATAATAACGGCTGTTATGGGATAAAAACTTTTTAATTTCAAAATCTTCTCTGGCAAAAGCTTTTACCGTACGAACACCTGCTAAGTTTTCCTCTGCAACAGTCGTCAACATGGCATTTTCTTCACTGATGTCGTCATACACTTTATCCAATTTCTTTTCCATAATCAGTGCTACTGCTGCACAAAAAATCATGAAAAGAAGTGGGATAATCGTCAGTTTCCAGCTCAGTGTAAACATGCAATATAGCACGCTCATAACATGTACGACTACTTCAATTGCCATAATCCCAATGAAACCAAGTACCATTCGCACCTGATCCACATCATCTCTAATACGAGCCATAAGTTCACCAATGTTGGCTCCTTGAAAATAATCCGCAGACAATCCTTGCACATGGCGGAACAAATCTTTTCTCATCTCTGTACCAATTTCTGCTCCAATTTTGTCTGCTGTAAATTCTTTACAATATCCAAACGCGCTTCGACCAATTCCAATAACCACAATCGCCAAAAGCAGCATTGGAAGTCTGCTTAAATCCGTTGTACCAAATACATCATTTACAATGATTTTTGTAATTTGTGGATATAACATATCTAATCCTATTGCGATAAACAAACAGGTCAGCGCCAATACATATGCTGCCCAATGTTTTAGCATATAGGTATGTAATTTCTTCATAATTCCCCTCCTAATTTCTAGTCCGTCTTGTTGTCAATTTTTGATAACATTTCCTTACAAATCGTGTTATCTGTTTCGATGTCTCGGGATGTTTCAATCAGACAAAAAACTGACACAGGATGTTTTTTGTCAAAAAAGAATAAAAAAAGCCCGGGCAAATCAAAATTTACCCGAGCATACTTTACGCATCCCAAATGAATATGTAAAAAACATATTCCGTCCTGATTCAATTTTCAAAAAATAGAAATACTAAAATAAATTCAAATGAAAACACGCTATTTTTCATTTAAAAACTTAGCAAAATTAAATCAGATACGCATAGACACCGAGGTAATTTCATGATTCATATTCTGTTTCATATTGACGTTCATAAATGTAGTGTTAATCATTATTTTTACCTCGCTTTCTTTATTATTTGATTTAAATACTACTCTTCTAGTAAAGCACTCTTGCCAGTAATTGTCAACCACTCTTTCACATATTTTTTTCTGATTTGCACAAATTAAACCTTGTAAGGAGGTGAACTAAAATGAGTAATTCAAACAACAATAGTTCAAAAAAATCAGAAGCGATGAATCGTTTCAAACAGGAATGTGCCAACGAAGTAGGTGTAAACCTTAAAAGCGGTTATAATGGTGACTTAACATCTAGAGAAGCCGGTTCTATCGGTGGTGAAATGGTGAAAAAGATGATTAGAAGCCAGGAAGAACAGATGAAATAAACTGTTTAGCCAAGTGTAAGTAAGAATAAAGAAGGTGTTGCAAGTTCACTTGCTGACACCTTCTTTTTCTTGGCTTAATTGACTAAAAACCTAATTTATTATCTCTCTTATCTTCTGCAAATCATCAACTTCATAGTCAACCTTGATATTCTTGGCGTTCTCCAATCCTTTTGGGTTGTACCAACAGCAAAGGATTCCTGCGTTATTACCACCTTGCATGTCACTGGTAAGGGAATCTCCTACAATCATTACTTCTTCCGGAGAATATGTCCCAATTCGTTCCCATATATATTCAAAGAAACGAACATCTGGTTTCTCAACACCGATATCTTCAGAAATAAAGATATCGTCAAACAGATCAATCAAACCTGATTTATTTAATTTTTTATCTTGAGCAACTTTTGTGCCATTGGTTACTGCATATTGTTTTACACGTTGCTTTAAACTCTTCACCAGTTCATACCCATCATCGCAAAAACAAATGGTATCACCCAATCTCAACTGATATTCTTTATTGAAGTCGGCAGCACATTCGGTAACAATTCCCTCTTTTTCAAAAAATTCTTGAAAACGACCTACCAACACCTCTGGTTTCGTAATTTCCTTACGTTCCAAACGTTCCCAATAACCTTTATTAATCACCGAATATCGAGCAATCATTTCATCTGTGCATTCACCAAGATGAAAAATCTCAAAACATTTTTTAATGGCCTGATTCTCTGCTTTTTCAAAATCCAACAAAGTGCCATCAATATCCCATAAAATCACTTTTATCATATCGTCACCCAAAAAACCAAATCTTTATTACTCATTTATTTATAAATAATAGATGCTCCTAATTTATCTGCAGTATCCTTATCCAACAAATATTCCACGATTGCCAATGCAAATTCAATAGCAGTTCCCATGCCGCGGCTCGTGATGATATTTTCGTCCACCACAACGGCATCATCGCTTATAGAAACACCCACTAATTTTTCTTCAAATCCTGGATAAGAAGTAGCCTTTTTCCCTTTCAAAAGACCAGTCTCCCCCAACACACTTGGTGCTGCACAAATTGCTGACACCAACTTTCCTTTACAATTAAAATCTACAATCGTCTGCACTACATGTTTATTTGCTCCCAAGTTTAAAGTGCCTGGCATCCCACCAGGAAGCACGATACCATCCAGCATATCAAAATCCATAAACTCTACTGGAATATCTGCCTGAAAATCAATTCCATGGGCACCTTTCACAAGTTTTTCCCCTGATATTGAAATCATTGCAACCTCAATACCTGCTCTTCTACAAATATCTACTACAGTGAGAGCTTCGATTTCCTCACAGCCATCCGCCATAAACACACCTAATTTTTTCATAACATTTATCCTTTCTGACTCAAATTACTATTATGATATTCTTTTGAATTTGTCACATCATCACCAAACCACTCTGGCACAACAAAATTCTCTGCCTCCTCTACAGAAGCGAATTCCACTTCAACTAGTCTAAGAGGTGCCAATACCCCTTGGAAAATATCTAATTCTGCAGTATGTCCACCTGCAAGAGGAATTAAATATCGAACTTTATCTATTAGTATACCATCAATTTTTGGAAGCATATGTTCAAAGGCTTCTGCAGTAAGCGGAAATTCATGTTCTTCTCTTACCATCTTGCCTCGTCCCTTATATGTAAGAAAATAATCTTCATTGCTACGACGAATACGCACCACTGGATTCGTACAAATATAACCCTGACAAATACGCTTTTGTTCATACCTTTCCAAATTTTCTGGCACATCTTTCACCAAAAATTTACGTTCAATCTCCATAGTATCTCCCTTTCTTTCTACGATACAATTTAAGACTCCACTAACGGAGTCTTAAATTTTGTTCATAACGTTGTTTTGTTTGAATTGCGCGTTTCAAATCATCATAACGAGCGGTAATCGAACCGTCTGGAATTACAATATCCATTACTACTGCCATATTATCAATCATGGTATCTGTCACATCTTCTCTCATGGTTAGAAGAATCTGATATCTCGCTTCCAAATCATCTTCGTCAAAAAATGCCATCATCTTTTCTTCAGCTGACATCTGTGAAAGAGTTTTTTCTTTTGGTTCTTCCTGTTTCTTCTCTAATGGTGCAACCTTTATTCCTGACTCTGGTGCATCCTCAATTTTTTCAAAACGATATTTCTGTTTTACATCTGGATATTTTTCATGATCTACCTCACTAACAAACATATCCAGTGGTCTTGCACATACCATCCCATCACCATAAAGAGCCTGATAAATTACCAATTCCTCTCCAGTTTCTGAATGATGGGCAATCGCAATTATTTTATAATTCTTATTTTTAAAATGTCTGTATGTCTCACCAACTGCTGGTCTACGCTCCATTTTTATACCTCTTTTTCTATGATTTTATCTTGACATCTTCTTATGCAACGTCGTTCTTTGAGTAATCCGGAACATCTGATGGTACTGTAAAACGTGAAATCATATCCATGGCTTCGCCTACGAAGTCTCTTTCAAAGCAAAGATTTCCATCGTACCCTTTCACCATCAAATCCTCAACAGTTCCCAGCATATTTTCTGGAATAACATCCTCTGGATGGTGATGTTGTGCCGGAGCTACTCTCTCGGAATGATTATGCTCTGCTTCCATCGTATGTAAAGTAACATCCACCTTATCTTCATCTGCATTTGCCATTGCACGTTCTAGAATTGTAGTATTTCGAGCCTCCATTCTACCCTCATAAACCTGCTGCATTGCCGATTTGTTTTCCGGTGTTCCATTCCTATGCAATTCACTTATGACATCTTTTTCAAACTCGTGCATTTTCTGTGTGGCACGCTGTTTTGCTTTTTCAATATTCTCCCTCGCAGCCTGCTGCCACTGTGCATTTTGCTGTTGCACCTGTTCACGAGCTGGTGTGGTGCGCACAGTCTGCTTTGGCATCTGCTGCATTGTCTGTGTCCATGGATTCTGTTCTTTTCTCGCCTGATATGCTTTTCTCTGTTCTTCTTGATTAGCAGCCTGTTTAAATACACCAACCAAAATTACAATTACAATGACAAAAACTAGTTCCATACTTCCACCTCCAATATTTGTGTAGCACGAGTATCGTCCATATATTTGATTAATTCTTCATACATTGGTTTGAAGAATTCCTTCTCATATATAGTTTTTACCTTTTCAACTTTTTCCATGTGTGGCAAATCAAATATTTCTTTATCATCATGATTCAAATAAAAATATGCCATAGCTCGAAAAGATGGCCATTCTTTTTCTAGGGCTTCCTTTGTAAGAGCCAGTAAATTCTCTACCTCACTCTGTAAAATTAAAACTCCCTTTTTTTCCTTCAACTCTTTATTCGCCAAAGATAGGATACTCACATATGTGGATTGAAAATCAGAATCTTCTTTGCTTATCAAGAATTCATGATTAAAGGCATTTTGGTATTTTTTTAATTCTTTTGCGTGCCCAACCACCTGAGGTTTCAAATTAGTTCCAGGTTCTAACACTTTACTGGTAATTAACAGTTGTTCTAAGTCCTTTAATGTGGTATACACACTTTCAAGATTACTCTTCACCTGTGCATACTGTTCTTGCAAAAGTTCACTCTGTTTTTTTACTTTATCAAAAGTCTTCTGCCACTGGCGCACATAAGACATATCTGCACCAACAGCCTTTAATTCTTTTTTCAGTTCTTTTAAACTATCGTCAAAAAACATTTTATTCTCCCACGTTTTTATTCGTAAGTGTAGTCCAAAGAAGTTTTGCCTTACTTACTTTGCCCATGCGGACGTCACCTTCACCAAGACGAATTACTTCGTTCTGTCCTGATTTTGCAGGTTTCCATTCTACAAGTCCTTCGCCGTTTGGATTTCCTGTCTTTACGAAATTGCAAAGATAACTAGACATCACATCTGACAATGTGTAGTCTTTCTCTTCAAATGGTCTCCAGCCATTCTTTAATGTACCAAACCAGTACCATAAGTCACTAGAATGCCAAGCACCATTTTTATCCCCTGGAAGCTGTCTGTCAAAGAACCAGCAATATGCATTTTTCTGCTTGTCACAGAAGTCTTTTGCCATAGGGAAGATAAAGAAAGGCATCATATCCTGGCTGGTTGCACCAAGCATATATGGGATATCTTTTACATCACCATCATTCAAGGCAGTAAGTGGACTCTTTGTCAACAAATCGCCATCAATACATGGGCTCGCAACCATACCATACTTCATATTTGACTTCTTTAAAGTCTGCCAAGCCTGGAACAACTTTTCTGGCTCTATCTGCAAAAATTCATCTAATGTCTGACATCCTGTATCAGCCATTACCTGTTTCCAAAATTCATATCGATCTTCACAAGTCTGTGAACTATCCATCAGTTTATGTGCACCGCCACCACTACTCATTACTGCTTTGTTGAAAAGACCATGTGTCTTTGGACTAATGCAATGCTGCATAGTGCTCATGGCACCTGCACTCTGTCCCATGATAGTTACCTGTTCAGGATCACCACCAAAAGCAGCGATATTATGCTGTACCCACTGCATTGCAGTCATCTGGTCGTAGAGACCATAGTTACCTGTATGTCCATCACGCTCTGCAAGCTCTGGCAAACACATAAATCCCATAGGTCCAAGACGATAATTACAAGTTACCGCAATAACACCTTTTGATGCCCATACTGGTCCATCAAAATGTTTCTCATGTCCGCATCCACCTGTGTAACCACCACCATGAATGTAGAAAAGTACTGGCAATTTACTATCTGGTGTCGCACCCTCTGGAACCCACACATTTAAGAACAGACAATCTTCACTATATGTATATGTTGCTCCCTTACGGAATTCATAATAGTAAAACACTTTTTCAATAACGGTCTCTTCGTCATAAAAAGCTCTTGGCTGATAACTACAGTTACCATATTCCGTTGCATCATAAACACCTTCCCAGTTTGTTACTTCCTCTGGGTATTCCCATCTACCTGCAGTTGCATAACGAATCCCTTTATATGCTGTGACACCTGGCCACTGACACTCTGTACCCTGTATTTCCCCACATGGAATTGTAATTGTTTTCATCTCTTATTTCCCCCATTAAACTAATTTGGCGGATTCCTAGACACAGGAATCCTCCATTCCTCTCACCATGGAGATATTATATCATATTTTTTCCCAAATAAATACTATTTCTTACGATTATATGCACTTGGCATCCAAGGATACTTTTCCTCGTTTTCAAGGCCATATGCTTCTAACTTCTGAAGCTGGTCTACTACATGAGGCATATCCATGCGGTCTACCATCTTACAAATGATATCTGCACCAATTTCGGCCTTCTTCGCACGAGTTTCTTCATCTGGAATATCTGGTGTAGGCATATGATCAGAGTTTTCACCAAAACAGTAACCAACTGCTGCACTCTGATATCCCAGTGCAAACAAATCATTAAATGGCGCGCAAGACTGCTGTACCATTTCACCATATCCTGTTACAAAAGGTACATCTTCCAAGCGATTCATAATCTTATAAGCACCAACTGTAATATCATGGAACGCTGACATATCTGTAAACAAATCTCTACATTTATTCATATGAATCATACAATCCATGTATAAAATAGGTACACCAGTTTCATCATAAAAGTCACGCACCATTGGACAGATTGTCATATGTGCTGGTCCATGGAAACTGATA